>JAMPFK010000009.1 GCA_023664485.1 Bacteroides fragilis | reverse complement strand
GAAAATCAAATGCCGCTCTGCGGCGCTTGATTTCCCTCTGCGGTTATTATATCATGAATCTGCGATTCATGACCGGCATTCGCCGCTCGCCGAATAAGCAAGCTTATTCTTCTCGCTAACGCTCATTATATCACGAAAAGCATATGGCCGCAATTGTAATCCCTGAGTTTGGCGATTCTCCCGGTCAGATAATGTTTTTTTCAAAAAAGAAACGCTTTTCTATCTCTTTTAAATACCGTTCATGATAACTTGCGGCAACAAGCATTGGCGCATATGAGTCTCTGCCGCTGATACGGAACATGTATGGGAAGTCCTTAAAATGCCTCTGGTATTCATGTGCAAAGGCAAGGATCCCTTCCTGAATCCTGCATATACCTTCCCGCCCCATATCCGCTTCTCCAAAAGCAAGCGTAATATCTAAATCTTCCAGATACCGTGAAGACTCCTCTCCTGTCTTTCCTTCATAAAAGCCTGTAAACTGCGGCGTCACAGAGGATAAAAGCAATTCCCAGAAAACATTATAATTTTTATTTGGATCATGTTTCTTAAGCAGATCCCTGTTATGGCTTTGAGAATACAGATATGCCGCCAGCTTTCCTTTCTGCAGAAAGATTTCTGATGCGTCCGGCTCTGCATTATGTACCGTATTGGTCCCGGCAATGATCCCGGTCACCTGACAGGGAATCCTCCAGACTTTTTCCGTCAGATGAGCAAGCGACACCGCTCCGCTGCCGGCCCATCCGATATCCACCGCCGCCGCCCGGCCGCATCCTTTCAATACCTGGGCATAATATTTTTTGGCCGCCGTCATTTGGGACGCATATACCTCCATGATCCGATCCCACTTTGTTTCCAGAAATTTTCTGAGCAGATGTCCATTTTTGTCCGTCAGCTCATCCTCCGGTCTTATTTCCTCACAGCCCGCCAGCTGTCCGGCCAGATCGTCCAGTTCCATCGAGTGCAGGATCTGTGATATCGTATATTTCTGGTTCATCTTATGATCAATCATTCTCCGGAAATAATCATGTTTGTCCGCGCCCGCCATAAGCTTTACGGCCGCTTTTCTTGACCAGTAAACATATTCCGCGGAATCTTCCGGATAAAAGATATCATATACCTGCTTCAAAATATCCCCGTCCCGCGACAGAAATAACAGTTTGTCCAATCCATGCCGCTTATAATATTCATGGATAAAGCTGCAATATCCTACAACAAACAGCCCTCCGTAAAGAAAGCCATACTCATACTCCATCCCATAAGTATGCAGGCCATTATAAAGATGACCGCTTACAACTGCCCTATAGGCGCTGCCAACGATACAGGACATATCCATGGGGCGGTACAGCAGATCGTTTTTATGAATATCAGGATATGGCACGACGTCAATACCGCAATTCCTTGCCATCTTTCCATCGCTGTGAGGATCGTTTCCGACATGCACGATTGAAAAACCATTTGCATTCGCGCACGCTTTCACTCTCCTTCCCAAAAGATCGTTTCCCTTCCTGAACCGGACATTTTCGATATCGATATTATACCAGTCTTTAATGACCTCACGATATAAACCGCCCCCGGCTTTACTTTTATGGCAGACATTCGATACATAAACCTTCTGTATCCCCATATATCCGGCATTTTCCAGGATTTTTACAATACAGCTTTCAGGCAGGTACATATCGGACACGACAATCATCTTCTTTCCCATAGCCAAAAGCCGTTTCCACACCTCTGACATAAACGGATTTGCATAGCAGAGTTTTTGCTCGATATTTTCCTCCGCCCGCATTCCCTCGCCCGCAGACAGACCGGTTTCTCTTTCTAAATTTTCCCAAATCTCCTCAAGGCCGACCTCCATATGACCGTTTTGTTCCCTGCACCTGATCCTCGCATCCCATTCCGCCCATATACGGATATTTTTAAAATCCATGCTGTCAAATGACTCGCCGACTAAAAAAAACAAATCTGCCGGCGTAGCAAACGGACGAAAAATCAGGGTATCAAAAACATCAAATGATATCATATCATAATCCTTCAGCTTATCCACATAAGTATCTACAGAAAGTCCGGGATTGGCTTTCCGATAAGCCTCCGATTCACTCATTTTTATGTTCAGTCTCCTGCTCTCATACGTTTCCGCTTCCGGTCTGCGTCCGAGGAAATGGCAGAAAAGGATATAATAGGCAAAATTCAGCCATAGCAAATAGATCCATGACACCACTTTGCGTATTCCTGTCGTGCCGTCATGGATTTTATGATATCGACAGGATATTCCGTTATGTCTGTTTACTAATAGCTGATAAAGCTTTTGAATCCACTCACAGATATCCACTGCACCAGTCTTCCCTTTTTTTCCCGTCAAATTCCGGGGCGTATGCCATTGTCTTTTCCATCTTAATCCCCCATTCTTACTCATACAGCTTTCACAGGAGCCCGCTTTTCTTTAGAAACTCCTGCCCTATAAAAAATACTGTTAAAGCATGAATTTCTTTGAATTGCGAATGAATATTTCGTATGACAGCGGACTCGAATCCGCCAGGGAAACTGCCAATCGTTATCTGACAGCCACGATCTTTTACGACCGTGATAGAAAAGAAAAATACGATTCACCTTTATGTTAGCACGGAATAGCGGAAATGGCAAATAAAAATTTTCGGCCAATGGTAAAATTCTTTTTATTTTCCATTGAATTTTGGCGTCCTCCATGCTACAATACGGGAAAGCATATTTTTCTACAAAACACATAAACTATCTTTTATTCTAAATTTATTTTCAGAAAATCCATGCTTTCATCCACATTTCAATTTTATAAAAGCAGGGGATTCTGAAAGAAGTTCTCCTGTATCAATGGGAGGACATCAAATGAATAAAAAAAGGCATACAGCAGGAAAAACGGCAAAGACTGTCAAAAAGAGAATAGCTGCAGACAGAATAACAGATAAAAGAACCCCCAATGCACAACGGCGCTATAAGGATACCGTATTCCGTATGCTGTTCAATGAGAAAGAAAATCTTTTAAGCCTTTATAATGCGGTCAATCGGTCTTCTTATACGGAAGCGGACGATTTGGAAATTACTACTTTGGAAAATGCGGTTTACACAAATTACAAAAATGATGTTTCATTTATCTTCGGTTTTGAACTGATGATCTATGAGCACCAATCGACAGTGAATCCCAACATGCCCCTGCGCGATCTGATCTATGTCACTAATATATTGCAGGGACTGATAACAGAGGAAAATCTGTATGGTTCGGAATTGATCAGACTGCCATCTCCAAAATTTATTGTTTTTTATAACGGTACTGATTTCCAGCCGACACGGCAGATCCTGCGATTATCGGAGGCTTTTGGGCAAAAACAGGAACAGCCGGAACTGGAGCTGTCGGTAACAGTCTATAATATCAACTGGGGATATAATCAGGAACTGATGGATGCATGCCGTTTATTGGCGGAATATGCGCAATATGTCAATCAGGTAAGACAGTTTGCCGAAGAAATGCCATTTGCGGAAGCAGTAGAGAATGCAGTGGACTATTGTATCAGGCATGATATCCTGGCGGACTTCCTGACCAGGAACCGGGCGGAGGCGATAGCAGTGAGTATCTTTGAGTATGATGAGGAAAAACACTTAAACAGGGAACGGGAAGCGGCCTATCGAAAAGGGAAGCATGACGGGCGTGAATCCGGACTCAAAGAGGGAGAAATGCGCCTTTTAGAACTGATGCGAATTCTTACGAATGCCGGAAGGAATGAGGACATAAGCAGAATGATGGCCGATGCAGAATATCGGGAGCGGTTATATTGGGAGAATCGGCTGTGACGTTCAGTTTGATCCGGGTGGTATTCCATTCGTCATATCTGTTCCGGGCATGCAAAAGAAATAGCAATCCGCATGATTAAGGGAAGTGCTTAAAATGTTTGATTCTTCGGGCATTTTTTCGTTTGCCCCATCAGCGGTTCTAAGCTAAAGAATTTGCCTGACTAACCATTGCCGCAATTACAACAAAATTTATTGTAAATGAGAGCAATCTTTTGTATCATAAAAGAAAACGGCTAAAGCCGTTATCTTTGATAAAGGCAGGAGAAACCTGTATCCTATCTTCCGTCCTGTTCCTAAGGAGATGATAAGGTGCAGGACGATACGAAACAAACAGAAGCGGAAGAAAACATTGCCAGATATACCATTAAGAATAGCGTATTTTCTGATTTGTTCAAGATGAAAAAATATCTGTTACAGCTATACAGGGCACTTCACCCAGAGGACGTGACAGCGACAGAGGACGGGTTGACGGACATAACAATCAGGAATGTTTTGACAGACAACCTTTATCATGATTTGGGGTTCAGTTTGGGAGAAAAAATTTTTATCCCTGTTGAAGTGCAGTCCGTTTGGACATTAAATATCATAATACGGGCATTGCTGTATTTAGCACAGACCTGCCATGATTATTTGAACGCACGGATCAAAACTTATACAAAAGTTTGCATAACATTGGAGGGGATTCATCATACAGGCCCCTCCAAAGAAAAAATCAAAAACTTACACATTTAACTTAACAAACCCGAACTTCCCTACAGGATTTTTCCATATCTGCGAATTCTATCATTACCGTCATCATATAAATAATATTTAAGCAGTTGTGCTGTATGCTTCTTAAATTGCATATACTGGTAATCTGTAAATCCATTGGAAAGAGCTCTTTTTATCTGAAATTCGATATCCGCTTTTTTAAATGCTTCATAAGTACATTTTTTTCCCTTTAATTGCGTATATCCCAGCATCAATACAGGCTTTTTTCTGATCAATCCAATATACGCGCCTTGCGATAAGATTGTGACAATCAAATCAGAAAAATCAATAACAGAATTAATATCGACTTCATTCACAAAATCGTAATTTTCAGATTCATCCAAAATATTTTGCCCCAGTGAAACCATGATAGGATGAGGCTTAAATATCAGATTATAGTTATTTTTTATACATAACAGGTTCAAATACTCCAGCGCATCTATAGATGTTTTAAATCTGGGAGAATGATACCGCCGCGATGTTCTTGTATATGGCTGCAAGCCAGACTCGTAATCATTCTGCCCAAGATATAGAATTGTCTTTCTGTTTGATGAATAATGCAATAATAAAATATTCTTCATCTTTCTTTGCGGCTGTACATTTCTGTTTAATCCTGTCTCATACAAATAAGATAAAACCTTTTCGGCCTCTTTTATCTCTTCTGCCGTTACCTGTTTTAAATAGAACTGTAACCACCGCCTTGCTGTCAGGCTCTCTCCCTGCTGCCCCTTCTTTTCCATGCAGATAGTGCCCGGAATACAGCCAAATTCCATATACCTTAGACGAATAAATTTCTCCTGACAAATTCCGCGTAAAATACTATGAAACGCATAAAACTCATTCCATAAGATCACTTTCTTTGGCAGCAAAATATCCAGAAGCTTCATGAAATAGTGATATGCGTAGTAAACCCACATTCTTGCATAGCCATCTCCCAGATTAATGTGGCGCAGCTGCATATTTCTTTCCGCTTCCTGAAGATATTTTTTCTGATTGATCAGCCGGTCCGCCTCCTTACTAATCGGTATCTCTATCCCGTATACAATCATTTCCTTAGCGAGAAGATGAGGTGTGCAGATATGCGGAATGTCGCACACTTCATCTGTATATCTACGTTTCTCAGCGGTGACCTCAGAGAGGAAAAAAAGAGTTTTGTCATACTCATACATCTTATTTAAAAAACGCGAAAGTCCTTTGTCAAATCCCATCATCGCACCGCAAATAAGCGTACAATTTGCATGTCCCTTTAATCTTTCATCATTAGTTAAAGCTTCCACTCCGTTTTTCAGATTATTAATCACATCAGATGAGCCGTGATATGCCAGATATTCTTGCTTTTCCTGTTCCGTAATATATATTGTACTCGCCGCCTTTCAACAAATTCATTATGATATCTATTGAAATGTTTATTCCCAAAATGCAGCTTTGCCTGCTCCTGTTTCTTAATAAGAAAGAACCTAAATCAATTTTCTTTTATATAAAAGACAATCACCTGTTCCATAATTACATCCTATTACCTTTTATAAAAAAGTGTTTCAGAGAAATTGCAAATTTTATAATGTGTAATTTCTCACAAACTTTGATTGCCCAAAGATGCGGCTTGCTTATTTGTTCCCATGGTTCTTTTCTAACGATATCTTCCGTAATTATTTCTATTGAGTCACAATCAATAAATTTTTTTTCAAACTCCTCATCATGAAGTATGCTTCTTACAAAATTCACCTGTTGAACAGAGGGTATTTCATAATAAGACCAAACCGTCTCATCAAAAAAATATTCTTCATCTGAAACAGTAAATAAATTCTTCGCTAATCTATAATATTCTTTTCTTAATTCGTCTGGCAATAAGACCCATGCCCAGGAAATCAAATGAACCTTATAGGGGACATACCATTTTTGAAATTCCTCATTACAGTTCTTCTCGTTGTAAATATCATTCATAATTCGAACTGCATCAACCATACTCAATATTCTGGAATTCTTACTTTGCGTCATAGATTTTGTATGTATTCTGAAATTATAGAACTTTTCATTAATCACATATGGATTTTGAGCGGATAATAACGTTCTCAAATTATGCGGATTATCATCGAAATTACCACAGTCCAAATCAAAATATAAATTATTTTCCATCACAAAATCCCGCCGCATCAGTTTTGCCCACGGGAACGGGTACTGAATAAAAAATTTATACATTGATCTATCCAGTTTAAATACCCTTTCACTTGGGAAAAATCGCAGGTAATTATAATAGCGTGGTCTTGGTCTTACCGGATTGGTATCTGTTCTCACCTCTCGAAAAAAGAAATATAACAAGTCTGCCTGTTTTTCTTCCGCTACAGACACCAACATCTCCAAAGCATTTAAATCGAGATAATCATCTGAATCAATTAAATACAAATATTTCCCCTTTGCTTTATCAAATCCCCAGTTCCTGGCAATTCTTTGATTTGGTTCCTTCTGAGCATGAATAAAGATTCTTTCGTCTTTCTGTTTATAATACTGAAGGATTTCTTCCGTATTATCTGTTGAACCATTATTTACGCAGATTAATTCCCAATTTATATAAGTCTGATTACAAATCGAATCCAGACAAGAAGCAAGATAATCTTCTGCATTATACACTGGCATGACGATAGAAACCAACGGAGAATTCATATTACCTTTTTTCTGAAGCAACAATTGCTGTTTATAGGATTCCATTTCATATCTGTAAAAATCGGCGGCGTCACCTGCAATGATTTTACATACAGACTCT
The DNA here is from genome assembly GCA_023664485.1 of Bacteroides fragilis. Taxonomy (GTDB): domain Bacteria; phylum Bacillota; class Clostridia; order Lachnospirales; family Lachnospiraceae; genus UBA3282. The sequence goes on along the minus strand of JAMPFK010000009.1, from coordinate 66,300 downwards.
ATTAATTCATATGAATCCCTGCATTTAAGATTGTTATTGGCCTTGAATACATAATACTTTAATGCCCTGGCCACATGCTGTTCGAATAGTTCGTTTTGAGTTTTCGTAATACCTTCCTTCAAAGCCGTAATACATATTTCTTCTATATCTCCTTTGTTTTTAGCCACATAAACCGCTCCGGACCCATTTAACTGAATAGTCCCCAACACCAAAGTCGGAACTTTTTCCAACATAGAAACGTATGCGCTTTGTGACAGTATAGTAATCGACATATCGGCTAATGCCAGCGCTTCATTCAGGCCGCCTTTAAAGATGACTGTGGTGGTTTCATTATCAATAACTGTTTTTAATCCTCTTGAAATGGAAACAGGATGCGGTTTATATAAAATGTGCCAATCCGGATGCCTTTTGCATACTTGATTAACATATTCATATGCATCACAATCATCCACAAATAACGGTGAATGATATTTAGCCCTTTCCGGATTGCTGTATGTGTTTCCTGAATGGGCGCTATTGCTTTCCATATAGAGCAAAATCCGGATGCCTTCCGCTTTCATAGCCAAAATCTTCCGAATAACAGATTCATCCATTGTCTGTGGAAGATTTCTTGATAGATCTGGATTTGCAGCTTCACTAAGATATTCCCTTGCTTCTGACAGATCCTTTTCGGATACTTCTAAAGAATTGAAAAAATCAGCATTCCTGGTAACCCAGCTATCCCCCATATGACCGCAGAAATCAAAAGATACCGTTCCTGGTAAGATTCCCCATTCTAATGATGTAATGGGGATACCTTTCCACTTACAAAGATTATTGATCAATTTTCCCCACGGACTCAGGAACCCCCACAAAAGAACAACATCCGGATAATAAAAGGAAAGCGCATCCGTAAAATAATAATAACAAATATTAGCCAATGCCAACGCTGTTTTTCTTGTACAGTTATACTCTGCCATAGCCGATACAATAGTATCCTCAAACAGCCATTGAGGTACATTCGGGATTTCGAACCCATAGGTTCTGATCAGATACTGGTCTTTTATAATCCTGCTCAACTCCGCAATAATCTTTGGAAATTCTTCGCAGATAATATCATCATAAGTTCTGCTCACAACATTACCATTTAATACCGCCAGGTCAATGACATCATTATAAAACACCCCAGGCAGATTATCTATCGTAGATTTATGAGTCCCCGTTTGCAGCCAACCAATGAACAGAAATTTTTTCTTTTTATTATCCCTTAATTTCAGCCATTGATCGCGCGCCAGTTTTTTCGTCCGCTTATTCTGTTCTGTATAGTACAAGTCATTCGCTTGATCAAATATATTTACAATACTTCCTCTACGAATCACATTATAAGATTGTTCAATCTCCTTTGTAAAATAGAAAACATCCGGCTCCACTTTATAAGCGGAGGACAAACCAGGATATTTTTTCCACATACCATCGGCAAAATGGATAACATACGGTTTAGTATCATTTTTCTTATAATAGAACTCTAACGGATAACGTTCCTCTACACTGGTATCTCCGCCAGCGCATAGATGAGCAATTTTTCCCTTCTCCATCAAATAAAACATTTCAGAATGTCTTGCGCGAACAACTCTGACTAAATCCTGATCATGCCAATTAAACTGTGTAAACAATGCGATATCCAGGTTATAAAAATCCTGTTTTACCATCTCAAACAATTTTTTCATAACACCAGGCGTACCAAGGATAAATCCTATATTTATTTCATGTTTACCCCAATCCATTTCCGATGTGTCCGCTAATCTTGAATAATGAAAATCTTTATTCCATAACCAGGAGCCGGGGAGAATCTCATACTCCTCCTCGCTATAATGGATCTTTTCTCTGGAATTATCGTATTCTTCTTCAAAAAGTATATGTATATCCTTTTGAAAGAATAAATCGTTATCCCCTAATGCAATAAAATCATACTTATCGCCAAATTTTTTAATCCAATCAAGAATAATAAGCTTGCTCATTCGTTTATTACGATATGCCTCAAAAGCATTTCGCAAACTTACCTCTTCTGATTTTGTTTTTCTATATTCCTTATATTCAGGCTGGGCTTTGGCTATATTTTTCCAATTACTCCATTGTTCTAAAGAGGATAAATTATTAACCAGAAACTTAATATCATTGCTGTCACAATAATTCTTTGCACGATCTGACAGCCCCGTCGAAATTACCCATAGATCGCCTTGAAAATTTCCTCTTTCTTTATCTCGCAAAGAATCGATCATTAGATTAGCATGCGCTAAATGCGGCGTATTTGCAGTAAAAATTATTGCGGTTCTTTTCTTATCTAACATAGTTTTCTCCCTTTGTGTATATTCGTTCCAGCATTTCCATCAAATTCACCGCATCTTCTATCGTTCCCTCTTTTACCGGAGTTCTTCTCACCACGGCGTCATAAAACTCCCTTATCTCATAATTCCAGGATTCATCCGAATCAAAACACATTGTATGTTCAATGGGCTTTCCCAATCCGCCGGTCCTGCATTCAAGATCCTTACGATAATAAGTAATCTTTTCTTCGCCGTAACTCATTGTGGAAGTAAGCAGCCCGTTTAACGAGATAAATCCTTCCGTGCAAATAAGATCAAGACTGAATTTATGACGCCACTGGATTGCACAGGAATGAAGCGACGCAACCTTTCCATCCGCCGTCCTTAAAATGGAAAATGCAGAATCCTCCGTCATCATATCCTTCCACACCAGCTGATCCACTGTACTCTGAATATCTGTAAATTTACCCATGAAATAATACATAAGATCGAGCATATGAATACCCTGATCCAACATAATTCCTCCGCCGGAGACTTCTCTTTGATTTCTCCACTCATTTTGAAAAGCAGGAGCGCCCGCCTTTCCATACACACCCCTGGCGCAAACAATCTCGCCCAGAACGCCGGAATCTAATAATGCCTTTGCTTCTATTACGGAATTATGATATCTATGATTGAATCCGAATTTTAATATCGGATCTTTTACTTCCTCATATACTGCTTTCATACATAATGTATCCTGCAGATTTCGTCCGGGCGGCTTTTCTGAAAAAACAGCCAATCCCTTACCAAGAGCATAACAAACAATGCCAGGTATCGCTGCATTAAATGTACAAACGAAGACAGCATCTATTTCGTTCTCTTCTATACATTGCTTCCAATCCGTATATTGAATCATATTTTCATATTTCAGGTTATAACGGTTCGTATCACACACAGCTACAACTTCATACCCGCCGTGTTGGAGCATGGCATTATATCTGCATTTTCCCATCCGTCCCATTCCAATGATTACTGTTTTTATTTTCCTCATCATTATCATCATGCCCCCAGCCTGCGATATCTGCGGCGGACACTGCAAACGTCAGCGCAAGCCCGCTGTTGAAAGAATGCAATTCTTTCAGCCCTGCTTCCTTATCCTCGCTACTGCCTGTGCAAAAGAACTTAATCCGCTTTTTTGCAAAAACTGCTGAAAATCGGTAAGTATTGTTTTATCCGCATTATCAAGCAAATACTTAATAAAGAAATTGCTGTCCTCAATTCTCTGACGATTCTGTAACACCGTCTCCATATCCCTTGTTCCCGGAGTTGTTATTTCAAGCAGCTCATAACCGGCCTTTTCAAGAATATGCTGCAAACCCTTTTTCGAAGGAAGCATAACATGCTCGTATGGGAAAATATCGTCCGCTCCGCCCTTGAGAGTCAAAATATCAAAGCCGCTTCCCAACCGCGTATTTAAAATCAAAAGCCCTTCCGTTTTTAGCCTGTCTTTTAATCCAGTCAGCGTCTGAATTGGATGAATTTCATGCTGCAGCTGATTCATATAGAAAATGATATCTGCTTTCTCAACCGCGTCAGTATCGATGTTCAACACAGAATCTGTCAATTCGTATTTTCCCGTCATTTTCGACTGGCGGATAAGGTTTACAAATCCTACATATTTATTTCCATAATCAACAATTTCCAACGACCTGTTACTGCCCAGATAACGGTAACTGCGAAACTCCGCCCACATGATCAGGTCGCTCCAAATACCTGTTCTTCTTTGCTCTGCATAGGCCTGGTACTCTGCAGAATTTCGCAATGCCTTCATTTTTTCCAGCTGCAGATATTGGCGCATAACTTCGGCTTCAACCGGCACGAAAATACTGCTGCATTCTTCACAGAACTGATAATCAATATCCCAGCGCGCAAAAATATACCTTGTTTTATTGCTTCCGCATACCGGACAGGACGTATCCGCTTTCCTGCTGTGATGACCGATTACGAATTCCTGCGCTATCTTCTTTTCCTCCTGAAAAAGCTTCTTCTCCTCTTCAGAGCGCGGCTCCGGATCTTTGTCTGAATAATCATAAGCCTTTAGCATAGTAATCCTCCATCAGCTCTTTTGTGGCAAAGCACTTACAGATTACCTTGTTGTCCTGTAAAAGCTTTAATACTGTACTTCCCCCGGCCGCATTCACAATTGCCACGCCGGCTGCGACATCCCAAACCATAATTTCATCCTCAAAATAAGCGTCAAATTTCCCGCACGCCACAAAGACGCTCATAATTGCCGCCGTCCCCAGCATACGGACTTTTTTAAAAAACTGCACCTGTTTTACAAACTTTGAAAGGCTCTCCGTATCGTATGCTCTCTTTACCGGAAATCCGGCTGCCATAACTGCCGCTTCCGTCTGTTGAATGTCCGACGGCTGGATCGGCATATTATTCATATATGCGCCGAACCCTTCCTCGCCATAGTAAAGCTCATCCATCCTGAAGCGATAGATGACGCCAAGGACAGGCCTGTCCTCTTTCCACAAAGCGACAGAAACGCACGCCATCTCATCCATACCTTTATAATAATTGATCGTACCGTCCAGCGGATCGATGATCCAGCAGCGATTTCCCTCTTCTCCTTTGAATCCGTATTCTTCGGACAAAACAGCTATTCCGCTTTCCTCTAAAATATCCATCATGATTTTCTCACTCAGCCTGTCAGAAGAAAGCTTAATATCTCTTCCATTCAAGGCGTCCACTTGGATTTCATCACGTTTTTTCAAAAATTCACCGGCCTCTTTCGCGGCACGGATTGCCAATTCCAATTCTCTGCTTTTCATCTGTAAGACCCAAATCCCTCAACAAATTTCGTACTGCTTCCGTCTCCATCGTTTCCCTGCACAGACTGTTGTAGGTAGATATATGCGGCGTCAAAATTGCATTTTCACATTCTGTAAGCTTTCCTTCGTATGGCTCCTGCCGGAATACATCGCCCCAATAATGCGCAATTTTCCCATTTTTCAACGCATCATACAATGCTTCCTCATTTATGAGCGTTCCGCGCGCGCAGTTCATTACCGTAACGCCGTCTTTCATCAGGGCGATTTCTCTTGCGGTGATGATTTCTTCCTTTCCGGATGCGTGAATCGTTACCACATCCGCTTTTTTTAACGCTTCTTCCAGGCTTGATTCTGAAATTTCCGGCAGATATGGGTCATATATCAGGATCTTGCTGCCCAAACTTCTCAACATATCCGCAAATTCTTTTCCAATCCTTCCATATCCGATCAACAAAACGTTTAGATCGATCAGGGAAAAACCGATTCTTTTTTTCCATACTCCGTTATGCATATCCGCATTACACGGGATAATCTCATGCCCGATAGTAAGCAATGCCGCCAATGCCATTTCTGCCACGGCCTTTGTCGGTGCGTCCGGTGTGTTGGACACTCTGATATTGTGTCTTTTACAGGCTTCAAAATCCACATTATCCATGCCGATTCCAATGCGTGCGATCGCTTTTAACTGCGGCGCCTGGGATAAGACCTCTTCATTGAGCAATTCCAATCCCGCCAGCAAGCCGTCTGCTCCCTGCAGATGCTGTATCGTTTCTTCTACGGTCAATTTCCTTCCGTATGGATTTCTAACTACCTCAATTCCCTTTTCCCTTAATAAATGAATCGCTTTATCACTTGCTCCTGCAAATGAAGACGCCCCGACAGCTACCTTCATCAGTGTCTTCCTCCCATATATTTATCCAGAAAACAATCCATCGCGCCATGAATTAACACTGCATGCGCCGATTCCACCATGCCATAAGTATCCAGCGGAACATAAAAATTCAGGTCTCCGCCCGCTCTGGATTTGTTATCCGCTTCTTTTCCCGACACAGTTACGATAAAAGTTCCTTTTTCTCTGGCAGCCTGAATTGCTTTCAGCACATTTGGAGAGTTCCCGGATGATGAAATCGTTATCAGCATATCGCGTTCTGAACAGATGCGGTTAATACGATAAGCAAAAACATCTTCATATGACAAGTCGTTACTGATTGCCGTAATATGAGATGTTTCGGATACTGTGTAGGTATTTATCTGTGCATTTTGAAACCAATCATGTGACATATGCTCCGCCATAGTCTCACTTGCGCCGTTTCCACAAAAGAACATAAGACCTCCTGTTTCCTGCTGAATCCTTCTTGCCTGATCCGCCCAGATCTCATATCCTTCATCAGCAGTATGCTGATTTCCGTTTTTATCCGTGACAATCATCCGCTGCAACCCTTCGTAAATATCTCTTGTGTATTCTGTAAAGTAATTTTTTATCATAATTCCATATACCGTTCCGCATACTTATATATACGAGAGTTTAAAATCCCTTCCGCAATATTCCAATCCTCCGGCGTATCCAGATCGCAGGATTCATCCTTTGGTATTGCGAATCGCCCTACCTTTCCGCCAAATACCGGATTAATTCCCTTTTCCTGAAGCGTCATAAATGTGTCTCGTTTCCATGCGGTAAGCGCCCAGCAAATCGCTTCCGTCGGCTCCAGGAACTGGCTGTTTACTTTCTCTGCAAGGCTGAAATTAAGCGGTTTTCCCTGATAGAAAGTCTCTTCTTTTGTCGTAATCACAGACAACACCGTATCAAAGTCGTGCGACGCCACATATTCCATAAAGCGGTTTAACGTCTCCTGCCTGAGAAGCGGAGACGTCGAATTTATCATAATCACATAATCACATTCATGCTTTTGCATAAATTCATATGTAAAATCTCTGTTCGTTGCAGTATCGCCCGCTAATTCCGCCGGTCTTTTATGAAACCCTGCTCCCAGTTTTTCTATGTATCTTCCAAGTTCTTCACTTTCCGTATTGATCCACACGCTCTCAAATCGTTCAGAAGACAACGCTAAATCAATGGGGTACTCAATCAGGGGTTTATCGCCCATATATCGAATATTTTTCTTTGGAATACGCTTTGAACCCAATCTGGCAGGAATCATTGCTACGAATATCTTACTCATTGAAAAAACCTCCTCTCGCATATTCCCCGCAAACCACCTTCGGATCCCCCGCCATCTGCAGCTCTCCCTTCTCAATCCACACACACCGCGAGCAGTTCTCCATGATCGTGTCCATACTATGGCTCACGAGCAGCACCGTGCTTCCTCCATGTATCATCTCTTTGACCCTTTTCAGGCTCTTCTTCCTGAAAAACTCATCCCCGACGCTCAAAACCTCGTCCAGGATCAGAATCTCCGCCGCATCTCCCGCCGTTGCAATGGCAAATCCGAGACGGCTGACCATACCGCTGGAAAAATTTTTGACCTTTTCTTCCATGAAATCCTGAAGTTCTGCGAACTCCACGATCTCATCATAATGCTCCTTCAGGAATTCCTTTCTGTAACCGATAATAGACCCATTCAGAAACACATTCTCTCTGGCGGTCAGTTCCATATCAAATCCGGCGCCGATCGTCAAAAGCTGTACCTTTCTGCCGCCCATAATCTCCACATATCCATGAGTAGGCTTCAATGCGCCGGATACGATTTTCAATAATGTCGATTTGCCGGAACCGTTGGTTCCGATAATGCCCACCACCTCGCCTTTGTAAACATTGAAAGATACATGATACAGGGCGAACAGCCTGTGATAGGATACTTCTCTTTTGATCAGCTGAACAATATATTCCTTTAAGCCGGAGGGATTCACCGAAGACATCCTGAATTCCATGGTCACGTCATGGACTCTGATGATGGGCCTTCCAAGCTGCCATTCCAGTTCGTATTCCTCTTCCCGCATCTGTTTCAGAAGCTCTTTTCTCCTTTCCGTTTCATCGGAGTCAAATTCGATCAGCTTCATTTCATCCAGATCGCGCTTTACGGTCTCTATACGGCTGCCCGCGGGCCTGCGGGATTTTTTCTGCTTTTCCGCTATCTTTCTACGCTCCGCTTCTATCTTTTTCCGCTTTGCTTCTTTCCGGCTGCGTCCTGCCCTGACAGCCTTTATAATCCCCCATACCGCCGTCTCTGTCAGCACGATAAGCAGAATTACTGCCAGCGCAATGATAAAATAGATATTGAAAAACAGATAATTTTTTTTCTCTTTTTTGTCCTCTCCGTCAGACGCGTCCGTATCCTGTTCCGGCGTTTCCGGCCCCCCCCTTCCGTTAAAATTCTCCGAATCCTCTATCGCACGATTGTCTTCACTCATATCCGCATGCTCTGCTTCTTCCGCCGTCTGCGCCGCGGCTTCCGCCGCCCGCACATTGAACGTTCCTCCAAAGAGCCCCAAAATGACAGCGATCAGCAGCGCTGCCAGACCCGACTTGCGTCTTGCTTTCATATAAGACCTTCCCCCTCGCACCTGCAGCCGTATTTTAAATTTTCTGCATGACCCGGTTTTCCATATGTTTAAAAACAGACAGCCCGACCCAGATGCTTCCCAGACTCCAGCATACCAGCTTGACCCACATCATGATCCCCGGTACCTTACCGTACATCACACATTCTCTCGCAAATGCAATGACCACATAGACAGGATTACATCCAATGAAATTCTGCATCGCTTCCGGCAGGCTTGTGATCGGATAAAAAAGCGCCGACATATACATCCAAAGCGTCAGAAAGACAGAATACAGGTATTTCACATCCGCAAAAAATACATATACCACTGCAAGGAGATAACTCACTCCGATGGAAATTGCCAGCATAAAGGCGGCCGCTAGCGGAAACAGCAGCATGGATAAGGCCGGCTTGACCCGGAATACGACCAGCATCAGCATATAGGCGACACAGGTATATCCGAAATTCACCAGCGTCGTATAAACCCTTGATAAAACAAAAGTCTGCCTGGGGAGTTTGGCCTGGAGCAGCAGGCTTCGGTTATCTACAAGAGCCGTCATTGCCGAATTGGTGGCTCCGCTGAAAAGCGTCCAGAAAATCTGTCCGGTCAGATAATAAATCGGGAAATTTTCAATGGAACGCCGGAACATGGTGGAAAAGATGAGCGACATAACCACCATGGTCAGAAGCGGATTTAAAACGCTCCATATGATCCCCAGAGAGCTTCTGGCATACTTTCGTTTGATCTCCCTTGCTGTCAGCTCGCGGATCACAAATATATATTGAAGAGTATCACTGTTATGACCATTACTTTCTGTTTTCACTTGCCAACTGCCTTTCTCAGATACATCAGTCTCTTATAAAGCCGTTCCTGCCTTATATTCTCTGCAGTCCTGATCCCCAGTACCGCAATACTTCCCTCAGGCCATGCGCTTTCACGAAGGATATCGGGTTTCAGGTTCAGCCTGATCAACAGCTTATTGAAAAAGCGGTTCCTGCGCAGCTCTTCTTCATCCCACCTGGCCGCTACCGGCTGTAACCGCAGTTCCAGCACATCGTCGCAGAAAAGCATCTCTCCAAAAGCCCGCGCTTCTTCTCTTACGGGGTTTCCCATCATCGGCCGTATCAGATTTCCCACGAACCGGATGCGTGCTCTTTTATCCCGATAAATGGCGGATTGACTTTCTGCAGCCGCTTCCGTATAGGCCGATGCGTACTCCGACAGCAGCTTTGCAAAACGTTCTATCACTTCTGCATTTGGATTCTCAGTTCCGCTCTCCCAGGCGGCATATACGGGAGATTGTATCTTCATGCTTTCAGGCTTCACCGCATATCCGCAGGTCATCCCTTCCGGCGCAGAAAAAACCGTCTCGAACAGGCAGTTAGAAAATCTTACTTTTCTCCGCACCTGTTTTTCTCCAAAATAAAACGCTTTGTACTGTTCCGCCCCGGTCCCCTTCGGTCTTTCATAAATTCCAAAATAATACCCTTCTAATCTGATGTTCTCCGAAGCCGCATGCATAAGCACCCTCTGGATGCTGAGCTGCAGGCTGCCTACCCAGCCGCTGTCCACGAGGGCATAGGGAATTTTCTCCAGCAGCCCCTCCTGCCGCAGATAGGCCGCCGTGGTTTCATAGCAGATTTCAGCGTGCTTTTTTATATAAAAGAACAATCTGTCGATCCGTGACAGCTCCTTTTTCAGCTCGTGGAGCTGCCTGTGATTTAATGCTTTTTGATAAGTCTCCGTCCGCCCTGCCAGCCCTGCAATATGAAGCGCTTCTTCCTCGGTAAGGTTTGCCCTTTTCATGATCTTTTCAAACGTAATATCGATCCCGCCCGCACACAGGGTTTCCAGAGCGTCTTTTCCATTAAAATAGTATTCCGCATTCCGAATGGCATATCTTGATACTTTCAGATATCGGATCTCGATCTCCAGATTCCCTGCCTTTATAAGCTTCTCTGCCAGCAGGTACATCATATAGCCGTCTCGCGCAAGAAAATAAAGCCTCTTTTTACCGGACTTTACGGCGTTCTCCAACACCCATTCCACATATTCCGTTATCACGGGCAGCCACACATGCAGGAAAACTTCCTCCCGTATCTTTTGGCGCCCCGCACATTCTTTATCCTGCCGTTTCATGCAGATGCCCGCTGCCTGCATATGCAAATGATTCTTTTGCAGGCTGGTTCGGTAATACGCCAGCCTTCTTTGATATTCCTCCCGCTCGTTCAAGGCTTCCCACCTCCGGCTGTGTCAGCAGCTTCTTCCTGAAACGTTTTCTCATTTCCATTCTTTTCGAACGGCTTCCCTCAAACCGCTTCATCATTTCCAATACTTTGGCGGGAATCAGGCATGCCGCGATCGGACGCAGCACATACAGCCATCCGGCCGGAAACAAAATTCTCATTTTTTTATAATTTCTATATCTGATCTTTGCTTCGTTCAGACGGAATCTCGCTTTTCTTTTTCTATAGGAGTCTTTCGTTTCACGATAACAGAAAAGAGGTTCTTTCAGGTTATATCCCTTTTGTCCGCGTTCGGTCAGATTCATAAAAATCTCATAATCTTCACAGCGCAGGGTTTCTTCCGACGCCAGATAACCCAGATCTTCATCAAATAATTCCGCTCTGAACATGACGGACGGATGGATATAGGGGGAATAATAAAAATAGTCTCTCATCTGTGGAATCTCCGGCATGGACCTTAACCCCCACACGCCGTTTTCATCAAACAGTTCCGCATCGGTTCCACACCAGCCATATTCGGGATGTAATTCTAAAAATGCCACCTGCTTTTCGATACGGAAGGGTCTGGAAACATCATCCGCATCCATCCGCGCTATGTATTTTCCTTTTGCCAGGCGGATGCATTCGTTTAAACTGTATGCAAGCCCCCTGTTTTCTTCTTTTCCCGCCACGAGGATCCTGTCGTCGAGTCCATTCAGTTTTTGAATCAGTCTGGCCGCTTCCGGATGGGAACCGTCATCCCAGATGATAAATTCCAGTTTTGAATAAGTCTGATTCAATATAGAGTCCACTGACTCCTGCAATACTTTTTCGTCCCATTGGTTAAATACGCCCATGATAACGGAAACAAGCGGCTGTTCCATCCTCTTTCTCCTTCCCCGCGCTGTAACGCGGCCGCGTTATTTTACCCTTTTTCTTTATCTCTCTATCAGGCGTTCAGCGCCTTGTAATATATTTCTTTCATTGTTTTTTCCACTTCTTCGATCGTAAATCCCATTGCGGAAGTCCTGCAGTTTTGTGACATCCCTGCACGCAGCTCCTCATCCCGGTACAATGTCCCGATCGCCTTCGCGAACTTTGCTGTATCGTCCGCTTTACATACAAAAGCATTTTTGCCGTTTACGGCATATTCCCTCGTACCGCGGTTATCGGCGGCCACAAGCACTACTCCGCATAACAGCGCTTCCACCGCCGCAATCCCCAGCCCTTCCCTGTATGACGGGAAGGCAAAGCAGTCCGCCGTCTGTAAGATTTCCTCCATATCCGTGCGGAATCCTAAAAGCCTTACCCTGTTTTCCAGCCCTTTTTCTTTTATCAGTTTTCTTAAATATTTTTCGCCGGGGCCCTTTCCGCAGATACTATAATAGATATCTTTCTCCGGCAGGGCGCTGATCGCCTCAATAATCACTTTCTGATTCTTATTGTCATTCAGTTCCGCCGCCGTCACAATATGAAAAGCGTCCGCCGGTATCTCCAAATCCATACGCTTTGCCCTGGCAATCTCTTTTCTGGGAGCAAAACGTACCGGATCAACTCCCACGCCATGGATCTGAAACACATTCTCCCCGCCTCTGACCGGAAGTTTCCGCGCTCTTTCATAATCTTCTCTGTTAATGGTAACAATGATATCCGTCAGGCGGGCTAGAAGCCATTCCACCGGATAAAACAACAGCCAGTTTTTCTCAGGCGCGCCTTTATAAAAATGAAATCCGTGCGCCGTATAGATCACATATGGTTTTTTTCTGCACAGGCCGGCCGCCGCGCGTCCTGTAACGCCTCCCATAGGATTATGGCAGTGGATAATGTCAATATCATTTTCATTCATGATGTGGAGAAGCTGTTTGACTGCGCGTAGATTTGCTCTGAGTTTCAATGGGTTTTTGGCAATATCCAGTTGATGTAGTCTGATTCCCTGCGCCTTTAAGTCCGCTTTGTTAAAATCATAGATTGGATTTTTAAAGTTGGATGCATAATGAATCTCACACCCGGCTTCGCGCAATAGCTTTACATTATTTTTCTCAAACTGCGGCAGGAAGCCACTGACGGTCGTTATGATCAAAACTTTCTTCATGAATATCCATTGCATTCCTTTCCCGAATCTAATGTTTCCTATCGGGTCCATATGTTATAGTTAACGACATAACAAATCGCACATTCCACCTCTTACAAAAGCCATATACGCAAGCTTTTGTAAGGCTGAAATGGCAATTTTTAATGTCGTTAACTACGGGAAAAAATCATGCGAAGTATCTCTTTCCGCATACCGCCATACCGATGGCGCTGACGATGAGGACTACTGCCGCTGCAGGTACGGTTGAACCTGTCTTCGGAGACAGGGACACGGTCGTCGTGCTGAGTTTTACGACCGCAATCGGGGAAAGGCTTGCACTTTTAAACGTTACGCTTCCATTTGCTACGCTCTCAGGAACAATGGTTTCCCATGCGCTCCCCGTATAATGCAGGACTGCGACCGCATCTCCCGCCGAAATACCGGAAAGGCTTAAAGTCACAACATACTTCCCGCCGGCATCCTTAGAAGCATTGGAAGCTTTCACTTCTACAACGGTAAGAATCGACGCCGTCACGCGGCTTTCCGCATTTGCAGCCGCATTGGCAAGCGCCTGATTGCCAAGCAGGGATGCGGTCGATGCAATATCGTTTAAAATGGCGTTTTGAACCGCTACCGATGCCGCCTGAACCGTTGTCGCGGATACCGCGGATACGGCAAATCCCGTTGATACGGTTGTACGGCTCAGATAAGCGCCCGGTGCTGCAACCGCCTCCACAGAGGTTATGGCCTTTTGCGTACTGACAGGCGCTTCCGTAGTTCCTACTGTCGGGCTTGCCGCAGATACGGTCATGGACCCCATAGTCAAAACTGCCAATGCAGTTAATACTGCTAAAAATTTTCTTTTCATGATTACTTCTCCTCTCATAATATATTCGTGTGGTTATATCAAACCGGAGACATATTTCTCCGTAAGATACCGAATGAATTCGACAGCCTTTATCGTTATTTATCTGCCGGTTCATAAAACAACTCTATGATCAGATCCTGCAGCGCGTCATCATCCACATAGAATTCCTCAAAATTATTTCCCTGTATCGCTTCGCCTTCCAGTGAATATATATTTTCCACATCAAAATTATAGTCCAGATATTCCGTAACCATATAGGTAAAGGAATTCAGATCGATATCTGTAACCATATATTTGTAGATCGTTTTATAAAGATTGACTGCCACACGGATATCGGCCATAGACTGATTTTTTGCCTCCGCCGCAAAAGTGGTCAGATATTGTTTTTGTCTTTGCAGGCGGAGTTCATTGGAATTAAATACAGCTTCATTGCGAAGGCGGACATACCAGTATGCCTTTTCCCCATACAACGTTACGGTTTCTCCCTGATGAAGATCCATATCATATTCGGGATAGACGATATCATCCAGCACTTCTACCGTAATGCCTCCGACCACATCGTTCAGTTCCGGTATGGCATCCATACTGATCGCCGCATAGGCGTGGATCGGAATCCCGTGGAACATTCTGGATACCGCTTTCACCTGTCTTAAACAGCTCTCTTCCCTGCCGTCGCCATAACCATGCTGCAGCGCGATCTGCTTTGTAAAGATTCCCTGATAATTGCCCTCTTCGTCAAATACATCCACTTCCGCCATGGCATTCCTGTTGACCGCTGTCACATAAACATTTTTATCATGCGGATTGATCGACACAAGAAACAATGCGTCCGCCTGTCCCCCTGCAAATCCGCCTTCCTCGTCCGCCGTAAAACTCTGTCCGCCGACTGTTGTAACGGTTTCTTTATCAATTCCCATGACGAGCACTGTGATCAGATCTTCATTCAGGACATAGCCCCTGCCTTTATATAAAATTTCATTTTCTTCCGGTTCTTCAACCGCTTCGCCAGGTATCACATTCCCCGTTTCCGTAATGACCGCCGATAAAGAAGCTTTGCCGATCATTCGTATTACTGCAATGATTCCCACAATCACCAAAACGACTGTCACAATCGTGACCACAGTAAGCGCGCCGATGCCGAACTTCTTTTTTTCAACAATTATTTCTTTATCTAACATAACATTCCCTATTCCTCAGGATTCACCAACACTCCTGTCACCAGAAAACGTCTGCCGGAATCGTGATCCTCCGTACAGGTAGACAGCGTGACGATCTTATCGTCTGTTGTGACTTCGATATCTTCCCTCACGTTTGCCCCCCGCTCCGCCATCCTGTATATTTGTTTCAAATAGTCCGCATATACATATTCATTGGCGTAATCATAATTATCCAGAAGATGGATCGCGCTGAATTCATAAGCTGCAAAGATCCGGTAAACAAACACATAATCCTGCGTATAAATAAAAATATAATGATCCCCGGACATTAATTCTTCGTCCTCAAAATTATGTAACGATGAGAACATCGTTTTATCTTTCAGATTGTGACCGTAAATCACCGTATGAATGTCCGAAAAATCTTTGCCGTTAAAGTCTTCCGTATAAATACAGCCCGGATATCCCCTGGTTCCATCCATGTTATAATTTAAATAATAACTATTATCTGTCGGATGCTGCAACACAGGATAGTCTACCGTCGTATCCGGCACACAGATCCACGCATAAATATCTTCATTCTGTTCATGCAAAGCATTCCAATCCAGATCTTTTTCGGGTATTTCGATACCGTATTCCTCTGATATATCCGTCTCTTTGTCATCATTTTCCGTATCGCTTTCCAAATCCTTCTCTCCGCTTCCCCCCTCTGCGTCATTTGCTCCGGCTTCTTCTCCGCTCTCTTTTATCTCAGTTTCTTCCCTGTTTTCAGCATCGGCATTAACGCTTCCCTGTATGCTGTTAAATTGAGCGTCCGCCGTCCGGCGGTCCATGTACCGTTTGCACAGTACGCCGGCAGCTATAACCACAATGATAAAAAACAAAATAAACAAAATAAGCCATATTTTCGACTTTTCTTTTTCAGGATCCATCCTTTTCCACATCCAGTCCGGTACAATTTCGTACCATTGCCAATGAAATAATCTTATTTATATGATAATATAATACGCCCGTTTTGCTAATTAGTCTATCAAATAATGCGTTTTACGTCAATAACAAGCGCCGCAGTTTTTCATCGGTCCGCCACTTTTCCCCATCTCTGGCCTGCCGTCCTCGTTTTTTGTGCATTTTTTATAGTTTCACTTTCTCCCGCCTCACTTTTTTAGAAGAATTAACGATAACTTCACACCGCGTTCATAATTTATTCATAATTTCTGTCTATAATATAATTATCATAACAAATGACAAACACATAGATAAATTTTTTCATAATAGCCCGGGTGTCGCAAGACGCCTGGGCACTCCTCATTTATACAGGAAAAAACGCAGGCTCCGCAGCTTGCGCTCTGAAAATTTACTTCATAAATTCCTGATTAAATCCCGCTGCGATTACAGCAATTTCCTATATCACAGAAAAGAGGAATAGCGTCCTATCCCTCTCCTAACTGCTGTATTTCTTTATTCAGGCTCAACATCCTGGCATCCAGATCCGATACGATTCTCGAACACTCCACAAGCTGATCTCTGATCCTGTCAGGCGCGTTGCCTTCAAATTTATAATGGATCTTATGCTCCAGACTCGCCCAGAAATCCATCGCAACGGTCCTGATCTGTATCTCCACTTTTGTCTGCTCGATACGATCCGACAAATAGACCGGCACCGTCACAAGCATGTGATAGCTCTTATAACCGCTCGGCTTCGGATTGACAATATAATCCTTGACCGAAATGACATTAATGTCGCTTTGGTTGCTGATCATCTCCGCAATCTGATAAATATCCGAAGTGAAAGAACAGATGACGCGGATGCCTGCAATGTCGTTCACATAACGGACCATGTTCCCAATCGTGGATTCATAGCCATGCTTCTTCAATTTTTTTACTATACTTTCCGGCGTTTTAATACGAGATTTAATATGCTCTATCGGGTTGTATCTGTGTACATGCTGAAACTCATCATTCAGTATTTCCAGTTTCGTTGATATCTGCTTTAATGCCGAATTGTAAATCAGTGTTACCTCTTTCCAACTGTCAATATCATTTCTATCTGTACTAACGTCCATATTCAGTTTTCATGCTCCTTTTACACACATTTTTACTCAAACGCCGTCCCCCCGGCCGACAGCTCTGTTGAATATAAATACATTTTAACACATTTCTCCCAAAATGTATATATTTCACAATTTTTTTATCAAATTTTAATTTTTATTGTCTATTTTTAATGACGGTGCGTCATAAATTCTCTTCTTTGCACTCACAAGACACAACATCATGGGGCTGCTTAGCATAAAAGGATACATATAGCGTACTAACACCGTTGGCGATAACAGCAGAGTCAGATAATACAGGACCGGGAAGAGCGCCGGCGCCAGCATTCCATACTCCCGCCGATACAGGAAAAAGGCAATATAAACGCATAACATCCACCAATAGAATGCCGGGGCAAAAAGAACAGATACCACCGGTATTTTCTGATATTCATTATCCGACACGATACGCTCCATAAAAGCGCGGAATCCCGGCAGATAACTGTGCCTTATGATTTCATATCCCGCCGGCATCTCCCTGTTATCCGTAGAAAGATATCCGAAGCCGCTCTCCGTGCCGACGCCATAAATCGTAGAATGCGTTTTATCCGCCAGATACCAGCAGCCGAGCGAATTATCCAAAAAAGCGTCCACATAGGTCATCGGATACCGCAGGCCGAGCCGCGCCCACGTCTTCATCAGCCCCGCCGGATCATCATGTATGACGGCACGGTTCTTGACCGGATCCGCCAGATGGGGATTATAAGCGGCAAACACCCATTCCGAGGGCAGATAAGAGTCCAGCTTACGCCGCATCTCATCGTCGAGTTCTTCCTCGTGCATGACCCGCGTCCGCGCCATCTGCTGCAGCGGCACGCTGAGCATTTCCCTCGGACTTCCGCTATGCGCCGCCGTTGCCGTTTTCAGTCCTGCGCTTCCCATGCCGAACAGCATAATTGTGGCTGCCGCAATAACCGCATACTGTTTCAGCATTTTTCTTTTTCCCGCAAACCGGAACAAAAAAGGCTGACAGCAGATCCACGCATAGAGCGCGTTATTGCGGAACAGCAGCATCGCCGCGGAAATCAAAACGAACCGGACGGCAAAGCCCTTCGATTTTTTATCCTGCCCGCCGCACCATTGATATACTTTAATGACATACAATAATACCAGGCCCGAAAAAAGCACATCCTTCGTCGTACTGACCGAGAGAACGGAATTGGCCGGAAACAGCGCGTAAAAAAGAAATAGCAGAAACCGCATCGCCCAGGATGTCTTTTCCCGGTACAGAACGGCAAGCGCATACCCCAAAATCACCGCCATAAGGAACATCTGCACGATGGAATGCAGGGCCATTCCCGAAGAACAGGAGCCGGGCAGGTTTTTCCCCAATTGAAAAAAGGCTCCCAGAAACAGTGTATGTAATAACGGGTGATGGGTGCTATAGTCGTGTGCAAGAACCTGATAAAGCTGCCCTTCCGCATCATATGCAAAAACAGATGGATAATATGCCAGAAAGACGGGCAGCCAGCATAACAGAATCGCCGCCGTATAAAAAGCGGATACCCGTGAACCGTCATATTCTTTCCCCGAAATCCTGCTTTTTACCCCGCCGTCCCTGAGCCTTGCCAAAGCCATAAAAAGCAGTCCTGTCACAATAGATGACATAAATGTCATAACAAAAAGGACGGAAAGCACCTGGACTATTTCCGCAACGCTTCGGCAGGTGCGGTGTTCATTGGTCAGCATACTGCCGAGCACAAAAGACAGCGCCAGCAGGAAACCGAGGCCGGACGTATATTTCCAAAAGCGCCTGTCGCCTGGCATCGCCGATAAACTGGATGAAAATAAATTATTTGTCTGATAGGATTTATCTGTTCCGGTCGTTTTCATGACATCATTCTAGCATTTTCAGAAAGAAAGAAAAAGAGGAAAAAAGGACCTGTTGATATTTACTTTTACGGAAATGATTTATATAATAACTTATACCGCCGACGGCAGAAAGGACAAGCTATGTTTCGTTTATGGGCTAAGGAATTTCAAAACAACCATATGTTAAAAGATACCGTTATCTGCGATGACAGGGAAGAAACGAGGACGCATAAGGTTTTCCATGCCCTCGACGAGGTATGTTATCAGTTTGATCTGGGCAAACCGATCTGGCTGAACGCTAATATTCAGGATTTTAAAAAACATGATAAGACCCGGTTCACACAGGATAATTTTATCGAGAGCATCGATTTCGATTATCTGGAGATTCATGTGATCGAGGAAGATTGAGCCGGCGCCGTAAAATAAGCGCATCTGTTTTATTGATATCGTCTGCGTCATCTGTTCCTTTCTTTTCATTTTCTGAAATTTTCGAGGAATTGTATTTTCTATATTGACTTTGTACATTATAAGGTGTAGAGTTTGTATATGTTTCATGTAGTTTTAAAAACTACTTGTTGTGATTCTTTATGTTTTTGTGCTATTCCTATCCATGGAGACGAGGAGGTATCTTATGCAAATAACAATTCGTGAACCCGGAAGTGCAATTACTCATTTTATCGGTATGATGCTGGCGGTTTTCGCTTCAACGCCCCTTTTAATAAAAGCGGCTGTTTCGGACGGCTTTACCGCATTCTTTGCAATGGCGGTCTTTATGATCAGCATGATCGCTTTATACGGCGCGAGCACGCTCTATCACAGCGTTACGGTCAAAGACCGGATTTTGCAAATTTTCCGGAAAATTGACCATATGATGATCTTCGTGCTGATTGCGGGCTCCTACACGCCTGTCTGTCTGGTTGTCCTCGGCGGTAAGCCCGGATATACGCTGTTGGCCATCGTCTGGGCGATTGCCGCCGTCGGTATGCTGATCAAAGCTTTATGGATCACCTGCCCAAAATGGTTTTCTTCTATCCTCTATATCGCCATGGGCTGGGTCTGCCTCGGCGTTTTCGGGCAGTTATGGAATACGCTCCCGCACAGCGCTTTCCTCTGGCTTCTGGCGGGCGGCATCGTTTACACGGCAGGCGGTATCATCTATGCCCTGAAGCTGCCGCTCTTTAACAGCAGGCATCGATACTTCGGTTCCCATGAAATTTTTCATCTGTTCGTTATGGGCGGCAGCATCTGTCATTTTATTTTCATGTATTTATATGTGGCATAAAACAGAAAGAAAAAGCATTGCATTTTTTCTTTTCAGAAGTTATACTTTATCCCATAATGGAAATCTAAAGGGGTTCTTCCCCGTCTGTAATAATCGACTGCAGGATTTTACCGCCTGTCATATCATGAAAGGATCTGTCTTATGAATCTCAAATCTTTTTCTTCCCGGTCCTCTTCCGAACCGGCGCGCAAACTATGGGACGGCATTCTCAAATCAATCATTCAGCATATGCCGGAACAGATTTTTCCGCTCCTGAAACATATTTTCGGAAAAAAATATCCCAAAGATACGCCGGTGGAACTACTCGCCGCAGAATATTCTGCTCCCGGAAAATCCAATCCCCATAATCTTTCCGCTATTTTCGCCGACATCGTCCTGCGGATTGCAGGGAGCGACATCTACCATCTGGAATGTCAAATGGAAAAAGATGAATATTTATCCTTCCGCATGTTTGAATATGATGCCCACATCGCGCTTCTATATGGCCTTTCGAGGAGAAACCAGATAAATATTGGGCCGGATATGGATAGCTGTATAAAGGAATCTGCCGATATCCTGCGCTTTCCGTCTTCCGTTATTCTGCATCTTGACACCAACGGTACCGTTCCCGAAAAAAGCGCCTGCAGGCTTATTCTTTCTGACACGGCAAAATCCCTCTATTCCGTTACCATCGTCAGAGTACAGAACTATTCACTTCAACAGATTCGAGAGAATCACCTGACACTCTTTCTTCCATTTACGCTCCTTCGATTCCGCCCGCGTCTCGACACAAAAAGCAATCCTGTGACGAAAAAGGAATTGACTGTATTCGTAAATGAGATTATAATTATTTTAAAAGACGAACTTTCAGAAAATCACATTACCAGACGCCAATATAAAGACTATATCAATTATATCCGCCTGGCAGCCGACCATATTCTTCTGCCAAAGCCGGAATTACATAAGGAGGTAACAGAAATGCTGACAACGATCATTCCTTCCTACAGCGAAATGGAAGACCAGATAACAGAGAGGGTAACTGCTATGGTGACCGATGAAGTGACCGCTAAAGTGACCGCTAAAGTGACTGATGAAGTGACCGCTAAAGTGACTGGTGAAGTAACCGCTAAAGTGACCGATGAAGTGACCGCTAAAGTAACCGCTGAGGTGACTGCTGAAGTAACTGCCAGGGTAACCAGCGAAATGACGACAAAATTCCAAAAGAAACTTCAGGACGAAACCTCCCGGCTGACCTTAAAACTGCAAAAGAAGGATTCCCAGCTGTCAGCGGCTAATTCAGAAAACCTCAAACTGCGCGCGCTGTTAAGAACACATGGCATAGATATAAACGGAGTTTAAGCGCAGGCACCGCAGCCCGCGCTTAAACTTCCATTGCAATTACAACATTTTCCTATTCCTCTGTTTCTGTCTTCTTTCCTTTTCTTTTTCCGCGTTTTAACCCGGCCATTATTCCAATCGCCAACAAGATGGCCGCGCCCGCCGCGGCATACCATATCGAACTTACCGCTTTACTGCCTGACACGATGCAGTACGCCGCTGTTTCTCCGGTCATAGCCACCTGAATATACCGGCCGTATTCCTTATAATCAATTTCCTGCCATACCCCTTCGGAAAGACTAAGGACAGCCCTGATTTTACCATAGGGATTCAAAAGCCGCACGCTGGATACGGTATCGCCGGACAGGCCGCCGTTTTCCACATGAATCCCATAGACTACCGATTCCGCCTTCTGATTCGTCTCTTCCTTCGTCTGCTGTGCGGTATGCTCCGTGGCGGATACGGATAAAACGGCGTCGTCCGTATAAATTCCCTCGACATACGCATATGGTCTGTTCTGATTATCCGCATCGTTTTCCACAACAGCGCTTTTTTCAAGGCTGGTCAGGGTTGTGATCGTATCGCTGTATTCCGCTTCCAGGGTAATATTTCCGATCATCTTCATTTCCGTAACATCCGGCCATTTTCCATAGCTGCCGGGAACGGGAGGCGTCTGCGGAAATTCGATTTCCGAAAGGGGACGTCCATATTTTACTTCTATCTGATCTACTACTTTATCATTCGCTGTAAAAGTCAGACGCAGATGCCGGTATTGCAGAGGGACTCCTTCCACCGCCAGCAATTCCTCATAAGTTACCGGTTCGGCAACGCCGGCATAACTCACGTCATCGATGCCGCGCAGCGTACCGCCGACAAAGAAGTTATCTTTTATATCTTCTCCAAATCCGATCCTTTCATCCTCTTTTGTCTCCAGCCAGCCCGCGATCGCGCCTTTTTGAACCGCCTCATCGTCGATGAGGACCATCGCATGGCAATTCTGAATTTTTGTGCCGGAACCGGCAATCCCGCCGACATACCTGGAACCTTTCAGAGAAACAAGGGACCAGCAGTTCCGAATCAAAGCGAGAGATTCTCCGCTGATTCCGCCGATATATTCCCCTTCCGTACTCTCCACGCTTCCATAGGCTTCACAGTCCGCCGCGATGCCGAGATTCATATAACCGACGATACCGCCTGCCCCATTTTTCTTCGCCGTGATCTGTCCGTTATTCTCGCAGCCGGTCAAAATACATCTCGTTAAATAGCGGCTGCCAAAGGAACGGTTCACGCTCCCCGCCGCATTACCTTCCGGATCCTCTTCGTCGATGGCCATCGAGCCGGCAACTCCGCCAACATTAATATCTCCTTTTACAACGCCATTGTTAACGGCGCGTTCCACTTTGCCGGCCGTGCCCGCATCGATATCTTCCTCCGAAATGTCTTCATAACCGTCTCCGTCAAAGTACAGATCCTCCACGTTATCGATCCGCTCAACGAACAGCTGGACAATATAATTGATCTGGTCGTTGACCGCGTGCATATCTGCTTCCAGAATATCGGAATGGACATTGAGGTCATCGTTGATCTGTCCCGCATACGCAGTAATAGCGCTCAACTGGTCGAACAGACTATCGACAGACTCCTCCATTTCATGCCCCGGCTTTGTAAACTGAATATCGAACTTACCAGTCACATAGACCACTGTTGATCGCACTCTGCCAAAGGCGGCATCCAAACCGGAAAAAACATCCTCCAGATCGTCGATGACAAAATCCAGTTCTACATCTGCCTGCTTCAACGCTTCTTCCATATAGGGCGTCATAACATTGGAAATGGAGGCCAGGTCGCTTAAAATATAAGAAAGCGTGCTTCCCGCATCGGATAAATCCTGCGCCAGGTCGAGGATATAGCCGATCAGTTCTTCGCTGTTTCCGTCATTCCTGATTTCATCCAATGTCTTTCCGTTGACAAGCCGGTCGATTTTGGACATCGTATCGGAAACGCTCCGCATCTGCGTTTTCAGCAGACTGACATTCCCGTTCAGATTATCCTTTGAGGTACTTACCGCTGCAGAATCCGTACCCGCCGCAAAAACGATATTTACCCGGACCGGCGATACAGCGTTTCCCAGATCGATTTCGTAAGCGTAAGCGCCCGCGCTCTTTCCGGAAACCATCAGCTGGTTTCCCGCGCCGTCAGCGGCCGTCGGATGCTCTTTTTCCACATACCCTGCATTCGGTCTGACCTGCAGCTTCAGCTGATTGCCGGATATGCTGTATTCCGCCTTGCCGCCCGCATTGGACTCCACAATGACGCCCGCTTTTACGAAACCGACTTCCACCGTTACGTCTGCATCCGGCATGGTGAACTGACAGGCGCGGCCCTCCATTTTCTCTGTCGCGGCAATTTCCTTCCCATCCGCCGTGATGCGTACGGATGCCCTGCAGCCGCTGTCCGGCTGTATATTGACGACCACGACATCGCCCGCATAAGCGCTTTTTGTACTCTCATCGCTTCCGTTCTTCAGAATCGTAATCGTGCGTTCCGCCGCATACACGCCGTCGTCCGGACCGCCCGACGCATTGACCAGCTTTCGAAACTGCCGCTCTGCATGTGCAGTTTCATCATTCGACGATGCCATATCGTGAACCGTATCCGCCGTCCCCGCTTCTTTTTCGTTCAGGGGATCCGTTCCGCCGTCCTGCGAGACTGCATCCTGCTCCGATGCCTCTCCCGCCGGTTCCGACTCCTCTTTCCCTGATTTCGACGGCTTTTCACCAGCCCCTTGCGCTGTTTCTGCCGATTCCGGCGTATTCTCCCCTGATTCCGGTGTTTTTTCCTCCGATTCCGGCGCTTTTTCCCCCGGTTCCGCTTCTTCCTCATCCGCCGGGCCGTTATCCGTCTCCGTCCCCTCTTCTCCAGCCAAAGCCCCGCCGGCAGACGCGCCGCCCGTTGAACCTGCCGCTCCGCCGCCCGCTTCCTCCGGAACATTTCCCGGAACCTGCGTTATGCCGTCCGTACCGCTGTTTCCGCCGTTTCCCGAACCCGCGGGCAGCACCTCTGCCGACACGCTTCCGTCTCCTGTGCCGGATACGGCATTGCCGTCACAGGTAAATTCCGCCTTGACCACGACATTTCCGGCGGGCATAACAAAAGCGTATTCCGTATCGCTCAGCATCGTCAGATCAAGCGTCTCTTTCGAGGCATCTGCAGCACTGATATAACGCAGGCGATAGCCTTCCTCCGGCGCAGCCGACAGAGTGACCGTCTCTCCTTCTGCGGGCAGGACGCTGTCCGTATAAACTTCTCCGCCCACGCCCGATACGAGCGACAGACGGGCATGGGCCGTTTCGTCATATACCGTATCCTCCGCTTTTCCATCCAGATCAAGCGCATCGACCACTCTGCCGAGCGCATCCGCGGTTTCATTCATGCTGTCTATGGCGTCGGAAACATCATCCATAATAAAGGGTACCTGCTCCATGCAGTACCGCATCCGGTCAGCCGCTTCATTGACCGCGGAAATATTCTCATCGATAAAATCCGTCGTCCTGTCCGCGATCGAATCCGCATTTTTCAGCGCTTCATCCGAATAACTGCGCAGGATATCAAAATCCCCGCTCATGCTGTCCTGTGTTTTTCCGGCATCCTCCAGAAAAATATCCACCAGATCATGCAGTCTTTGTACCGCCTCCGAAAGAGACTCCGCCTCTTCTACGCTGATATAGGGCTCCATCTGCCCCACAATGCCGCCGACGTCCTTACGGCCATATACATAGCCGTTATTACTGCAAAAAATGACCTGTCCCGACTGTCTCCCTACGATACCGCCGATATTATAACCGTTGTGCTCATAGCCGACAACGCCCTCATTATCGCAATTGATCAGAAGTCCTTTGGAATATCCGGCAATACCGCCGATATCCGTTCCGCTGACCAGTTTTCCTTCCGAAATATCTTCCAACAGCCATTCCAGCCCCGATGACTCATCCGCTTCCTCCAGCCAGGAGCTGTCGCTGTTAATGCCCGCTCTATTCGTACAGTTGCGAATCGTGCCGTAATTACCGCCCGCGATGCCGCCGGCCCTGTCATACCCTGTTACCGAACCGATAACGGAACAGGAGCTGATCGTGCCGGTGCTCTCATTTTCCCCGGCAATGCCGCCCGTTTCAGATTTTCCTTCCACCCGTCCCGAAAAGGTGCATTCCAGAATCCAGCCGCCGTTAATGCCGCAAATGCCTCCCGTGCATTTTTCTTCATTCCCTGCCTCGACCCAGCCCGATATCGTCAGATTCTGTACAATACCAGCCGGCGTAATATAACGGAAAAAGCCGTCCGCATACCCGGAACCCACATAATGAAAATCGGTAACGGCATGCCCGTTTCCGTTGAAAGTCCCCGCAAATACCGCAATCGGCTCAAAATCGATACCCGCAAGAGAAATATCTTCCTGCAGCTCTATCTGCTTATCGGCGGACCAGACATCCGTGTCACATTTTTCAGCGACCGCCAACAGTTCTTCAGCCGTCCTGATAACAATCACTTCTTTGTCATTTTCTTCCGCGAACGCCACATTTCCTGACATAAGTGTCACAACAAGGACAGGAAGCATCCATGCGCTGACGATTCTGTATAAATGTCTTTTTTTCATTGCTGCCCTCCTCCTTCCGATTCCGCTTTTCCGGTCTCCATACCCTTATCTTCTATTTCGAGCAGCGTCTCATCCACTTCGCCGAGCGGTATCATATCGCCCACCTCCATAATCGCATTGACTTCGCCGCGCACGATCCCATGAATCTCGCCGATAACGATACCGTTGATCTGGCCCCGTATTTTGCCGTTGACGCTGACAAGCCCCGTAGCTTTCTGCGTCGTGATCGGCATGGAAACGGTAAACGACGTTTTATCGATGACCTTTTCTCCAAGCAGAAGAATCTGCGGCAGGATGAACATAACGATAAAGATCGAAATAAAAGTACCGCGGCCGAGGCACTGGCCTATGCCCGCTATCGCCGCCTCGGAAGTCATCTGCCCGATCAGGACTCCGGCGATGGCCAGCATGGAGCCCGATGTGATAATCGTCGGAAAAGCGAAATTCATCGTCTCGACGATCGCATCCCTTTTGCTCATTTTCTCTTTCAGCTCCATGAAACGCCCCGAAATAACGATCGCATAGTCAATATTAGCGCCCATCTGGATGGAACTGACAATCAGATAGCTCATAAAGAAGAGGTTAGACTTCATCAGCGCGGGGAAGGAAAAGTTGATCCAGATACTTCCCTGAATAACGATAATCAGCAGCACCGGCATACCGGCGGATTTGAATGTAAAAAGGAGCACCGCCAAAACCGCCAGAATGGATACCACGTTGACGACCGTATTATCCCTCGAAAACGTCTTGCACAGATCATATTGGCTCGTGGACTCGCCGACGACGAGAACCGTTCCCTCCTCATAGTATTTACGGGCCATCTCGTGCATTTCATCCAAAAAAGCGAAGGTCTCGCCGCCCTCCTCCGGCAGATTCAGATAGATGAGCATGCGGCTGTATTCCCCGCCCTGCAGCTGCTCTTTGGCGATGTTCATCTGATGATAAGCGCTTTCCAGCGTATCCATCAGATCGTCGTCCAGCGTGACATAGCCTTCCTCGACCTCTTCATACAGGAACATGATCATATCGATCAGCGGTACGCTATAGGTGGAAATGCCGCTCACCAGCTTGGCATAATTTTCATCGTTGACCGCATAAGCCGTATAAAGCAGCTCCGCCACCTCATAATCCAGCTCCAAAAGCTCGGAGAACTGTCTCGCCGAAAGCTTATCCGTCAGCATATAGCCGTCCATCGCCTCCGTATTGGACAAACCGACGGAATAATCGACTTCCGCCCGCGCGTCAATATCCCGTAACAGCCTGCTTTCCCTGTCATAATTCCCGGCCGGTACGATTAAAGCCACAAAATTCGTCTCTCCAAAGCTCTCCTCTATCATATTATCCGCAATCTGATACTGGTTGAGCAGCGGCGTCTCCAGTGTGCTGTAACCATAAACATAGGGACAGTGTTTCTGTAAAATAAAGAAAACGACCAGTACCGCTACGAATAACGGCGGCACAAAAAATCTCGACCGATAGGCAAACTTTCCGACAAAAGGAATTTTCGGCACAAAGTTTTTATGGACGGTCTTATCCATCAGATTCCCGAACAGGACGAGCAGGCCCGGCATCAGCAGAAAGACGGACATCAGGCTCAAAATAATCGCCTTGATCAGACAGATCGCCATATCGCTTCCTATGCCGAACTGCATGAACATCATCGCGATCAGACCGCCGATCGTCGTCAGGCTGGAAGACGATATTTCCGGTATCGCCTTGCTCAAAGAAACGATCGCCGCGTCCCGGATCGACAGCGCCGCGTGTTCTTCCTTATACCGGTTGCACAGAATAATCGCATAGTCGATGGAAAGCGCAAGCTGCAATACGACGGTCACGGAATTGGATACGAAAGAAATCGTACCGAAAACGAAGTTCGTTCCCATGCTCAGAACAGCCGCTGACACGAATGTCATAAGCAGCACCGGAACTTCCGCCCAGGTCTGAGACGTCAAGAGCAGCACGGCGACGACGATGACCGCAACCCACACGATAATCACGCTCATCTCCGACGCAATTGTTTCGGATGACTGGTCGCCAAGAGAGGTCGAGACATAGAAATCATATCCCGCGAGATAATCCTTCAGCTCTTCCAGCGCTTCCAGACATTTATCATCCGTTTCATCATATTCAAAGGTAACGTCGTACAATGCGGAAAAGTGATTGTAATGGTCCGTCGTATTATCAAAAGAAAGCATCCCGACCGTCTCCATCGCCTCGATTTCATCCGCCAGCGCCCGCGCCGCATCATACTCGATATTCGTCACCATGATTTTAGCGGTTCCATAGGTAATGAACTGCTCTTCCATCAAATCCAGTCCGATACAGGTCTCCGCCGTGTCCGGCAGATAAGCGGAAAGTTCATTTTCCACCTGCACCCAGTTCCTCGAAAAGGCGGAGAAGATAATTAAAATCATGTAAATTAAAAAGAACAGGTTCCTTTTATCAACAATAAAACTGGAAATTTTTATCATGATATTGGAATCCTGTTCCTGTGTCTGTTGCGGTCCGCTCACAATAACTGCCCCCTTTGCAGATGTCCTCGTGAGCATCATTTTAAAATAGGGGATTGCAAAAAACAATATACAATTTGAAGGGTTTGTATAAATTATAGTAAACGACATAACAAATTGCGCATTCCGTCTTTCACAAAAGCCATATATGCAGGCTTTTGTGAAGCCAAAATGGCAATTCCCAATGTCGTTAACTTAAGAATCGCTCTAATCGTCGTAACCGTTCGGATTATTGCTCTGCCATCTCCAGGAATCGGCGCACATCTCCTTAATACCGTACTGCGCTTCCCAGCCCAGCTCGTCTTTCGCCTTCTGCGCATTGGAATAACAGGTCGCGATATCGCCGGGGCGTCTGTCCTTGATAACATAAGGAATCTTAACGCCGGTCGCTTCCTCGAAATTCTTCACGATATCCAGCACACTATAGCCGACGCCCGTGCCGAGATTATAAATGCAGAGTCCGGCTTTTTCCTCGATTTTCTTCAGGGCCTTCACATGGCCGGCCGCCAGATCCACAACATGGATGTAATCGCGTACACCGGTGCCGTCCGGCGTATCATAATCGTTGCCAAATACGCCCAGCTCTTTCAGCTTGCCGACTGCCACCTGCGTAATATAGGGCATCAGATTGTTGGGAATCCCGTTCGGGTTCTCGCCGATCGTCCCGCTCTGATGCGCGCCGATCGGATTGAAATAGCGGAGCAGAATAACATTCCATTCCGGATCCGCTTTCTGCATATCGGAAAGAATCTGTTCCAGCATGGATTTTGTCCAGCCATAAGGATTCGTACACTGTCCCTTCGGGCATTCCTCCGTAATCGGGATGACTGCCGGATCGCCGTATACCGTCGCGGAAGAAGAAAAGATAATGTTTTTCACATTATGCTTCCTCATCACATCGACTAACGTCAGCGTTCCCGCGATATTGTTCTCATAATATTCCCAGGGCTTCGCCACGGATTCGCCGACCGCTTTCAGCCCTGCAAAATGAATACAGGAATCGATTTCTTCTTTATTAAATATCTCTTCCAATGCCGCCCGGTCCAAAATATCCGCCTTATAAAATTTCACGGGTTTTCCCGTAATCTTCTCCACCCTTTGTAATGATTTCTCGCTGGAGTTGGATAAATTGTCTGCAACCACGACATCATAGCCTGCATTCTGTAATTCCACTACCGTATGAGAGCCGATATACCCTGCCCCGCCTGTTACTAAAATTGCCATAAGTGCGCCTCCTTACCTCTTTCTGATTTCCGTTTTCCTTATCTGTTACTTTACGCTCATTCCTCCTTTTTGTACAGGCGTGGAATGTTGCTCATATCTGTCAAAATGTTAAATATGTGAAGACCTTCTAAAAGCTTGCTGCAAAGGCTGCTGCGCTAAGAAGTTCTACGATTTGCCTTTGGCAAATCTTTCTCATATGACAGAATCGCTTGTCGCGATTCTGTCAGGGTTTTTGGGAATTGTTGGAATACGCGGTTCTTCCTATAATTCGATTCCGTTCTCCCTGCAAAGTTTTCGTGCGCTTTCTACGGAATCGATGCCGGTCCTGTTCTTGATCGGCGCGAATTCATAGTTCCGCTCTACCTCATAGGGCAGGCAGGAATCCAGCTCGTGAATCATGTCCAGCACGAGCTGCTCATATTTATAACCATTCGGCTCCTCCGGTTTGACCAGTTCCCCTTCTTCATTCAGACAGGGAATTTTTTTCTCTACGATATGAAGGGGAAGCTTCTTCGCCGCGATTTCCTCCAGCGCCTTTTCCCGGAACAGATAATTCAAAATGACGCCGAAGCTGTAAGCGGGCTCGCCGTTCCCGTCTCTGGCATTCATCAGCTCTTCCGTCAGCTCATAGTATTCCACGATCGACGGCTTTCCATCCTCCAGGCAGATCACGCCGATCCTTTCGTCCGGCGCGTTTTTGCGTACGACCTTCGCCCCTGCGTCGCTGTCGGCCAGAATCACAGCGCCAACAAAACAGGGGTCGGCGATCCGCTGCAGCACATTGTCCACCGCAAAAACGTTCAGCCACTCGATGCCTGCCTCATGAATCTTATCCACGACGCCCCACTTCATCATGGACGAGAACCAGCCGCCGTTGCCGTTGGGGGAGGTGGATATTTTATCTTTCGCTTCCATGTAGACCCTTCCCTCATAATCGGTCGCGGGCGCCATCTCCTGCATGAAAAAGGTAATATACTCCGGCTTATAGCCAAAATAATTCTTTTCCCGGAAAAAGCCCGTCGTCGCCTCGTGGTTCTTATCGCTCGTCATCACAAAAAGGTGGATCCAGGCGCCGGTCTGCCGCACCACATCGAGCAGATTTTCTATCAGACGCTGAAAAATAAAGACTTCCTTCGTCAGCCCGATATTGTACACGCCTTTCGGCGCGTCGGAGCCGAGCCTCGTCCCCATGCCGCCCGCCAGCAGGACGGCGCCGACCTTTCCGGCCCGGATCGCTTCGATGCCGGCTGCCGTAAATTCTTCTTTCCTTTCCGCAATTTCCTTTAACTGCATAGCGGACAACGGGGTTATTTTCCCCTTCCGGTTCAGTTCTTCTTTGTGCTTACAAGACGCCGTCATCGAAAAATCGAGCGTTTCCACCTGCGCAAGCAGCGCTTCTTTTTTCTCCTGCGGCAGCTCCCCGTAATATTTTAAAACATGAAGCTGGCCGTTCTTTTCCAGTTTATCGTATGCCTGTTGATAATTCATGCCGATATCCATTCCTTTCTTCCTGTCGTTTCATTCTGAATTTTTATCATTCTACCATATGCGGCCGGGATTCACAAGAGGCGGGCTCCTCCAATATGCCCCGTATCGTATCGGCGCAGCAGGATGCGATCACAACATTGGAAGCCGCCGCAGAGAATCTGCAGGGAAAAGCAGGAGAGCTGTCAGAACTGTTGAAAGAATTTACGCCGTAAAGCCGGACTTTCGGAACTTATGAATTCCAACGCCCCCTGACCGCCTTAACGGCCTCCGCCACGCGGCGCTGCTCCGCTTCCTCCGGACAGAACATCTGAACAGAAGCTTCTATCGCGATATCCGATACCCGCTCCTTTTTCAGGAAGCGGGTATTTTCTTTCTGCAGAGAATTAAGCCGGCAGGCGTTGACCGCTTCATTCAATCCGGTAAAATAACGTATCAGTTCGTCAAACTCCTGCATTCTGTCGAGCACGCTTTCGCCGAGCAGCCGTTTTTCCAGCTCGCAGACCGCAACCGCCTGCATCGCGATTTTCAGTTCGCCCGTAATATCCGAGGCCTCCATTAAAACGTCCGGCCTCTTTTCCAGCGATTCCAGAAGGAAGGCCTTCGCTCCCGCGGTATCTTTTTGCCGGAAAAAGTCCGCCAGCCGTTCTTTCATCCGCTTTGTCTCATATTTCTCCGTGGTCATGCCGATTTTACATTCACAAACCCTGAGCCCCTTCGTCTCCACCCAGACGAGCAGCAGAAATTCCGAAATAAAACCGAACACCCGCTTATGATAATCGTCGTAGCCGTCGGCGTCGATACGCTTCTCCACTTCCTCAAAAATGGAAAACAGCCACGCGCAGTATTCATCGTATAACGATTTCTCCGCCACTACCATATTGGCAAAATAAGTGCCGTTCTCATGCACAAGCCGCTCGAAATTCTCATAATATGCCGGGTATTTCTGCCGGATGACTTCTCCCGTCGCAATCAGGTCAAAAATATTGTAATCGCCCGCATAGCCGTCAAAATAGGAAAAATTCAGCTTCAGCTTTTTCGAAGTAATGATATCGTATTCCCGCAGGCGCGACAAATAATCCTTTTCCCCGAAAATCCGCCCTTCCTCGGTGCAGAAATATCTCCGGTAATGACAGACGCCCACACAATCCTTCGTCCGCACATTTTTCCAGACCCAGTAAACGCCCGTCAATTCACCGTAATAACAGTTTTTCGCGGAAATGTTATCCCCCGTATCGTCTCCCGGATACCCAAGATCCTCCCCGCAGGCGCGCCCCACCTGCAAAGGCACATAGATGGGATCGGGAGGTTCTTTGAATTTTTTATGCGTCATCGTAAAAATCGTAACCGCCATTTTATCATGCAATCCTTTCCTTTATGCGTATCAGCCTGCGCTTCACATGCAGATAGGCCGGAATCAGAAATATATCCGCGAACACCCATGCGAGCGGATTGGCAAAACCGACCGCCGGGAAACCGAAATACGGTACCAGCACAAACCCTGCGAGCGTCCTCGCCGCCATCTCGAACATTCCCGCAAAAACGGCCAGCTTGCCAAACCCCATGCCCTGTATCATAAAACGGATGATATTGACAAGCGCCAGCGGGAAATAGAAGCAGCTGTTCATCGTAATGAACCACTGCGCATTTTCCAGAATAGCCGCTTCGCCGCCGTCCAGGAACAACAGTAATAAATATTTTCCGAAAAAAAGCACGACGCCCAGAGCGAATGCCGCATATGCCGCGCCAAGCAGGATACAGCTCCTCATGCCGCTTCCCACGCGATCCAGCCTGCCGGCTCCCACGTTCTGCCCGCCATAAGTCGCCATCGTGCTTCCCATCGCATCGAAGGGACAGCTCATGAGCATACTCACCTTGCCTCCCGCAGTAACTGCCGCCACCGCGTCGGAACCAATGCCGTTGACCGCGCTCTGTAAAATAACGCTGCCGATCGCCGTAATCGAATACTGCAGCCCCATCGGCAGGCCCATACCGCACAGCTTTCCCATAAAACTGCCATCCCTGCGCCACTCTTCCCGGTTCATCTGCAGGATGCCGAATTTTTTCCGCATAAAAAGGAGACAGCAGACGCCCGCCGCCAGCTGTGACAATACCGTCGCGGCCGCCGCTCCGGAAACGCCCATATGAAATACGATGATGCACAGCAGATCCAGTCCGATATTCAACACTGCGGACATCACCAGAAAAATGACCGGCGTTCTGCTGTCGCCGAGCGAACGGATGATCGCCGACGTCATATTATAAAGGTATGTAACCGGAATACCTGCAAAAATAATGACGATATAGCTGTAAGAACCGTCGATGATATTTTCCGGCGTCCGCATCAGGCGGAGAATCGGTTTACACAGCGATACGACCGCAATCGTCATGACCGCCGAAAACAGAATCGAGAGCCATACGCTGTTCGCCACATATTGATGCAGATTCCGCTCATTTTTGGCGCCGAACTCCTGCGCGATCGGAATCGCAAAGCCGCTGCATACGCCCATGCAGAAGCCGATGACCAGAAAATTGACCGATCCGGTCGCCCCAACGGCGGCCAGCGCGTCCACTCCCAGATAATGTCCGACAATAATCGCATCGACCATGCTGTAAAGCTGCTGAAATAAAAGCCCGAATAACAGCGGTACCGAAAACCCCAGTATCAGCTTCATGGGGCTTTCTGTTGTCATATCTTTTTCCATAATAATCCTCTATTCCTGGCCAGCCCGCGGCATTTGTGTCCG
Organism: Bacteroides fragilis; assembly: GCA_023664485.1. GTDB lineage: Bacteria > Bacillota > Clostridia > Lachnospirales > Lachnospiraceae > UBA3282. The sequence goes on along the minus strand of JAMPFK010000009.1, from coordinate 32,241 downwards.
AAAGGCGCCAATCCGCTTTAAAGAAAGTGAAATCTTCTACATCATAGCGCAACGGGATAGATTGTCAAGATGGTTATGAAAAAAATTTTAATGACGGATGAATGCTCCGGTTTCCAATTAAGGCATCAGACCGGATCCTGCGGCAGGAGCGGCGCTTTCAACATCGCCAGATAACTATCCAGCCTTTTATTTACATATTCTGCAAACAGTTTTTCCATTGCGTCCGGATTATGTTTTATGTGATATTCGTCAAACGCATTATAATAAGAACTGCGGTCTGAAAACTTAATGTCAATCGGCGGGTATCCTGCTTTCATTAATTCCAGATTTACAAGCAGCCTCCCGGTTCTGCCATTTCCATCAATAAAAGGGTGAATCCCCTCAAATTCAATATGAAACCGTGCAAGCCGGGGAATGATATGCTCTACACTCTTACTATAAGCCTCCAGCAACTGTTCCATCTCTGGCTGTATCAGATACGGCTGAACCGGTTCATGCTTTGCCCCCATAATTTTGACAGGAACTCTTCTGTAAACGCCTCGATCCTCCCGTTTATCCGCTAATACAAGATAATGAATCTGCTTGATGACGCCCTCCGATAAAGGCGCCTGGTCTTTTACCAAATCCCGCACAAAATCAAATGCTTCTTTATGCCCGACTGCCTCCATATGGTCTTTTAACGGTTTTCTGTCTATCGTCAGACCGCGCAAAACCATATCCGTCTCCCGTAAAGTTAAAGTATTCCCCTCAATTGCATTGGAATTATAGGTGTATTCAACAATAAACTCCTCTGTCAGGCGTTCCGCTTCTCCCTCTGTCAGCGGTCGTCTGGAGTCCAGTTCCATTTTCTTCCTGTCTATAGCTGTCAGTAAACTTTCCACTGTCTTAAACCGTCCATCCTCCGGCTTTTTCGCATCTGCCGGAATCATCCAACTGCGTCCTTCACGGGTAACGCCTGAAATCCTCCCCTCCGAGCAGAGGATACGAACCCGCCTGTCTGAAATTCCCCATTTTTCTGCAGCCTGCTTTACCGTTATATACATAAAGATTACACCCCGCTTTCTATAGTAAACGACATAACAAATTGCTCTTTTCAGCTCTTGCAAAAGCCATATACGCAAGCCTTTACAAGGCAGAAATGGCAATTTCCAATGTCGTTAACTATAAAATAGTATACCTCATGCCCGGAATAATATCAATTAAAAGGAATAATATTTCCCCGTTTACGGAATAATAAAAGACTCAGAAATACGATAACCGCTTTCCGACCCACCATTTTCTCATTCCCTCATTCGCAGCGGTGATGGCTGCATTGCGGATAACGACTTTGCAGCTATTGCCAAACAGTCCTGAACGCAAACAGCCGCATCTCCATAAGAAGATGCGGCCATTCGCGGTATTAACACAACATTTGATGAGCTCTCAAAAAGGGACTCCCCATTATCAGCCGAGCAGGGACAGTGCCAGCTGGTTCGACTGGTTCGCCTGTGACAGCATGGATGTGCCAGCCTGCTGTAAGATACTGTTATTGGAATATCTTACCATTTCTGTCGCAATATCCGTATCGCGGATCTGTGCTTCCGCCGCGGTCGTATTCTCAACGACATTATCCAGATTGTTGATGGTGTGCTCCAGACGGTTCTGGATCGCGCCGAGTGCAGAACGCTGTGCGGAAACCTTTGCAATCGCATCCGCGATCGTATTGACAGCTTCGTCCGCATTCGTTGAATCTTTTCCGGTCACGGTCACGTTATCGATGCCGAGGCTCTTCGCGCTCATGGATTCGATATCGACGTTGATTTTATTCTCCTCCGTCGTGTCCGCGCCTACCTGGAGGCTGAAATTGAGGACGTCGGACGCTTTGTCTACGGCTGCTTTTTCGGTAATCTTCAAGGTTACTTTCTGGTCCGTATACGTTGTTTCTGTACCAGCGGTTCCAGCAGTAGGGGCGGCAACATTTGTAAATGCGTTTACGGCGTTCGCGCCTGTAAGCGTTCCGATCGCATTTGTCTTAGAAGTATCCGCCAGACCTTCTGCCACCTTGGATACGACCGGATCTCCATCCTTGCCAGTAGTTGAATATACCTGTTCCGTCTTTGTTGCCGTGAACTCGATTGCGACATCATAATCAGCCGACAACAGCTTCTGCAGGTCTTCTACCGTTTTGAAAGAATTGGCAGCGGAATTATCTTTATTTGCATCATAGGTATAAGTCTTTCCATTGATAGTGATCGACTCCCCATCCGTCAGTCCTTTTAAATCAAAAGCATAGGACGGGCCTTTTGCTTCTTCCGTTGTTACGCTTCCGCTCTCAAATGCGTTCAGCCGTTTCGCACCGCCAACTGTTACGCCATCTTCTTGCATTGCCGATTTAAAGGTAATGGCATATACGGGATTCGTGCCGCTTTCATCCGTATCTACCAGCGCATTCTGGCTCTTATCGGTCTTGGTTCCATTTAATTTGGATTCCACGCTGATCTCGCCGGAATCGCTGGAGGAAGCCGTAAAGATTTTCTTCAAATCCTTATCGGCATTAATCGCCTCCGCCAGATTCGCGGACGTTGCTTTTGCATCTGCCCCGGTTTTAAAGACGACATCCTTTGTCCGCTTATTGCCTTCCCCGTCCAGATAGGTGATTGTAGCCGTATCTTCGGTTCCGGCATCCAGCGCATTCGTCATATCGAGCTTGCCTTTAAAGAGGTTGCCGGTCGCTTTTGTCACTTCCGCATCCTGCATCTTCGTGTTGATTTTCGCGCTGACTTCCCCTGCGTTGCTGTTCTCCCCCGAACCCTTCAGCAGGTATGTTTCATTGAACTTCGTTGTCTCGGAAACGCGGTCTACCTCTGTAATCAGCTGATCGATCTCATCCTGAATAGACTGGCGGTCGGATTCCGACATCGTCCCGTTCCCCGCTTTGATTGCCAGCTCGTTCATTCTCTGCAGCATATCATGCACTTCTGTCAAAGCGCCCTCTGCCGTCTGCACTGCGCTGATACCGTCCTGCGCATTGGCCGATGCCTGTGTCAGGCCGCGGATCTGCCTCCTCATTTTTTCGGAAATCGCCAGACCTGCCGCATCGTCCGCCGCACGGTTGATCTTATAACCGGACGATAACTTCTCCGTGGATTTTGCCTGCGCGCTCGTCGTAATGCCGAGCATTCTGTTTGCGTTCATCGCTGTAAGATTGTGTTGTACTATCATAAAATTACCTCCTTGTGTTTGCCTGCCGCAAATCCTTTTACGGCATTTTTTTATTAATAAACCCGAAACCCCCAGGACAGCTCCGGGCTATTACCGTAAATCCTTTCAGGAACCGCTTCCCTGTTTCTTCCTTTTCGAAGAATCGTTCACGATGATTTTTTTCTTTCTGTATTTCTCCGGCAGTTCGGGAACTTCGTAATACTGTGGAAGCTTCGCCTTTTCCTCCGCGGTCGCCGCCTGATTTTCAAGCACCTTGCTGCGCACCACATTCAGCTCCTTTGGCACATCCAGCATAACCCGGAGATGATTCTTGCTTCCTCCCAGAAAAACAATTTTAATATTCTCCCCTATCATCAGATAATCTTTGGCTCCTACCGTCAGTCTTAACATCCTCAAACCTCCCTGCTCTTTCCCTGTTCGGGTCTCCCCTCCGGCGCTTCCCTGCTTCATATACCATCCGTCGTGAAACGCGTCATGCAACCTTTTGTATGAAAATGTTGCATTTTTGACAGCTGTTATATACTTTTGAATAACAAAACAAATGAAGGAGGAAATACAGATGAGCGCTACACGCCCGATTAAGAACGGCCAGACTCTCGAAAAATTTAAGAACTATTATCTGTCCGTCAAACCGAATATCAGAAATTATGCACTGATCATCATGGGATTGAATACCGCTTTCAGAATCAGCGACTTGTTACAGCTTCAATGGGAAGATGTCTATTTGGAAAAAGAAAAAGAATTCCGGGAACACATTTCCGTTATGGAGCAGAAAACGGGAAAAGAAAGAATGGTCGCCATGAATACCGCGGCCAGAAAGGTTTTGACACAGTTCCGGGAAAGCGGCCCGGAGCCCTCCGATACGGACTATCTTTTTGCGAGCCAGAAGAACCGCCGGCGGCCGATCAGCAGATACCAGGCCTACCGGATCGTCAGAGAGGCCGCGGCCAATACGGGACTGGAAGCCCATATCAGCTGTCATTCCCTGCGTAAGACCTTCGGCTATCACGCCTGGAAACAGGGCGTGCCGCCGGCAATGCTCATGGATCTTTACAATCACTCTTCCTATGGCATTACCAAACGATACCTCTGTATCGAGCAGGACGACAAGGATCAGGTATACAGGAACCTGAATCTTTAGCGCCTTTTCCGGGAATATATCGGGGCTTTGAAAAAATTTTTAAAAAATTTCAAATCAGCTATAAAGTTTTGGCCTGAACGGCCGAAATATAGTATGTAACAAAAAAACGCAACATTTTCATACAAAATGTTGCGTTTTTTATAATGCCCATATGGGAGAGATAATATGCGGTTTTTATCGTTTTTCCACTTCTGCAATTATGCCCTTCACCAGTACATTGCGGAAATATCAAAAATAGTCTGCAAATTCATCATTACCTGTCTCAAACCCGGCAGATTTCAAATCTTTATCATATCTTCTATGATTTCATATTATATGTAACGGGCGGATGTAACAAATTCCAGGCTTGTCCTAACTCTGCTTTATTCTCATTGTACCATTTTTTTATATCACGCAAAAAATCAGGCGGCATTTTCACTTTGTTTCCCTTATAGAACTCTCCGGTATCCAAGTGGAAAACCGCCTGATACCCAGAACATGATACATGAAAATGAGGCGGATGATATTCAAATTCTTTTCCACGAATTTCAACTGAATACCTATCGCCAATCAGCCATTTTCTGATTTCCGGCGAGCGCTCCCACCAGCTTACAGAATAAATATTGTCCAGTTCTATATCGTATCTTTCTTCATCAGTAAAAGCCGTGAATGGCAGAAGATTCGTTTTATAGGCCGGATGCAGAAAGGAAATAATTCTGCCTTCGTTTCTCCACGCTTCTGTAAAACAATTTTGAAGCATAAAATTTTCTCTGTAATCCTCATCGAACCCATATTCAAATGTCTCTTCCGGATTATTTTCATCTTCAGACCACAGTTCCGGCTTAGAGTACAATTCCACTAATAATAATTTTAATTTTGTTAATTCCGGATTGCGTTCATTTCTGCGCGGATGTATTTCCCTTAAGATACAATCCTGACAAACTTCACAGCTCCACAAAGAATCCTTTTTCCATATAAATCCTCCATTCTTGCTTAGCCTGCGAATTTGGGCGCAAGCACAAATTTGCCTGTGAAAAATTTATTTTTCACAGTACGCTCCCTTCCTCGGATTTTATTTTTTTCAAAACAGGGAACGTATATTCTCTCAAAGAAATAAAAAAATCAGCAACATCCTCAAACTGCCCTCTCAATGAATATTCATTCACATAATAATCCATATTTCTCATCTCTCTTTTGTTATCTTTATAATCCCAGCATCCGATCCAAATCAATTTCAAACTGGTCAAATAAATCATTAATATCTAATTCCCTGTTCATTCCTGTAATTTTCCCAAAGTCGCCAAATTTTATCGGATTACATTGAGTGTTATAATTTTTATCAATCATAAAGAAATTAACTTTGATATAGTCTTCTCTCATCGTTTTATTGGAAATTCCTACCCTTATGCCATTAAAAATATGATCGCTGTGAGTTTCTACAAACAACTGGCGTCCGGAACTGCTGATAAAATATAAAAACTCGCACAATCTGGACTGCGCTTTGGGATGAAGATGAATCTCCGGATTTTCTATTAAAATAATGTCTCCTGTGTTGGAAGCCAGACATGTGATCAATATCGTTACCAGATAACTAATGCCGGAACCTACGTTTACCGGTCTGTTATACATCGCCTCAGAATTCAGATTGGCCGGATTGTTATTGTATTTTACCTGCAGATAATTTGTTTTTTTAATATCTGTTACTAAAAGACTGGTACCAACAATATAATTCAACCAATAATTAACCTGCTCGTACAGACTGTTTATCGAATCTTCCTTATTCTTTACTAATTCATCGGCTACAGGATCCAGCTCATGCTGCATCAGATAAGAAAACGAATATTCGCCGTCAATTCCCAAATTATTATCATTTCCAAAATATTTTACATAAATATCCTGTGGGCCTAATCTATGACAGGATAAATAGCGAAATCCTGTCTTCCAATAAAGATGCGTTGCTTCATCCATATGGAAGTCGGCATCATCCATAATCAGATCCAAATCATCCGGTTCTCCTGATACCGTTACCTTACACGAATTTTCCAAATCTTCACTGAACTCAATCCAGGCAGGTTCTTTATATCCGTTTTTCCATATCCAGATTTTAATATTTGCATCCGGCATGGAATAATTGTGAGCTTCTCTATATTCCCCCAATGATATTAACGGCCCATTCAAACCGCTTTTATCAATACTATTTTGCGCATCTAAAAGCAATGCCTGTAAAAATGTTGATTTCCCCGCGGAATTTGTTCCAACTATTAAATTAAACCTGCTGCAATCGATTGTTAAATCCTGTATTGATTTTAATGCTTTTATCCGAACTTTGTTTATCATTTCTCAATCTCCTTTATTACTGAACCGATCAGTCTGAACCGTCCCATAACATTCGCCGCTCCATCCCGTCCATTTCCAATATAGCCCAGAAATTCGTCGCAATTAAGCGTATCATATAGTTTCTCCCTTAAAACATTCTTTATTCCTTCATTTTGCGCTGTTATATTTGTCATGAGGAATAATGTCGTTTCAAATAAATTCATATTAACAGGATGTGATTCTGTTTTTCTAAACGCTGATCTTCCCAGATAAAAATATGTATTTTCCAGCGCATTTTCCGTCTGGTTTTTCAGCTCCGTCAAAGTTATATCCTCACATGAATTTAAATATTTCAATGAAATTTCAATTAAATTATCACAATCTCCATTATATTGATACGTTCTGCCTCCTACAGTCAGCTTACCGGTAAAATATAAATAAAAGGCAAAAAAGCGTGTTAATAAATAAGCCCCCTTCATCCGGGAATCCTTTTCCGGCTTAATACGAGTCGCTTTTTGAAAGCTTTCGCCTTTTGTTATCTCATGGATCATCTGCATTCCTCTGCCCTGGTATAAAGCATTCCGAATTTCCTGTTTGTTCAATTTAGTTCCGCCGCGATTTACGCGATCGAAAACATCGAATAAAATTTTATCGGGTGTCGGCGGTAAAATAACATGAGAATACACCTGATAATCTTCCAGCTGCGACTGATATATCCCAAGTTCATTTTTTAAATCTTTAAATTTTTTCCCATTTAAAAAATCAAGAATTTTAAGATTTTTCAAAGCGAACTCATTGCTTAAATACTCAAACAAAGCAGATAAACGTTGTTTTCCATCCACAACTACATATCTTGAATTATCTAATTGTTTAAAATAAAATATTGGCAGCGGAAGGCCCATCAAAATACTTTCAATCAACTCGCATTTCTGTTTCTCATCCCAGACTTTTCTTCTTTGAAATAACACATCAAGAATCAACTTTCCCTGATTATATTTTCTTAGAAGTTCATAGATTGAGAAATCCTTTTTCGTAACGCGCACTTCTTTAAAAATATAAGAGCCGGCTCCTCCCTCATACTCCATATTTTCTAATTCTTCCGCATTTTCTAATTCTATTTCATCTTCCATATATTTTTCTTCAAAGTTTTCCATACCTTTACCCCAATTGCTTTTTCGTATATAATATCCATTTTATAGTTAACGACATTAGAAATTGCCTTTTCGGACCTGTAAAAGCTTACCTGTATGGCTTTTGCAGGAGCCGGAAAGAGCAATTTGTTATATCGTTTACTATAATTATATATCATACATTCTTATTAATCTATAGTCAGTTTTCTGTTAACGCTTCCCATACTATGCAACTTTGATGCAAAAATGATGCCCCTTTGATGCACAAATGATACAACTATGATGTTTTCATCCTATACCATAACAGCAAAGAAATAAAAATTTCAAATAACGAAAAGGAGCAAATCATGAAAACAAAAAAACACAGAAGATTATTATGTCTTTTCTTCACGCTGTGCATATTGTTCTGCCGCATCCCGGCGCCCGTCGTGCACGCAGAAGAGTCACAGGAAGAGGACAAAGACCGGACCCGCTCCCCATACTTTTATGTGGAAAGCGGGGAAATCGGGGCAGACAGCTTCCCCCTGAAAAAAACAACCGTCAACGCCTCCATAGACGGCATTATCGCGGATACCTATGTCACGCAGGTCTATGCCAATGAAGGCACGGGCCCCATCAATGCCAGCTATGTTTTCCCTGCATCCACCAGGGTCACCATACACGGAATGCAGATGCAGGTCGGCAATCAGCGCGTGACCGCAGCGATCAGGGAAAAAGAAGAGGCCGCGGAAGAATTCGAAGCGGCCAAAAGCGAAGGAAAGACCGCTTCCATGCTGTCCGAACAGCGGGCCAATGTTTTCACGATGGATGTCGCCAATATCATGCCGGGCGACGAAGTCCGCATCGAGCTGCATTATACGGAGCTGATCATGCCGACAGACGGAACTTATCAGTTCGTTTTCCCGACCGTCGTCGGCCCCCGCTATGTCGGACCTGTCATCGATGACTGCGGCAACCGGGAGGAATGGACCGGAACGCCTTATATGCCGGAGGGCAGTCTGCCGGAAAACGCTTATGAAATCAATGTCAGGGTTACGTCCGGCGTACCGGTCAGCGCCCTGTCAAGCAGTACGCACGATGTCAGCATCAACTGGAATGAAGCGAAAACGACGGCGCAGGTCGCGCTGGCCAATCCTGCCGATTATGCCGGTAACCGCGACTTTGTTCTGGATTACAGGCTCTCCGGAGAAGCGATCCGGACCGGGCTTCTCATGGACAGTAACGAAAATGAGAATGTTTTTATGCTGATGGTACAGCCGCCGGAACGCTGCACGACAGAGGAAATTCCGCCAAGAGAATATATTTTCGTCCTGGACGTATCGGGCTCTATGTACGGCTTTCCTCTGGATACCGCCAAGGCCCTGATACGGGATCTCGTATCCGGACTGCGGGAAACGGATACTTTCAATCTGATTCTTTTTTCCGGGACTTCCTATCAGATGTCTCCGCGTTCCGTGCCTGCCACGAAAGAAAATATCGATAAGGCGATCGGCCTCGTCGATGCCCAGGACGGCGCCGGCGGCACCGAACTTTTAGAAGCGCTGGAAGATGCGCTGCGCATTCCGGCAGACAAGGACACCGCCCGCGGCATCGTCGTTATTTCCGACGGCTATATCTGGGGCGAGGCCGGCGTTTTTGAACTCATCCATCAAAATCAGGGAAAAGCGGATTTCTTTTCTTTCGGCATCGGGTATGCGGTAAACCGCTATCTGATGGAGGGCATCGCCAGGACAGGACAGGGCGAATCCTTCATCGTTATGGAAGAAGAAGAGGCGGCAGCTGCAGCGGACAAATTCCGCGCCTACATACAATCGCCCCTACTGACCGATATTCAGGTGGCCTTTGACGGCTTCGACGCCTATGATGTAGAGCCGGCAGCCCTTCCGACCCTCTATGCGAGCAGGCCCATCGTCCTTCTCGGAAAATGGAACGGCGAGGCCGCCGGTACGATCAGAATCACAGGAAAAACGGGAAATGGTGAATTTGCACAGGAGATCGACGTTTCCGGCGCCGCAGCCGGAAGCAGCGACGCGCTCGGTTATCTGTGGGCACGCAAGCGGGTAGAACGCCTGACGGACTACGGCGTCAGCAACGGCAATCCCGATGTCAGGGACGAGGTAACGCAGCTCGGACTGTCCTATCATATGATAACGCCCTATACCGCCTTTATCGCCGTCATCGATACCATACGGAATCCCGATGGCAGCGGCACGGACGTAGACCAGCCGCTCCCGCTTCCGCTGGAAGTATCCAATCTGGCGGTCGGATACCGAATCGGATCGGAGCCCGGAGAAATTCTTCTTTTCGCCGCACTGATACTGATGATCTTCCTGCCCGCCCTATGGAAAAAGCTGAAAAAAGAAAAAGTTGATGAGAAAGAAGCCGAGGAGAAAATATGTTCATGAAAAAAACAACCATCCAAAAATACCGGCCGCTTTATCTGCTGACAATTGGTATTGTTTTCCTGTTAAGATACTTTTCCAAGGTAACTGACAGCGATGTCATTAACTGGATGCTGGCGCCCACCGTTCGGTGGGCCGGCATCCTGAGCGGCATTTCTTTTGAATATCTTCCGCATCAGGGATACGCCAGTCATTCTTACTGTTTCCTTGTGGCTCCCTCCTGTTCCGGCATCCGCTTTATGACGATTTCTTTTCTCATGCTGACGTCCTCTCTGTACCGGATAGAAAAAAAGGCTGCGGGATATCTGTGGTTCGGTTTCAGCGCTGTCTTCTCCTACATTACGACGATCCTGGTCAACAGCCTCCGCATTATCGCCGCCATCCATCTTCCGCTTCTGCTAAAAAGAGCCGGCCTGATGAACGGCTGGCTGACGCCGGACAGACTGCATACGCTGATCGGAACGACGGTTTATTTTTCTTCGCTGTGCGTCCTTTATCTGCTGGCATCCGCAGTCTGCGGACGCTGGTTTTTGTACGATGACAAAGAGAATGCCCAGAAGTCCGATGCGTTTTCCGCTTCCGTCCCCGTATTCTGGTATCTTCTGATCGTCCTCATACTGCCCTTTGGCAAAAGGCTCCTCACGAATAACTGGAACGGCTTTGGACAGTACGCGCTGCTTATCTTATGTTCCTGCTTCCCGATAACTGCGATTCTGCGGTTAAGACGTGCGCCCGCCGGGCGCACCGGAAAAACAGCGGTAAAACCGTAACCGTTTTACCGCTGCCCGGCAGCCTGAAACTGTATCGGCTCTACCGCCTCGCTCAATGCTTTCATTTCATATTCCGGCAGGCTGTCCAGCAGCTCCTCCAGACAGACGCCGGTATTATATACGACATCGTGCGCCAGCATGACTACTTTTTTCCGGCCAAGCGTGGTGGATATGCCGTTGGCGATCAGCCCTTCCGGCGTCGTATTCAGCGCGGCATCCCCCAGGCTGGCATTCCAGTCGTAATAGATATAACCGAGTTCCGTCATTTTGTCGATGATATCGCCGCCAACTTCCTCATTATAGGCATTAACGCTCCCGCCGGGAAAACGGAAAAGTTTTGCATCCACGCCTGTCACTTCATAAATAATCCGGCGCGCCTCTTCAAAATCCTGCACGAAACTGTCCACATCCGCGTAAATGGCCGTGTAATCATGCGTATTGCTGTGTATCCCTATCGTATGCCCTTCCGCAGCGATTCTTTTTGCAATTTCCGGATTCCTTTCCACATTTTCTCCCACCAGAAAGAACGTCGCCCTGATCCCTCTTTCTTTTAAAATATCCAGGACCTTTTCCGTATTTTCCCTGGAAGGGCCGTCGTCAAAAGTCAGGTACATCGTTTTCGGATAGAAATAGTATTCGATTCCCTGCGCGATTCCCGATGCTATCTGTTCCTGATATTCTTCCGTAACGAGCTTGTTCCGCTCTTTTGCATTGGTCAGAAAGCCTGTTTCGATGAGGCAGGCCGGCATTTTTGTGCTTCCCGTCACATGAAAATCGGCGTCCCCGCGAAGTTCCCGTTCGACCGCCTCCGTACTCAAAGCGGTCTGCTGCCTGATGAGCTGCGCCAGCCTTTTGTTCTCCCGGCTTTCATCAGAACCGTCATACCACACCTCCATGCCGCTCGCGCTGCCGCCGTCATCGGCCGCATTCTGATGGATGCTCACATAAATATCGGCCTGCGAGGCATTGGCCCGCTTTACCCGTTCCTCTTTCGCCAGATAAACGTCCGTATCCCTTGCCATGATGACTTTATATCCCCGTTCTTCCAGCTGGTCTCTGACTTTCAGGGCGATTTCCAGATTAATCGTTTTTTCTTCCACACTGCCTCCGGCGCAGCCCGTATCCCCGCCGCCGTGTCCGGCATCCAGAAAGACGACCGGTATCGCGTTTTCCTCTATCCATGCCAGCAGATCTTCCGTATCAATCTGCGCCGGGCCTCCGGACATCCTTCCCAGATCGGAATGCCCCGGCCAGCAAACGGCGTCTTTATCCGTCGCCGCCCGTACTTCGCCTGCGGGCATTTTTCGTATCGTAAATACGGCCAGGCAGGTCAGACACGCCGCAAGCGCCGCCGCCAGAATCCTTCCCGCCTTTTTCCTCCTCCTTTTCCTCCGCTGATACCGATGATGATGTCCTGTCAAATGGCTTCCTCTTTCGTACATTTATGACGCTCCTCTCTATCCGCAATACAAAAAGCTCCTGTGTCATCCTGTTCCTACAAGATTACACAAGAGCTGCATCAAATTATCATCATTTCTGCATCATAATCACATCATAGTTGCATCATAATTGCATCATGTTTTATTTTTCAATTTTCAGGAACAATTCATTGATTCCTTCATAGAAGCCGACTGTAACGATCGTCCGCGCATCCCCCATTCCGGGAAAAACATATTTTTTATAGAAGGGGGTCGTTTCCAGCAGCGGGTTGTCCGATTCGTAGGGCTCCGGCGCGCCGAGCCCCATGTAACCGCTCCAGGCCTCTATGACGGCGTCCGCATCGATATCCTCCCACAGAAGCGGCGTCCGTACATAAAATTCATATAGCTTTCCGTCCTCGGCGCCGATAAAAGCGTCCATCAGACGGTTTTCCTTATTCGCATTTTTCTGGCTGTTGGACAGACTCAGCTGCCAGACGGCGATATTATTTCCCGGCTCCAGCACGTCGATCGCGGAATAAAGCGTCGCGTCATAAGAGGCAGGCATGACCTCCTTCACTTCCTCCGGCAGAATGCCCGCCGCCTTCATATCGGCAAGCGCATTGTTACAGGTCTCATAAATCTGTTCATCGGTAATCTCTTCGCCGGACGGGCTCCGATAATTGGCGATAAAAGCATAGGAGCCTTCCGTATCCTGATAAAATCCCGTATCCGTATTACGCGCCGGCGCATTCTGTTCGCTTTCCTGAATGGCCTGGCTGCTCAGACAGCGGGAAAGAATATACAGCTTTTCATTAATATTCAGCTTATAACGGTAGCCTGCGCCCGCTCCTTCCGCCGTTTCCGCATGGATTTCATTTAACATCCCCTTATCCTGATACCGCGCCAGCGCCTCCGGCCCCCAGATGGACAACGCCATCGAGGATACCGCAAACAGGATGAACACCGCTGTTTTTATCTTGTCTTTCATCCCTGATTCCCGCCTTTCGCCAAAATAAAGCTGAAACAGGAGCCTTTTCCCGCCTCGCTCTCTATTGCCAGTTCGCTGTGATGTATCTTTAGTATTTCCACACAGAGCGCAAGTCCGAGCCCGGCTCCGTTTTTACTTCTCGCACGGGACTTATCCACCATATAAAAGGCTTTCGTGATCTTATGCCGCTCTTCCTCCGGAATGCCGATTCCATAATCCCTGACCGCAAAGCGGTAACCGTTCCCCGCCGCGGAACCGCTCACCTCGATGCGGCCGCCCTCCTCCGAGGCTTTGCATGCGTTATCGATCAGATTGACCAGAACCGTTTTGATCAGGTTCATTTCCGCCAGCACCGTTTCCGGTTCATAGTCGAAATAAAATTCCATCTTCCGGCTGTCCGCGAACATTTCCTGCAGATACCCGAACACCGATCCCACGGGAATTTCCTGCAGCTGTGCCTCTTCTTTTCCGGCGACGATAATATCCAGCAGGCGCAGGGACATCGCTTCGAGGCGCTTTCCCTCCGTATAAATATAATTGGCGGACATCATGCTTTTTTCTTCATCCAGCTTATGGGAGCGGAGCATATCCGCATATCCGATGATCGCGGTCAGAGGCGTTTTCAGCTCATGGGCAAAGGCCCCCATAAATTCTTCTTTCGCCTCGATCTCTTCTTCCAGTTCCCCGATATTTTTTTCGAGCGCGCCCGCCATGCTGTTAAAATCTTTGGTCAGCTGTCCGAGCTCATCCCGGCTGATCTGTTTCGCCCGGTAAGCATAATCGCCCGCCGCCATCCGTTTGGTCGCTTCCGTCAGCAGACGCACGGGTTTCGTCAATACAGAAGAAATCAGCTGCATGATCAGTATGCCGGCGAACAGCATCACGAGTGTCACCCTCCGGTACAGGGAAAAGCCCATCGCCCGTTCCGTAAAGACTTCCGAGACGTCTTTCAGATTTTCCAGATAAAGAATCCGGTTCAGGGCGTTCACCGCCGTCCCGGTATGGACATAATAGGCGCCGCCCGCCCGCATGATCCGATAGGTTTTCATATTTTCTCCGGTCTGCATCAATAGCCCGTCATCCATCTCAAAGCCGTCGCTGGCATAAAGCACATTCTTTTCTTCATCCGAAATGCGCAGCAGACGGCCCGTGCTCTGTCCGCCCTTTTCCAGATTGGCCGCGATCTCTTCCGCCGTATTGTCCGGCAGCACGCTGTATGTCGCCGGAACGCTGAGCGCCGCCGTCTCAAAAGCAAAGCCAAGGATGCTGCTTTCGTCCATCGCCTGCCCGACTTCTCTCTCCAGCGAGGTCTCGAACACATAATTCACAAAATAGAAACCGCTGAATCCCAGCGCCAATGCCATGACGATAATCGTCCACAGCAGAATTTTTAAGGAAAATTTCATTACCGATAACCTTGTCTTTCTTTCCGTCTACATCTCCAGACGGTAGCCGACCTTATACACCGCCACCAGACTGTTCTCCCATCCCAGTTTCCGCCGGAGCCGCTGCACATGAAGGTCTAACGTCCTGCTGTCGCCGTAATATTCTTCTTCCCAGACCTTTTCATACAAAGTCTCCCGGAAAAGCGCCACGTTTTTATTCCTGATAAAAAGCACCAGAAGACCGAATTCCTTATTGGTCAGTTCTACCGGCCTGCCGGCCCTGGTCACTCTGCGCGCCTCCACATCCACAACGACGTCTCCTGCCGTCAGCCGCTGCTCCGTCTTATTATAACGGCGCAGCACCGCTTCGACCCGCGCGACCAGCTCCACCACATCAAAAGGCTTCACCAGATAATCATCGGCCCCCAGTTTCAGCCCCTTAACGCGGTCCTTCACCTCATGCTTCGCCGTAATAAAAATGACCGGGACTCCCAGCGGCCGTATATATTCCATAACGTCATAACCATCCGCGCCTGGCAGCATAATATCCAGCAAAATCAGATCATAAGTATCCCGTTCAATTTTTTCGATCGCTTCCAGCCCGTCCTGCACCGCATCGCAATGATATCCTGCAGAGGACAGATTCAGATCGATCAAATCGCAAATCGGTTTTTCATCATCCACAATCAGTATCTTAATCATTTTCCTCCTCCGTACCGGTCTTTACAGACCATCCCCAGTACGCCCGCGCTTCCTCCACGAGCTGCTCCATCGTGTCCTCGTCGCCGCACCGGAGGGCTTCCCCAATTTCCGTATCCAGTGAAAAGCCGCCCGTCCGCTGGTAATAAACGGAATAATCGCTCTCTACGACAAGCTGCCCTTCATCGCCTTCATAACTGTATCTGGCGAGTATTACGATATCCTTCAGGCCGTCCCCGTCGATATCCCGGCAGTTGATGCCTTTCAGCGCATACAGGTTATCATAATTTCCCATGGGCTGTAAACGGAACAAAATATCGCCCTGCCCGCTGACCAGATAAACCATAAAAACATCATAATTGGAAATCCGGTAAGTTCCCGGCACGACCTGCAGCTTTCCTAATTTCCCGAAAGTCCTGTAATAGCACTGTTCGGAAATGATTTCCAATCCCCCGGAAAGCAGCTCCCGCAGGGTCTTTGCCGTATATAAAAATTCCGTTGAATATCCGTCGCGCACAAAGGCGGTAATCGCCTCCGCGCTCTTATTCATCCCAAAGCGGTTAATCTTCTCCGCGATCCGGTAATCCCGGTAAAAACCCGCCTGCTTCCTGCTCTGGAACAAAACGTCTCCCACCTTATAATCCCCGCCGGAGCCGTCCGCTCCGGCACAGGCGGTGATCAGTATGACGTCCATGCGCCCGTCCCTGTCGAGATCCCGGAAAGAGACCGCCGCGATCGATGAGTCCGGCTGTTCCATCTGCCCCAGCACGCGGCTGTTCGTCTCCAGCTGATCCGTTTTATAAATGACCTGTCCGCTTTCCGCCGTAAAAAATAAAGCGAGCCTGTGATAAGCATCATCAAATGCCGGAACAAGGGACACCTCTCCATATCCCGCGATTTCTATCGGGAAAATCTGGCCATCAACGACCGAAAAACCATTTTTTTCTATATCCGCACCGTACGCAATGGACGCCAGGCGTCCCTGATACTCCTGATACTGCGCAAGGACATCCGCGCCTTCGCTCCCTGCGGCTCCTTCCGCCTGTACCGTCTGACAGGACAAAAGAAGTATCCAAAAGAATACCGCAGGCCTTATGTATTTCAGAAATTTCAATTCGCCGCCTCCGTTTTTCGCTGTTCGTATCTTATAAGACTTCTATTTTCAGTCTTTCTCTCTCTGTTTTCCTGCTTTTGATTATACACCATTTTTCGGTTCTGCGTCTATGGGCGGTTTGGGAAAGTCACATCGAAAACAAACTCATCTGCTCATATCCCTTATTCTCCGGAAACTCCCGCAAACAGGCAAAAAGCGCATCCACATCGCATACGATATGGTGCTCCCTGCAGCGCTCCCGGAACAATGCCATCAGCTCCGTGCCGTTCTCACTCGCGATTTCATAATCATAGCCATACTTCTGATGGTATTTTTTATGCAGTCCCGGAAAATGCTCATCGAGTTTTGTATAAAAATATTCCCGGTTCCCCCGTCTTAGCGTCATACCGATTCCAAAACACATAATGCCGTATACGCCCGCCCGTATACAATAATCCAGAATGCCTTCCACATTTTCCCTCGTGTCATTGATAAAAGGCAGAAGCGGCGACATCCAGACTATGGTTGGGATACCGTTCTCCTGCATGATCTTCAAAACTTCATAACGCCTCTTTGTCGTGCAGACATTCGGCTCCACTATCCGGCATAGCTCCTCGTCGAAAGTCGTCAGGGTCATCTCTACCACACATTTTGCCTTGCGGTGAATGCTCCGCAGTAAATCCAGGTCACGCAGAATCCGGTCGGACTTGGTCTGGATCGCAAGGCCGTAACCGTATTCATCGATCAGTTCCAGACATCTTCTTGTCAATCCAAGCTTCTCTTCGCACTGCATATAAGGATCGCACATAGCGCCTGTGCCGATCATACATCTTTTTCGTTTGGAACGCAGCGCTTTTTCCAATAATTCCGGTGCATTCTGCTTGACCTCGATATCCTCGAAATCATGGGCGAACTGATAACACAGGCTGCGGCTGTCACAGTAGATACAGCCATGCGTGCATCCCCTGTAAAGATTCATGCCGTTTCCCGATGATAAAATCCCTTTCGCATCGACGAAGTGCATTGCAGTACCTTCCTTTCCAAAACAAAGCTTAACTGTTATTATATTCCACAATGTGTTTTTTGTCATATTATTTTGTTTCTCTGGAAATAGTAAATCAGGAATCGAAATGATATTGCAGGGCGGTCCGTCCGCCCGGAAACGGAGGAAACGATATGGAAAACCGCGATACGATTTCTTTGCTCAAAGAATGCGATTCCGGCACGAAGATGGCAGTTGCTTCTATCGACGAGGTGCTTGGCCGGGTACAGGATTCCGATATGAAGAGCCTGTTATCGGAAAGCAAATCGCACCATGAAAAACTGGGCAACGAAATTCACTCCCTGCTCAACGAGCATAACAGCGCAGAAAAAGACCCCGGCCCTATGGCTAAAAGTATGTCCTGGCTGAAAACCAATATGAAGATCGGGATGAACGACAGCGACGCCGCCATTGCGGACGTCATGACGGACGGCTGCAACATGGGCGTCAAATCGCTCCACAAATATATGAACCAGTATCAGGGAGCGGATAAGACTTCTAAAGATATCTGCAAAAGGCTGGTATCGATCGAAGAAGAGCTGTGTAAAGATCTGAAAGACTATCTGTAAAAACGGGGCAATCGTTATTGCCGGAAACGCACGATTTCCAGGACGAAAAAAGAAACTGTCAGCAAAAGCTGCCAGGGATAAATTTCAGGAATGAAGATACGGAAAACCACTATGGCCAGGGCATCCCCCGGCCATAGTGGTTTTCTCTGTCGTATTTTTCTTCCTGTCAGTCCTCGGACCGCGTTTTCTTTTTACATATCCCGCTCTTACTTACCGCTCTTGCGGTGTGAGACAACATCAAAGATAACCGCGAGCAGGAGTACGCCGCCCTTCACGACATACTGCCACGAATCGCCGATACCCATGATAGACATGCCCATATTAATGACGCCCAATAAGAGCGCGCCTATGATAACGCCCGGAATAGTGCCGCTTCCGCCGTAAGCCGAAGCGCCGCCGATAAAGCAGGAACCGATGGCGTCCATCTCAAAGGATGTGCCCGTCGAGCCGTTGACGGAACCTACACGCGCCAGACAAAGCAGACCGCACAGACCGGCAAGCAGGCCCATATTGGCATAGGCAATGAAGTATACCTTGTTGGTATTGATGCCGGAAAGCCGGGACGCCTTCTCATTACCGCCTACCGCATAGAAATAACGCCCGAAAGCGGTCTTAGATGTAATAAAATGATAAATCAGGCAAATCACGACAACCCAGACAAGCATAACGGAGATGCCTTTATACTGGCAAAGCAGATAGCAGTAGAACAGGAGAACCGCCGATATCGCTATGGCACGGCCGAAATCAGCCGCCGCGCTGTTCTGTCTGTATCCCTTCTTCGCCTTATTCGCGCGGGAAGAAATCGTGCTGTAGACAATAAACGCTGCCGCAAGCGCCCCGATTACCATAGGAGACCAGATATGCGCTTCCGTATCAAGTCCCGGAATCCTGATATACGCCGTGAAAATATTTAAGAAGGTTTCATCCTGGACGGCGACAGTCTTACTGTCCAGAATCAGACGTCCGAAACCTCTGAAAATAAACATGCCGCCCAGCGTGGTGATAAAAGGAGGGATTCTCACATATCCGATCCAATAGCCCTGCCAGATACCGGCTGCCAGACCAACCAGAATACAGAGCGGAATCGTCACAAAGACACTGGCCCCGTGATTGGTGAGAAGAACCGCCGCCATACCGCCAACCATACAGATAACAGAACCCACAGACAAGTCAATGTTACCGCCTGTCAGGATACATAACAGCATACCGCAGGCCATTACCAGGACATAACCGTTCTGCAGGAGCAGATTGGACATATTCTGTGCATATAACAGGCGCCCGCCTGTCAGGAAATAAAACAATATAAATACGATGATGAGAGCGATTACCATACTGTTCTTCGTCAGAAAAGCTCCTAAGTCAAACTGGCTGCCGCCCGCATTTTCCTTTTTTTCTGCCATAATTACAATACCCCTTTCGTTTTATGCCGTGGCGCTGATAATGCAGCTCATGATTTTCTCCTGCGTAGCCTCTTTTGCGTCCAGCTCGCCGCGCAGCTCGCCCTCGTTCATAATATAGATGCGGTCGCACATTCCAATCAGCTCCGGCATCTCCGAGGAAATCATGACAACCGATTTGCCGTCCTCCACCATCTGGTTGATCAGACAGTAAATATCATATTTCGCCCCTACATCAATACCACGGGTCGGCTCATCCAGAATCAGGACATCCGGTTCGGTAAACATCCACTTGCCAAGCAGCGCCTTCTGCTGGTTGCCGCCGGACAGATTGCCCACCTTCTGCTCGATGGAAGGCGTCTTCGTTCCCATAGCCTCTGTCATCTCTTCCGCCACATTCTTCTCATTCGTTGTATCAATAACCCCTTTAGAACATACCTTATTCAGACACGCCAGCGTCGTGTTAAATCGGATAGACTCTCCGAGGATCAGCCCGTTGACTTTTCTGTCCTCCGTGACATATGCGATCTTGTGCCGGATCGCCTGCTCCGGAGTCTTCAGATCAACCTTCTCCCCGTTCAGGTACATCTCCCCGCTGATGCCTGTGCCATAGCTCTTACCGAAAATGGACATGGCAAGCTCCGTGCGGCCCGCACCCTGAAGCCCGGAAAAGCCTATAACCTCTCCTTTATGTACCTTGAAAGAAATATTATTGTCCACTATCTTTTCATGATAAAGCGCATGGTGCACTGTCCAGTTCTTCACCTCCAGCCCAATCTCATCGCGGATCCTGTGCTCCCTGGACGGATAACGGTCATCCATGGGACGTCCGACCATACCCTTGATGATCCTGTCCTCGCTGAATTCGTCCACGCCCTTTACCAACGTCTCAATCGTCGAACCATCGCGGATGATTGTCGCCTTATCCGCACAATAAATAATCTCGTTTAATTTATGTGTGATAATGATTGACGTCAATCCTTTTTTCTTAAATTCCATCAGAAGATCCAGCAGCATCTTCGCATCCTCATCATTCAGCGAGGACGTCGGCTCATCCAAAATAAGCAGCTTGACATTTTTGGAGAAAGCCTTGGCAATCTCCACCAGCTGTTGCTTCCCTGTTCCAATATCCTTGATCAGCGTCTGGGCCGATTCGTTTAATCCTACCTGCCGCATATGCTTCTCGGCCTCATTATAGGTGAGATCCCAGTCAATATGACCCAGGCGGTTCTTTTTCTCATTCCCCAGGAACATGTTCTCCCCGATCGTGAGAAGCGGAATCAAAGCAAGCTCCTGATGAATAATCACGATGCCTTTCTCCTCACTGTCCTTTAGCGTCCTGAACTGGCAAAGCGCTCCGTTATAATAAATCTCACCCGTATAAGTCCCGGCTGGATATGTGCCGGACAGCACATTCATCAGCGTCGATTTCCCCGCCCCGTTCTCACCGATCAGTGCATGAATCTCTCCGCGCTCCACCACAAGATTCACATTATCCAGCGCCTTTACTCCCGGAAATTCCTTGGTAATGGATTTCATTTCCAAAATGATATCGCCCAAAAGATTCCCTCCTCTCCTTTTCATCCTTTCCTATAACCGGCAAAAGAAAGGCGGGACAGATGCCCGCCCTCTTTCAGGCCCATAAAATCTTTTAGTTTGCAGTAAGATATCCGTCGCTGCCCATGGTATACAGCCCCGTATCCACCAGCTCCTGCAGGTTATCTTTTGTGATTACGTTCGGTACAAGCAGGAAAGAAGGACACTTGTTGCCCGCGGAAGTCTCATAGGACTCCGTATCATATGCGCATTCGATTCCAAAAGAAGGAATCAGGGACTCGTCGATCGTCTCGCCGGCAAGCACTGCCTTGGCAAGCCCTAAGGTAACGATAGATTCATTACTTACGTTCTTGTATACGGTCATTGTCTGCACGCCGTCAACGATATTCTTCAGGTTAGCCTCATCGCCGTCCTGCCCTGTGATGACTACGGAGTTGGAACCAGCGTAATCAGATGTAATCGCCTGCGCAACGCCCAAAGCGGTAGAGTCGTTAGAGCAAAGCCATACGTCAAGCTGTGTGCCGTCCGCATAGTAGGAAGAAAGAACGTTCTGCGCCCTCTCAAGAGCCGTGTCCGTATTCCACTGCGCGGTAGCAACCGCCTCAAAATCCTTCTGGCCGGATACAATATTCAATGTACCCGCATCAATGTATGACTGCAGCGCGTCCACAGCGCCATTGTAAAAATAAGGCGCGTTGTTATCGGCGGGATCGCCTGCCGTAATCTCCATGTTGTATACTTTGTCGCCCGCATTGGCAAGATCCAGTTCTTCTGCGACAAACTCACCCTGCAGCCTGCCGACGGTATAGTTATCAAAGGATACATAATAGGAAACCGCATCATTTAAGATCAGACGGTCATACGCGATAACCGGAACACCCGCATCCGCCGCCTCATTCATGGCTGTGTTCAGCGCCTCACCGTCAATCGCCGCAACAATCAGCAGATTAACGCCGTCAGCCAGCATGTTCTGGATATCATTCACCTGTCTTCCGGAATCATTGTCGGAGAAGGTAAGGATTGTCTCAAAGCCGGCCGCCTTGAACTGCTCATCCAGATAGGCGCCGTCACGGTTCCAACGCTCTAAGGACTGTGTCGGCATAGCGATACCGATCTTGCCGCCTGCAGATGCCGTATCCCCGGCCGCCTCTGCTGCGGGCGCCTCTTCTTTCTCCGCAGGAGCCTCAGTTTCTTCCTTCGCGGGAGCCTCGGTCTGCGTATTATCCGCCGTATCTGCAGCGCCGCCTCCGGAACCGCAGCCTGTCAGCACAGATACAACCATTGCAGCGCTCAGCAAAGCGCCAAGTAATTTTCTTTTCATCATGAAAAACCTCCCTCTTTCTTTTATAATATTGTAACTATATCACAGAAAAATCTGGACAAAATTGTCTTATTCTGTATATTTTCCTCTTATTCCGCTCCCTTTGCGTGCAAAAAAACAGGACAAAATTGCGAATGCAAATTTGTCCTGTACAAAAAAATCCTATTGCCGCATCCATACTATTACGGCATCTTATCCGGTATGTTCAGATAAATATCCTCCTTCAAATGAAACCCGCTGTTGACAATGACCTCATTGATATTATCCTTCGTCACACAGATTGGCTCCATGCCTATATAAGGTACCAGAAAACTGCCGTTGTCCAGCATAATAACGTCGCTGCCGCCTGTAAGCTCCCCACCCTGCGCCAGCGCCACGGCGCACTCCGCAGCCCGCTGCGCCAGCTTTTCCACAGGCTTGTATACCGTCATAAGCTGCGTTCCCTCTACAATCCTCTGGCATGCCTCCAAATCCGCATCCTGCCCCGTCACCAGCACCCTGCCTGCCAGACGCTTCTCCGCAAGCGCCGGAACGACCCTGCTGGCAATATCATCATTACCGCACATAATGGCATCCGCCTCCATGACCAGATCCATATGCGCATAGACATACTCGGCGGCCAGCTCGGCAAGCCATCCGTCCGCATGGAAGGAGTCCAGAATCTGAACTTTATTATCCTGCATGATCCTCTTGAATTGATTCTCCACAAGCGTTACATTATTGTCCGCGGGAGAACCGCCCAGCATCAGCACCTTACCTCCGGCAATCCCCTGCCCGACCAGCGAATCCGCCATCAGCCCGCCGACCTTCGCGTTGTCGAAGGATATGTATAAATCTATATCCGTATCCGTAATCAGACGGTCATAAGCAATCACTTTGATTCCTTTATCCCTGGCTTTCTTCACTGTGCTGCGCAGCCCGTCGGAATCCACACATATAATTACGATCACATCCACATTCTTCTCCGCCAGATATTCGATCTGTCTCTTCTGCTCTTCCAAATCCCCGTTGGCATTCTGAACATTGACCTCCGCTCCCAGTTCTTTCGCCGTAGACACAAATACGTCCCGATCCCTCTGCCATCTCTCTATGACAAAGGAATCAAAGCTCATGCCGATCTGTATCTTCTGCTCATCCCGCGGCTGAGAGGTATTTTCTTCCTCTTCCCTGTTTCCACAGCCCGCGGACAGCCATAGAAGACAGAATGCCAGGCACAATATAATAGCTGTTCTTTTTTTCATTTTTACCCCCATCCCGAAGCGTTCTACGCTGAGGAACGCGAGCAGAATCTCAGATTCTGCTCTGTGGTCAATAGAATTTGTGAAGCTCCGGTACAAATTCCCGGTTGAATAAATTGCTCATCAGAGAATTTATTCAACCTTCCACACTTTCCACTGTCTCTCACACATTCTTATATTCTGTCGGCGTAACGCCCACATTTTTCTTGAAGGTACGGCTGAAATAATTGGGGTCGGCATATCCGCACATGGAACAGATCTCCTTCATGGAATATTCAGTTGTACTAAGCAGCTCTTTCGCTTTCTCCATCCGGATTCCTGTCAGATATTCGATAAAATTCTGTCCTGTCCCTTCCTTAAAGATTTTGCTGAAATAATACGGACTGATATTGGCCACTCTGGAAACCTCGTCAAGAGAAATATCCTTATTGAAATTATTTCTGATATATTCCCTGGACATCTCTATAATACTGTTCGACTTCTCCTCCTGCTTGCCAAGAACATTCTGGCAGGCGTCCATGATCTTCCCCAGAAACCATTCTCTGAGAATGCCCAGGTCGACCGTTCCCATGACTGTCGGCAGATATTCCTGCCGCGCCGTAAACTGATAGGTCATCCCGCCCTTCTGATAGGCAATATATTCGGCATACAGCGTAAATTCCAATACCTTGAGACGGATTGCCATCATGTTGTCCGAATTGCTTTCCACCATCCAGTCATAAAAACCTTTGGCCATGGAAAGAACATGGTTAGCATCTCCCTTCTCCAGATTCTCGAAAAGTTTCTTCTCCAGATGCCTCGGATAATCCCCGGCATAGTCACAGCCAATGGGAAGGTCATCCGCATGGGCAGCGCTTCCTGTTGTGATCACCAGCGCGTTGAGCGCCTCATTATAGGATTCTGCCATCGCCTGCAGTTCTCCCACCCTGCCGATGCCGATGCGGAAATTGATATCCGTTCTTTTACGCATATACCGGACAAGCGCCCGCGCTCTCTCTATCAAATCTATTCTTTCATTATATTCCATTCTGTCCTTCTCAAACGGGACGAGAACCGCCAGCTTATTCGCCATGACCGTGCCGACGATACAGTCGAAATACTCTTTCAGGCACTCCCGCACCTCCTGATAATGCTTCTGCATCCTGACGCTGCTGCCAACCGCATTCGTCATATGGCTGCCCACCTGTTCGTCTCCGCATACCACTGCCATCATATAGGCATGGCTCGCGCGTAACCCCAGCACGGTCTTGTAATTATCAATATCCTCTGCGAAATTTTCCTGTAACAGGATATTATAGATCAGTCCGCTCTCAATGATCGGAACGACAGTTTCCAGTTTCTCCTTCACGAGCAGGTCATTGCTTCTCTTCTCCCGTTCCCTGTCGATCATATCCATTCCCTTTTTCAGGGTAGCGATTATCTTCGTCCGCTCCATTGGCTTGGTGATGTACTCGATCACCCCCAGCTTGATCGCCTCCTTCGCATAATCGAACTTATCATAAGCGGACATAACGATAAAAAGGACGCCGCCGTTATTCTTGCGTATCTCTTTCATGGCTTCGATTCCGTTGATTCCCGGCATCTGAATATCCATAATGGCAATATCCGGACGGAATCTCTCCGCCAGCTCAATCACACTTCTGCCAGTCCTGGCATACTGCACGGCGCACTTGTCCCCAAATTCTTTCCTGATGATAAATTCCAGCGAATCGATAACAATGCCCTCATCGTCCGCCAGCATAATCTTATACATTGTCTTCCCCCCGTTCTCTGTCCGGCAGATATATAATAAACTCCGTCCCCTGATTCGTACCCCCGCTCATAATAGACATGACGTCCCCGCTTTCCGTAAAAAGCCGCAGACGCGCTATCACATTATCCATACCGATGCCGTTAGAGCCCGCGGGAAGCTCCTCTTTCCTGTAAGTGCCGTTTAGAACCTTAGCAATCGTTTCCACGCTCATTCCCGCGCCGTTATCCCGAATACTGATGCATGCCGTATCCTCTATCCGATAAACTTTCAGCCATATCCTTCCTTCCCCTGCCATTTCACGGATACCGTGATTGACACAGTTTTCCACAATCGGCTGCAGGATCATGCCCGGTATTTCCACCTGCAGAAGGGACGGATCCACCTCTTTCTCATAATGGATATCCCCTGAAAAACGAACGTTCAGAATATAAATATAGTTGTCTACCAGTTCTATCTCTTCCCGGAGCGTAACGGTTTCATCACTCTTCTTCACATTGTAACGGAAAAATTCCGCCACGTTCTGCACATACCGATAGGTTCTGTCCGCATCCTCAAGCATGGCCAGCTGTGCTCCCGCGTTCAGCGTATTAAACAGGAAATGCGGATTGATCTGCGCCTGGAGATATTTCAGCTGCGCATCCTTCAGGTGCGCCTCCATCAGGAGCTCCTTTTCCTTCATGACACGCTCCACTTCCATACTGTGCCGGATGCGGTCGATATACTCTCTGATACTGACCACCATCTGATTAAACGCCCTGGACAAAACGCCGATTTCATCCCCCGTCTGTACTTCCGGAAGCTCCACCTTGAAATTGCCGTTTGCCACTTCATCCGCCGATCTCGCCAGCGTCCTTAGAGGGCCGATAATAGCGCCGACCAGTTTCGTAATGATAAATACGTTTATGATAATAACCGCAAAGATAACGCCGATGCCTACCGTCTCAAACAGCCGGAACGCCCATGCAAGCTTCGTATAATTCTCTGAGTTGTTCTTAAACTGCTGGTTGTTCAGGCTGTAAATATAGGTAGTAATATAATCATACATCTGCGTCGCGCTCTCATACTGTACTCTGTATTTCTCAACATTACGTCCCCGCTTGGCGGCGATCGTCTGATCCACTATCTCAAGATATTTTCCCGACATATGCCTGATATTTCTTTTCATCCGGTCAAAGGAAACGCCGCTGATCTCATCCCCCAGCGCATCTACCAGCTGCTGATAATACTGCGAGCTTCTGTAATATTCCTCCAGCGAATCGCTGGTTTTGGCATTCAGGTAATCGGTCATACTGTTCTGTACGGCATCCAGCGCCCCGGACAGCCTGTTCAGATTCAGATTATCGAAATAGACCAGTTCCATCTCTCCGGACATACGGTTGATCCCCATAACCAACAGAATATTGACCAGACACACAAGGAGATTGGTCAGAATATAAATACTGCTGATCTTGCCCTGCAGCGACAGATCGGAAAGCTTATGCAGTTTTTTATTCATCCGCCGCACCACCCCCGCTCATATATTCCGCAACATTCTCTTTATTGATTAATTCAATGTCCGCAATAAAGTACTGGCTTGTATTGCCGAACGCATTGTATTCTGTCAATGCATCTATGCAGTATCTCCCCATCTGCTCCGCATCGATCGCAATTGTCGCGTAGATAACATTTCTGTCAATCGCTTTCAGGATAGTATCTGAGTCATAATACCCCAATATATTGACCTGTCCCACCTTATTGTAATCCACCGCCGCCTGATAGACACAGGTCGTATTCAATTCATTGAGGCACACGATAATGTCCGGCAGATCTGCCTCCATGAAAATATCCCGTATAGATTCCTCCACAGAAAATGTATTGGTATCATCGATGGAAACAAGGGACAGCTCTACCTCCAGTTCCTCTTCCTTTTCATTCTCAATCGTCTCCTGGATGCCGGAGCACAGTATATTCTGTCCGGAATTTTGTGTGTGGGCATTCACCAGCACCATTACCTTAACAGGAGGGCGCACCATCTTCTCCGTCCACATCAGCCTTTCCCCATTCTCCCCATACAACGGTGCCACCTGCACCTGCGCCCGCGGAAGCTGTCTCTCTTTCACGATTTCCAGTACCTGTCTGCCATACTCCCTGCCCAGATCATAGCTGCCGATTCCCACAAAGGTACACCTGCTGCTCCGCGTATTGTCCTCATATAATGTCACTACGGGAATCTTTTCAGATGCCTCATTGATCAGTTCCGTCATCACTGCGCTCTCATCCGCCGCAACGATGATACCGTCCACCTCTGACGCGATAGCAATCCGCATCATATCCTCCCTCGAATAATTCCCCTCAAAGGTATCATTCAACAAATCCACATAGCTGTTCTGCTTAAGCCCCTCCTCATATGCGCCTTTATGGACAGTCTGCCAAAAAGAAGAACTGTTGTCCTCCGCAATCATCATATAGTATTTCTCATATCGATTTGGATCCGTCTCCTGCGTAAAATAATTTATGTACACCCTGAAAGCAAAAACGCCCATGCCCATTGTGATAACCAGCAGCAACACCGTTATACCCAGATAAAATGTATATTTTCGAGTCTTTTTTCTTTTCATTATATCACCACCCCATATGTGGAAAAGTTCACGCAGAGAATACCCGCTTGTGACACTCTCTCAAACGTTTAGCAGACTCTCAGGCGAAATTCTCCAGTGTGAGAAAGATTTTCTGTTATTATCATAGCATATCCAGACGGATTTGTAATCAAGCTTATTCTTCAACTTATTCTCCTATCAGTATTTCAAATAATACAAAAACTTCCGATCCAGGGCAATCACATACCTCACATCAGAAGTTTTTGTCGTCATACTCTATGGAATAATTCTTTCTTACCGTCCTGCCGCCGCCAGTTCTTCCTCAGAACATCTGGCAACTCTGCATATCAATGTCTCATCCAGCCCTTCCGCCAGCATCCGGCGGATAATCGAAATCTTTCCTTTCCGTTCGCCCTCTTGTAATCCTTCCTTTATTCCGGCTTTTAGACCTTTCGCTTCCCCCTCTCTGATTCCCTCCTGCCTCATATCTTCCATCAGTTCATCAAACGCCTGACACATCGTAACCCCCTCCTTCTTTACTTTCGGCATCAGCCTTGTCCGGTCTATATGTACCGCTATCGCCTGCACGGCTTCCGGCCTGAGATTTCGAAAACGCTCCGAACGGCACAGTTCATTCAGCTTTTTCTTATCTTTCCTGCACTGTAACGCCTGAAAGAATTCCCTTAAATCGGTCTCAAATCCCATCGCGTCCACATGCTCCGCTTCCGCCAGATAAAAACCGTATTCCCGAATAAGGAAGGATACTCCCTTTCCACCGGTATCAGATTCTCCGGCAGTATCACCTTTTCTCCCCGATAGAGAACGCAGTTCATCAGTTCGGCAAACCTGGCCGCATCCCTGAAATAAACCTTTCCTATGGTATCTTTCTTTCCCATATACCCCTTTCCGGCTGTATCATATACCGCTGTTATTCTTGCAGTATTCAGCCAATTTTCCCTTGTTTCTGTGAAATATGGCTGATACGCCGAAATCGGAGCTGACCGACCTGATGCCCTGAACAGAGCATTGAATTTCACGTTATACCGCTTTGGTTTAAACCAATTATATGAAATGAAAAGTCGGTTGTCAATAGGATTATTTGATATTTTTGAATGGTTTATCGTTCATTGGCTACTGTGTGAAAAGTAACACCAGTTTATAAGTTTAACCTGCCTGGACTCGGCTAAGTACAAGGCAGGTTTCTTTATTTTCTCTTATTGTCCCTATCTATGCAGATAAGCTTTGCGGTTTAATTTTCCGTTATAAGTTCTTTCTACTTTTTCCACCTGCTCATATTTTATCGGAATTTTATAGTTTTCAAGTTTCGTTCTTAAATATTCCGAAATCAGCTTCGGGGAGAATTCCGTTCCTTCCCTGAGAACGACCAGTAATTTTACAGCCTGTCCGCTAATCGGATGTTCAATTGGCAGGCAGATACAATCCTCAATACCATCATATGAGAGCGCCGCACTTTCAACTTCTGCCGGCGCCACTTTAAATCCGCCAACATTGATAACATCTCCCTTACGGCCGGAAACATATACAAATCCTTCCTCATCAATATATCCAATATCATTTGTGTACAGAACTCCGCCAACCAGAACTTCTTTCGATAATTCCGGTTCATTGATATAGCCTTTCATATTCACATCACCCATACAGGCAAGCAGACCCATATTAGTTTTAGAAGACCGGATGATTTCCCGGTTGTCATTTACAATAAATATTTTTGAATTTGGCATTGCTTTTCCGACACATCCGGTTTTTCCACGGTATACATTATAATTATACATACAGACAGATGCTGATTCGGAAGAGCCATAATTATTATACAGCCTGGTATCGGGCAGCAGTTCGCACAGATGCTCTTTATCCGGTTCCGGAAGAGGCGCAGTGGCAGATTCAATAAAGTCAATCCGGTCCGCGTATTTTCCTAATTCATTCTGCGTCAGCTGGAAGATCGTACGAATCGCGGAAGGCGGTAAACAGCATGCAATTGTTCCGTCAGGATAATTCAGCGCACCAAAAAAAACTTTTAAGTTTGTCATGCCATTCAATAAATATATTGTGCTGCCATTTACAAATGTTGTGAACAGTTTACGGATGGCATTCGCATGATTGAGCGGTCCGGGAACAATGATGACAGTATCTTTTTTGTATTCACAGCCATAAATCAGGTTTTCCGCTGTTGCAATAAGCGCTCTGTGGCTCAGCTCAACACCCTTTGATGACCCGGTTGTTCCTGTTGTAAATAAAATATCCGCAGAATCGCTCCCGTTAAGAAAAGATAACTCTCTGTGTGTGGTACTGGCTGCCTTTTCCAGCACATCAGAGCTGTCCATATACACGATATCACAGCTATTGGTAATGGAAGCATCATCACAGATTATCATTTTAGCGCCAACCTTATTAATAACCTCTGCAGTTCCCTCAACGGAAATATCTTTTTCCAGTGAGGTAACAACGCCTCCAGCCAGATGGATTCCCAAATATGTAATAACATAAGCCAGAGTCTGTGAGGATTTTGCAGCCACAATATCCCCTTTCTTTAGTCCCGACTGTATAAGCAAAGACGCATAACCGCAGGCCAAATCATATAACCGGCTGTAACCTGTGGCCGTTCCACTGACAATAACAGCAGGCTTATCAGGCGTTTCTTTTGCATAAGCTGAAACATATGCTTCAATTGTTTCATACATCTTTTTAACTCCTCCCTTCATGCCGTTTGTTTATGTGCCCAAATATAATACTTCCAAAAACAGTTACTGCAGTAGATGTCAGGACTGCCGCATAGGTTTCACTAAACTGTGGAAAAATCGGATACTGCCCGACGATATTTTTATATATAATCCATATTAATCCAACGATGCAGGTTGCCCCCATCGCCAGTACGGCAATATGGGATGATGTTTTTTTCCAGTAAATGCTTAACAATAAAATAATGAACAGGCTTCCCCTGATACTGTATGCAAAATAAACAATGTCCAGTAATCTCTGTGAATCATAGAAAAATACAGCTAACAGGATACAGACGCATCCAAGAGTAAAAGATGCGCATCTGGGAACCCACAGTATCTGCCTGTCATCCGTTTCACAATCTGCAAGCTGTTTTCTGGTGCTGTAAATATCCCTTGAAAACAGAGTTCCACATGCTAAAAATATAGGAGATGCAGTGGATAGAATAGCTGCCATGACAGATGCCATAACAAATCCCCCTGTCACAGGGTTCATTGACATTAACAATGCAGGCAGTGCCAGTTTCGCATTTTCCAAATCAGGAAATTTCACATGCGCAATCATACCCAGCAACGCAGACAGCAGGCCAAAAGGGATTACAATGATTGCAATCAGATAGGAGGACCTGACAGCTGTTTTCGTATCCTTTGATGCAAGTACCGGCTGTATTCCGGCCTGTGCGACACAGGCACCAAGAATTGAAGCAATCAACCATGAACTAATCTTTGTCATTCCAATGCTGCCCATTGAGAAATATGTATCGGGGAGCGTATTCCTTAGTGAAGTCATTCCTCCCACATCCCTCAGACATAATATCACGCTCAAAATACTGCCCGCATACATGACTACTACATGCATGACGTTCGTATAGCCAACGGCAGGCATTCCGCCCAGAGAAGTATAAAGCAGAATCCCCAGCCCCAGAACAGCAATTGCAGCGATTGCATTAATATGGAACAGCTCTTCGCTTAATGTGCCGATTGCCACCATCTGCGAACTGCCGATTGCTACCGTGACAAAAATTAAAAGTGCTGCAGAAGCCATTTTGGCTTTTTCACCCAGATACTTCCCTATGATTCCAGGAATGGTGGAAATATTGAAGCTGCGGAATAACCTGGCAAAAAAAACCGCCAGAAAACAAATCCCGATTCCATTTGCAATTGTATACCAGGCGCCAGATAATCCATAAAGCCAGCCGTACTCCGCAACGCCTGTCGTTGCCGTTCCTCCAAGCCATTCCCCCGCCCCGGCCGTCACACACATCAGTACCCCCAGTCCTGCTCCATCAAATGTTCTTGACGAATTCGTTTTTTTCTTTGCCCTGATACCAATCCCAATCGTAATTGTTATATATGCCAAAACGAGCATAACCTGAATCATTTGCTTTTTCCCTGTTTACAATTTTCTGCCGCATGATCAGCATTCGCCGCTCGCCAAACATGCAAGCATGCTTTCCTCGCTAACGCTCATTAATCTAAACTCGCAAGCTCGCGCTTTCAGCGCTCTATGTCCGATTTCATCGGACGC
>JAMPFK010000008.1 GCA_023664485.1 Bacteroides fragilis | reverse complement strand
GAATAATACTTTTCTGAGAAGCTCTTTAGAGCTTCTCAGGTTCAGGGTATTCCACACCGAAAGTTTCAACGGTAACGCTCTCCATGACCTGTTCTTCCAGCGGCCTGTCGTTATAATCGGTATCCGTTTCGGCGATTTTATTCACCACATCCATACCTTCGGTCACCTTCCCGAACGCCGCGTAAGCGCCGTCGAGATGCGGGCTTGTTTTGTGCATGATGAAGAACTGGCTTCCCGCAGAATCGGGGTGCATGCTTCTGGCCATCGAGAGAACGCCCTCCGTATGCTTTAAGTCATTGGAAAAGCCGTTCTGTTTAAATTCGCCGCGGATAGAATAGCCCGGACCGCCCATGCCGGTTCCTTCCGGATCCCCGCCCTGTATCATAAAGCCTTTGATAACTCTGTGAAAAATAAGTCCGTCATAGAAATTTTTCTGAATCAGATTGATGAAGTTGTTGACGGATACCGGCGCGATATCGGGATATAATTCGGCCCTGATAACATCTCCGCCTTTCATGGTAAAAGTAACGATTGGATTTTGTGCCATTTTTTTGATTCCTTTCTGATTTTTTAATATAATAATAGAGGATAATCGAAAGAAGGTAAAGAGGAATATTGATAAGAGATGCTAAAAAGGGTCGTATTTATTTGGAAAAAAGAAGAAATCATAAAGGACATGTCGGCGCTTTTGCGGGAACTGGAAGAGAACCATGTGGAAGCTCTTGTGGAAAGCGCGGATCGTGCGGAAGCGGCGGCAGGAAAGGGAACGCTTTATGTTACGGATTGCGCGCTGTGGCAGAAACGGCTGAGGGAAAAGAGGCTTCCGGTCATCATTTACCTGCATGAGGAGAACCGGGAAGAGCAATTCATGCTGGCGGAATATGCCATAGAGCGGATTTCGGAAATCGGGCGGGAATCGCTGGAACTGGCTTATCTGCGGCTGACTGGCCAGCCCTGGACTGTTTTAACAACGGAGCGGTGTATTATCCGGGAAACAACAACAGAGGATGTCGATTGTTTTTATGAAATCTACAGGGAACCGTCCATTACGGAATATATGGAAGGGCTGTATATGGACAGGGACGCGGAGGTCGCTTATATTCAGGATTATATCAAAAATATCTACCGTTTCTATGGGTATGGCATGTGGACGGTCTTAGAGAAAGCCGGAGGGAAAGTAATCGGCAGGGCAGGCATCAGCTGGCGGGAAGGTTATGATATGCCGGAGCTCGGATTTGTGATAGCCGTACCCTATCAACGGCAGGGTTATGCATACGAGATCTGTCAGGCGATTCTCGCCTATGGAAAAGAGGAACTCGGCTTTACCTCTTTTCAGGCATTGCTCATGAAAGGCAATAAAAAATCCCGCGCATTGTGTGAAAAGCTGGGGTTCGTGCATCGGGAAAATGTCGTCGAGGATGGGACGGAGTATCTGCGGATGGTACTGGCTTCATAAGAAATCCGGAATTCCTGAAAAAATAAATTCAGAAAAATTTTAGAAATCGTATTGACATCCTTCATTTCCGGTGCTACAATCCAATTCGTAAGAGCGAAGGTGCTGTGAAGAATTCATAGCACCTTTTTTCTTAACAGAATATGTATAAAAAAATGTGGAGCAAAGGCGCTTTGAACAAAGGCGCGGATTGTATCCACATTTTTTTATGTGAGGAGGAGTAACTATGAATGAAGAAATTTTGAGTGTTGTGAGCGGCGAGGTGTTCGGCGTCTGGTTCTTAATCGGCGCCGCGCTGGTGTTCTGGATGCAGGCAGGTTTCGCAATGGTGGAGACCGGCTTTACCAGAGCCAAAAATGCAGGAAATATCCTGATGAAGAATCTGATGGATTTCTGCATTGGTACTGTTGTTTTTATTCTGATCGGTTTCGGCTTGTTGTTCGGCGAGGATGTAGTCGGGCTGATTGGAAAACCCGGATTCGACATTTTCACGGGCTATGCGGATTTTGACTGGTCGAATTTCGTGTTCAACCTGGTATTCTGCGCGACGACCGCGACAATCGTTTCCGGCGCGATGGCGGAGAGGACGAAGTTTTTGTCCTACTGTGTATATTCCGCAGTCATTTCCGCACTTATTTATCCGATCGAAGCCCATTGGATATGGGGCGGAGGCTGGCTGGCGCAGATGGGCTTCCATGATTTTGCGGGATCCTGCGCAATCCATATGGTGGGCGGTGTTTCTGCACTTATCGGCGCAAAAATTTTAGGGCCCCGTATCGGGAAGTTCACGAAAGAAAAAAACGGAAAAACAAAGGTCAATGCTTTTCCGGGACATAATCTTCCGATCGGGTGTCTCGGCGTGTTCATTTTGTGGCTTGGCTGGTATGGTTTTAACGGCGCGGCCTGTACGAGCGTGGAACAGCTCGGCTCCGTTTTTTTAACGACGACGGTAGCGCCGGCGATCGCAACGGTCGTTTGTATGATCTTTACCTGGGTAAAATATGGAAAGCCTGATGTTTCCATGTGTCTGAACGCGTCTCTGGCAGGTCTGGTTGCAATAACGGCTCCCTGCGATGTAACGGATGTAACGGGAGCGCTGGTCATCGGCGCGGTTTCCGGTCTGTTAGTTGTATTCGGCGTCTGGTTTTTGGATTATAAACTTCATATCGACGATCCGGTCGGCGCAGTAGCGGTACACTGTCTGAACGGTATCTGGGGAACGATTGCGGTAGGTTTTTTCGCGACCACGTCCGCGCCCGGAAATGACAGCGTTGTGGGGCTTTTCTATGGCGGCGG
This sequence comes from Bacteroides fragilis, assembly GCA_023664485.1. Taxonomy (GTDB): domain Bacteria; phylum Bacillota; class Clostridia; order Lachnospirales; family Lachnospiraceae; genus UBA3282. The sequence continues at coordinate 76,442 of JAMPFK010000008.1, read as the reverse complement.
ATTGAAACAGCTCGGTGTGCAGCTTATCGGCTTTGCGGCGGTAGCGGCATGGACCGCCGTTACGATTACGATCGCGTTTATGGTCATCAAAGCTGTTTTCGGGCTCCGCGTCAGCGAAGAGGAAGAAATCGTCGGTCTGGATTCCTGCGAGCATGGTCTGGCTTCCGCATATTCGGGATTCAGCATTATGGATATTTCCAATACGATGACGATGGATATTAATGAAAATACAAGTCTTGGTACGGATAGCTATGAAGAAGCTTCCAATGCGCAGAAAGATGCGGCGGTACCGGTCATCGCGGAATATCCGGCGTCCGGCGTCGGTATGTATAAGGTCGTTGTAATCGCCAAACTGTCCCGATATGACCATCTGAAGAAGGCAATGAATGATCTGGGCGTGACCGGTATGACGGTAACGCAGGTCATGGGATGCGGCGTGCAGAAAGGCGCGGGGGATGTATACCGCGGCGTTGAAATCGACGCAACGCTTCTTCCGAAAGTTAAAGTTGAAGTTATCGTCAGCAAGATTCCGGTCGATACGGTCATCGCGGCGGCAAAGAAAGCACTTTATACCGGACATATCGGAGACGGTAAGATTTTCGTTTACAACGTTATGAAGGTCGTAAAGGTGCGGACCGGCGAAGAAGATTTTGCGGCCTTGCAGGATGTAGAATAAAACAGCTATCCACATAATCCCTTAGTATATATACAAAGCTCCCGGCGCTTCCACCGCCGGGAGTTTTGTCTGGCTGAACAAAGTAAAAAAAATACTTCCAAATCGTAAAAAAATTACGAAATACATTGAGATGTTAAAAGAAATATGTATAATAATATATAGAATGGTTATTGCTATAGTTAACGACATTGGAAATTGCCTTTTCGGACTTGTAAAAGCTTACCTATATGGCTTTTGCAAGAGCCGGAAAAAGCAATTTGTTATGTCGTTTACTATAAATACGGAGGGAAATAAAATGTTGGCGGGATTTAAGGTTAGAAATTATAGAAATTTCAGAGATGAACTACAATTTTCGTTGGAATCAGAAAAAAATTATGAATTCAATCAGGAGGCGATTTATAACGGAATTATCAAGGACTCGGTTGTCGTTGGATATAACGCCTCCGGCAAAACAAATCTGGGCTGGGCTATCATGGATATTATTATCCACTTGACAGATAAGAGGGAGAAAAGAAAGGGGGAAACTTCAAGTTTATTCTATTCTAATTTATATAATCAGGACGATATTGTTTCTTTTGCATACAAATTTAAATTTGATTCCTCTTTTGTTGAATATTCTTATGAAAAAAAGAATGCACAGCAGGTAGTACGCGAAAGTGTTAAAATTGATGGGAAAAAGGTCCTTCTTAATGACACAGATGATTGTTTTGTTCATTTGAAAGGTTCGGAAAATTTGAATTTGGATAATTGGGATAGTTCTATTTCGCTGGTCAAATATGTTTATGCCAATACGATCTTAGATAAAGAAGATAAAGACTGCAGGGTCTTTTTGAAGTTTATGAAATTTGTCAATCAAATGCTTTGGTTCAATAGTACAGAAAGATTGAAAGCCATAGGCGCAAATTCGATTAGCGGCGATATGCTTGAAGCCATATGCAATTTAGAAAATGGTATTGAGAATTTGGAGAATTTTTTACAGGAGGCGCGTCTTCCGTTTAAACTATTAGAAAAAGACACGGGAGAAGGAAAAACGATTTATTGTAAAATAGGGAACAAAGAGGTGGCGTTTGCACCATTGATGTCAAGCGGAACCAGAGCCCTGGTTTTTTTATGCCTGTGGTATATGCAGAAAGAGGATCTTTCCTTTATTTTTATTGATGAATTTGATGCTTTTTATCACACCGATTTATCGATTGCTGTCATTCACAAACTAATGATGGAAAAAAATATTCAGGTAGTTTTTACCTCTCATAATACAGACGTCATTTCCAATGAGTTATTACGACCGGATTGTTACTTCATATTAGATGATAATGCGATTCAGCCATTTTGTAATTTGACGGATAAGTCTTTAAGAGAAGCTCATAATCTTCAAAAGATGTATAAAGCGGGGGCTTTTTATGAACAATAGGAGAAAGAAAATTCTGTTTATTTATGAAGGTATAAAAGCAGAAGAAAATTTATTAAACAATCTGATTAAAATTTTCTTTTTTTCAAAAGTGGATGTTTCCGTCTTAAACTGCCCTGCGGATGGAAATATATATATGTTATGGACCAGACTAAAAAAAGATGAGTTTGAAACGAATGTCGTTGACGTGCTAAAAGAGATGAGCACAATAGCAAAAGAGCGTTTAAGTAACCTCAGGGCCAGCGACTTTTCGGAAATATATCTTTTCTTTGATTATGATGGACACAATGATAATATTCCAAAAAAATATTCGAATAAAGACATATTGGCTGAAATGCTGAAAACATTCAGTAATGAAACAGAACTTGGAAAACTATACATATCATATCCAATGATTGAGTCTATTAAGGAGATTGACGCTGAAACGAAAGACTATAAGAATTTATACCTTTCATTTAGATGAAATTTCCGGTTATAAACAAAGTTTTGTTTTACAGACAGATTTCAGCAATTACAGTTGTATTGATGAAAGACATTGGCTTATTGCCTGTAATGCGAGTCAAAAGAGGGCTGGATTATTGGTTAAGTATAACAGCCTATGTACATATGACTATTTCATACATAATTTAGGTCAGGAAAAATTATATTTTTATCAAAAGCAGAATTATATTAATAACGGCCATTTCCTGTGTATCTTAAATTCTGTTCCGCTATTTCTTTTAGAATATTATCAGGAAGGTTTTTGGAATCGGGTAATGGCTGTTTAAAAGCAACGGGTAAGAATGATGAAGGACGTTTGGGCATGTTAATTGTTCTTGTATATCATTACCATTTTTCGGTATAATACAAATATTATAGTAAACGACATAACAAATTGCGCATTCCGTCTTTCACAAAAGCCATATATGCAGGCTTTTGTGAAGCTAAAATGGCAATTTCTAATATCGTTAACTATAGGATATTATTTATAACTGTTACAGGGATGCACCACAGGAGGGTAAAAGATTGAGAAAAACAAAAATCGTATGTACACTGGGACCGTCAACGGATAACGAAGAAGTACTGCGGCAGCTGATGCTGGAGGGTATGAATGTTGCACGATGCAATTTTTCCCACGGCGTCTATGAGGAACATAAAAAGCGGATGGATATGGTAAAGAAGATTCGTAAGGAGGTTCAAAAGCCAGTTGCCATTTTGCTGGATACCAAAGGCCCGGAGGTGCGGGTAAAACAGTTCAGGAATGGCAAAGTGACTTTGCAGGAGGGACAGCTTTTTATCTTAACATCGGAAGAGGCAGAAGGAACGGAAGAGAAGGTTTCCGTTACTTACAGCCGCCTTTATGAAGATCTTGAAGTCGGTATGAAGGTATTGATCGATGACGGCTTAATCGAGATGAAGGTCGAAAAGGTAGAGAAAACGAATATCATATGCCGTGTTATCAACGGAGGCGTCGTTTCCAATAATAAAGGAATCAATGTGCCGGATGTGAATCTTTCCATGCCGTATTTGAGCGATAAAGACAGAGAGGACATTCTTTTTGGAATCGAGCAGGATGTGGATTTCATAGCCGCTTCTTTTGTACAGTGCAAAGAAGATATCTTACAGCTGCGGAGACTTCTTGATAAGAACGGCGGTGAGGAAATTAAGATTATTTCCAAGATCGAGAATTTACAGGGTGTGGAGAATATCGACGAGATTATCGAAGTATCCGACGGCATTATGATAGCGAGAGGTGATATGGGCGTTGAGATACCTTATGAAGAGGTGCCGGTCATTCAGAAGATGATCATTAAGAAAGTATATCAGGTGGGAAAACAGGTCATCACCGCAACCCAGATGCTGGAATCTATGATTAAGAACCCGCGGCCGACGAGGGCGGAGGCGACAGACATCGCCAACGCGGTCTATGACGGAACGAGCGCGATCATGCTTTCCGGGGAAACCGCTGCGGGTGCTTATCCTGTCGAAGCGGTCAAGACGATGGTAAGAATTGCGGAGCGTACTGAGCGGGATGTGGATTACAAGAAGCGGTTTTTTGATCATGACAGAAAGGGAAATCCCGATGTAACCGATGCGGTCTGCCACGCGACCTGCACGACGGCGTATGATTTGAATGCGAAAGCGATCGTTACCGTTACCAAGTCCGGGCACTCAGCGAGAATGATAGCCGGATACAGACCGGCGAGCAGTATCATCGGCTGTGCGACATCGGATAAAGTATGCCGCCAGATCAATCTGGCATGGGGTGTGATGCCGATATTAATTAAAGAAGAAAAAGATGTTTTTGATTTGTTTAACAGCGCAATTATGGCGGCGGAGAAGCAGCGGCTGTTGGAAAAAGGAGATCTGACAGTGATTACATCGGGAGTGCCGATTGGGATTTCCGGCACGACAAATATGATGAAGGTGCAGAATGTATAGGGTATAGGTTGAAAAATAAGCCTGATAGCTTATTTTTCAACCGGTAATTTGAGTCAGAGCCAACATTTTTAATAAATTTGATTTTCACACATTTTTTCTGCCTGTTCAATAATTAAATCTACTGCACTTGATTGCTTATCCGGCGGATATTTATATTTTCTCAGCAGCCTTTTTACAGTAATTCTCATCTGTGCCCTGACACTTTCCCGAACATCCCAGTCAACCTTAATGTTATTTTTAATACTGATTGTCAGTTCTTTGGCAATTTGTTTTAGGACATCATTTTCATAGAAATCTCTGGCAGACTCATTAGAAGATATCGCATCGTAAAATGCCAGTTCTTCATCGGACAGCCCAAGTTTTTCTCCCCTTTTATGCAGTTCATTCATGTCTTTAGCCATATCAACCAAAGCCCTTATGACTTCTGCCGTCTCTAATGAACGTTTTTCATATTGAATTACTGAGGCTTCAAGCATTTCTGAAAACTTTTTCGCCTGCACTACATTCTTTTGAGCAATCGCCTTAATCCTGCCATCAAGCAAACGTCGCAAAAGTTCCAGAGCCAGATTTTTCTGCGGCAATCCTTTTACCTCTTCAAGAAATTCATCGGATAAAATGGATATATCCGGTTTATTTAATCCGACCGAAGCAAATATGTCAACGACTTCTTCAGAAATAACCGATTTGGAAACCAATTGTCCAATTTCATATTCTATTTGATCTTTCGTTTTCTTCTGTTTGTCCCCTGGCAATATTTTTATCATGCCTGATTTGATAGCTTTAAAATAGCTGATTTCTACATTGATCGCCTGAGCCTGTTCAGAGGACGAACATAGTGCGTATGCCTTACCGATTTCTGCAACCAGGTTAAGAAATTCTTTTTTCTCATCTTCCGGTTTGCCCAGAACAAAATCCACGCCGGAAACGATACAGGCCATTCGTTCGCCTGCAGAGCCATTTATGTAAGAAGAGTAGTCCAATCTATGTAACATTCCCTGAATCTGCTCATACTTCTCAAGCATAAGGTCTATTGCCGCCTGTGGATCAATTCCTGTTGTTTTCTGGTCAGAAGGCGTATATTGTGCTAATGCCCTTCTTAAATTATCCGCAATGCCAATATAGTCTGCAATCAAACCGCCAGGCTTGTCTTTAAATACACGATTAACGCGTGCTATGGCCTGCATAAGGTTATGTCCGCTCATCGGCTTATCGATATACATTGTGTGAAGACAAGGTACGTCAAATCCCGTCAGCCACATATCACAGACAATAACAATTTTTAATTCATCTTCAATATCTTTCATTCTCTTTGCAAGTGCCCTTTTTTGAGATGCAGTGGTTGAATGTGGCTGAAATTCAGGCGGATCAGATGCTGCTGAAGTCATAATAACTTTAATTGCACCTTTGTCGATTTCATCACTATGCCATTCCGGACGATATTCTACGATCTTTGAATAGAGTTTTACCGCAATCTTTCTGGACATAGCTACAAACATAACTTTTCCATTAATCGCCTGCTGCCTGAGATCGTAATGAGCAATGAAATCTTTCACCACTACATCAATACGACTATCTGTCCCAACAATGGCTTCTAATCTTGCCCATTTACGCTTTTGGCTTTCGGCATAAGTTTCTTCCTGTCCTTCAACAATATTTTCATACTCATCGTCGATCCTTGGCTTTAATTCCTGCGAAAGGTCTAACTTTGCAATTCTGCTCTCATAATAAATCGGAACAGTTGTTTTGTCTTTTACCGCTTGAGTCAAATCATAAATATCAATATAATCACCAAACAGGGCAGGAGTATTCTTGTCGCTTAATTCGACAGGCGTTCCGGTAAATCCGATAAAAGAAGCGTTCGGCAATGCATCACGCATATGCTTTGCAAAACCAAAAGAAACCCTTCCATCTTCTTCTTTTGCCTCTAATCCATACTGGCTGCGATGTGCTTCATCTGCTATAACTACTACATTTCGTCTGGCAGTCAGTGCCTCCATCAATTGGTCGCTCTCGTCCGGCGAAAACTTCTGGATAGTCGTAAATACAATGCCGCCTGCCTGAACGCTTAATAATTCCCGCAGTTTTTTTCTTGTATCCGCCCGTTTAGGTGTTTGACGCAGATAATCGGCACTTTTTGAAAAAGTAGTAAAAAGCTGATCATCCAGGTCATTTCTGTCTGTAATAACAACAATCGTTGGGTTGTTTAATTCTAAGACCAATTGACGAGTATACATAAGCATAGTGTAGCTTTTTCCGCTGCCCTGTGTATGCCAGATGACGCCCGCTTTTCTGCTTCCATTTTCAGAAGCTGCCAGGTGAGTGGTATATAAGGCTTTATTTACAGCAAAAAACTGATGATAACCTGGCAGAATTCTAAAAGACTTATCTTCCTCATGAACAAAGAAGCTATATTTTGAAATAATGTCCAGAAACCTCTTTTTATTCATCATTCCACATAGCATAACCTGTAATTGGGGGAGAGAAAGTCCGGACTCTTTTTCTCCGTCAATTGTTCTCCAGAACATAAATCTATCCAGGCCAGAAGTAATGGTACCAACTTTTGCATTGATACCATCACTTGTGATCATAAAGGCATTATAGTAAAATAAAGAAGGGATCTCTCTTTTATATGTCTGAAGCTGATTAAATCCGTCAATAATATTTACTTCTTCGTTTGCCGCGTTTTTCAGCTCTATTACAACAACCGGAATGCCATTGAGAAAAGCGACAATATCCGGTCTTCGTTCTTTACCGTTCTCAATCACAGTATATTGATTGATTGCTGAGAACTCATTATTTTCAATATCCTTTACATCAAAAATATAAGCTTTCTCAGTTTTTATGCTTCCGTCTTCCTGCTTAACTTCTACATCAATACCGTCGGTTAATAATTTCTGAAACGCAGCATTATTCCGGACAATCGATAAGCTCTGTTGGCGGGTAATCTTTTTAACCAGTTCGGAAATCGTATCATTGGAATATTGTTTGTTAATACGCTTTAATGCGCTATGTAGCCTGTCATATAGAACAACATCTCCAAAACTTTCTCTTTCTGAAAAACTTCCTCCCGGTGAAATATCTGGTCCATATTGAACCTGGTAACCCAAATCCTGAAACCACTCCAATGCGGCTTTCTCAAGGTCATTTTCCATAAAATCAGACATTCTGTTCACCTGCCTTTACAAAATGTCTTTTTTTAATATAGGATGCCTGGTGTTCTAATTCCGGATAGACAAACGCTTCGTTTATTCCAATCATATCAAGTTCATGCAGTATCGAAGGCTTTTGTTCTGCCGGAATGCGTAAATATCTTGGAATTCCTTCATCTACATATTCGCTGAGGCTGTCTTTTAAATTGAAACTGTTTTTCAGATAATAATCCGGGTCGGATATGTCGATTCCTAAAATTAAAAATGCACCGTTTTGGCGTCTTATGCGTTCATTGTTCTTAGGAGCTACAACCGGGACATATTTATTTTGAAATTGAGTCTTAAGACGTTCCACCTTCTCTTCAAAACTCGATAAAATATCATCTCCAAGACCTTTTCTTAAAAAATAATCCAAAAAATTACCTTCACTTTTCCCATCATATTCTGCAAGTGCAGAAAACAGTCTTACTTCCTTTTGTGTAGGCCGCTGCAGCGACTCGATAAACAAAATCAGTTCACCGTCTTTATCCTCATGTTCAGAGCAGGCAAAATAAAGAGCGATCAGAGGATTCGTTGTAATATCCAGCAATCGAGTCGGCAGACCGTAATGCTGCATTTTGACCAGTTGTTCAAAATCTGTCATATGATTTCCAAATTCCAGCGGCTCCTGCAATATCAGTTCATTGACAATCGTGGTTTCTTTTACTAACAGGCCATTTCTGAAAATACTTCCGTCAATACCAAACGCAACGTCAGATTGTCCGCGAAAAAGCAGCGTGCCGGGTATTCCATTTTCAGAGATAATTCGGCTATAGTTGGAAAGTTTTGAGAGTAAGTGAGAAACACTGTAAATTGAAAATTGCTCTTCTGATTCATCTTGCAGGTATTCTTCATATTGTTCATGTTTATCCATTAATTTTCACCCGCTTCCACTGGCAGTTCTCCGCTCATCAATCTGGAGAGCAGGGTATCCCTGATCTCTGCCAATATTTTGTTTTCTTCTTTAAGCTTTGTAATTTTCCGCTCAACAGGTTTTGCGATTTCTTCAAATTTTAATTGAAGTTCCATTGTTGGAACGGCCACAGGAAACATTTTGAACGCCTCAAAAGGAAAGTTCTGCCTTGTTGTCCCTATGGCATGGTGTCTGATCATTTCCAGAAATATCGGCTGCTTCATATAGTAGTAAAAAAATGTCGGCGTTATGGTATCTTTCATCTCAAAAACAATATAGATCGGGCTGATAAGCCCGATATCGTAATTTTTGAGCATGGCAATAGAACCAATATTTGCCCTTGCCGGATTATACGCCACCTGATTACGGCGGACAATTTTATAGTTTTTGGTGCTCTTGCTATAAACCTGTTTTGTAAAAACGTCTTCTGATGCTTTAAATTCGCCTTCCTTTACAACTGAAAGGACCGGATAATCTTTTTCGTCTGCGTTTTTTTTCTTAACTTCCATGATATTATCAAATACGGTTGACTCTGCATATTGCCCATCTGCTGATTCGGATTTTTGTAAAAACATTTCTTTATATATTTCGTTTGCTATATTCTCCAACAGATCTATATTCATTAAATTATTTGTGATTTTTTTTTCATACACGCACAGCTTTTCTGCAATTCTATCCTGATCCTCTCTCGAAAAATCAGGCAGCGGAATTCTGTTCATATTGCTTTGATTCAACTTTGGCTGCGCTGAACCGGTTATATATTCAGAGATATCGTTTGAGTTTAACCAAAAGCACAAAAACTCAAGATTGGATAATTCATTTGATGTAACTATATGCGCATGATTATTAACCCAAAACTTTCCTTCTGCAATGGTTGCAATTGGCTGTTTACGAGACCTTAAATTTTCCCCATCCTCAGCTATCAATAAATATTTTCCTTCAAAAAGATAATCATCAACGTAATCGATAATACCCTGCGCACCGTAATACGGATATTTTTTTTCGATATTTTCTCTTTGCCTGGCTGATAATGGGATACGCTTACTGTCATGATTGATAATTAAATCACCTAAAAACATCTTACTCCTCCCCGGAATTTTGATTCCATCCCATTTGGCTTAATTGAAATATAACTTCATTATCAAGTTTTCGAGATTCGTCTATTACTTCGTATAATTTCTTTGTCAATCGTTCCATTTTTTTATCAAAGGGTTCTGTATCTTTTTTTACAGGAACGACTCCAACATAGCTCGCAGGAGCTAAATTATAATCTTTTTCTCGAATTTCTCCTAATGCTGCTGTTTTCCAGAATCCCTGCTTATCAGCATATTTAATCTCTGTACCGTCTGCCTTTATGGCTTTCTTTTCATGATTACGGAAAGAATGATATGCAGAGGTGATTTCATCAATAGTTTCCGCAGTTAACTGTCTCTGAGTACGGCTGTCCTCATAAGGTTTTGTCCCCATATTTCTGGCATCAATAAACAGGATTTCTCCATGACGGTCACGGTACCCGTTTTTGAGCTTATTGCGAGTTATGAACCACAGACAAACAGGAATCGATGTTGTTGAGAAGAGTCCGCCAGGCAAAGTAACAATACAGTCAATCTTGTCATCTTCAATCAGGTTTTTACGAATATTGTATTCGCTGATGGTGGAGGATGAAAGAGAACCGTTTGCCAGAACAAAACCCGCCGTCCCGCTTGGCGCCAGGTGATAAAGCATATGTAAAATCCACGCATAGTTGGCATTACCCGTTGGCGGAATGCCATATTTACTCCATCTTGGATCGTCTGTCAAACGCTCTCCGCCCCAGTCGCTGATATTGAATGGAGGGTTTGCCATAATATAATCCGCCTTTAAACTCTTGTGCTGATCGTTATGAAAAGAATCAGCATTTTGCTGGCCGAGGTTTGCTTCGATTCCGCGGATAGCAAGATTCATTTTGCAGAGTTTCCAGGTATTATAATTGGATTCCTGTCCATAAATGGCTAATTGGCCGTCAATTCGTCCCTCCCTGTCCTCTACAAAGCGTTCACTCTGCACAAACATACCGCCGGAACCGCAGCAAGGGTCATAAACTCGTCCATCATGGGGTTCGATCATAGCTACGATCAATTCAACTACACTGCGGGGAGTATAGAATTCTCCGCCAAGTTTCCCTTCGGCGCGTGCAAACTTTCCAAGAAAATATTCATATACAGTGCCTAATGTATCTTTATTTTTATCATTTCCAATTTTAAGTTCAGATAGTAAATCAACCAATTCACCCAAAGAACGTTTATCCAGGGATGCTCTTGCAAAATCTTTAGGAAGCACGCCGCGGAGAGAAGAGTTTTCCTTTTCGATCACATACATGGCATTATCGATAACCTGGCCAATCGCAGGAACTTTGGCGCTGTTTTTCACCGTTTCCCAGCGTGCTTCCTGCGGCACCCAAAATACATTTTTAGCAAGGTATTCGTCTCTGTCTTCCGGGTCGGCATATTCATCTTGAGAAATTTCCTGATAAGCCCGTTCAAAACTATCCGAAATATATTTTAAGAATATAAGTCCAAGACATACATGCTTGTATTCCGCAGAATCCATATTATTGCGGAGTTTATCCGCCATTACCCATAAATCTTCCTTTCTTAATTCAGCCATTTCTTATGCCTCCGCCATTAAATAATCTGCGATACCTTTGCCCGGATTTGTTTTTCGTTATGAAATAAAAAGCGTCACCACCGGAATTGTCAACAGGCTTAAAAGCGTCGTCAGGATAATCCCCTGTGAAATCGTCGATTCCTCTACATGAAGCTGTTTGGAGAGCATCAGCGGCATATTGCCCGCGGGAACCGCTAACATCAGGGCGGTTGTATTCAGAATCAAAGGTTCCCTGACGAACAGGCCGAGCAGTAAGGTGAAGCCGACAGGCAGCAGGATCTGCCGGATGAGCGTGAAGCCATAAAGCTTCGGATGGGAAAAAATATCTTCAGGGGCCATCTGCGCGACCGAAACGCCGAGCACCAGCATGGATAGGAACGTGGTGGTGCGGCCTGCGTAAGTCAGGGAAGAAGAAATAATAGCGGGTACGTTAAAATCGCCGAGATAGAAAATAATCGTCAGCACGGCGGAAATAGTGCCGGCATTCACCAGTTTGTGCAGAATGCTTTCCGGCTTCTTTGGCGCGGCGTCAGGATGCTGCTCGGCGGAAGCCCTTTTCAGGGTGGAAATGCCATAAGTATAAACAAGGATATTATAGATCAGGTTGTTAATCGACACGAAAATAAGCGAACCGGAGCCAAGAACGGCGGAAGCCAGCGGAATGCCGATAAAGCCGACATTGCCGAAAACGGTCAGCATGCGGTAGGAATAGCGGGCATGGTCCGGGATTCTCAACATCCATGGAATCAGACAGGCGGACAGAATCAGAACAGTATAAGAAATAATGAACACACATAAACTAAGTCCCAATGTCTGAAGCGGCACTTTCGGCGAATCATCGAAAGCAGAACAGATCAGAACGGCGGGGTTGGTGATGTTGACGATCAGGCCGGAAAGCTGTCTGGAGGTATCCTCGGACAGCATTTTTCTGCGAAAAAGAAGTACGCCTGTGAAAATTAAAATCATAATAATGACCATTTGTTCCAATACAACGGTGATACTCATATATGCTCCTCCTGTCCGGTTCGGCGGATGTCCATCGCTATTGTAACACATTTAAAAAAAATAGGAAGAGGCTTAACAGAAGAAAAAAAATATTATATACTAAGAGTTGAATTGCAGGTCATGGAAAATAACAGAGATCGAAATATTTTGTGGATAAGTATACCCACGGAATGGAGGAAGTATGCAGAAATATATTATGGCGTTCGATCAGGGGACGACAAGCTCACGGTGTATCCTTTTTGATAAAAAAGGCACGATCTGCAGCATGGCGCAGAAAGAGTTTTCGCAGATCTATCCGAAACCCGGCTGGGTGGAGCATAATCCGAGAGAGATATGGTCGTCGCAGATCGCGGTCGTGACGGAAGCGATGGCGAATCTCGGCGCATCCGCACAGGATATTGCCGGAATCGGCATTACGAACCAGCGGGAAACAACGATCGTATGGGATAAAACGACGGGCGCGCCCGTTTATAACGCGATCGTGTGGCAATGCCGGAGAACGGCGGAAGTGATCGACGCGCTGAAAGCACAGGGATATGAAAAGATGATTCAGGATAAGACCGGACTGATTCCCGACGCATATTTTTCCGCCAGCAAGATCGCATGGATCCTGGATAATGTAGAGGATGCGAGGGAAAAGGCGGAGGCCGGAACTCTTTTATTCGGAACGGTTGACAGCTGGCTGATCTGGAATCTGACCAGGGGCGCCGTGCATGTAACGGATTATACGAACGCATCCCGTACGATGCTTTTCAATATCCATACTCTGCGCTGGGACGAGGAACTGCTTGCCCTTCTCAGGATTCCGGAGAGCATGATGCCGGAGGTAAAGCCTTCGAGCTTCGTTTACGGTAAAACGGCGGCGGAAGTCCTGGGCGGAGAGATTCCGATTGCGGGCGCGGCGGGCGACCAGCAGTCCGCGCTGTTCGGCCAGTGCTGTTTTGAGCCGGGACAGGTAAAAAATACCTATGGTACGGGCTGTTTTCTTCTGATGAATACGGGAAAAAAGGCGATTGCCTCCGGGCATGGCCTGCTGACGACCATCGCGGCGGGCGTTGGAGATAATGTGGAATATGCGCTGGAAGGAAGCGTGTTTGTGGCGGGCGCGGCGATTCAATGGCTGCGCGACAGCATGAGGATGATAAGGGAGTCGGGCCATTCGGAGAAATATGCGGAAAGGGTTGAAGATACGAACGACGTATATATCGTTCCGGCTTTTGCAGGAATGGGGGCTCCTTATTGGAATCCTTATGCCAGAGGTACGATCGTCGGCATTACGAGGGGATGCCAGAAGGAACATTTTATCAGGGCGACGCTGGAATCCATCGCATACCAGACGGCGGACGTGCTGAAAGCGATGGAGGAAGACGCGGGCATGCCTTTGCAGGAATTGAAGGTGGACGGCGGCGCCAGCGCCAACGATTTCCTGATGCAGTTCCAGGCGGATATCATCGGCCAGACGGTACACAGGCCGAGCTGTATCGAAACGACGGCGTTGGGGGCGGCTTATCTGGCGGGACTTGCCGTCGGATACTGGAAGGACAGGAAGGAAATCTGCGCCAACTGGCAGTTAGACAGGAAATTTCAGGCTTCTATGGAAAAAGAAAAACGAAGCAGGCTGTTAAAGGGTTGGAAAAAAGCCGTAAAATGCGCTATGCTGTGGGCGGAATGCGAGGAAGAGGGAGGGATATCATGATCGTACAAAAATATAAGGATATGTTAAAAGGGAAATCGGTCATCCGGCAGTTATCGGAATTTGCGGCGGCCAGAGGTGCGGAAATCGGCTATGAGAATGTTTTTGATTACAGCCTGGGCAACCCGTCGGTCCCGACGCCGCAGAGATTTACCGATGTGATGATAGAATTGCTGCAGAACCATGACCCGATGGAACTGCATGGATACAGCCAGAGCCTTGGCATTCCGGCGGTGCGGGAGAAAATAGCGCAGTCCCTGAACGAGCGGTTCGGCATGGATTATACGGGAAACCATGTTTTTATGACGACGGGAGCGGCGGGGGCTATCGCGCACGCAGTCAGGTGCGTCACGCAGCCGGGGGACGAGGTTCTGACTTTCGCGCCCTATTTCCCGGAGTACCAGCCTTATATTAACCTGAGCGGAGCCGTTTTGAAGGTCGTGCCCGCTAATGTGAAGGATTTTCAGATTAATTTTGGGCTCTTTGAGGAAATGATGACAGAAAAGGTCATGGCGGTCCTGATCAATACGCCGAACAATCCTTCCGGCGTTGTTTATACGACGGATACGATCCGGAAGCTGGCGGATATTATGGCGGCGAAAGAAAAAGAATATGGACACGATATTTTCCTGATTTCCGATGAGCCGTATCGGGAAATCGTGTTCGCGGGAACCGATGCGCCTTATGTATCCGCTTTTTATCCCAATTCCCTGTCCTGTTATTCCTATTCCAAATCCCTGTCCCTGCCCGGAGAAAGGATCGGTTATGTGGCGGTGAATCCGAAATGTACCGATGCGGAATATATCGCGAATATGTGCGCGCAGATTTCGCGGGGGACCGGGCATAACTGCCCGCCGTCCATCATTCAGCTTGCGATAGCGGAAGTATTGGACTTGACGGCGGATCTGTCCGTATATGAAAAAAACAGCGGCATATTATATAAAGAACTGATTTCTCTCGGTTTTGAATGCGTAAAACCGGGAGGGACATTTTATATGTTCCCGAAAGCGCTGGAGGAAGATGCGGCCGCATTTTGTGAGAAGGCGAAAAAATATGATCTGATCCTGGTACCCAGCGATACGTTCGGCACACCCGGCTATTTCCGTCTGGCTTACTGCATTGATACGGAAAAGGTCGAGCGTTCTCTGGAAGCGTTTCGGAAATTTGTGCGGACAGAATACGGGGCAGGAAATTGAAATTTTCGGCCGCGGACTTGACGGCGCTTTCAGCGTAAGCCAAACCGTGGGCCGGGCAGGAATGGAGGATTAGAATGTTTCAGGCTGGACTTATTTTAGAAGGCGGCGGCATGAAGGGGATTTATACCGCCGGAGTGTTGGACTTTTTTCTTGATAAGGAGATCGATTTTTCGAGCTGTTACGGCGTGTCTGCGGGCGCCTGCTGTATGTGCAGCTATCTTTCAAAACAGCGGAAGAGAGCGTACCGGACGAATGTTGAATATCTTGGGCAAAAGGCTTATTGCAGCGTCGAGAGCCTGCTGACGACCGGGGATCTGTTCGGAGCGGATATGTGTTATGGATTGATTCCCGATTATCTGGACCCATACGACTATGAGGCGTTCGGGCGGTATCCGGGAAAAGCCTATGCGGTCGTTACCAATATCAGAACGGGCAAAGCGGAATATAAGCTGCTTGAGGATATGCACAGGGATATTATCGCTGTCCGGGCTTCCAGTTCGATGCCGCTCGTTTCCAGAAACGTGAAGATCGGCGGAGAACTGTATCTTGACGGCGGCATCGCGGATTCGATTCCGATCAGGCGTTCTTTGAAAGACGGGAATACAAAGAACGTCATCGTTATGACGAAGGAAGAAGGCTATGTACGGAAGCCGTCGGGGGCGGCGGAGCTCGCCATGGTAAGGGCGCGGTATATGCGTTACCCTAAGGTTTACGAATGTATGCGGGAAAGACATATCGCCTATAACGGCGCCGTACAATACATAGAAGAGCTGAGAGAACGGGGAAAGGCATTTGTTATCCGTCCGAAACATAAAAGCAATGTGGGGAGAATCGAAAAAGACCGGGCGAAGCTGGAAGCGCTTTATCAGGAAGGCTACCGGGACGCGGAGAACTGCTATATCGATCTGTTGGAATATTTGGAGGAAGAATCATGTTAGAAATTTTAAAGGCGATATTGTTCGGTATTGTGGAAGGGATTACGGAATGGCTTCCGGTCAGCAGTACAGGGCATATGATTTTGCTCAATGAGTTCGTAACATTAGACGTATCGGAAGAGTTCTGGGAAATGTTCCTGGTTGTCATCCAGTTAGGCGCGATATTGGCGGTCGTGCTGCTTTTCTGGAATAAAATCTTCCCATTTAATTTCAAAAATCCTAAAAAGCCGTTCATCAAAAAAAAGATCCTCGTACTCTGGATGAAAATCATTGTGGCCTGTGTCCCGGCGGCGGTCATCGGCCTGGCGTTCGACGACGTTTTCGACGCGCTTTTTTACAATCCATGGTGCGTTGCGGCGGCGCTGATCGTATTCGGTATTGCTTTTATCGTTATTGAGAACCGCAACAAAAATATGAGGCCGTATATCACGAGCCTGGAGCAGATCACCTGTAAAACGGCCCTGCTGATCGGGGTGTTCCAGCTGATCGCAGCGATTTTTCCGGGGACATCCCGTTCCGGGGCTACGATCGTCGGCGCGTTGTTGATCGGGGTATCCAGGACCGTCGCGGCGGAATTTACATTTTTCCTGGCAATTCCGGTCATGCTCGGCGCGAGCCTGTTGAAAATTGTAAAATTCGGATTCGTTTTTACAGGAACGGAGCTCGCAATTTTGTTCGTCGGTATGTTCGTCGCGTTTCTGGTATCGGTCTTTGTCATCCGTTTTCTGATGGGTTATATCAGGAAGCATGATTTCAAAATATTTGGCTGGTATCGCATTGTTTTAGGCGTCATCGTCCTGTTATACTTCGTTTTTTCCTGATTTTTACAGCATTTCGCATATAAATATGCAGAAATAGTGATGGATTTGTGACAGTTTGTTAGTTGACAAGTCGGAAGGCTTTAGGTTAAAATTGCTCTGTAATCAAGTGATAGTATATAAATATTATAGAAATCAGTAGATTATAAAAATGAGACCAGATGATTGCGGCATAATGACAAGTATGAACGAATACATGGGAGGAGAATATTCATGGCAGAGGCAAAGAAGGCGGCGAAACCTGCGGCAGATCAGGCTGCGGATACGAAGATGGAAGAGGTCGGGGAAGCCTCCAGGGCTGAGACGACCAGAAAGAAACCGGGCAGAAAACCTGGAACAAAGAAAGCTGTTGAGAAAAAGACGACTGTAAAGAAGACGGCGGCTAAAGGAACAACGACGAGAACAGCGGGCAGAAAACCTGCGGTAAAGGCGACCGTTGAAATACAGTTTGCGGGCAATGCGCATACGACGGAAGATCTGATAAAGAGCGCGAAGGATGTCTGGGAATACGATCTGCACAAAGATCCGGCGGATTTTAAGACCGTTGAGCTTTATGTAAAACCTGAAGACAGCAAGGTATTTTACGTTATCAACAAGGACAGTGATAATGAAGAGAGAGGCGACTTTAACTTCTGAGTATTTGTATTCGGAAAGATACGGCTTCATAAAGGCAGTTAGTTCGGGCAGGGACTTGAACTAATTGCTTTTTTAATATTTTTTTCATAATTTTTTTATTCGGATGTGTTGACAATTAAATAGTGAAGTGATAACTTATCACTAGAAGGTGTTAGCACTCTATTTGGTTGAGTGCTAACAATAGGAGAGAATGGTATGCAGCTGGATGAAAGAAAATATAAAATATTGCAGGCCATCATCCGAAACTATCTGGAAACGGGCGAACCGGTAGGAAGCAGAACGATTTCCAAATATACCGATTTGAATCTGAGTTCCGCGACCATCCGAAACGAAATGGCGGATCTGGAAGAGCTGGGTTATATTTTACAGCCGCACACGTCGGCGGGGCGTATTCCATCGGATAAAGGTTACAGGCTGTATGTTGACCGGATGATGGAGGAGAAGGAGCGGGAAGTAGAAGAGATGAAGGAGATGCTTCTTGAAAAAGAAGACAAAATGGATCACCTCTTAAAGCAGGCGGCGAAGCTTCTTGCCAATAATACGGAATATGCGGCGATGATTTCGGCGCCGCAGTATCATCGTAACAAGCTGAAATTTATCCAGCTGTCCCGCGTAGATGCCAATCAGATTCTTGCGGTTATCGTAGTAGAAGGGAATGTAATTAAAAATTCCATCCTGACTGTTTCGGAAGAGCTGCATAACGATACATTATTAAAATTGAATATCTTACTGAATACGCATTTGAATGGATTATCTCTCGAAGAAATCAATCTGGGCATGATAGCGGCGATGAAACAGCAGGCGGGAATCCACAGCGAAATTGTTGCGGACGTTATAGATGCCGTCGCAGAGGCGATTAAAGCCGATGAGGATCTGGAAATTTACACGAGCGGCGCGAAGAATTTTTTCAAGTACCCGGAGCTTTCTGATCATCAGAGGGCCAGCGAGCTGATTACGACCTTTGAAGAAAAGCAGTTCCTGAACGAGCTCGTTCAGGAAAATCTGGCGGATGAAAATACGGGGATACAGGTCTATATCGGAAACGAAACGCCGATTCAGGGCATGAAGGACTGCAGCGTCGTGACAGCGACTTATGAATTGGATGAGGGAATGAAGGGAACCATTGGAATTATCGGTCCTAAGCGTATGGATTATGAAAAGGTAGTCCATAATCTGAAAATGCTGAAAAGCCAGTTGGATGACTTATACAGGAAATAGAAGCTGATCAGAATGATGGCGAAAGAAAGGGATGAAGACTGTGGCAGAGAAAGAATTGGAGAAGGATCTGGAAAAGGAGAACGAAACGGAAGAGACGAATATGCAGGAGGAAACGACCGCAGAAGAAGCTTCTCCGGAAGCCGTGGAGGAGGCGGCAGAGGAGAACGCCGATGCGAAGGAGGATGCTAAGGCGTCGAAGAAAGAGAAAAAGAAAAAAGAAAAAACGGATAAGAAGCAGGAAGCGTTGAAAACGAAAATCGACGAACTGGAGGACAGGGTGAAACGGCAGATGGCCGAGTTCGATAACTTCCGCAAGCGTACGGAGAAAGAGAAGTCAGCAATGTTCGAAACCGGGGCCAGAAGCGTTATCGAGAAAATCCTTCCGGTCGTGGACAATTTTGAAAGAGGGCTGGCGAGCATGCCGGAAAGCGACAAGGGAGGCGCTTTTGCACAGGGAATGGAAATGATTTACAAACAGCTTTTAACGGAGCTGGAAGCGATCGACGTGAAACCGATCGAAGCGATCGGGCAGGAATTTGACCCGGAATTCCACAATGCGGTCATGCAGGTGGAAAGCGAAGAATATGGATCCGGCGTTATCGCACAGGAGCTGCAGAAAGGTTATACTTACCGTGGCAGCGTCGTGCGGCATAGTATGGTAGGCGTAGTCAAAGATTAACATTAATGATATATAATTATATTAGGAGGGCTTGAAAATGAGCAAAATAATAGGTATTGATTTGGGAACAACAAATAGCTGTGTAGCGGTTATGGAAGGCGGTAAACCGGCAGTCATTGCGAATACGGAAGGGGCGAGAACGACACCTTCTGTCGTAGCGTTTACAAAGACGGGAGAAAGACTTGTCGGCGAACCCGCGAAGCGTCAGGCGGTAACGAACGCGGACAAAACGATCGCATCCATCAAAAGGGATATGGGTACGGACAGAGGACGTACGATCGATGGCAAGAAGTATTCTCCGCAGCAGATTTCCGCGATGATTCTGCAGAAACTGAAAGCAGACGCGGAAAACTACCTCGGCGAAAAAGTAACGGAAGCCGTTATCACGGTGCCGGCGTACTTTAACGACGCACAGAGACAGGCGACCAAGGACGCGGGTAAAATCGCGGGTCTGGATGTAAAACGTATTATCAACGAGCCTACGGCGGCGGCGCTGGCGTATGGCCTGGATAATGAAAAAGAGCAGAAGATCATGGTATACGACCTGGGCGGCGGTACATTCGATGTCTCCTTAATTGAAATCGGCGACGGCGTTATCGAGGTTCTTGCGACCAACGGCGATACGCATCTGGGCGGCGATGACTTCGACCAGAAGATCATCGACTGGATGCTGGCGGAATTTAAGGCACAGGAGGGCGTCGATTTATCGGGAGATAAGATGGCGCTCCAGAGATTGAAAGAGGCAGCGGAAAAGGCGAAAAAAGAACTGTCATCCGCAACCACCACAAATATCAATCTGCCTTTCATTACGGCGACGTCGGAAGGGCCGAAACATTTTGATATGAATCTGACAAGAGCGAAATTTGACGAGCTGACACATGATCTGGTAGAGAAGACCGCGATTCCGGTTCAGAACGCTATGAAGGATGCGGGGCTCACCAATTCGGATCTGGGCAAAGTATTGTTAGTAGGCGGTTCCACCCGTATTCCGGCCGTTCAGGAAAAAGTAAAACAGCTGACCGGACACGAGCCGAACAAGAGTCTGAATCCCGATGAATGCGTTGCGCTGGGCGCTTCTATTCAGGGCGGTAAACTCGCAGGCGATGCGGGCGCAGGAGAGATCCTTCTGCTCGATGTAACGCCCCTTTCCCTTTCTATCGAAACGATGGGCGGCGTAGCGACCAGGCTGATCGAAAGAAATACGACGATTCCTACAAAGAAGAGCCAGATCTTCTCCACAGCGGCGGATAATCAGACGGCAGTCGATATCAATGTCGTACAGGGTGAAAGACAGTTCGCAAAAGATAACAAGTCTCTCGGCCAGTTCAGACTGGACGGTATCCCGCCGGCAATGCGCGGTGTTCCGCAGATTGAAGTTACTTTTGATATCGATGCGAATGGTATCGTAAACGTATCCGCAAAGGATCTGGGAACAGGCAAAGAACAACACATCACGATTACAGCAGGCTCCAATATGTCCGATGACGAGATCGACAGAGCGGTCAAAGAGGCGGCGGAGTACGAAGCCCAGGATAAGAAGAGAAAAGAAGCGATTGATACGAGAAACGAGGCGGATTCCTTCGTATTCCAGACAGAGAAAGCGCTCGGCGAAGTAGGCGATAAGATCGACGCTTCCGAGAAAGCCGGCGTTGAAGCGGATTTACAGGCAGTAAAAGATATTCTGGAAAAAACGAAAGATCAGGAAATGTCTGACAGCCAGATAGATGAATTAAAGGCAGCGAAAGAAAAGCTGATGAATTCGGCGCAGTCCCTGTTCACGAAGATGTATGAGAACATGCAGCAGGCACAGCAGGGCGGCCCGGATATGGGAGCGGCAGGCGCGCAGCAGAGCACGGACACAGGCGCGGCGGATGACGTTGTAGACGGAGACTACAGAGAGGTTTAAAGCATAATGCAAAAAGAGGATTAAGAGCATGGCAGAGCAAAAAAGAGACTATTATGAAGTGCTTGGCGTTGACAAAAATGCGGATGATGCGGCGCTTAAGAAGGCATACAGAGTGCTTGCCAAAAAATATCACCCGGATATGAATCCCGGTGATGCGGAAGCTGAGAAGAAATTCAAAGAGGCCTCGGAAGCTTACGCTGTGTTAAGTGACCCTGAAAAGAGAAGGCAGTATGACCAATATGGTCATGCCGCCTTTGAAGGCGGAGCTGGCGGCGGCTTCGGCGGATTTGATTTCAACAGCATGGATTTCGGCGACATTTTCGGCGATATTTTCGGCGATTTCTTTGGCGGCGGAGGCCGCCGGGGCAGCAGGAACAACGGCCCGATGAAAGGTGCCAATATCCGTACCAGTGTGCGGATTACGTTCGAGGAAGCGATTTTTGGAGTCGATAAAGAGATAGAGCTGACCTTAAAGGACGAGTGTACGACCTGCCGGGGCAGCGGCGCGAAGCCCGGAACCAGTCCGGAGACCTGCTCTAAGTGCGGTGGGAAAGGGCAGGTAGTATTTACCCAGCAGTCTTTCTTTGGGACGGTCAGAAATGTGCAGACCTGTCCGGATTGTCATGGGACAGGGAAGGTCATTAAGGAAAAATGCCCGGATTGCCGCGGAACGGGATATATAGCCAATAAGAAGAAAATTCAGGTATCCATCCCGGCCGGCATCGATAATGGCCAGAGCGTCAGAATCAGGGATAAGGGAGAACCGGGAACGAACGGCGGGCCGAGAGGCGATCTGCTGGTAGAAGTAATCGTAGGGCGCCATCCGATTTTCCAGAGGCAGGATACGAATATTTATTCCACCGTTCCGATGTCTTTTGCGGTAGCGGCGCTGGGCGGTGAGATTATGATCGATACGGTGGACGGAAAGGTCATTTATGATGTGAAGCCGGGTACGCCGACGGATACGAAGGTCCGCCTGAAGGGAAAAGGCGTTCCTTCTCTGCGCAATAAAGATATACGGGGCGACCATTATGTAACGCTTGTCGTACAGGTGCCCGACAAGCTGTCACGGGAGGCAAGAGAACTTCTGAAGCAGTTTGATGAGCAGACCGGGGATACATTAAATGCCGCGAAACAGCAGACGTCTTCCGGCGGCGATGAGCCGAAACCGAAGAAACGTTTTAGAAAGTAAAGCGATGTATTAATAAATAAAAAGGAAGAACGCGGAATAAGATGTTCTTCCTTTTTTGTTATATTTATTTCCACTCTATGAACTCGCTGTATTCATCCCAGATATTACAGATCCACGTCGCGCCCTGATTCAGGATAATTTCGTCGCCGTTCTCGTCGTAGAAAAGGGCTGGCGTGAAATCTCCGCCGAGGCGCTTCCAGGTTCCCCTGATGACCTTGCCGTTGGTGAAAACGATCGCTTCGCCTTCTCCATGAACACCGAAAGCGAGATAGTCGTGGTCATCCCGGACTTCTCCGTGACAGTATTGGAAAATCACATTGGAAACGGTCAGCTGGTTTCCGGTATACTCGTCGATCTGCTTTTTCCCTTCCTGATAACGATAGTACAGATGGTCATCCTCGTGATATTCAAAGTAAGGATGATAGGAGCCGTATCCGCTGGAATTGCTGCCGGATTCTCCGCCCGGATAGATCATCGTGGCGGATTCGTTCGCCGCATAATCCGCATAAATACCGTCGGCAGCAAATAAGAACGGGCGGACATAGGCGTCGTCATAATTCCAGTCATAGCCGAGCCTGTCCACAGCCTTCATCAATCCGTCGATCATCAGATATCCGGTAAATTCGGTCGCATAGCCCGGACGGCTCACACGGCTGTATGCCTCGTCCGCCGGATTGTGAATGCCTGTAACGGCGGCGCTGACATTGTAAACATCGTCCCGGTTGATCAGTTCTTCGACATAGGGAACGGCCAGACCCCAGTTACAGTAGATTGCCTCAAAGCCCATCGCCGTATAAAGGAAATAATCCCGGCTGCTTCGGATAGGCCCGATGCGGTCCAGCTCGTCGAAGTCCTCGAAAATGGCCATCAGTCTTGTGATACGGCCTTCGACTGGCGCTTCATAAATGACAGCGGCTTTGGAAAGACCATATTGAGGCATGGCAGGTTTGTTGTTGGGAATCATGACGGCGATCGGCCTTCTTGTGGCGATTCCTTCATTGATCCACTGGCCGGTCAGATAACTCTGTATCTGGCCGTTTACGGATTCCCGCTCTTCGCTGACGACGGGATAAGCGGTCGTCAGTTCTACCGGTTCTTCCACCGGTGCTTCCGCGCCTTCCGGCTCCACGGTTCCGCTTTCATCGATAATTACGATTTCAGGTTCTTTGACTTCCATTCTTTCTTCTTCCTCTCCACAGCCGGCAAGGCAGGAAAAGGTAAGCAAAAGGGAAGCCGTTATCGTGATCAGTCTTTTTTTGTACATAATATACCCTCCATTTTCCACATTATACCCTAAAATCGACATTCTGTATACTGGATAAATTGCTGAAATACTTTCCAGAAAGACAGAATATGTGATACAATCAGAAGGTCAGGGAAAAAGGTAACAGCTGACAAATATGAAGGAGGAAAAGGAATGTATATTGCGAAAGAAAACCGTTACGACAATATGATATATAACAGGTGCGGAGGAAGCGGGCTGAAACTTCCTGCTTTTTCGCTCGGTATGTGGCATAATTTTGGCTCCGTCAATAATCTGGAAAATATGAAAAAAATTTTATTTACGGCATTCGACAATGGCATTACGCATTTTGATCTTGCCAATAATTACGGCCCCGCCTATGGCAGCGCGGAAAGCAGCATGGGACAGATCTTAAAGTCGGATCTGATGCCGTACCGGGACGAAATGGTCATTTCCACCAAGGCGGGCTATGATATGTGGAAGGGTCCTTATGGCGACGGCGGTTCCAGAAAATATCTGACTGCCAGCCTGGATCAGTCTTTGAAAAGGCTTGGACTGGATTATGTGGATATTTTTTATCATCACAGACCGGATCCCGGAACGCCGATCGAGGAGACGATGCTTGCGTTAGACCAGATCGTCCGTTCCGGTAAGGCGTTGTATGTGGGAATTTCCAATTATAAGAAAGCGCAGGCCGAAGAAGCTTACCGCATTTTAAAAGAATTGAGGACGCCCTTTATTATTCATCAGCCGTCCTATTCGATCCTGAACAGATGGATAGAGGAAGATGGATTGAAAGATTTCCTATATGAGAACGGGATCGGCTGTATTGCGTTCAGTCCGTTACAGCAGGGGATTCTGACAGGAAAATATTTGAACGGTATTCCGGCGGATTCCCGCATCGGCGGCAAAAAGAGCCCCTATCTCCACGAAGACGCCCTGAAACCGGAGCTTTTGGAAAAAGTAAAGAAGCTGAATGAAATCGCGGAGCAGAGAGGACAATCATTAACGCAGATGGCGCTCGCATGGATTTTGAAGGACGACAGGATCACTTCCGTATTGATCGGGGCGAGCAGGCCGGAGCAGATTCTGGAAAACATCAGGGCGCTGGACAACCTTGCTTTCAGTGAAGAGGAGCTTTGTAAGATAGATGAAATCCGGAAAGAGGATATGCGGAAATGAAATGGACAAAATTTAAAATAAAGACCTTGACAGAGGCGGAGGATATCATTATCAGCACGTTGTATGATATCGGGCTGGAAGGCGCGCAGATCGAAGATAAGACGCCGCTCAGCGCATGGGAGAAGGAGCAGATGTTCGTGGATATCCCGCCTGTGGCAGGCAAAGATGATGGAATTGCTTATCTCAGTTTTTTTGCGGAGGAAAAAGAGGATGGCGGCCTGCTGTTGAACGGAGAGTTTACCGATAAGGACGCCGTTTTGAAGCGGATAGAGCAGGAGCTTGATGATCTGCGGATGTTTCTTGATATCGGCGAGGGGACGGTCAGCGTGGAGGAAACGGAGGATATCGACTGGATCAATAACTGGAAAGAATTTTTCCATCAGTTCTATATCGACGACCTGCTGGTCATTCCTTCCTGGGAAGAAGTGCGGGAAGAGGACAGGAATAAAAAGCTTCTGCATATCGACCCCGGTACGGCTTTCGGAACCGGAATGCACGATACGACGCAGCTTTGCATCCGTCAAATCAAAAAATTCCTGACCCTGGAAACAGTGCTCCTGGATGTAGGCTCAGGAAGCGGTATTCTTTCGATCATCGCGTTGATGTACGGCGCGAAAAAAGCGGTCGGTACGGATTTGGATCCCTGTGCTCTGGAAGCTGCCAGACAGAATATGGCGGCGAACGGCATCCGGGAAGAAGATTTTACGATGATGATCGGGAATATCATTACGGAAAAAGAAGTACAGGACAAAGTCGGTTATCTGTGCTATGATATCGTGGCAGCCAATATTCTGGCGGATGTGCTGGTAAACTTAACGCCGGTCATTCTGGCACAGCTGAAACAGGGCGGTATCTATATTACTTCCGGCATTATTCAGGAGAAAGAAGAGACCGTTGCAGAGTCGGCCAAAAAGGCCGGACTCGAAATCGTGGAAATTACCCGTCAGGGCGAGTGGGTATCGATAACCGCCCGGAAACCATGACGGGGTTTATCAGAACGGCTGCCGGGATCCTCGCGCTGTTCTGGATGTGCGTGATCTTTGCCTTTTCGGCGCAGGAGCAGGAAGAATCCAGCGCGGTCAGCGAGACGTTCAGCTACCGGATGGTGCGTTCCGCCGACAGTCTCTTCGGTTTCGACTGGGATGATGAAAAGCTGCATGCGATAGCGGGCGCGATAGAGGGATATGTCCGAAAAGCGGCGCATATGACGGAGTATGCGGTTTTATCGGTCCTGCTGTATATCTGGCTCGGAAAACGGCGGTTCACGACAGGGAAAAAAATGCTTCTGGCAATTATCATTACCGCGTTCTATGCCGTCAGCGATGAAATTCATCAGCTGTTCGTAGCGGGGCGTTCCGGGCGGTTTACGGATGTCCTGATTGACAGTGCGGGCGCGGTATTGGGCGTGCTTCTTTTCACAGGGGTGAAAAAATGTATCAGTTTTTTGTGGAACCGTCGCAGATACAGGGGAACAGAATCGTCATAGCGGGCGGGGATTTTAATCATATCAGAAATGTGCTCCGTATGAAGGCCGGGGAGGAAATTGCGGTCAGCAACGGCGTGGACGGCAGGGAATACCGCTGCGGCATCGAGTCTTTTTCGGAAAAAGAGGTCATCTGCTCGCTGCGCTTTATCAAAGAGGAGGGCGTCGAACTTCCTTCCAGGATTTATCTTTTTCAGGGGCTTCCGAAATCGGATAAGATGGAGCTCATCGTGCAGAAAGCGGTAGAGCTGGGCGCGTGTGAGATCATTCCGGTGGCGACCGGCAGAGCGGTCGTAAGGCTGGATGAAAAGAAGGCAAAAGCGAAAACGGCCAGATGGCAGGGGATTGCGGAGGCGGCGGCGAAGCAGAGCAGAAGGAGCATCATACCTGCAATAACGGAAGTCATGAGCATGCAGGAAGCCATCGCCTATGCCGGAAAAGCGGATGTCCGGCTGATTCCCTATGAACTGGCGGAGAACATGGCGAAGACGAAAGAAATTATAGGCGGTATCCGGCCCGGAGAATCGGTGGCTGTTTTTATCGGCCCGGAGGGCGGTTTTGAGGAAAAAGAGGTCGCGGCCGCGATGGACGGCGGCTGTATTCCGATCACGCTCGGCAAACGGATTCTCAGAACGGAAACGGCCGGATTTACGGTGTTGTCATGGCTGATGTATCACTTAGAAGAGTAGCCTTTCATATACTATAATATGAGATGATAAAATAGAATATGACAAAATAGGAGCTGTTTATGGAAGTATATTTGGATAATTCGGCTACGACCAGATGCTTCGATGAAGCGGCGCAGCTTATGATGAAGCTTATGTGCGAAGAG
The DNA here is from genome assembly GCA_023664485.1 of Bacteroides fragilis. Taxonomy (GTDB): domain Bacteria; phylum Bacillota; class Clostridia; order Lachnospirales; family Lachnospiraceae; genus UBA3282. The sequence continues at coordinate 49,172 of JAMPFK010000008.1, read as the reverse complement.
TACGGAAATCCTTCCAGTATGCATCATAAGGGCGTAGAAGCGGAGCATTATATACGATATGCGAGAGAAACGCTGGCGAAAATACTGAAAGTAAAGGAGAAAGAAATTCTTTTTACCTCCGGGGGAACCGAATCGGATAACATTGCTTTGATCGGTACGGCGATGGCCAACCATCGCGCCGGGAGACATCTGATCACGACGCGGATAGAGCATCCGGCAGTCCTCCAGACGATGCGGTATCTGGAAGACCAGGGTTTCCGGGTGACTTATCTTCCGGTGGACGGACAGGGAAAAATCCGTCTGACGGATCTGGAGCGGGCCATCTGCAAGGATACGATTCTGGTATCGATCATGCACACGAACAATGAAATTGGAACGCTGGAACCGATAGCGGAGGCGGGAGAGCTGATCAAAAGGATCAACCCGCATACCGTTTTCCATGTGGATGCGGTACAGGGCTTTGGCAAGTGCCGCATTTATCCTTCCAGGATGAAGATAGACCTGCTCTCGGTCAGCGCGCATAAGATTCACGGGCCGAAAGGCGTCGGCTTCCTGTATATCAATGATAAAATAAAGATCAGTCCGATCATTTACGGCGGCGGGCAGCAGAAGGGTATGCGTTCCGGAACGGAAAATGTGCCGGGCGCTGCCGGACTCGCCAGAGCGGCCGAGCTGATGTACGAAAATCTGGATGCGGATGTGGAGCGGCTTTATCGGTTGAGAGCGCTGTTCATTCAGGGCGTTTCACAGCTGGAACAGGTGAAGGTAAACGGATGCGCAGGAAGGGAAGGGGCGCCTCATATCGTCAGCCTGTCTGTCCGGGGGATTCGGAGCGAGGTGCTTCTTCATGCGCTGGAGGACAGAAATATTTATGTTTCGGCGGGCAGCGCCTGCGCTTCCAACAAGCCGATGCCGTCCGCGACGTTAAGGGCGATCGGCGTCGAAAAAGAACTGCTGGAATCGACGATCCGGTTCAGTTTTTCGATTTTTACGACAGAAGAAGAAATCCGGTATACGGTAAAGGCGTTGTACGATATCGTTCCGATGTTACGGAGATACACCAGGCACTAGGGCAAACAGGACTTTCAAAGACGTTTCGCCAATGGGTGAAAATGTTTCGCCTCCAGGTGAAACGCCGGGAAGTTCTATGGTTTTCCTGCGGAAAGAAAGGGAGAAGAGCAGACAATGTTCACATCATTTTTGATCAAATATGCGGAAATCGGGGTGAAGGGGAAGAACCGGTATCTTTTTGAAGATGCGCTTGTGAAACAGATCCGGCATGCTTTGAAAAAGTGCGACGGAGAATTCCAGGTGCGAAAGACCGACGGCAGGATCTATGCGGATGCCGTATCGGAATTCGATTATGAGGAGACGGTGGAGGCTTTACAGAAAGTTTTCGGTATTTCAGGCATCTGCCCTGTTGTTTCCGTGGAGGATGAAGGTTTTGAGAAGTTAGGGGAGAGGGTCGTCCGGTATTTGGACGAGGTCTACCCGGACAGGCATAAGACGTTCAAGGTGGCGGCCAGAAGGGCGCGGAAAAATTACCCGCTCGATTCGATGGAGATCAACATGGAAATGGGCGGTATTATTTTAGACGCATATCCGGAGATGAAAGTCGATGTTCATAAACCGGATATCATGCTGCATATCGAGATTCGGGATAAAATCTATATTTACTCGGAAATCATTCCGGGACCGGGCGGTATGCCGGTCGGCACGGGCGGGAAAGCGATGCTTTTGTTATCCGGCGGGATCGATTCCCCGGTGGCGGGCTATATGATCGCGAAGCGCGGCGTGAAGATCGACGCGGTATATTTTCACGCGCCGCCGTATACGAGCGAGCGGGCGAAAGAGAAGGTCGTGGATCTGGCAGGAAAAGTCGCGCAGTATACGGGACCGATATATCTGCATGTTATCAATTTTACCGATATCCAGATGTATATCTATGATAAATGCCCTCATGACGAGCTGACCATTATCATGCGCCGTTATATGATGCGGATCGCGGAGCACATCGCCAGAGAATCCGAATGTCTCGGACTGATCACCGGCGAGAGTATCGGGCAGGTGGCTTCTCAGACGATGCACAGCCTGATGGTGACGAACGAAGTATGCGGGCTTCCGGTCTACAGGCCGCTGATCGGTTTTGACAAAATGGAAATCGTGGATATTTCGGAAAAGATCGATACCTATGAGACGTCGATCCTGCCTTATGAGGACTGCTGTACGATTTTTGTGGCGAAACACCCTGTCACGAAGCCGAACCTGAAAATCATCAAAAGGCATGAACAGAATCTGGCGGAAAAAATCGACGAACTCGTTCAGACCGCGCTAGATACCGACGAATTGATCATTGTCTCTTAAGGTATAAATCCGGGCATAAAAAATCGTCGTGAAGAACCGACGATTACAGGAATTTCCTATAGAATAAAAAAGATACCACAGGATGAGGCTTCATCCCGCGGTATCATCGATATGTACCGTTGTACCGCATACTTATAAGAGATAGGGCTTCAAAGCTTCCATAATCTCATCGGCGCCGTCTTCCGTATGGATGTTCAAATCGATGGGCTTTGATAAATCCAGGCTGAAGATACCCATGATAGATTTTGCATCAATAACATATCTGCCCGATACCAGATCAAAGTCATAATCAAATTTTGTAATATCGGTTACAAAGGATTTTACCTTATCGATTGAATTTAAAGAAATCTGAACGGTTTTCATTAAGAATTACCTCCTTTATACTTGCTGTTAGCTATAATACTAAAGGCTGAAACCGTAAAAGTCAATGTCAAAAAAACACAAAAAATACGGGAGTTATTATGGAAAGTATAGCGCTGCATAATCTTGGCTGTAAAGTAAATGGTTATGAAATGGATGTTATGCAACAAATTTTACGGGAAAAGGGTTATAAAATTGTACCATTTGATGAGCGGGCCGATATTTATATTATCAATACCTGTACCGTTACCAATGTTGCGGACCAGAAAAGCAGGCAGATGCTGCACCGTGCGAAGAAAAGGAACCCGGATGCGGTCGTGGTGGCAGTAGGATGCTATGTGCAGACGGGCGAAGAGAAAATAGCGCAGGATGCGGCCGTCGATCTCGTAATCGGCAATAACAGGAAAAAGGATATCGCGGAAATTCTGGAAGAATATCTGAAGGGTAAAAAAAGAGGGATGCTGCCGGAAGAATACAGGACGATGCGGAGCCGGACGGTCATCGACATCAGCCGGACGAAGGAATACGAGGAAATGCAGCTTGCCGGAACGGGCGGACACACGAGAGCCTATGTAAAGATTCAGGACGGCTGTAATCAGTTCTGCTCCTACTGCATCATTCCTTATGCGAGAGGAAGGGTGAGGAGCCGCAGGGAAGAGGATATTTTGAAGGAAGTATCCGGTCTTGTGAAAATGGGGTATCAGGAAATCGTACTGACCGGAATCCATATCAGCTCTTATGGCATCGACAGAGGCGGCCCGGAACTGCTGCGGCTGCTCGAAAAGCTGAATGAAGCGGAGGGGCTGCGGCGTATCCGGCTCGGTTCTCTGGAGCCGGGCATTATTACGGAGGAATTTGCCGGGAAGCTTTCCACGCTTTCAAAAGTATGCCCGCATTTTCATCTGTCCCTGCAGAGCGGATGCGACGAGACGCTCCGCCGGATGAATAGACATTATACGGCGGGGGAATACTTGAAAAAAGTGGAAATGCTGCGGCGTTATTTTGACCGGCCAGCGGTTACAACGGACGTCATCGTCGGATTTCCCGGCGAGACGGAAGAAGAGTTTGCGCATACGGAGGCTTTTCTCGAAAAAGTACGTTTTTATGAGATGCACATCTTCAAATATTCCAGGCGGCAGGGCACGCGGGCGGCAGCGATGGAAAATCAGATCCCGGATAAGATAAAGACGGAGAGAAGCGCCAGGCTGATGCAGCTGGAACAGCGGCTCTCGCAGGAATACAGGCAGTCTTTTGCCGGGGAGAATGTAGAGGTATTGTACGAAGAGGCCAAAAAAATCGGTGAAACTGTTTATCAAATCGGCCATACGGTACGATATATAAAAGTAGGAAAAAAGACGCAGGGGGATTTTAAGAACCGGATTCTGACGGAGAGGCTGACGGGCGCCCGGCAGGGAGATATCATGCTCGCCGGGGAAGAAAAATGCCTGAAATCATTAAGGAATGATTAAGATTGTCCGGAATTATGAAGGGAAAGATTGAATTTTAGCCGCAGATAGAGTATGATAAACAGAAGGAATCGGACAAAAGCGGAAAAAGGGGGCAGCGTTACGAAGATGCAGGATTTGGAGAACACACAATATTTCAGAGTGGAGACGGAGCCGGAGACAGGCGTGAAAATCGTTCTTGCGACGGTTTATGAGGCGTTGACGGAGAAGGGCTATAATCCGGTGAATCAGATCGTAGGGTATATTATGTCCGGGGATCCCACTTATATTACCAGCCATAAGAACGCGAGAAGCCTGATTATGAAGGTGGAGCGCGACGAGCTGGTGGAAGAAATGCTGAAGGAGTATATCAGGAACTCTCTTCAAAGATAGGCGGAAACAGACACGCCGGGAGAGCGGCAAAGGATAGTTTATGAGGATTATGGGACTGGATTTCGGTTCTAAGACGGTAGGAGTAGCAATCAGCGACCCCCTTTTTATTACGGCGCAGGGAATTGAAATTATCAGAAGAAAAGAAGAAAATAAATTACGAAAGACTCTGGCGAGGATTGAAGAACTGATCATTCAATACGAGGTAGGGGAAATTGTGCTGGGTTTTCCTAAAAATATGAACGATACCATTGGCGAGAGGGCACTGCTGTCTTTGGAATTTCAGGATAAGCTGGAACGCAGGACGGGACTGCCTGTGACCATGTGGGATGAGAGACTGACGACAGTTGCGGCGGACAGAGCGATGATAGAAGCGGGAATCAGGCGGGAGGACCGGAAAGAATATGTGGACAAGATCGCCGCGGTCTTTATTCTGCAGGGATATCTTGATTACCGCGCGGACAGGAAGGATGCCGGGGAGCAGCAGGCCGGACAGGAATGGAGTATTTGAATGGAGAAGATAGTTTTTAAGGCGGAAGGTGAAGAAACGGCTGAATTTTATGTTTTAGAGCAGACGAGAATCGGCGGTATCGATTACATTCTGGTAACGGATACGGAAGAGGAAGATGGGGAAGCCCTGATCTTAAAAGATATGTCACAGATGGGCGACGAAGAGGCGCTTTATGAAATTGTGACGGAGGATGAGGAACTTGATGCGGTTTCGGCTGTATTTGAAAGTATGCTGGAGGATATCGAACTGTCTTGAAGGCATGCGGAAAGTTTAATAGAAAACGGAAACTAATAAAAGGAAGGACGCAGATACATATAGGGTAACGCCGGGCTGTTTGTCCGAAACGGAGAAGCGGCGACAACCGGAAACAGAGCGGGGGATATATCGATAGGAAGACCGGGAGCTTTTGCGGAGCGGTCAATCAGCCGGCGGGACACTATACTGGTATGCAGAGAAAGTGGAGGAATTTTTTTGAAGAAAATTGAACAGGGAACGGCATCCGGGCTGAAGGTCATACCTTTGGGCGGCCTGGAGCAGATTGGGCTGAATATTACTGCCTTTGAATATGAAGACAGTATTATTGTAGTTGATTGTGGTCTGTCTTTTCCGGAGGACGAAATGCTCGGAATCGATCTGGTCATTCCGGATATTACCTATCTAAAGGATAATATCGATAAGGTAAAAGGTTTTATGATCACGCATGGCCACGAGGACCACATAGGCGCGCTGCCCTATGTCTTAAAGGAAATTAATGTGCCCGTTTATGCGACGAAACTGACGATGGGCATTATCGAGAACAAACTGAAAGAGCATGAACTGATGAATACGACGAAGCGCAAGGTCGTAAAATTCGGGCAGTCGATTAATCTGGGGCAGTTCCGCGTCGAGTTCATCAAGACCAATCACAGCATCGTAGACGCCGCGGCGCTGGCGATTTATTCTCCGGCGGGAATCGTCGTGCATACGGGAGACTTTAAGGTGGATTATACGCCGGTATTCGGCGATGCCATTGATTTACAGCGTTTTGCGGAAATCGGCAAAAAGGGCGTGCTCGCGTTGATGTGCGACAGTACGAATGCGGAACGGCCCGGATTTACCCCTTCCGAAAAGACGGTGGGAAAGACTTTCGATACGTTATTTTCGGAGCACAGCGATACGAGGATCATTATCGCCACGTTTGCATCCAATGTGGACAGAGTACAGCAGATCATCAATTCGGCATATAAATTCGGCCGGAAGGTCGTTGTTGAGGGCCGAAGCATGGTCAATATCATCGAAACGGCTTCGACGCTCGGCTATTTGAATATCCCGGATCAGACATTGATCGATATCGAGCAGCTGAAAAATTATCCGAACGAAAAGACGGCCATCATTACGACGGGCAGCCAGGGCGAGAGCATGGCGGCTTTAAGCCGTATGGCAGGCAACATTCATAAGAAGATTTCTATCGTGCCGGGAGATACGGTCATTTTCTCGTCCAATCCGATACCCGGAAATGAGAAAGCGGTCACAAACGTCATTAACGAGCTTTTGATGAAAGGCGCGGATGTTATTTTTCAGGATGTCCATGTTTCGGGACATGCCTGTCAGGAGGAGATCAAGCTTCTGTATACGCTGCTCCGTCCGCACTATGCGATTCCGGTGCATGGCGAATACAAACATTTGAAGGCGCAGGCTAAGATCGCGCGGGAACTCGGCATCGACAGGGAAAATATTTTTATCCTGCATTCGGGGGATGTTCTGGAAATCAGCGAGGAGAAAGCGGAAGTGACCGGAAAAGTGCCGGTGGGCGCGATCCTGGTAGACGGCCTCGGCGTCGGAGATGTCGGGAATGTGGTTCTGCGGGACAGGCAGCATCTTGCCGAGGACGGTATTATAATCGTGGTGCTCGCGCTCGATTCCTGTAACAGCCAGCTCGTATCGGGGCCGGATATCGTCTCCCGCGGTTTCGTGTACGTCCGGGAATCGGACGAGCTGCTGGAAGAAGCGAGGCTTTTAGTGGACGGCGCAATTACAGGGCGCCTGGACAAGGGGCAGACCGACTGGGGTAAATTGAAATCTACGATCAAAGATGTCCTGAGCGAATATGTGTGGAAGAAAACGAAAAGACGCCCGATGATACTTCCGATTATTATGGAGGTTTAAAAGGAGAAGACAGCATGTTAGACAGCATTGTGAAGAAAGCGACGGAAAGCTTTATAGAAGAAATCAGGAAATCAGAGGTTTACAGGGAATATGATTTTCAGAAGGAAACGTTAAAGAAACAGCCGGAATTATTCGCAATGGCGGCGGAATACAGGCAGCGTAATTTTGCGCTGCAGACGGAAACACCGGGAGAAGAACTGCTCGATAAACTGGACGCTTTTGAACAGGAGTATGAAGAGTTCCGCGCGAATCCGCTGATAGATGATTTTTTAAGAGCAGAACTGGCATTCTGCCGTATGATGCAGGAAGTAAACGTGCTGATCACGGCGGAGCTGGATTTTGAATAAAGGCCCTGACTGCGGCTTGGGGCGGAGGTTTTCAAATGGATATAAAACAAGTGATAGGCTCGGTTGTAGAGACGATTATTAAAGTGGCGGCAGTTTTTTTTCTGGTCTCCTTCGTTTATGACGCGGCGGTCAAGGCGTATGATTTCGGATTCAGAGTCTTTGCGGAGGAAGCGATGACGACCGGAGAAGGCAGAATCATCAGCATTTATGTGGAGCCGGACGATTCGGTAAGGGATATTGGAAATACGCTGGAGGAAAAAGGCCTGATCCGGGATGCGGACCTGTTTTTCGTTCAGGAGCTGTTATCGGAACACCATGGAAAAATCAATCCGGGAATTTACGATCTCAGCACTTCGATGAAGAGCGATGAAATGCTGGCAATCATGGCGGCGGAGCCGGAAGAAACAGAAGAAGGCGATAAGGACAAAGGATCATCCGGCGAAGGTTCCGGGGATATGGCTGAGGATTCTGAAAACGCCGGCGAAGACGGCGGGGCAGAGGATCCGGACGCGGCGGAAGAACAGAGCGCGGCAGAGGAGCAGGGCCTATGATCGGCAGCGAGCGCGTGACCGCGTTTATCAATTCCCTCGATCCGGGCAATACTCCTTTTTTGGACGAAATAGAAAAGGAAGCGAAGAAAACCAATGTGCCGATCATTCGGACGGAGATGCAGAGCTTTATCAAATTGCTGCTCGCAATGAAAAAGCCGGCGTCCATTCTGGAAGTCGGCTGCGCCATTGGTTTTTCTGCTTTATTGATGAGCGAGTACGCGCCGGAAGGATGCAGGATAACGACGATTGAAAAATATGAGAAACGAATTCCTGTTGCAAAGGAGAATTTCCGGCGGGCCGGGAAGGAGGAGCAGATTGCGCTGTTGGAGGGAGACGCGTCTGACTGGCTGAAAAAACTGGAGGGCCCCTATGACTTCATTTTTATGGATGCCGCCAAGGGACAGTATATTCACTTTCTGCCGGATATTCTGCGCCTGATGCCGGAAGGCGGCATTCTTTTATCCGATAATGTATTGCAGGACGGGGATATTATCGAGTCCCGTTATGCGGTAACGAGGCGGAACCGCACGATACATAGCCGGATGCGGGAATATTTGTATGAATTGAAGCACCATCCCCAGCTGGAAACGGCAATTCTGCAGGTGGGGGACGGGATTACGGTGAGTATCAAAAAGGGATGAAAACAGGATGAAGAAACCAGAATTACTGGTTCCGGCGAGCAGTCCGGAAGTATTGAAAACAGCGGTCATCTTTGGCGCGGATGCGGTATATATCGGCGGCGAGGCTTTCAGCCTGCGCGCGAAGGCGAAGAATTTTACGAAAGAAGAGATGGCGGAAGGAATTGCCTTTGCGCATGCGCATGGCGTACGCGTGCATGTGACGGCGAATATTCTGGCGCATAACGGCGATATGGAGGGCGCGGCGGAATATTTCCGGGAATTAAAAGAGATGAAGCCGGATGCGCTCATCATAGCGGATCCGGGCATGTTCATGCTCGCAAAAGAAATCTGCCCGGAAATCGATATCCATATTTCCACACAGGCGAATAATACCAATTATATGACCTATCGGTTCTGGCATGAGCAGGGGGCCAGGAGGGTCGTTTCGGCAAGAGAGCTTTCTTTGCGGGAGATTAAGGAAATCAGAGAACGGATACCGGAGGAGATGGAGATCGAAAGCTTTATCCATGGCGCGATGTGCATTTCCTATTCGGGGCGCTGTCTTCTGAGCAGTTATTTTACAGGCAGGGATGCGAATCAGGGTGCGTGTACCCATCCGTGCCGCTGGAAATATGCGGTGGTGGAGGAAAAAAGGCCGGGTGAATATCTGCCGGTCTATGAAAATGAGAGGGGAACCTATATTTTCAATTCAAAAGACCTGTGCATGATAGAACATATTCCGGAGATGACAGATGCCGGAATCGACAGTTTTAAGATCGAAGGCAGGATGAAAACGGCGCTGTATGTCGCGACAGTCGCGCGTACATATCGGAAGGCCATCGACGATTATCTGGAATCGGAAGAAAAATACCGCGGGAACATGGACTGGTATCGGGCGGAAATCGCCAAGTGTACCTATCGGCAGTTCACGACCGGTTTTTATTTTGGCAGGCAGGGAACGGAGAACTCGCAGATTTATGATAACAGTACCTATGTGAATGAATATACCTATCTCGGTATCATCGGTTCCGTCGATGAACGGGGACGCGCCCGCATCGAGCAGCGGAACAAGTTCCGCGTGGGGGATGAAATCGAGATCATGAAGCCGTCGGGCGTCAATGTGCCTGTAAAAGTGCTGCATATGTATAATGAAGAAGGGAAAGAAGTGGAAAGCTGTCCACATTCCAAACAGATAATCGATGTGGAACTTTCGCATGCCCCGGAGCGTTACGATATTCTGAGGGCCAGAAATTTTGTGAAAAATGAACAGTAATTCTGTTTTTCCTGCCCGGATTCCCGTAAAATATACAAAATTTGAATCCGGGTATTGCATTTTGAAAAGAAATGGCGTATTTTATTAAAGGAAATAGCAACCGAATGTTAATAATTATATAAGGTATCTTGAACGAGGATGTTCCAAAAAGTTTATTTTTGGAGCATTTTTTTGTATAACGCGCAAGCGCGTATCAAAATGGGGAGGGTTCGGATATCCTGAAAAAGAAAGGAAGTAATGAGATGAGCGAGGTTTTCAACGTGGAAGAGATTTTTGGCCAGAATTTGTTTACACTTAGCAAGATGAAAGAACGCCTGCCTAAGAACGTATACAAAGAAGTGGTGAACGTCATGAACAATGGCGGCGAGCTTTCGATGGGAGCGGCGAACGTCGTTGCGAAGGAAATGAAGGATTGGGCGGTAGAGCACGGCGCGACCCATTATACCCACTGGTTCCAGCCGCTGACAGGCATTACGGCGGAAAAACATGATGCGTTCGTAGCGCATCCCGATGAATCCGGCAGGATGCTGACAGAATTTTCAGGAAAAGAGCTGATCAAAGGCGAGCCCGACGCCTCTTCTTTCCCGTCCGGCGGTCTGCGCGCGACTTTCGAGGCGAGAGGCTATACGGCGTGGGACATCACCTCGCCAGCATTTTTGAAGGAATCCACCTGCGGGACGATTCTCTGTATTCCGACCGCGTTCTGTTCCTACACGGGCGAGGCGCTGGATAAAAAGACGCCGCTTCTGCGTTCCATGGAAGCACTGAGCGAGCAGGCGCTCCGTATCGTGCGGCTGTTCGGCAATACCGGCGCGAAGAAAGTGACGGCTTCCGTAGGACCGGAACAGGAATATTTCCTGGTGGATGAAAAATTATATATGCAGAGAACCGACCTGATGTTTGCGGGCCGTACCCTTTTCGGGGCCCCGGCGCCCAAAGGCCAGGAAATGGAAGATCATTACTTCGGCGTTATCAGAGAGCGCGTCGGCGCTTATATGAAGGATTTGAACGAAGAGCTCTGGAAGCTGGGCGTTACGGCGAAAACGCAGCATAACGAAGTGGCTCCCGCACAGCACGAGCTGGCGCCGATTTATGAGACGGCCAATATCGCGGTAGACCATAACCAGATCGTTATGGAGGCGATGAAGAGGGTCGCGACAAAACATAATATGAGATGTCTGCTGCATGAAAAACCTTACGCGGGCGTGAACGGTTCCGGCAAACATAATAACTGGTCCATTACGACGGATAACGGCGTGAACCTTTTGGATCCCGGCGAGACGCCGAATGAGAATATTCAGTTCCTGCTCGTGCTTGCCTGCATCATGAAGGCGGTGGATACCCACGCGGACCTGCTGCGCCAGTCGGCATCCGATGTCGGAAACGATCACAGACTGGGCGCGAACGAGGCGCCTCCGGCGATTATTTCCATTTTCCTCGGAGAACAGCTCGAAGATGTCGTCAGCCAGCTGATCGAGACGGGTTCGGCAACGACTGTAAAAGAGGGCGGCAGGCTTTTGACGGGCGTTAAGACGCTTCCCGATTTCCAGAAGGATGCGACTGACAGAAACAGGACTTCACCTTTTGCCTTTACGGGAAATAAGTTCGAGTTCCGTATGGTCGGTTCCGCGGATTCTATCGCGAGCCCGAATACGACGCTGAATGCCATCGTTGCGGAAGCGTTCTGCGAGGCGGCGGACAGACTGGAAAAAGCGGATAACCTCGAAGTGGCGATTCATGATCTGATCAAAGAATATATGACAAGACACCAGAGAATCATTTTCAACGGAAATGGTTACGCCGACGAATGGGTCGAGGAAGCGGAAAAGAGAGGGCTTCCGAATATTAAATCCATGATCGAGGCGGCGGGTACGCTGACGACCGATAAGGCGGTGCGCCTGTTCGAGAAATTCAGGATCTTTACGAAGGTCGAGCTGGAATCCCGCGAAGAAATCATTTATGAGACTTATGCGAAAACGATCAACATTGAGGCGTTGACCATGATCGATATGGCGGGCAAGCAGATCATACCGGCGGTCGTTCGATATACGAAGATACTCGCGGATACCGCCAATGCGGTAAAAGAGGCGGGCGCAGACGCTTCCATGCAGGTCGAACTGCTGAAATCGGTCAGCGAAAAGCTGGCGGCGATGCAGGCGGCTCTTACAGAACTGAAAGCGGTAGAAACGCAGGCTTCCGCGATGGAAGATGTAAAAGCACAGGCATTTTTCTATAAGGATACGGTAAAGGCAGTCATGGAAAAACTCCGTAAACCTGCGGATGAGCTGGAGATGATAGTCGATAAGGATATCTGGCCGATTCCGACTTATGGGGAGCTGATGTTTGAGATTTAAATGGTTGGATGTGGACAGGATGGGCGGAAATGAGAGGATTTCCGCCCATTCTTTGGAAAATTGGTGAGAAAATCAGAAAAATAATTTTAAATTAGGGCTTGCAAAATGATCCGATATGCTGTATAATTCCAAATTGTAATGTTGATGGGCTATCGCCAAACGGTAAGGCAACGGACTCTGACTCCGTCATTTCAAGGTTCGAATCCTTGTAGCCCAGCGAAATGACCCGGTGAAGATAATTCACCGGGTTTTTTGACAACAGATTATCATAGAAACGAAAATGGAGCGGAAGCATTATAAGAAAAAACGGAAAGAAGGCGTTTTGGATGTATACATTTCAAAGCAGAATACGTTACAGCGAAGTTGGCCCGGACGGCAGGCTGACATTGGAGTCCTTACTCGATTATTTTCAGGACGTATCCACCTTCCATTCGGAGGATCTCGGATTAGGGGTCGCCTATTTGAAGGAAAAAAATATGGCATGGGTGTTGTCCTCCTGGCAGATCGTCGTGGAGCGTTATCCGCGGCTGTGCGAAAGGGTAATTACCGGAACGGCGCCTTATGAATTTAAAGGCTTTATCGGATACCGTAATTTCCAGATGGAGACGGAGGAGGGAGAACGGCTCGCTTATGCAAACTCTGTCTGGAGCCTGATGGATATCGTAAAGATGACGCCGGCGAAACCGCCGATAGAAATGCTGGAGGGTTATGCGCTGGCAGAAAAGCTGCAGATGGATTACGCACCGCGGAAAATTGCGGCGCCGGGCGGCGGACAGGCGCAGGAAGAAATTCAGGTAAGACCGCATCACCTTGATACGAACGGCCATGTCAATAACGGACAGCATGTGCGGATAGCGATGGATTATATACCCGCGGGTTTTCCGATCCGGCAGATGCGGGCGGAATATAAGAAACAGGCGGTGCTGAATGATCGTATCATACCGGTATTGGCGGTAAATGAGGAGAAAACGCTTTATACGGTTTCGTTGAACGGCCCGGACGGCAGACCGTACAGTATCGTTGAATTCATGGGGAATGAGGAGGGGCATAGTTATTAATATGATAAAATTAGGTGAAATACAGACATTAAAAATCATTAAAAAAGTAGAGTTCGGCGTTTATCTTGCGGAGGAAGAAGCACGGCCGGAAGATAGAAGAGGGCAGACGGCCGGAGGGGAAAGGAAAATGCAGCAGGCCGGGAAAGTCCTGCTTCCGGCGAAGCAGGTGCCCCGTGGAGCAGGAATCGGCGATGAGATAGAGGTGTTCGTTTACCGGGATTCCAAAGACCGTCTGATCGCGACGGCGCACAGGCCGCTTATCACGCTCGGCAATGTAGCAAGGCTGCGGGTCGTGCAGACGGGGCAGATTGGCGCCTTTCTGGACTGGGGGCTGGAAAAAGATCTTCTGCTTCCTTTTAAAGAGCAGAAAAAGAAGGTAAAAGAGGGGGAGTCCTGTCTTGTTGCGCTTTACATAGATAAGAGCGGCCGGTTGTGCGCGACGATGAACGTTTACCGATATCTGCGTCAGGACAGCCCTTATCAAAAAGACGACAGGGTAACCGGGACCGTCTATGAGATCAGCGATAATTTCGGCGCCTTTGTGGCTGTGGACGACTGTTATTCCGGCCTGATCGCCAGGAAAGAATTATATGGAGACGTTCAGGTGGGCGGTACCGTCGCGGCGAGAGTCACGGAGGTAAAGGAGGACGGCAGGCTGAATCTGAGCATTCGTGAAAAAGCATATCTGCAGATTGAGAAAGATGCGGAGAAAATACTGCGGGTCATCGACAGTTATGACGGCGCGCTTCCTTTTACGGATAAAGCTTCTCCGGAAACAATTAAAAGAGAAATGCAGATGAGCAAGAATGAATTTAAAAGAGCGGTAGGCCATCTTCTGAAGGAAAAGAAAATTTCCATCGGAGAAAGGGCAATCCGGAGATTATAGAAACCTGCATCTTTCAAAGAACAGAGTATAATTTATGATGGAAGGTTAAACGCCAGATGAACAGTAAAAAAGTAAATTGGATCTTTCTGAGCCTGATACTGCTTAATATGCTTATGTACGTCCTGATGCTTGTTTGTTATGTACAGGGCATCCTGTTATTTGAAATGAATATCCTGGTAAACCTGCTGCTCGCGCAGCTGGTCATGATGCTGCCGGCGATTCTTTTTGCGCTGGCCTTCCGAAGGAAAACGGAAACGGGTCATCTGAATGAAATGCTGGGATTTCATAAAATAAGGGTATCTTCTTTTTTTATGATTTTTCTTTTTACCTATCTGATCATGCCGCTGACGACGGCATTAAATGCGATTTCCATGCTTTTTGTGGAGAATGAGGTGACTGCTATCAGCGGAGACGTTCTGCAGATGCCGTTTCCGGTCATGTTATTTATGATAGGGATGTTCGGCCCGTTCTGTGAGGAATTTGTTTTCCGGGGCGTGATTTTTCGGGGATACAAAAACTCCGGTCCGGTGTTCTGGTCCATATTCTGGTCCGCGTTATTATTCGGTCTGATGCACCTGAACTTTAATCAGGCTGCGTATGCGGTCGCGATCGGCATTTTATTCGGGCTGCTGGTCGAGGCGACAGGCAGTCTGTGGTCTTCGGTCATCGCGCATATGATATTCAATTCTCATCAGGTATGTTTAATGTATCTGAGTGATCTTTTCCAGGCGGATCTGGCCGCTGCGGAAGAGGCGCTGACACAGGAAATGCTGATAGCGGCGATCGGCCCGTATCTGATCATAGCGGCCGTTGCGACACCGCTGGCCGTCTGTGTGCTGGTCTGGCTGGCAAAAAATGAAAGGAGAGAAGCGGAGTTTTGTTCTATATGGGCGTGCCGTAAGATGAAAAAAGAAGCGATGGTCAGTATTCCGCTCATCATTGCCATTGTCATAAGCCTTGCTTATATGAGCCTGGAATGGATTTTAGCGCTTCTCTGAGGGAAAAAGAAAGAATTCATACAAAACGCCACTGTGTGAACAGTGGCGTTTGGCATTACAGTGATTAAATATACATATCGAAGTTGGCGCCAACGGTCGGGTTGACGGAACGTTCCATAGCCGCAGCATCTATCATACCGGTAATCTGCTCTCCGGCAGTGGAAGCGGCATCGAGCGATTTGCTGAGCATTGCCACGCCAAAGGCGGAATTAACCCTGGATGCTGACATTCCCATCGATAAGCCTGCAATATCCATAGAATACCCCTCCTTTTTGATACATTGTGCTTGTATATAGAATCATATTTCATTATATCATATCATGAATTGGATGACTATAGGCAGACAGAGATATTTGTTTCAATTTGTAACATTTCAGCCGCCGGGCCGGGCAGAATATCGTTCCCGCGGAAGCGAAACGATGCTCTGTTTTTTTGTATAGTTTGTATAAATGAATTTTATGGGAGAAATTGCCGTTTTGTTTGAAAAATACACAAAAATTTTAGAATTTAAGGTAGATTTTTTTGGTAAAATAGATTAAAATGAATAGAAAATGCAGAATTTTTACGGAGAATTCATAATTGAATACTGTACAAATTGCTAAATGTTAAAAGGGGAATCAGGCGGAAATTTATTGGAGGGCGGGTATTTATGATTTCTAATCAGATTCTACAAAATACGGTAGAAGGCTTGAAAACGATTACAAGGGTGGAACTTTGTATCATGGACGTGGATGGAAAGGTCGTTGCGATGACCGCGGATGAGATGGAGAAGTGCGGAAAGCCTGCGGCGGAATTTGCCAAATCGCCTGCGGATTCTCAGGAAATACAGGGTTACCAGTTCTTTAAGATATTCGATGAGCAGCAGCTGGAATATATACTGATCGCCGGGGGCATTGGCGAGGATGTTTATATGGTTGGCAAGCTTGCGGCTTTTCAGATTCAAAATCTGCTGGTGGCCTATAAGGAAAGATTCGATAAGGATAATTTTATCAAGAATCTTTTGCTGGATAACCTGCTTCTCGTCGATATTTACAGCCGCGCCAAAAAGTTACATATTCAGACGGATAATAAACGGGTCGCTCTCATCATAGAAACGGACAATACGAAGGAAAGCAACGTGCTGGAGGTCATGAGGACTTATTTCAGCAGTAACGGCAAGGACTTCATCACGGCGGTAGATGAGAACAATGTCATTGTCGTCAAAGACCTGATGGAGGGGGACGGCGGCAGGGAGATTGAGAAGACCGCGGCGGGTATTGCGGCCTTTTTGGAAAAAGAGCATATGAAAAACGCGAGAATTGCCTACGGGACGATCGTGAATGAAATCAAAGAGGTCAGCCGTTCCTATAAAGAGGCAAAAATGGCGCTGGATGTCGGGAAGATTTTTTTCGGGGAAAGGAACGTTATCGCATACAGCGAGCTGGGGATCGGCCGTCTGATCTATCAGCTTCCGATTCCGCTCTGCAAGATGTTCATCAAGGAGATCTTCGACGGCAAGAGTCCGGACGATTTTGACGAGGAGACTCTGACGACGATCAATAAATTTTTTGAGAACAGCCTGAACGTTTCGGAAACGTCGAGACAGCTTTTTATCCATAGAAATACGCTCGTTTACCGGCTGGATAAATTGCAGAAGAGCACAGGGCTGGATTTGAGAGTGTTTGAAGATGCGATTACTTTCAAGATAGCGCTCATGGTCGTTAAGTATATGAAGTATATGGAAAACTTTGAATATTAAATGATGCGGACTGAGAGAAAGGCAAGGGTTAATTACTGTGGGAGAAAGAAAGGGAAATCAGAGAAGCGAAAGAGCAGCCGCGCCTGCCAGGGGAAAAAGAAGAAGGCCGGCGGCGGAAAATACGGAGATTATTTCGCTGACAAAGGTTTGTAAGGCTTATTCGACGGGCGCGCCGGCGTTGAAGGATGTTGACCTGCATATCAATAAAGGGGAATTTGTCTTTATCGTAGGCGACAGCGGTTCGGGGAAATCCACGTTGATCAAGCTTTTGCTGCGGGAGCTGACGATTACGAGCGGCAGCATCAATGTCATGGGTTATGATCTGGCAAAGATAAAGCATCGGAAAATACCGAAATTCCGGCGCAATATTGGAATTGTATTTCAGGATTTCCGTCTGCTGAAGGACCGGAACGTTTATGAGAATGTGGCGTTTGCACAGAGAATTATTCAGAAATCCAATAAGGAAATCAAGAAAAATGTTCCCAGCATTCTTGCGATAGTAGGACTGGCGGGCAAATATAAGGCGAAGCCGAAACAGCTTTCCGGCGGAGAGCAGCAGCGCGTCGCGCTTGCGAGGGCGCTGGTGAATAAACCGACGGTACTGCTTGCCGACGAGCCGACCGGTAATCTGGATCCGAAAAACTCGTGGGAGATCATGAAGCTTTTGGAGCAGATCAATGAAAATGGAACAACTGTTCTTGTCGTTACGCATAACAGAGAAATTGTCAACGCGATGCAGAAGCGGGTCATTACGCTGAAAAAGGGCGTCATTGTGAGCGACGAAGAAAAGGGAGGATACATCGATGAGGATTAATACATTTTTCTATACGCTTCGTCAGGGCTTTCGGAATATTTTCAGAAATAAGTGGTTCACACTCGCCTCGATCGCGACGATCGGCGCCTGCCTTTTCCTGTTCGGCCTGTTCTATGCGATTATCAGCAACTTTCAGCATATCGTGAAAAATGCGGAGCAGGGCGTGTCCGTTACCGTGTTCTTTCAGGAAGGGCTGGAGGACAGCCGGATACAGGAAATCGGAGAAATGATTGCGAGAAGGGCGGAAGTGTCCAATGTTCATTTTGTATCGGCGGAGGAAGCGTGGGAAAGCTTTAAGGCGGATTATCTGGGCGAGTATGCGGATGGGTTTACGGAGAATCCGCTGGCGGATTCCGCCAACTATCAGATCTATCTGAACGATGTTTCCATGCAGCCGGCATTAGTAACCTATCTGGAATCCGTCGATGGGGTCAGGAAGGTGAACCGTTCCGAAGTGACGGCCAGAACGCTGACGGGCGTTAATGCGCTCGTGGCCTATGTTTCGGTGGGAATTATCGCGATTCTGCTCGCAGTGTCCATTTTCCTGATCAGCAACACGGTTACGATCGGTATTTCGGTCAGGAAAGAAGAGATCAACATTATGAAATATATCGGGGCAACGGACTTTTTCGTCCGGTCGCCGTTTGTCATCGAAGGTATGCTGATCGGCCTGATCGGCGCGGCGATTCCGCTCGGTATCATTTACCTGCTGTACAATGTCGTTATGGAGTATATTGTGGAAAGGTTTTCAGCGCTCTCTCATCTGCTGAGCTTTTTGTCTGTAGAGCAGATTTTTAACGTCCTGATTCCGGTATCGATCGGAATTGGCGTGGGAATTGGATTTTTCGGAAGTATTACGACGGTAAGAAAGCATCTCAGGGTCTGAATCATATGAAAATTTTGAAAAAAATTCTATTGATCATAGTATGCTTCGGTATGATATTCGTTTTTCCGGCACAAACCGCGGAAGCGGTTACCAATGACGATATTCAGGAAAAAGAGGCGGAAATTGCAGCGGCAAAGAAAGAAGTCGAAGGTTTGAAATCCAATCTGACCGATATTGAAGCGGTCAAAAAGGAGCTGGAACAATCCAAGCACGATCTGGACGCCTATGTCGAACAGCTGGATATGGAGCTTGGCAGTATCCAGGATAAAATAAGCGAATATAATCATTTGATTGCGCAGAAAGAATACGAGATCGAATTGACAACGCAGGAATTAAACGATGCTGTGCTAAAGCAGGAAGAGCAGTATAGGGCGATGAAAAAGCGTATCAAATTTATGTATGAAAAAGGCGATTCGCTTTATATGGAGCTCATTTTTTCTGCGAACAGCCTTTCGGATACGATAAATAAGGCGGATTATATAGAAGCGCTTTCCGCTTATGACAGAAATCAGCTGGATGAATATGTAAGAACGAGAGAACTGATAGAACTTTGCAAAGCGGAGCTGGAAGCGCAGAAAGAAGTGCTGGATGAGGCGAAACTTGCCGTGGAGGCGGAGGAGGTAACGGTCAATTCCCTGATTGCGGAGAAGGAAGCGCAGATCGTTTCCGTATCCGCGGATATTTCCACAAAGGAAGCGGCTATTAAGGAGTATGAGGATATGATAGCGGCTGAAAATGCGGAAATCAGAGCGTTGGAAAAGGCGGTCGCGGAAGAGAAAGCGAGACTGGCGGCTGAAAACGCCAACGCCAGGTCCTATGACGGAGGGGTGTTCGCCAATCCCTGTCCGGGCTATCGGAGATTGTCGGATGATTACGGGAACCGGATACATCCGACATTAGGGGTTGAAAAATTTCATAACGGCATCGACCTGGCGGCGCCCGGCGGTACGCCCATTTATGCCGCTTATGACGGCGATGTGGTAGCCGCTGATTACAGCTCGTCTATGGGAAATTATATTATGATCAATCATGGAAACGGCTTGTATACGATATATATGCATTGTTCCGCGCTGTATGTATCGAAGGGGGCTTCCGTTTATAAGGGCCAGAACATTGCGGCTGTGGGAAGCACGGGACGTTCGACGGGCCCGCATCTCCATTTCAGCGTGCGTCTGAACGGCAATTATGTGAGTCCGTGGAATTACTTGCAGTAAAATATGGGTAAATGGGGATGAATGATTTTGGATAATTATGGATATAGTAGTAATAATGAAATGAATCAGGGAGCGGGGAATCATTTGGATACGAACGGGCTGAAACAGGAATCCCGGCAGACGAAGGAAATGTTTCTTGTCGGTCTGCTGACCGGCGTTATCATCAGCGTATTGACGGCGGGCTGTGTTTTCGTCGGAATCCGGTTAGCCGATGTGATGCAGCACAGAAAGGCGAGGCCGGCGAGTACGGAGGAAACGGCTGCGGAGAATGTTGTCAATGATGATTCCATAGCCAAGCTGGAAGCAATTGAGAAGGTAATCGGGGAATATTATTATCAGGAAGAAGATATTAATACGGACGAAATGATAGAAGGGATGTATGCCGGCGTTGTCGCGTCTCTGGGAGATCCTTATTCCGTGTATTATACGGCGGAAGAGTGGAAGCAGATGATGCAGGATACGGAGGGCATTTATTATGGCATCGGCGCATATATCAGCCTTGATAAGACGACGGGTTTCGGAAAGATTAACGGCGTAATTAAAAATACGCCGGCGCAGGATGCCGGGCTGCGGGAAAACGATATTATCTATGAAATCGACGGGGAATCTGCACAGGGACTCGATTTGACTGAAATTGTCTCCCGGATCAAAGGCGAAGAAGGAACGACCGTACATCTGACGATTTACAGGGAGGGAGAAAGCGATTATCTGGAAATGGACGTAGTCAGAAAGGAGATAGAATCTCCCACCGTCGAATGCGAAATGCTGAAAGGCCATATCGGTTATATTCAGATAACAGAGTTCGACGATGTGACTGTGAATCAGTTCAATGAAGCGATGGAACAGGTGCAGAAGGAAGGCGCGGCGGGCCTGATACTCGATCTGCGGAGCAATCCGGGAGGAAGTCTTTCGGCAGTCGTGGACATTGCGAGACAGATTCTGCCAGAGGGATTGATCGTTTATACGGAGGACCGTTCCGGGGAGCGTGTGGAATACAGCTGCGACGGCGGCCATGAGATACAGATACCGTTGGTCGTTCTGGTGAATGGTAATTCCGCCAGCGCGTCGGAAATTCTGGCGGGCGCGATAAAAGACTATAACAAAGGTATTTTGATCGGCACGACGACTTTCGGAAAAGGTATCGTACAGAGGATACTGCCTCTTACCGACGGGACGGCGTTAAAGCTGACTGTCAGCGCGTACTATACGCCTAAAGGCAGTAATATCCATAACATTGGTATCGAGCCGGATATCGTATGCGAATTTGACGGAGACGCCTATTATGACGATGGGGTTGACAATCAGCTGGAACGGGGTATAGAAGAAATCGACAAAATGCTGGCAAGATAAAGGGAGTGCGCAGACAGTGGTGTCTGCGCATTTTATCGTAGTTGACATAATGCATCGTGTAATGATACAGTAGTTACGTTGACATAATATGGAAAGGATTTTTGTACCAATGAGAAAAAAAGGACATACGGGAAGAACCCTTAAAATTTTATCCTATATGATGGCGGCGTGGATGGCCTTTTTACAGCCATGCGTCGTTCTGGCGGCGGAGATGTCCGGGCCGGAGGAATTACCTCTTCCAAAAGAGGAGAAGCAGACAGAGGAGGTAACCCAGCCGGAAGAGATATCCCGGCCGGAAGAAGGATCTCTGCCGAAAACAGAAGATACGGCTTCCGTGAAATATATCGTGGCATTTGGAGCGCTTGCCGAAGAAGATTCTTATTTTCCCTGTATGTATAAGCCTGCATTGGAAGAATTGCCGGGCTTTTTTCCGGAGACGGTTCCGGTGTGGCTGGACGGAGAAGAGGAAGCTGTGGAATTGGCGGTAACGTGGGAATGCGAAGAGGATTTCGATGCGACTGAACAGCCGTGTTATCTTTTTTATCCGAAATGGGACGAAACGCAGTATGCGGTTGCGGAGGAGGTAAAAGACAGCGTCGAAATGCCCGTCATTACGGTTGAAGTGCCGCAGGCAGGCGGCGTCCTTCAAAATCCGGAGGAGGCAAAGAGCAGTCTCTATCAGATGATACAAAAGAAAGCGGTACTCGCATCCGTCTATCTATGCGATGAATATGAGGTCAAGGAGTCGCCTTCCTATGACGGCGGGACAGTCCATACAGTCGTCAGCGGACAGTCTGTGCAGATTACGGATGTGGAAATGGACGAGTATGGCGGCGTCTGGTATCAGGTGCTTTTGTATCAGAATGGCGCGGAGTACAGGGGCTATGTGGAAAGAGAATATCTTGCGACTTCGGACGAGGATTTCGCCCGTTGGGAGGAAACTTATCTGGACTTATCCGCCGTGCCGATGGTGATGGCATTTTCGGCGGGCTATTCCGACATCGACCAGTTTCCGGCCTCTTATCAGAATGCGCTTTATGCTTTAAAAGAAAAGCATCCCGAATGGACTTTTATCAGGATGGATACGGGTCTTGACTGGAATACAGCAATCGCCGGCGAATTGGGGGATAAAAGCTGGATTTCGAGCAGCGGGTCCGGTTCGTGGCAGAACGGGAGTGCGCCGCAGTACGGATGGAGCTATGCTTCCGAAGGGATTATAAAATATTATATGGATCCAAGGAATTTTCTGGACGAGTCTCATATTTTCCAGTTTGAGCATTTGATTTATAACAGCTCTTATCATACGACGGACGCGGTGCAGGAAATGCTGAACGGTTCTTTTATGGCTTCCGCGATTCCCGGTGACGGAAGGACCTATGCGCAGGCTTTTACGGCGATCGGACAGGAGGTTGGAGTCAGTTCCTTTCATCTGGCGTCCAGGGTGCTGCAGGAGCAGGGTGTAAGAGGAAGTTCGGCCCTGATATCGGGAACATATCCGGGTTATGAAGGATATTATAATTTTTTTAATGTCAGCGCATCGGGAACAGGCGACGCGGAAACCATCAGAAGAGGGCTTTCAAAAGCGAAGATGGAGGGCTGGAATACGCGATATGCCTCATTATATGGCGGGGCGAAAATTATTGGAAATCAGTATATTCTGTTCGGACAGGATACGCTCTATCTGGAAAAATTTAATGTTGCCAGCGGGAAATATGCTAATTATACACACCAATATATGCAGAATATAGAGGCGCCCTGCTACGAAGCTTCTAAGATTTATAAGGCATATCAGAAGGCGGGTGTGTTGGAGCGTCGCTTTGACTTTAAGATTCCGGTATATGAAAATATGCCTGCTTCAGCCTGCGCGCCGCCGGAAAAGACGGATGTGATCACGCTGGACAGGACGAGCGTCAGCAGTCTGGAAGTGGATAAAAGCGTAACGCTGGTTCCCTGTGTGAACGGTTCCAAAGCAGACCATATGGAGGATATGACTTTTACCAGCAGCAATCCGGCTGCTGCAGTCGTCGATGCGCAGGGAAAAGTTACGGCTCTGGCGCCGGGGGATACGATAATTACCTGTGCCAGAAACGGCGCCAGCAGCGCGAGCTGTACGGTTACGGTGGTGAAGGCGGATCCGGTCGTATCGACGCCGGTACTGTCTCCGGTTACTTACCGGGAGGGCATCAAATTATCGGATGTCGCTCTGCCGTCCGGATGGGCATGGATGAATGGAGATATCGTGCTTTCGGTCGGCACGCCGTCTTATGCGGCGGTCTATACGCCGGCGGATACAACGAAATATAATGCGATTACGAAGAATATCAGCTTCACGGTGACGAAAACGGTTCCGGAGTGCCATGTGCCGACAGGGCTGGAGATAAAAAACGGGGAGACGCTGGGAAGCATTGCGCTTCCGGATGGCTTTTCGTGGGAGAGCGATACGGAGACGGTGCTGATGGATGCCGGCGAATATACGTTTTATGTAATCTATAATCCGGATGAGAACAATTATTATATCGTAAGGCATATTCCGGTTATCGTGCAGGTAAAAGAAAAGGAATCCGGGCAGCCATCCGGCGGAAATGGCGGCGGAACGAGCGGAAATGACGGGACGGCTGGCGGAAGCGGAACGAGAGGAAATGGCGGGACGGCTGGTGGAAGCGGAACGAGCGGAAATGGCGGGACGGTTGGCGGAAGCGGAACGAGTACGGGAAGCGAGAGCAGTGCTGGCGCCGGAAACGTTGACAATCCTGGGAATGCGGGCAGTTTCGAAAGTGGAGATGGCAATGGCGTCGTCGCCGGGACTGTTGATAATTCTGAAAATTCCGGAAACGCTGGAAATCCCGGCAGATCTGACAATTCCGGCGGCGGAACGGAAACAGAGGATGGAAACGGCGTCAGTTCCGGTGATACCGACAGCGGAACGGATAATAGCAGCGGTTCTGATTATGACGGCATACCGCAGGAAAGGGTTTCTGATGGGAACGCCCAACATCCGGCGGCTGCAGGAAATGCAGCGATCGGAAATACATCTTCGTCTGAGACGATTGGAAATATAGCAGCCGGGAGTGCGGTATCCGGGGATACAACGACTGGAGCGTCACTGCCGTCCGCAACGACTGGAAATACACAATCCTCTGCCGTATCGGAAAGAAACAATGGCGGCACAAATAACGCGGAGGAAAATACTTCATCCGAAGCGGAGGCGGAAAATGCGGGACAGCCGGCGGAACAGGAGTATTTCAGGCCTGCTGTTATGATTCCGATGGAAGATACGACTATTTTAACGACAGAAAAAATGCAGATGGCCAAAACGCAGAATTTTGATTTACTGCTGGATATGGGCGGCGCTGTTACATGGAGCATCGATGTGGATTCCATTGACGAGAGCACAATATCGGAAGTGGATATGGGCGTCGAGCCTGGAACAGACAATGTGCCGCAGGAATTGATATCGACGGTTATCGACGGAAATAAATATTTGGAGATTACGCTGGCGCATCAGGGAATGTTCGCCTTTGAACCGGTCCTGCATATTGCGCTCGGAAAAGAATACAGTGGAAAATATGCAAATTTATTTTACTACGCTCCGGAAACGGAAACATTGGAGTTTATCTGTGATGCAATCATCGATTCCGATGGCGTTGCAAGCCTCAGGTTTGAGCATGCATCCTGTTATCTTATTGTCGTGAGCGATCAGTCTATGTCGGGGGTGTCTTTTGATGACGAGACGGTAAATCCTGTAACGCGTTGGATTATTGCGGGAGTGTTCATCTGTATGCTTCTGATTGTCGCCGGATATGGCATTTTCTTCTTCCTGAAAAAAAGGCGGGAAGCGGGTGAAGAGGAAGAATATGAGGATGAAGAAGAGGAGGAGGTGGAAGAATACGCGACAAATGATGAAATTGATGTAGAAGGTGATGTGGAAAATGATATTACGCCAAAAACAGATAATATGCCGGGAAGGGATTTACCGTATTCGGAAGAAAAAGAAGAGGAAGAATCTGACGACGGATATTTTGACGAGGACGACTGGATAGAGGACGAAGACTGGGAAGAACCAGAGCCGGCTGCAAAAACTCCTCAGAGCGCTTCTGCTGATGTCCCGACGGAAGATGATTGGCTGGATTATGACGAATGGAATGCAGAGGATGACTGGATAGAGGATGACGAATGGGTGGAATAAAAAGCAGGGAATACTATATGTCGTATGTGAGAAATGAATATGATATAATGAGCGTTAGCGAGGAAAGCATGCTTGCATGTTAGAGGATAATCGCTGCCAAACGGGTAGACATATTCGGTTTTCCTGTTGCTGAAGTAAAACGATAAATCAACTGACTTTGGAAAGATTCATTATATCCTTGACAAATCATTCTGAAGGCGTCGTTCAAATCATAACGCATCTGTGTGATTGGATGGAGTCCGCCGCCGCCAGAATGACGCCTTCTTCTTTTGCAAAGATTCCCGCCAGGATGCTGCCGTGGAAGAACGCCAGGTATGCCATGACAATCCCGGCCAGCAGGGATGCACACATACCGCAGAGCATGGATTTTCTTGCCCGATTGTTTCTGCCGGCTCCCACATTATGGGCTGCGAAAGCGGAAAGGGATTGGGAAAAAGCAGAGGGCACCAGCATGATAAAAGCGCATATTTTTTCCGCGACCCCGACGCCCGCAGAGGCGGTGACTCCCAGCGTATTTACGATGGAGGCGATCGCGAGGAAGGATATATTCACAAGGCCGTCCTGCAAAGCAACAGGCAGTCCGATCTTCATGATCTTTGCGATAAATGTTTTATGGAAGCGTATATTTTTCTTCCCGAAAGGAAAGGGAAGACCCCGCTTTCTGACCATCAGAATGCATAAGATCACGCTGAAGCATTGGGCGAGAACGGTCGCAAGCGCCGCGCCTTCCGCCTTTAGGTCAAATACGTCTGCAAACAGCAGGTCACCGGCGATGTTGAAGACGCATGCGGCAGCCACCGTGAACATGGGGGTATGGGAATCGCCCAGCCCCCGGAAGATGCTTCCCAGCACATTATAGGCTACGATAAAGATTGTTCCTGCGGAGCAGATCCTCACATAGCCCATCGTTTTTGAAAAAGCTTCTGCAGGCGCGCGCATGATGGACGTAAAGGGCCGTGTGATCAGGAGCATGGCGGCTGTGATCCCAATTGCCAGTACAAAAAAGAAACAGATACTGCTTCCGATAATGTCGCCGGCATCCGAATCATGTTTTCTGCCGATGGCCTGGCCTGCGAGGATGGTGGTTCCCATGGAAAGGCCTGCAATAATAGATGTGACCATCTGCATCATCTGGCTTCCTGTTGCGACTGCGGATACATCCGCCGATGTTCCAAACCGCCCCGCCACCAGCAGATCGACCGCTCCATACAGGGACTGCAGACACAGCGCCAGAAGGATCGGAAGCGCAAATCTGATCAGCGGTCTTACAATTTTACCTTCTATAAATTCATTCAGTTGATTCATTCCCGTTGTTACTCCTTTTATCATAGTTCCAAAACACAAAAAACCGGATAAGTTCCGGACATCTCAGTCCGTGCCTTATCCGGCTTCTCATTTCGTTCTGAATGATCCGCCCTCCGAGCAAGCGACTATATCTTACAGGAATTCCCAAAAGATGTCAAGGGCAGGCCGCGCCAGATTTTGATATGAAAAAATATCATAAAAGTCTTTATAATAAAGAAAATATAATGTTATACATATGTAAAGCAGATAAAGTATATAAAAAGTAAATAATTACAATGTAATGCTATGCAAAAATGATAAAATTCGTTGTATATCGAAGTGATTTTACTATAATGAATATAGCAAGACACGAAAAGGAGAGCTGCAGGGTATCCGGAACAGTTTGCCCAAAGGTATAATATGTGACAAAATATTATGTATCTGTTGATTCCTGATACATTTCTGCGATTTCTTTTAGTTTATTTATGAATTTTTCCGATGCTTTGGAAAGAATCTGGTATTTTTTCCAAATAATACTCATCTCAGCTTCCTTTTTGGGGGAGAGAGGACGAAAGCAGAGATTACTGTTCCCGGAGGTGTTGATGATTCTGTCAAAGCCGATTGCATACCCCAATCCTTCTGCTACCATTAAGGAAGCGTTAAAAAGCAGGTTATAAGTTGCAACGATTTCCAGATCGGATATTTCAACACCCATCCATGAAGCCAATGCGCCAAAGCTGTTTCCCTGGCGCGATACAATGAGAGGCTTGTCCGGCAGATCTTCAGGGGTAATGGATTCTTTCTGGGCAAGAGGGGAATCACGGCGCATCAGTACGCCCCAGATGTCTTTATAAGGAATGTTTATCTCATTATATTTATTTTGGTCAACGGTATCAAATATAATTCCAAAGTCGATCAATCCCTTTTCTAACTGCTCCAACACAAATTCTGCGTTTCCGCTTGCGATATGGTAATGGATATCAGGATAAATTTCGTACAGGCTTTTGGCGGTTTTTGCAATCAGGCGGACGGCATCCGTTTCACCGGTTCCAATATAGACGTCACCCGCCACAATCTGGTCAGAAAGGGCAATTTCTTTCTCCGTTTTCTGTACAAGATTCAAAATTTCTTCTGCACGTTTTCGCAGGATCATTCCTTCTTCTGTAAGTGTAATTTTTCTGGAACCTTTTGTTCCGCGGATCAAAAGCTGTTTCCCCAGTTCCTCTTCCATGGCTTTAATCTGTGTGGAAAGGGTAGGCTGGGAAAGGTGCAGGGACTCGGCTGCCCGGACAATACTTTGTTCTCTGGCAACAGCAAGAAAATATTGAAGCACTCTTAATTCCATCTTAATCTCCATTTCTGAGCGACTTGTCGCGAAGAGGCGACGGGAAATTCGCGCAGGCGATTTCTCATCTGCGATCAAGGCATATTTGAGGCTCCGACTCAAATAGCCGATTGAAAAATAAGCTATCAGGCTTATTTTTCAACATAATCCTCCATGTCAGAGCAGTTTACTGCGATGACATCGCGCCGGGAATTTCAAATTCCCGGCTGCGATCAAGGCATATTTGAGGCTCTGACTCAAATTGCCGGTTGAAAAATAAGCTATCAGGCTTATTTTTCAACCTGGATATCCTCCCAGTTAAATTTTTATAACACGGTATCAAATCTTTGTACAAGTATAACATGAAATAATATAGGTTTCAATTATACAAGTGTATTAGATATAAGTATTTGTTACTTTAAGGCTGTAATGTTACACTGGATTCAGATAAGGGACTGGGGGTTTTCCAATGAGAAGAAATATATGGATGGTATTGATTTTACTGACAATCTTTTCCCTGACTGGCTGTAGTGAGAATAAAGCAGTAACGGAAAAAGGTGAACAGAATATGGAAAGTGTTGACAGGGAAACGGACTCTAAGGAAACAAAAGAAACAAATATTATCCCCACCGGAGAAATCATGGAACTGGAGAAAGGTTTTTCTGCTGTCCGCTATGACGGCGATTATGGTTTTGACAGGTTTCTTTCAGAGGGCGGGGCTTCGTCAGATCAGGAAGTGGTCAGTTTCCTGACGGAGAATCTGCTGTTCGGCACAGATATAGGTTTTAACGGAAACATTTTTGGATGCAGCACGATTGCAGTCCGGACTTCAGACGGCGAATTCCTGTTTGGGCGGAATTTTGACTGGAATCATTGTAATGCCATGGCAGTCCTGTCCTATCCTGAAAACGGATATGCATCCGTTTCCACGGTCAATCTGGATTTTATCAGCCAGGGAGGATTGGCTGGCATAGCGATGAAACAGGACGGGATTAAGACACTCGCCGCATTGTATGCGCCCTTGGACGGTATGAACGAAAAAGGGCTTGCGGTGTCCGTCAACATGATTCAGGATTCGGCCACAATCGAACAGGATACGGAAAAGCCGGATATTACGACCACTACAGCGATCCGTCTGTTGTTGGATAAGGCGGCAACCGTGGACGAGGCGCTGGCACTGCTGGAACAATATGATATGCACGCTTCTATGGGGATGATGGTTCATTTTGCCTTGGCGGATGCCACCGGAAAAAGCATGGCGGTTGAATATATAGGGAATGAAATGATAGTGATGGAAACACCGGTGCTGACAAATTTCTATCTTGCAGAGGGAGAAAAGAATGGCATTGGGACGGCACAGTCCCATACCCGTTATGATATGCTGATGGAACGATTGGAAGAAAGCGGGACAATGAGCATGGAAGGTGTCCGTGATGCACTGAGCAGTGTGAGTAAGGGGAATTTCGGAGAGTTTGAATCTACAGAATGGAGTATTGTTTTTAACCAGACAACCGATCAGGCGGTCTATTATCATCGTGAAAACTACGAGCAGGGATATACATTCACAATCGAACAGAAGGAAGGATTTGAAAGTTCATGAATGCTATAAGAGTATTGCTTGATTTGTGCAGGCTGAAACAAAATACCAGAAAATCTGTAGAACAGATGAAACAGCTCCAGGACAGGAAACTTCGGGAACTGCTCCGGTTTGCATGGGAGCATTCCCAATATTACAGGAATGCGTTTGAAAATGCCGGAATCAGATGGGAACAGCTTTCCACACTTCCGCTGTCTGCGTTTCCAACGATTGATAAAAAGGTATTGCTGGAACACTTTGACGAATTGGTGACAACGCCTGGTCTGACACAGGATGAAATTCGTAAATTTGATACGGAAGGAAACAGAGAGAAAAAGACATTCCGGGGTTATCACATTGTGCATTCTTCCGGCAGCACTGGGAAACCGGGATATTTTGTCTATGATGAGAAAGCATGGAATCAGATGCTTCCTGGGATCATACGGGGCGCATTGTGGGATATGTCCATGCCGCAGATAGTAAAGCTGCTGGCAGGAAAGCCGAGGATTGTCTATATTGCGGCCACCACGGGGCGCTATGGCGGGGCAATGGCTGTGGGTGACGGAATAGACGGGGTAGGAGCCAGGCAGATGTATTTGGATATCAATACACCGCTGGAAAAATGGGTAAAGGACATCCGCACATTCAAACCTGACATAATCATTGGTTATCCCTCGGCCATCAAAATATTGGGGGAGCTTGTGGAAAGTGGAGAGATTGAAATGGATGTGATACGGGTAATTTCCTGCGGGGAGCCGTTGGGAAGCGGGCTTCGGCATTTTCTGGAGACAGTTTTCTATGCGGAGGTCATCAATTTTTATGGCGCCAGCGAAGCTCTTGCCATTGGCGTGGAAACGGGGAAGGAAGATGGGATGATCCTGTTTGACGATATGAATGTGGTTGAAGTGGAAGAGGATGCTATGTATCTGACATCACTCTATAATTTTACTCAGCCGTTGATTCGTTACAGGATATCTGATCGTCTGGTTTTAAAAGAGCCGGTTCAAAACAGTCCGTTTGGCAGGGCGGAAATAGTGCTGGGGCGGGATGAGGATATGCTTTGGTTTGAAGATGGCGCAGGGAACAGGGATTTTCTGCATCCGCTGGCTATAGAGGGTTTTTGTATCAAGGGACTTAGGGATTATCAGTTCTGCAGGATAGACACGGCGGCTTTTGAATTTCTGGCGGACTGTCCGGCAGACAGGAAGGAGACGGCAGTATGAAAGAGGTGTTGCTTTCAGCAAAAGGATTGTGTAAGCAGTTCCGGCAAGGGGCGGGAAAAGAGCAGATTTTGAAAGAGATTGATGTGGATATTTATAAAGGTGATTTTACGGTGGTCATGGGTTCTTCCGGGGCAGGGAAATCAACCCTGCTGTATGCTTTAAGCGGCATGGACAGCATCACGGCAGGGAAAGTGTTGTATAAGGGAGAGGAGATTAGCAGATATAAGGAGCGGCAGATGGCGCGCCTGCGTTCCCATGAATTTGGTTTTGTTTTCCAGCAGACTCACCTTGTCAGTGTCCTAAGTCTGTTTGAGAATGTGGCGGTAGCCGGGTATCTGGATCAGGGAAAAGACACGAAAGCAGTGCGGAAGAAAGCGGAGGAACTGCTGAACCGGATGGGGGTGGAAAAAGCAAAGGACAGATTCCCGTCTGAGGTTTCAGGAGGGGAGGCGCAGAGAGCGGCAATCGCAAGGGCAGTCATCAACGGACCGGGGATTTTGTTTGCGGATGAACCCACGGGAGCTTTAAATAAGCGTAGTACGGACGAGGTGCTTGACCTTTTGACGGAGCTTGCCGGGAATGGCCAGAGTATCCTGATGGTGACACATGATACAAAAGCGGCGATTCGTGGGACAAGAGTTCTGTATCTGGAAGATGGAAAGATACTGGATGAGATGGAAATGGGAATTTATCGGGAAACGGATGCAAGAGAGCGGGAAAATAAATTAAATGAATGGCTTTCCGCTTTGTCCTGGTAGGGCGGTGAGAAAATGGAGATAAAAACATTATGGCTTGCGTTCAGCAGGCGGCACAGGGGGAGTCTGGCAGGAATTTTTATTTTAATATTGCTCCTGTCACTTACGCTGTTGTCCGCTCTGACCGTGTGGAGAAATGCAGGAGACTATGTGCATGGTGAGATGAAACGGCTCGGATTTGGAGAAATCACCGCATGGGTATCCGGCGTCCCTGACATAGAAAGACTGGCAGACGGGATAGATGCGCTTCCGGAAACCGGGCAGACAGGCATACAGCCGGTTATTTTTTCGGAATATGAGGTAAACGGACAACAGTCGGACAGTGAGGGACAGCTTATTACATATGAGCCGGAGAAGTATCCTTATAAGATTTTTACAGAGGATATGGCAAGATACCGGATTGGAAGCGCGGAAATAGGACCGGGGGAAATTTATGTATCACCGTCCATGCAGTCCATGTTTGGCATAGAGATTGGGGATGAGATTCGTTTTCGGATTGCGCGTAACAGTGTGGAGAAGTCCTTTGTGGTAAAAGGATGGTTTGAGGATCCCTTTATGGGCAGTTCCATGATTGGGATGAAAGGATTCCTAATCTGCAGACAGGACCATGACGAGATTGCCGGGATAATTGCCGGAGCAGGAATTGACGGTCTTGCCCGTGACGGATATATGCTGCATATTTTTCAGGAGATTTCAGGAGGGTTGTCAGCATCGGAATTAAATGCTGCACTGAACAACAGTACGGAGTTTACGCAATATGTGGAGTTTACACATTCTGACAGCGCAATTGCCGGCTTTATGCTGACGTTACAGAATGTCTTTACCGGATTGTTTTTGGCTTTTGCCCTTGTTCTTCTCATGGTTTCCCTGGTAGTTTTGGGGCATAGCATCAGCAGTTCTTTAGAGCAGGATAGGACAGATACGGGAATTTTGAAAACGATAGGGTTTACCACCGGAAAGCTGCAGAAGATACAGATGTTTCTGTTTTTATCGCCTGTTTTATGGGGGATGACCGTTGGTGTTTTATCGGCTTTGCCTGCGGTGCAGATGATTAGCCGTATGACGTTGACCACTACCGGGCTTTTGATTCCGTCGGGTCTTTCTATGGGGAGTTGTCTGCTGGCTCTTCTGACCGTGCTGTGTCTGTTGACCGTCTTTATACTTTTGAAAACGGCAGGAATAGAGAAAGTCACCCCAATGGAAGAGATACGCAGGGAAGATAGAAAAGAATCGGGAAGGAAGAGCCGCTTTTCCCCTGTCTACCAGAGAGGATTTGGTTTCTGGCTGGCTCTGCGCCAGATTTTTATGGGGAGGATGCGCTATATGGGAGTCTGTCTTGTAGCATTATTTCTTACATTTTTTGTTTCTTTAATTGGGCGTATGGATGCGTGGCTTGGACCGGATGGAAAGGGACTGATGGATGCCTTTAATCCATCGGATCTGCATATTGCGGCACAGCCTGTGGGGGAGACGACAAACGAGGATGTAGAACAGATGATTCGTTCCTATACGGATATTACAGACCGGTATATGCTTGCCATGCCAAACGTCACAGTGGAAGGCGTGGATTATACCGCCAATGTCATCACAGAGCCGGAACGATTCCATCTGCTGGAGGGAAAGACCTGTACCGGGGATGATGAGATTGTACTGACGGAATTTGTCGCAGCTGATCTGGATGCAGGGATTGGGGACACGGTTTTAGTCAGTGCCGGACTTGGGGCTTCTGCATATAAAGTATCCGGCATTTACCAGTGTGCCAATGATATGGGGGCAAATGTGGGCCTGAGCAGGGAGGGTTATCGGAAAATAGGGAAAGAGACTTCCAATATGTGGTGTACCCATTATTTTCTGGAGGATGCAGGGCGGCAGGCAGAAGTGATGCAGGCGCTTGATGAAGCATATGGAGGGGATGTGTATCTCCATGAAAATTCGTGGCCGGGACTCTATGGCATCCTTTCCGCAATGGATCTTTTAATGTATTTTATGTATGGAATTACGGCGGTCGTGATATTGGTAATCACAGCATTGACAGGAAGCAGGCTTCTTGTTATGGAGCAGAAGGACCTGGGGATTTACAGGACGTTGGGATTGCCTTACGGAAGGCTCCGCATTTCTTTTGCCCTGCGGTTTGGGATTGTTTCCATGATGGGGGCTGTGGCTGGCATGATTTTCAGTGCATGGTTTACCGACCCGCTTGTGGCGGCGCTTCTTCGGCTGTTTGGGATTAGTAACTTCATATCCGGACAGACGCTTGGGAATATGCTGCTTCCCGTACTGGTCATAACCGGACTGTTTTCTGTTTTTTCATGGCTTGTTGCCGGAAGAATGAAGACCGGGAAACTGGCGGCTTTCATTCTGATGCAAGGTTAAAACTGTGTTTTATCCTCAAGGTTGTAAGTCCTGCACTCAATTTTTTCCAGTTCAGTTATAAAGGGGTTGGCAGCCTGTGACATAGTCTGGTATTTTTTCCAGATGTATATTCGTTAGAGTACAGCCAGACGATCTATGGAAATGCGTCTGAACCAAAAGAATTTTTTTCACAGAATTTATAAATAAGAGGATATTTTTAGAAAAAGACAGAAACGGAAATTCTGTCTTTTTCTTATTGCTTAATGGAAGCAAAATTGACTTTTGATGCGCGATGCCGGAGTCAACTTTAAGTGTTTGTAGAGACGAATAAATTTGCATAGTTTTTTTCTATACAAATATATTGAAATTAAGTATTTGATATATAAAGCGGCGGTGACTATAATAGCGCTTAGATAAGAAATTACAAAATAAGTTAAAAAAACATAGGAGTGATTCACCATGAAAAAGAGGTTATTTACAGTATTCAGTTTAGTATTGGTATCCGGAGTAATGTTAGCCGGCTGTGCCAATCCGTCACAGGACAATTCTTCTGATGATTCGGTTGCATCTGTAAGGGATAATTCATCAGAAAGCAGTGATATTTCTGCTCCGCCCTCAGAAGATGTGTCGGCAGAGGACAGTTCTGCGGCAGAAGAAGATATGGACAAACAGGCGGCAGAGCTGACGGCACAGTTTGGGTATGAAGGGAAGTCCTTTACGCTGTACCTTTATGACAATGATACAGCGGCGGCAATCGCAGGGCATGTGGGAAGCAGCAGCTGGAACTTGCCAATCTATCATTATGACGACTTTGATAATTGGGAAGTCATGCAGTATTATGATATCCCCAGCCGTTATGAGATACCGTCTGCACCGGAAGAAATCACGTCAGAAAAGGCAGGAGAAGTCTATTATTCTGAACCTAACCGTATCATTCTGTTTTATCATGATGCGGAAGTTTCGGCGGAATACACGCCTGTAGGTTATTTTGATGCTACGGATGAATTTATTGAGACCGTTGAAAACAACCCGGTACTGGAAGGCTGGGGAAATAAGATTATCAGTATAGGGATTGCCGAAAGGTAAACAAATTAAGGACTGTAGGAAAGGGCAATCCCTTGTGATGGAGATTAAAAAGACAGAGGGGAAGGATGGCAAGTGGATGATGTTGGCACAGACAATAGGCTATAATTCGGAGGAAGATGTGATCCAGAACCTGAAAGATGCCGGATGTGATCAGGAAACGATTGAGCGTTTTATGAATTGCATGGATCAGGGTGATTTAAACGGTCAGCTGCGGCTGATGGAGGAGCACAGGAAATGTATCCTGGACAGGGTGCATAAAGAAGAAAAACAGATAGACTGTCTGGATTATCTTGTTTATCAGATTGACCGTAACAGGGCAGATATTAAAAAATCGGGGAGGTAATCGCAGAATGAAAGTGATTGAGAATCAGACTTTTGATATGGAAAGGGCGCTTTATGGAAGTAATGGAGTGATTGTGAGAAACTGTTCCTTTGACGGTCCGGCTGACGGGGAGAGTGCATTTAAGGAAGGACAGGACATAGAGACGGAGCATTGTTTTTTCAACCTGCGTTATCCTTTCTGGCATGACCACGGCTTGACAATCCGGGATGCTGAAATGACGGAACTTTGCAGGGCGGCGCTGTGGTATTCCGATCATATCAGGATTACGGATACAAGGATGCACGGGATCAAGGCTCTCCGGGAGTGCAGCGATGTTGTGATTGAAAACTGTGACGTCATTTCCCCGGAGTTTGGCTGGTCGGTGAGCAATATAGAAATGCGGCACTGTGCGGCGCAGAGTGAGTATTTCATGATGCGTTCTGAAAACCTGTATTTTGAGGATGTGCAGTTTCGGGGGAAATATTCTTTCCAGTATATCCGTAATGCCACATTTGAGAATTGTAATTTTGATACAAAGGATGCGTTCTGGCATTCCGAGAATGTAACAGTGAAAAACAGCGTGGTGAAAGGGGAATACCTGGCATGGTATTCCGATGGGCTGACATTGATAAACTGTAAGATCATCGGGACACAGCCACTGTGTTATTGTAAAAACCTGAAGCTGGTGGACTGTGAAATGATCGACACGGATCTGGCCTTTGAAAAATCCCAGGTTGAGGCAACGGTTACAACGTTCGTTATCAGCATAAAGAATCCTTCGTCCGGGCGGATCTGTGTACCGGCAGTAGAGGAAATCATCATGGATGATGAAAATGCAAAGGGCGAAGTGGTTATTAGCAGGCAGGGAGAAAAAAATCCTGCACCAAAAAGTGATTGTGCCTGAAAGGTGGAGATTATACAGTGGCTGGGAGTTTTCTGCTGAAAGGAGTTTTGACAGGCCTTCTTTTTGGGATTCCTGCGGGTGCGGTAGGGACAATGGCGGCACAGAGGGCGTTTAGCTATGGTTTCGGGGCGGGCTTAAAAACGGGGCTTGGCTCATCTGTTGCGGACTGCTTTTATGCAATTTGCGGTGCATTTGGAATCACGTTTGTTTCAGATTTTCTCTTGAAATGCCAGACGGTCATCAATATCCTGGGGGGCAGTCTGATTTTGGCAATGGGGATGCGGCTGATTTCTGGGAGAAAAGAACAGGCTGTTTTGGAGGAACCGATGGGAGGAATAAAGATGTTTCTGTCCTCCTTTGCGGTGGGTATTACCAATCCTGCGGCAATTCTCACGTTCCTGTTTGCTTTTTCCTATTTTGGGATTACCGGAAAGACAGGATTGGCTGACGGAATACAGCTTGTGGCAGGAGTGTTTATAGGAACCTGTATCTGGTGGTGCCTGCTTTCAGCGGTAGTGGTATTCGCTAAGGAAAAGACAGGGAACCATAGGCTCCGGCATATGGACCGGGTGTTTGGGGTTGTTCTGGCAGTATTTGGAGTAACCGTATTTATAAGGACTTTTTTGTAGTTCTGCATTTGTATCAGAAAAATAGGAGGAAGCGGGCATGAGGTCAAAGGTATATTTTTCAAAAGAAATTACTCCTGAAAAGGTGGTTGAGCTTTATCGGGCAGCGGGGAAAGAACTACCGGGTAAAGTTGCGGTTAAAGTCCATTCGGGGGAAGAGGGCAATCAGAACTTCCTGCGTCCGGATTTTTGGAAGCCTGTGGTGGAATATGTGCATGGTACGGTTGTGGAATGTAATACCGCATATCTTGGAATACCTGAAAGAACGATATGATAATTAAATGGGAGGCTGTCGGAGTGAAAAGGTACATAGTAATTATTTTGGTACTGCTTTTGCCGCTTGTCGCAGCGGCCTGCGGGAATAATGCAAAAGGCGGTGAAAGCGGCACAATACAGGATGTGGAAGTGTTCGATACTAACAGCAGTCCTAAAGAGGATAATGCCCTGGAACTGGAAACAGAACCAGAGCTGGAATCGGCCGATGCGGAGGAAACGGAAACAGAGCCGGAATCAGTCGGCGTGGAGGATGATACAGTGAAAACAGATCAGCTTTATATAAAAGTAGGGCAAAGCACATTGACAGCTGCTTTGGAGGATAATGAATCGGCAGAAGCCTTAAAGAAGCTTTTGGCGGGTGAACCGCTGACGATATCGGCTTCCAATTATGGGGGCTTCGAAAAGGTATGTTCCCTTGGCACCAAACTTCCGAGAAATGACAGTCAGACGACTACCCATGCGGGGGATATCTGCCTGTATAATGGCAATCAGATCGTCATTTTTTACGGCTCCAATTCATGGGCGTACACAAGGCTTGGCGAAATATTAGATGAGGATGCGTCAGAGCTGGAAACGGTTTTAAGTGGGGAAGAAACAGAGATAACGCTTTCCCTTGAAGCGTTTCAATGATGAATAGGGAGGGAAGAATGAACATTTTAGTATTGAATGGAAGTCCCCGTGCAGATGGGAATACGGCAGCGGCCATGTTTATTGCGGCACGATTTATGAGTATCAAAATTCTTTTTTGAATTCTTTGAAATTCAAGGAGCGGATACGTCCAATGAATGGTGCGAGCCGGTTTTCGATAAAGAATATGCAGAGATTTCAGAGAATATTTGAGTGAAAACAGGGAGAGTAGAATTTTCAATATGGAAGGAGATCCGTTATGAGCAATTACATTTTTGAACTAAGTGAATGTTTCAAGGGAGCATGTGCGTTATCGGAACCGTTACGGGATCACCATTGCGGGCGATCTGCACATGGCCCAAAATCTGGATAAAGCGGGGAAATATCCGGCCCTGGTTGTAGGGCCTCCTTATGGCGGCGTGAAAGAGCAGGGTCCCGGCGTCTATGCAAACCAGCTGGTACAGAGAGGGTTCGTTGTGCTGGCGTTTGATCCGAGCCATATGGGAGAAAGCGGCGGGGAGCCGAGGCATGTATCCTCTCCTGACTTATTTGCAGAGAACTTCAGTGCGGGGGTTGATTTTCTCGGCACTCTGAAATATGTTGACAGGGAAAAGGGCAAGGCATATTGACCTTTATGATGATGTGGACAAAATTCCGTTCGATAAGCTGGAGAGCTTTTTCAAAGAGAGTTTGAATATATAGGATGAACAGCGGCTGCTTCTGTTATAGTAAATGATATCAATATGGTATTTGTACAGAAATATATCATGGGAAGCCTGTATTTAATCAGAACCAATCTGACTTATGTGGATTGGTTCTGATTTATAATACCGAATAAACGAAAGAATGAAATGATATAAAAATGTTTTAGATGGCTGTCAATAATGCTGATCCTTGCCCTTTTGTCTGCCGGATGTGCCGAAAGAGAGCAGATTCCTCCGGAAGAATCTTAATCCGGCTTTGATCAAAGATGTTGTTCAGGCGGTGGATGGAACAATCGTGGAATGCAACACAGCGTATGGCGGATCGCGTTCACAAACGGCTATGCACTATCAGGTTGCAGAAGATCATGGTTTTACCGCCATTGCAGATTTCCGGATTTTGAACGAAGACGGTTCCATGAGTATTCCCGTTTCCGGCGGCATACGTTTGACGGAGAATTTTGTAGGCGCAGCTTTCGCAGATTATGATAATTATCCTGTGCTTTCCCATGTTAAGGGCCATGCTATGGCTGGATTTGGCGGTGCAGTTAAAAATATTTCCATAGATCCTGGCTCCAGTGAGGGAAAATGCTGGATTCACAGTGGAGGAACAAGCATGATAAGTGCATGGGGCGGTGAGCGGGATGCATTCCTGGAGGCAATGGCAGAGGCGGGGCTATCCGTTTCAGATTATCTTGGAAACGGGAAGCGGATTGTATATATTAATGTAATTGCAACTCCGGCAGATATTGCCCTATTAGGCATGGGATATCTTATCTGCATAATTATAGCGAGCGGAATTATCTGCTGATCGTAAACAAGGCAGCCTAAGATAAAAGAATACACTTATCTGGCTATTGACAGCTCATGGCAAAAAGTTTATTATGACTACATAAGGTAAATCAGTCAAAAAGAGGTGTGTATGCCAAAGTGTTATTCCGATAATGAAAAAACGGAAATCCGCGTTAAACTGCGTGAGGAGGCAAAGCGTTGTATGTCGCAGTATGGTA
Organism: Bacteroides fragilis; assembly: GCA_023664485.1. Taxonomy (GTDB): domain Bacteria; phylum Bacillota; class Clostridia; order Lachnospirales; family Lachnospiraceae; genus UBA3282. The sequence goes on along the minus strand of JAMPFK010000008.1, from coordinate 9,616 downwards.
TCCGGCGGACAACCGTAGATGAACTTGTAAACAGTGTCGGGATACCGAAGGGAACTTTTTATCTGTTCTATCAGTCAAAGGAAGAACTTCTCTATGAAGCGCTGAGTGACGAACAGGGACAAATGGAGCAGGAACTGAGGCTGTTTGCAAAGGCAGCGGCGGACAAACCAACGGAAGTGATATCAGAAATGCTGTTTGCGCTTATGAAAAAGTTTGCACAAAAACCGCTGTTTGCCCTGCTGCAGTCAGAGGAAATGGAATTATTGACAAAAAAACTGCCTGAAAAAGTAATTTACAGCCATCTGCAGCGTTCCAATTCCATGTTCGAGGAAGTGTTCAGACCTTTGAAATCAAATCCAAATGCTGACCTTATGGTATTCGGCGCTGCGATGCATTCTGTTTTTATATCAATGATTTATGAATGCAGGATCAGTGAAAATATAGAAAACCGATTTGATGAATCCTGCCATATGTTATTATATGGCTTGCTGCTCCAGATCAGATAATGGCGGCGATATACAGCCGCCATTTCTCATAAATTTAATTGACCAAAGTGATATTATCGGTCAGAAAGAAGGGAAATATGATTCAGGTAAACGATTTAAATTTCAGTTATGGAAAAATCCCTTTTATTGAGAATATGAATTTCTCTGTGGAAAGAGGTGAAATATTCGGTTTTCTTGGTCCGTCCGGTGCGGGCAAAAGTACTTTACAGAAAATCCTCATGGGCATCATTCCAACCTATCAGGGTGATGTAAAGGTGAATGGCGAGGACAGCAAGGCACATTCGCAGGACTTCTATGAACACATTGGTGTGGATTTTGAATTTTCCACCATGTATGAAAAGATGACCGCCAGGGAAAATCTGAATTTCTTTGCATCTTTGTATAAAAAGAAAGTCCGCTCCATAGATGATTTATTAGAGCAGGTTGGATTGACGGATTCAGCGGACAGGCCTGTTTCAGCATACTCGAAAGGCATGAAAGCAAGGCTGAACTTTATTAAGGCACTGCTGCACGATCCGGCGCTGCTCTGCCTTGACGAACCTACCAGCGGGTTAGATCCCGCCAACAGCCGCATGATGAAAGATATGATCCTTGCGGAAAAAGCAAAGGGAAAAACAGTTCTTTTAACTACCCACAATATGTAGGATGCCACCGAACTATGTGACAGGGTTGCTTTTATTGTGGACGGTTCCATTAAGGCATTGGACACACCACATAATCTGATTATGTCGAAAGGTGCGGCAAAAGTATCTTACACATGGAAAGAGAATGAGATAGAAAAAAGAAATTCCTGCCTGATGGACGAAATATCTCAGGATTATTTTTTGCTGGAGCTGATACAGACAAATAGAATAACTTCTATCCACAGCAGCGAACCTTCCTTAGAGGATATATTTATGGAAGTTACAGGGAGGAAACTGGTATGAGGATGAAAAATCTGACATTGTGGAGTATAAAGCTGCAAAAAAAATATGGTTTTTATCTGCTATATGTACTCCTGACAGCCCTGTATTTATTGGTCTTATGGCTGATTCCGGAACAATGGGAACAGAATATCGCCGCTTTGATTATTTTTTTAGATCCGGCAGCGATGGGGCTGTTTTTTATGGGGGCAATCGTTTTGTTGGAAAAGAGCCAGCGCCTGCCAGGCGCAATGGCTGTTTCCCCAATACAGGAATGGGAATACATAGCTGCCAATACGGTTTCTATGGGAATTATCTCAGTGCTTGTCGGGGCAGTGATAGGCGTGGCTGCCCATGTGCCTAATATCTTTACCCTGATTTTGGGAACTGTTTTGGCAGCGGTATTTTTTACCATGTCCGGTATTGTTATTGCCACAAAAATCACGGATTTGAACCAGTTCGTCCTTTCGACGATGCCGGTTCTGCTGATCGGAGCGGTCCCTCCGGTCATATATCTTGTCGGGGGCGGAATATCATGGCTGAAGCATTATCCGACGTCTGCCTGTATTGATCTGATGGTAGGAAAACAGCCTTCTCTCATAGCCGTTATTCTGTTGCTGCTAATCACAGCCGCAGCAGCTTACATGGCGGTTTCAGCGGTACGGAAAATGTGGATCAGTGCAGGAGGTGTGAAGTTATGAAAATGATATGGAGCAGTTTTAAACAGATGATCGCCTGTATCAAAAAGGATTTTATGTTGTATCTTGCCTGTGCCCTTCCGGTACTTTTGGGAGTCATGATCCGCTTTGGCGTGCCGGCATTGGAGAAATTCTTATGCGGATGGCTGGTAAAAATGTCCGTTTTGGAACCGTACTATATATTGTTTGATATCTGTTTTTTGCTGATGACTGCTTTTGCCTTTTGTTTTGTGGCGGCTATGGTAGTATTGGAAGATGTGGATAATAAGATTACCAACTACCTGTTTGTGACGCCGCTTGGCAAAACAGGATATCTGATTAGTCATTTTGTTTTGCCTGCCGTATTGGGATTTCTGCTTACGATTGTCTTTTATCCATTCTTTCACCTGACTGCAATGGGTATTGGAAATATCCTGTTTTGTGCCGTTACAGGTCTTTTACATGGCCTTATCGCAGCCATGCTGATGGTATCTGTTTCATCTAACAAATTGGAGGGAATGACGGTTGCAAAAGTAGTGTCCTTAGAGATCTTCGGATATATCGTGCCATATTTTATAGCCGGAAAGCTGCAATACATTTTTGGGATTTTCCCAACCTATTGGATTGGCAAGAGCATTATTACGGGAGCGGCGGGATATTATATTGCGGCTGTCCTGGTCAGTTTACTATGGCTGGCGGCGCTCGTTAAGCTATTCTCGAAAAAAGCCGCAAAATAATATAAGGGAAATTTCTGGCGGAAAGACGGAAGGGCAGTCATCTTGCCCTCTGTCTTTTCCCTTAATATTCTTTTGGTATTGGCAGTTCAACATAGTCGTTGGTGTGATAGACCTGCTTGCATCCCGTGAGGTGGAAGACGTGGCGGAATGGCTTAAAAGCTATCCCAACCTTGAGGTGGTGTCGCGGGACGGCTCTGTTTCCTATAAGAGCGCCATTGAACAGGCGGGAGGGCATATACAGCAGGTCAGCGACCGTTTCCACCTTCTCAAAGGGCTTACGGATGCCGCAAAAAAGTTTCTGCAGCGTCTTCTGTCAGCAAACTTCATGCTCCCGACAGAAGCGTCCCATTATGACGGGAAGCCAGCGGGAGATTATTGGGACAAGCCCATTAAGGAAGACCTGCCGGCAAAGGAGCATAACGTAAATGTCAAAAAGAAAATGAATACTGTAGAAAAGGTAAGGGAATTAAGGAAGCAGGGCCTCAACAAAAGTGAAATTGCCAGAACTGTCGGGATAAACAGGGCGACAGTTGCAAAATACCTGAAAGAGGATTTTAACCCTTCCAGCCCTTATTATAATACGGTCATCCCCAGCAAAATAAAACTGTATGCCAATGACATAAAGAAAATGCTCTCAGAAGGGAAAACTTTCAGACAGATCAGCGCGGCAATCCGTGAAAAAGGGTACAATGGGTCAGACTCCACAATCAGGCTTTAAGCAGACACTGTTTAGTAAAAAAGAATCTGAACCGGGTAAATGGCCGGAAGAAACAGAAGCTCTGGAAATAGAGGAACTGTCCGGCTTTGTAAACGGGATAAAAAGAGATGTTGATGCAGTAAGAAATGCGATCCGGCCCGATTATAATAACGGGCTGGCAGAGGGGAGTGTAAATAAGCTGAAAGTTGTCAAACGGATCATGTATGGCCGCAACAGCTTTGAACTGCTGAAAGGCAAGCTGCTGCGGCTTGAATTAAAGCGATAAATCAACTAACTTTGGAAAGATTCCAAAAATGCTTGACCACTACAGTTCCGTCCGCTTTCATATGGCAGCTATCCCTGTAAATCAGCTCCGAGATCGGTACCAGTTCATACCCTTTCTCTCGTAAAGTAGTAATCAGCGTATCCAGAGCCTGCGCCGTAAATCTGGCGCCGTTATGGCAGAGGATGATGCTGCCGTTCCCGAGATGCCTGTGCTCCGTTACCGTTTTAATAATGGAATTTACGTCATAATCTTTCCAGTTTAAAAATATACAAAAGCAATGATTTTTACAAAATAAATAACACACTTTAAAAAACATTCCTTAGCAAAATCCGCTGCCTCTCCAAAACCCCAAAATTTCTTCTCTTTATAGTGCTTGTAGTAGTCAAGCAGGGCAGGTATGCAGAAGTTCATGTATTACAGTATCTTCCAATTCGCAAATATCTATTTTTTCATCGTTATATAGTGGTGAAATTCTAATGTAATATTTACCCTCCGTTGTCAAAAGGCATTTTCCCTGTGCATTAGTTCTTGCAAGTTTAATTTCAACGATTTTGTCATCCTGAACAGGAATGCCTGTATCCTTAATTTTTTTAATACATTCTTTTGTTATTTGCTGTAAATCGCGCATATATATTTCTCCTTCCAACGATAATTATATTACCTTATCGGATGATCGGAAAATGGAGAAAACTATTTTCTTCTTCCTTTTAAAACTCCGTCACAATTGGGCATACCATCTGGTGTAAAGCGGGGAGTTCTGAGTGAAATACATTGTATTCATGCTTATCTGCTGCAATTTCATACCCATATCGGCATCCATTCTCAGGGCATACTTAACCCATCTTTTTCCATGCTGGAAACAGCCATTGCATGTATGAATATTTCATGGCAGATGACGGATTCCAGCTCTTTTATATTTATTTTCTCCGTTTTAAATTCATCTTGGAATGGATGGATTAATTCATAGGAAGCATGAAGCATGGCAATCGTTTCAAGGCTTTTATCCTTAATGCCATGATACCAATCCAATAACCTGCCCATTTCCTTTTCAACATCTTTTGGAAGTACGGTATTCAGATTATTCACAGTATTTGCCCTTTTTTTATAATCACCAATCGCATAACCGTTTGCCCGGTCTTCAAACACCCCGGCTTTCAATTCATAATGGAATTCCTTGATCAGTTTTTCAGATAACGTATCATTTATTGTTGTAAGCATATGGTTGAACATCAGGAAATGCCCGTTCATCTCCTCGATATCCTTAGCCCGGTAAACTTCGTCTGAAGCCGGCAGGAACCTTTCTTCAAATAATGCCGCCGTCTGGTCTTCAGTAAGCGTGCTGCCTTCAATTTTGTTTGAATTGTATGCTATGCCTCTTTGGGTAAACCCATAAATCCCGCTTCTGTCATTACAATTCCTTTCTGTCATCATACACCATATCAAAGCGCTGGAAAATTTCATGGCATTATCTCCTTTTATATTGGTCATTTAGGATTATCCGGGGCAGTGTGTCCGGCAGTTTATCACCGGGCTGGCTTTTCTCATCCGCTGATGCGGAACTCCTTTCATATACCTGCTTCTACTGACAGTTATATTTCCTTTTATTTCTATATGTTATCATATTTTTTACTCTTTTACCACTAATCCGGCAACACCCTGTGACATATTGCACAAAGCCTTTTCTCTACTGTTCCTAAGTTTGATTAAAAAAATATATGATCTCCTCTGCACTTACAGGCCGCATTCCATTCGCATCAACGCCTGCGTCATATCTCCGGATTCCCATTTTTTGGTTTTCGCTATTATATTCTCTATGATTATGCTGATGTCCATGCAATGCAACCGTTCCTTTATCATACCCGCTGCAGTCCTTTACGATTATCTGCATGAAAAGATGTATGGTTACCATGTGCTGCAGGCAGACGAAACGCCTGTGGCTGATGGGGCATGCTAAGGAACTGACCACAATAGATGTATATGGTGATAACGCGAATATTATCCTGGAAGAGATACCAGAACAGCTGTCATATATGGAAGAGGTTATGCCGAAGAAAGCAGATAATGGTAATGCCAGCAATAATATAGAAGATACAGTAATAAATACAGATGGATTTTTGCCCCATGTTGTTTAAATTGCACAAAGAATACGAACCGACAGGCGATCAGCCTCAAGCGATAGAAGCCCTTGTAAAAGGCTTTCAGGAGGGCAGCCAATTCCAGACTTTACTGGGGGTTACGGGTTCCGGCAAGACTTTTACGATGGCTAATGTTATAGAGCGGTTACAGAAACCGACTTTGGTAATAGCGCACAATAAAACACTTGCAGCCCAATTATACGGAGAGTTCAAAGAATTTTTCCCGGAGAATGCAGTCGAGTATTTTGTCTCCTAATATGACAGCGATAAAGACGATACAATATATAGTATTTTTAGAAAATATAAAATCAATATCTGGTAGAGCAAAAGACATAACAAGACTAAATGGAGTAGGTGGATCAGGTACTACAGTGAACGGGATTCGTCGTGAAAGTGTCCTAAATCTGACGTAGTGGATTTCAGCAGAAAATATAGTGTAAATGACAGGATTTTTTGCTATAATAATAGTGTGATCCAGTGCGGCGTTACAGTTTGAAAAGGCGGTGAGCAAATGACAAATGAAGAATTGCAACTGGATAACAGGACGGTAGAGCAGATCATTGATGATATGGATTTATTTGATGATGATCTGATGTCTATGGTCTTTGATGGTAATATTCCTGCTGCGGAGCTTTTGTTAAAGATTATATTAAAACGGGACGATATTACAGTAATAAACGTGGTGGGACAACGAGAATTTCAGAATCCGGTAGTGGGTGGACGGAATATCCGTTTGGATATTCTGGCAAAAGACAGTACAGGAAAGAATTACAATGTGGAGGTACAAAAGAAACCGGAAGGCGCACATATACGCCGTGCGAGGTTTAACAGCAGCATGATGGATTCCCGGATGCTGAAAGAGGGACAGGAGTTTTCGGAGCTTCAGGATTCTTACATGGTGTTTATTACACAGGCAGATATATTTGGGTATGGGATTCCAATTTATACGATCAATCGTCATTTTGAGGAAATAGACGATCTTTTTGATGATGGTTCTCATATCATTTATGTGAATGGCGGATATAAAGGAAATGATGCAGTCGGAAAGCTGATGCATGATTTTGGATGCAGGGAATCAAAGGATATGTATTATTCCGAACTGGCTAAAGGCGTGAAGCATTTTAAGGAGGAAGAAGGAGGTCGGAGAGCTATGTGTGAAGCGGTTGAGAGATATGCGGAAAAAAAGGCGGTAGAAGAAAGAAACATAATCACCAAGATAGTTGGTGCGTTAGCGGCTGATAAAGATAATGAGACTATTATAAGAGAACTGAATTGTACGTTAGAGCAGATAATTCCAATCCGTACAGCAATGGGGAAGTGATTTTTTGAAATTTAATTCCTCGCATTGTGTTGTGGGAAGTTTATAAAAAATGACTGTATATTATACTCATATATTAACAAATCAAATCCGGCCCAGAGGGAAAAATCCCTCTGGGTATTTTTGTGTAGAAAAGGAGTGAGTACTGTGAAAAATAAATTTTTCACAGGCGAATTTGTGCCTTGCGGCATCAAATATCGCGGGCTGAGAGAAAGGAATGGTTATTGATATGAAGAATACTAATTTTCAAAATCTAAGGGAACTTCTGAAAAGTTATACGCCAAAAACTTTTGGAGCTGCCACGGTTGAAGAATGTAACCGGATAAGGAACAGTCTGCAGTTAGAGGGAATGGAGATCATAGACCTTCGGAACATGTGGGATTTTGTTGTTTTATTCTTTTCAAAGAAAAACGGGGACAGGTCAGATAGGATAGACATGGACCGGATGAGCGCGATAACGGCAGTCATTGACAAAGAAATCATAAAGAAGGGAGGCGAGGTATAATGAGCAAGACGAGGCTGTTCCATTTAAAATATCCGGGAAGGGATTCGTGGGAGCGCCCTGTATATGAAGATGATAATGGGGTGCTGCAAAAATGTAGCAGGGCTTCACTGAAACCTGCTGTCTGCTACAAATTTATTGCACCTTTTTTAATGATGGTGTTTGCTGCTAAATTGAGTGGATTCATGGTTAAAGTTGAAAATATACGCTTTAGAGGATATAATGTATGAAGATGTTGAAAAAGCATAAAGAAGTTGGAATTAGCTTATATGACAGGAAGCTGTTTCGTCTGATAAGGATGGGTAATTTTGGGCATAACAGTGGGAGAAATGAAAGATGATAGCAGAGATCTACCATAAGGCATTCAGTAATCTTGAAGACGAGCTGACGGGAAATTTTTTTGGCACAATGAGATATATTTCGTTTCAAAGAGGTCTGAAGCAGATTTATATGGGGCACATACATAGTCTGGATGGGAGCGTTCATAACTTGATAAGCTCTATTCGGACGGATGAGTTCAATATAGAATTTTGGAAGCGTTCTGAATTGGGATATGGGGAAATTGACGGTTATATGGAATTAGACGGAATCGGAATTGGGATTGAGATAAAATATCAGAGTGATCTGTCAGGGGAAAACCAGCTTGAAAGGGAAGCAGCCATGCTTTCGGAGTGGTGCAAAGCTGGGGAGAAAATATTGATTCTTGTAGCTGGGGAAAGTGATGCCAGGGAAATATACCAGAGAAATTATCAAAAAGGGTGTTTTGAGGATGTCCATCTGGCATATATTACATGGCAGGATATTCTATTAGGGCTTGATGCGGTCAGGACTGTAAACCCATTCGAGGATTTGATGGTAGGGGATTTGAAAGACCTGCTGAAAGAAAAAGGTTTTATGTCTTTTGAAGGATTTGGCGATAAAGGGATTGTTATAGACGGAGGTGCGTTTTATGACTTTGGGTGAGAACATCCATAATGCGTTTTCAGTTGTATTTGAGACATTGAAAAGCATAGAAAAGCTTATATCCAAATGCAGAAACGAGCTTGATACGGAAAAATATCATATGCCGGAGAAACGGTTTATGCGTTGGAGTTCGGACCAGTCATGGGAAGGATGGATTTACTGGAGCTTTATCTTACTTTTCCAGAGGAAAGAAGATGGCGGGGTTATGGAGAACGGCTGGATCAATGCCCCAGTATATGCAGTGGAGATCAATGTTGATTCGGATACATGCGACACTCCGAAAATATATGTAGCGCAGATGGATTTTGGGGACATATCCGACTGGTCGGAAGGCTGCTCCCCATCAAACCATACCATGTTTTATAATGCCATCCATGCGGATGGAGGTTGGTATGAAGAAGAGAAATCAGAAGGTGCAGTAACTGTAAAGCCCACTCTTGGATTTGAGGGGAAAGTTTCGGAGCATTTTTGGGGTTTTCGGTCTGTGCGACGGACGGAAAAAGAACTCACCGAGATAACACAGGATAATTATAAGGCAATGATCTTCGGTACAATAGAAGAACTGGCAGCGCCTGTACCTGATGGAGAAAAGCTGTGAGGCATAAGGATATTGAAATGGAACATCTGGAGAAGATGGTCATATGAAGGGTGCAAGTGGAGTGCTATGAAACTGCGCTTGTAGGAGATGCGTGTTATAATGGTAAATGTAAATAAATAGTCAAATCAGTATTGGTGGAGGTATAGTAAAATGAAAGCAGTATTTATAAACGGAAGCCCCAGAAAAAATTGGAACACGCACAAGTTACTGATAGAAGCAGAGCGAGGTGCAAAAGAAATGGGCGCAGAAACGGAGCTTATCCATCTTTTTGACCTGAATTTCAAAGACTGTAAGA
>JAMPFK010000007.1 GCA_023664485.1 Bacteroides fragilis | reverse complement strand
CTGCTTTTGCAATCCTTTTTCTAACAATATTTTCCATAATCCTATATATGATACTATCATTTATACATACCGCACTTTTATTTGTGAAACATTATAAGACTCCATTTTCAATTATAGTGCTTAAAGGATAAATAATCTATAAAATCTTCATTTTTTCAAAGATTTTTTTCAATCATATAAAGGTCTATTATCCATATTTCCAAACATATCTACCTATAATTTAAGTGCTGAGCATCTGCCGCAGCACTCAAATCACCAACTTTATCGACTGTTCCTATTACGCTCGACTGTCCTTTTTTGCATCCCTCCCCCATAAATTCAATCAAACATTTCGTACCGCCTCTGCTAATCCATATCAACCCTCAGCTCCTCAATCATCTTGTTAAACAATTTAATTCCGTTAAAATACTCCGTATCCCCGGCTCTGACTCAAATTGCCGATTGAAAAATAAGCTATCAGGCTTATTTTTTAACCTATACCCCAAAACAGAGCGCATAGAAAAGGAAATTCCCTTTCCCCCTTTAGAAAAAAACGCCCTTCGCCGATAATATATCAGAACGATTAATTCATAAGAAGCCGCAAAACGGCAGAAAGTTGAGGAACGGAAATGAACGCAGCTATGATTTCGGAAATGCAGCAGGTAATCGATTCTATGGAATATGCCGTAAAGACGCGCAGTCAGGCGAAGGCGGAACGAAGAGCCGGGGAAGCCGAACAGGAGAAAAAAGCCTTTCTGGAAAAACTGCGGCTTGCCGAAGCGGCCAAAACAGAACTGGACAGCCGGGCATCGAAGGTAAAAGGCGCCCAGGATGCCGTTGTGAGAGACCAGCTGATGGGATTACTGATGGCTGGATTTTAATACGCTATAATCCTTTGTCACCACGTTGCCATAGTATCAGAACCGACGATGCGATTACAATATCCCTCATTGCCTTTCCTCCTCCGCTTTTTTCAAAATCCCGTACAGCTCCGTAATTTCCTCCTGAGATAAAGCCTTTTTTTCCACCATCGTATTCAGCATCAGCCCCAGATGCCCGCCGAATACCTTGTCGAGGAATTCTTCCGTTTCCTGAAGCGCTGCCTCCGTCTTCTCGATATCGGGATAATACTGTTTGGCCCGCTCACCCTCTTCATGATGAACGGCTCCCTTTTCCTCCATACGGCGCAGAAATGTCATGACCGTGTGCTTTGTCCAGCCCGTCGTTTCCCTGAAATGATTCGTGATCTGCATCATTGTCTGCGGCGCATCCTCCCACAAAAGATTCATGACCTTCCATTCAGCCTCCGACAATTTTATCATCGATACTCCCTACCGTCCCATGCAAAAAGGTTGACATCTGCCTACCTGTTGTCGTTATCATACAATACGGCAGGCATTTATCAACCTATTTACAGATTTTCCACGATCGTTTTCCGGACGCCGTTTTTCCGATACTTTCCTACCGGATAAAATTCGTCGCAATTTTTTCGTTCTCCGGCTTCACGATCCCATTCTCCCTGCCGAGCGCGATGCACTTTAACAGCCATGCCATATTTTTTCCGATGTTGTACATCGTCATCAGCCCTTCTTTGTCCTGAAGCACTTCTTCCGCCTGATTTCCATACACATGATTCCAGTATGTAGAAGAAACGACCGGCATAGAGGATATGGTGAAATATTTGTTGATCACATCGAAAGAGGCCGTCGTTCCCGCCCGTCTCGCACTTAACACCGCTGCCGCCGGCTTCTGGGCAAAGGCTTCCTTTCCGGAATAAAACGCCCTGTCCATAAAGCTTAACAGCCTGCCGCTCGGATGCGCATAATACACCGGCGAGCCAAAAACGAATCCGTCGCATTCTTTTGCTTTTTCCACGAATCGATTGACGCAGTCATCGAAAACGCACTTCCCGATCTCCCTGCATCTGCCGCATGCAATGCAGTCGGTAAGCGGCCCGTTTCCGATAAAAAAGTGTTCCGTCTCGATTCCCTCCTCCTGCAGCGCCCGCGCCACTTCCTGCAATGCGGTCTGCGTACATCCGTTGTTCCTGGAGCTTCCATTTACTAAAATGACCTTCATTTTACTTCTCCTTTTCCTGTTCATTCGTTATCATTCAGTATACTCGATTTTTGCCCAAAAAGAAAGGCCTTCCATACGAAACCGTCAGAAAATATTCCGTTTGCAGGCCTTATTTTCTGTCTGTTTCTGCCGATATAAATAATAGAACAAAAAAAGTGATTCCAAGGAGGGACTCGAAGCATACGGATATGACAAGCTTTATAAAGTTCAGGCGGTCGCGGTGATACCGCGTCTCAGGAAGGCATCTTCCAATGACGAAAGGCACCAGTCCAAACGGGATTCGTCGGATTCGCTCTCGAAGAAATTCTTTTCAGAGGTATTTGACGAAGCATGTAAAAAAGAAGAACAGAAAAACATCCAGATCTGCACAAGCGGATATACGAAAAATGCTCTTCCGTATTACAATTTTATCAACATGCGGGAATACTGCTGAACCCGTCAAAAAAGCAGAATTCAGAAAGGCCGCCGCACCGGTTGTTATCAGCCGGGCGGCGGCCTTTTCCGCTTTTGGACCGTCTTGCCGTTAAGCCGGTCCTTTGCCGGAAGCGCCCTGTTCCCCGTCTGAAACCGCAGCTTCGCCGGCCGGAACCTCCTCTGCCGCTCCTCTGTCCGGGACGCCTTTTATGCTTCCGGAACCGCTTTTACCCGAACCGCCGCCGCTGCCGTCCTCTTCTTCCTCTTCCAGAAGAGAATCATATTCCTCCGGATCCTCCTTCTGCTCCGCCATGCTTTTCACGCGCATGTAGATTTCGCTGTTATATTCCATCAAAAACTTCTCATCCTGCGCCGGAACGATATCGCCGTTCAGAATTCGCCGCGCGATTTCCAGCGCCTTCGCAAGATCCGCATACCCTTCGCCCTGCGCCTCGGCCGCTTCCCTCGTATTTTCCAGCATTTCCTGATACATCAGCCTCTCTGCCTCTTCCCGGCGGGCATCGCCCGGTTCTTCCCCGGCCCGCTTCACGAGGCCAAGGCCCTCCGCGGAAATCGCCACCGTAGCGCCCTCCGCGCCCTGACGCAGTTTTTCCTGAACCTCTTTTGGCGTTTCCGGCCGCCCGTATGCGGTCTCCGTCCGGCCCGTTCTTTTTTCCGGGACCTGCGGCCGGCTCTCTGCCCGGACGGACGGCTCTTTTACGCCTGAAATATCTGTAACCTGCATTTTTCTCTCCCCCTCTTCATTTCAGGCCGGATGCGTTCCATCGGCTCCGCGTTTTTCCCTCACGCATCGGCCGCAGAATGATCGGGAATCCATCCGCCCCTGTTTCACGACGATATTACACAAATTCCTCCCGCATCGGCGAGAAAATATCGACCAGGATTCCCGCTTCGAGACAAACGCATCCATGCTCGATACCGTCCTTTTTCAAAAGGCTGTCTCCGGCGCTCACTACCTTTTTCACGTCCCCGATCGTAAATTCAAATTTCCCCGATGCAACATAGGTGATCTGCGTGTGCGGATGATGGTGCATAGCGCCCACCGCCCCTTTTTCAAAATGATTCTCCACGCACATTACCTCGTCGGTATAGCTTAGGATTTTCCTTTTTACGCCTTCTCCGCATACCTCAAAGTCGATGTTTTCGTTAAAGTTCCATATGCTGTTCTTTTCTGTTTTCATTTAATTCTCCACCTTTCCGTTTTTTGCAGTATACCTTACCAATACAAGAATTGCAACCATATCCACCACGAGCACCACCGCGATTGAGCTCATTCCATAGAAAATGCCCGCCCGCTCGGCGATTCTTCCGATAATCGTCGGCATCAGGATAGAGCCGAGGCTCGCAGAGGTCAGGATAAAGCTCCATGCCATTTTATAACGCTGAATCAGGATTCCCGTAAAGGATACCGTGGTCGGATAAATGCCCGCCATGCTGTAGCCAAAACCCATGATGCCACAAAGGATGGGCCCCGTGCTCTTGCTGACGATGAGGATAAAGAAAAAGACGAGCAGTCCGACGCCCATAACGGGCAGGATCTTTTCCTTCTTTATTTTTGTGGAAAGCCATGCCGCCGTAAGCCGGCCGAGCAGGATCATGATCCACAGCACGCTCGCCGTAATCTGGGAAAGCGTCGGATTCAAAAGCCCCGTATCCTTAAAATAGGTGATCATCCAGCCGATAACGCCCTGTTCCGCGCAGAGATAGAAGAACAGCACCGCAATGCTCATATAAAACAGCGGTTCCCTGAAAAACCCGAAATTTTTCTCTTTTTTCTCCGCCGTCCGCTTTCCCTTATCCTCCGCCGGCATCATCGCATACAGGCTGAAACTCAAAACGCCCATCGCCAGCATGAAATAGCAGGCATAGATCCATCTGCCGCTGTCGTTCATCGTCAATACGGTCAGCAGGATCGGGAACAAAAAGGCTCCTATGGAAAACATCGCGTGCAGTCCGTTGATGATCCATGCCTTACCCGGCGCCAGATTGTTGATCGAGGAATTGCAGAAGTTGCTGGTCGCGCCTCTGGCAAGCCCCGTCATAAAGAAAGCCAGCGCGATCGTTACCGGGCTTCCCCCGAATAAAATCAACAGGTAGGAAATCGCAAAAAACGAATTAAACAGCAGAATGCTCTTCTTTCTCCCGATAAATACCGGCAGCGCTCCCGCCGCAAAGCTTGAAAGCAGATTCCCGACGGAATGCAGGCTCACGATCATGCCGCAGAACGCATAGGCCAGCCCGTTCGCGTCCCTGATAAAGGGAAGCAGCGATCCGATCGACAGCGCCAGCATGCCGTTAATGATAAATACCGCATAATTCAAATAAAATTGTCTGTTTTTTTCCCGGTTTCCAAAAATATCTGTTTTCATATCGATAACTATAATCCTTTCCCAATCTGCGGGCTTTCCTTTTGAGCCCCGCCTTCTTCCATGATCTGATCGATGATATCCATATCATCGCCGCAGTATTTCTCATAAACGCCCTGCACCGCCGTCTGGAATCGTTTCTTTTCTTCCGCGGACAGCTCGATTACCTCCGCTCCCCGCAGGATAGCGGTCTGCCTCGACGCGTCTTCCCGTTCCTGCCAGAGCTTCCTCTCATACAGTGCGGACTCCTGCGCGCACGCCAGAATAACCGCCCGGTCTTCTTCCGACAGCTTTTCCCACGTCTTCCCGGAACAGATCTGCATTTCGGGGACGCGGGTATGCTCATCGACCGTAAAATACTTCGCCACTTCGTCGTGATTCATCGATTCATAGGAAGGCCAGTTGTTTTCCGCCCCGTCCACGATACCCCGTTCGATGCCCGAATAGACCTCCGCATAACCAATCTTTACGGCGCTCGCACCCAGCGCTTCCACCATATCCGCCATCATATCCGATTCCTGCACCCGGATACGCATTCCTTCCATATCCTCCAGACAGGTTATCGGCCTGTTGGACGTATAAAAATTTCTCGCACCGGCATCGTACCAGGACAGGCCCACCAGCCCGTATTCATCCGCATAAGACAGAAAACTGACGCCGATCTCCCCGTCCAGCACCCGCCACATATGCGCCGAGTCCGTATACAGATAGGGCAGCTGCAGCACGTTCATTTTCGGAATGTACTCCGCTAACTGGGACAGGGAGACTCTGGCAAAGTCGATACCGCCGAACTTCATCTGCCGTATGATATCGTTTTCCGCCCCTTTTATCCCCTCCGCATAAACGAGAATACGGATCCTGCCGCCCGTTCTTTCTTCCACCATTTCGGCAAACTTCTCTGCCCCCAGCGTCGTCGGATAACCCTCCGCCTGATTCTCGGCATAAGTGAACACATATTCCGGAATCTTTTCTTCATGACGCCTTACCGGCAGGCAAAAGACCGCGGCTGCAGCCAGTACTGCCAGAAGCGCCGCCGCGATGCCCGTTCTGTTTTTCCTCCGTCCCTTACGCTCCATATACGCTCACGCCTCTCTTATGCTCCTCAGACAGACTGCTTCCGCTTTTTCTGCAGCGCGATTCCCCGGTAATCGCTGGGAGTCATCCCGGTCAGCCGTTTGAATACCTTTGCGAAATAATTGGAGTCCCTGTATCCGACCTCCGAACTGATATCCTTGATATTGCGTACCGCATCCTCCAGCATTGGTTTCGCCTTTTCGATCCGCAGTTCATTCAGATACACGATAAAGCTCCTGTTAAAATACTTTTTGAAGATCTTACAGAAATAGGCGTCCGAATACCGCATCGCCCCAGCCACATCCTGTAAGGACAAATCTTCTTTATAATGATCCGCGATATAGCTGCGGATTTCTTCCGCTACCACATTCATTCTGATTTCTTCGGAATGTGTTCCGTCGAAAATCTCCCGTTCGCTCTTTTCCTCTTCCGCTGTCCTTTTCTGCATTTGCTTCTTCTTTCTTTCATCTGCGATCCGGAAAGCTTCCTCCAGCACGACCGTTATCTCCTCGTCATTTCCCGGCTTTAACAGATATTCCAGGGCCTTCACGGAAATTGCCTTCTTTGCATAATTAAATTCATCGAACGCCGTTAAAAAAATAATGCTGCAGTCCCGGTCCATACCGCGGATGCGCTCCGCCGCATCCAATCCGTTCATGCCCGGCATTTCGATATCGATGATGACGATATCGCAGCCTTCGCGCTCAAAGATTTCAATCGCCTCCCTCCCGTTCTCCGCCAGGAAAACTTCCGTCTGTTCCGGGAAAAATTCCCGTATTTTTTTCGACATTACCCTTCTTTCGATCGGTTCGTCATCAGCAACCAGTATCCGATACATAGCTCCTCCATAACTTCTCTCCGTTATCCATACCTTCATCCCATCCTAGATTTCAAGATAGGGAATGATGATCTGTACAATGGTGCCCACATTTTTTCTGCTGTAGATATCCATCTGTCCATTCTGATACATCGCATAGATCCGTCTGTAAATATTCCCGATCCCGATGCCGCGCCGTCCGTCGCGTTTATCATTCAGCCGCTCTTTCAGCGCCGCCAGCTCCTCTTCCGTCATGCCGACGCCCGTATCCGTAACCGTAATATACAGCCTTTCCGTATCCCGCCAGACGCGTATCAGCACCCGGCCTCCTTCCTCTTTGGGCGAAAGCCCGTGGATGACCGCATTTTCCACGAGCGGCTGGAACGTAAATGCCGGAACGACGGCCCGCATCCGGTCGGCCAGGCAGTCTACCGAGCATTCGACACGGCTTCCGAAACGCATCTGCTGCAGATAAATATAATCCCGGACCACCATAAGCTCCCAGTCCAGTATGACTTCCCTCTCCGAGGTCTTGAGATTGTAACGGAACAGGGAACTGAGGGCCATGATCATTTTTTCCGTCGTTTCCGCCGATTCCAGATTCGCCATACCGCCGATGACATTCAGCGTGTTAAAAAGAAAATGCGGGTTGATCTGGCTTTTCAGGAGATCCAGCTGCATCGCTTCCAGCTGCTTCTCCATTTCCAGCCTCCCCATTTCCTCCTGATGAAGCAGAGCCAGCGTTTCCCTTTTTTCTTCCAGCATCAGAATATATTCCTGCGTCGCATATTTCATTTTATTAAAAGCCGCCGCCAGTTCCCCGATCTCATCCTTGTTCTCTACTTTGACATCTTCCGTCTGAAAATCGTTGGCGGCGATTTTTTTGGACGCTTCCACAAGCTGTAAGACCGGCAGCACGATATCCCGGTTCAGGATTTCCACCAATTTCAGCATAACGCCGAACAGAAAAAGCCCCGCTGCAATAATAATGAACGGAACCCGCATGATACTGGGAATTCTTTTCTGATAAAGAATATTACCGGCGTCCAGCGTTTCGATCAGCAGATTCCCCGCATACTGCTGCAAATATTCCTGCATCTCATATACGTCATACAATAAGCCGATATTTTCCGCACCGCGCCTTTTCAGCTCCAGAATCTCATCTCTCGCTTCCCTGTATACGCCATAACTGTTATAAATCGACCATGTCTGCGCATACCGCTCGTCACCAAGCAGGCGGTAATCGAAAGAAAGCGCATTCACCGCTTCTTCCGTCCTCCTGATTGCCTTTGTCAGTTCTTCTTCCGAAACGTCCGTATATCCCCGCATATATTGTTCAAAAAACTTGCTCTCCGACGCCAGCGCGTTGACCGCCTCCTCGCTCCTGGCATTTTCTTCCAGAATTTCCCGGAAATCGATCAGGGAAAACCTCGCCACCCAGATATTAAAAAAGACAGAAAGAAAAATCATCAGAAACACCAGTCCCGTAAAAACGAGCAGCTTATTTTTGATCGCCAGCGACTGCCAAAACTGCCTTACCCTGTTCTTCAACCCCATCCCCATATATTCTCCGCCGCATAGATTAAGTTCAGGCGCAGCGCCATAAAGTTCTTTCTCTACAGCTCTGCGCCTGTTCTTATTTTTTTACGTCTGCTCTGGATATGACATACTCATAAAATTCCTCTTTCTGCGCTCCGAGCATTTTGTCTGTCAATAAATATCCGTGAACATTGTCCGAAAAGATAACGATCATATGAAATTCCCGTACGACATTTTTGATGCTGCTCCAGGGAATATCCGAAGAGGCCTCCGGCGTCTTTACATGCAGTCCCCCTTCGTCAAAGCCAAGCTCCATTCCCTTTGGCAGGGCCGCCGCCTGCTTCCGCGACTTTCCGTAAATGACGATCGGCTGGATAACCGGAAAAAGGAAACATCCGGCTAACATCAGTCCCTTATACACGTCCGCCGCCGTATTCCAGAAACGATAAACCAGTACGAACATCGCCGCCGTAAAGACGATATTGCATACGCCCGCCGTGGAGCGGTAGGTACGGCGCATAACGAGCCTCCAGAAATCCATCGCCGTCACTTCGTTCTTAAACTGATATTTCATATGACGTAAATTCCCTTCTTCCTGTCTTGGGGACCGTCTGGAAATAACTCTTTCAGAGTTATTTCCGGTTCCGGTAAATTGCGAAGCACTTTTCAGGAAATGTCAAACATTATTTTTTGACATTTCCTTACTTAAATAAACCCGGCACGAACAGACTGATTTCCGGTATAAAGGTAAGCAGCAGCAATACGACTACCATGCACGCATAGAAAGGAAGCGTCGCTTTGACGACTTTTTCCATCTTTACCTTGCCGACCGCGGAGCCGATGAACAATACCGCGCCTACCGGCGGCGTCAGAAGGCCGATACCGCAGTTTAATATCATCATAATACCAAACTGTACCGGGTCGATGCCGATCGAAGTCGCAATCGGAAGCAGGATCGGCGTTGCGATCAGGATGATCGGCGCCATATCCATAATACACCCTAACACGAGCATAATTAAATTCAGTAACAATGCCAGAATGACCGGATTGTTCGTCATTCCGATAATCGCCTTTGCCGCCAGATCCGGCACATGCAGCGTTGTCAGGCAATAACCGAAGATACTGGAAGTCGATATCAGGATCAGGACGATGGATAATGTATCCACGCACTGGCCGAGCACTCTCCAGACGCCCTTCCAGTCTAACCCCTTATAAATATAAACGCTGACAAGAAGGCTGTAAATGACCGCGACCGCCGCGGACTCTGTCGCCGTGAACCAGCCGCCTACGACGCCGACAACAACGATGATGACCGCCGCCAGCGCCCAGAAAGAAACGAGAAACTGTTTTCCAAGATTCTTTAAGCTGAATTTTTCTCCCTTGGGATATTTTCTTCTCTTGGAAATAATATAGGAACCGATCATCAGGGAAATCGCAAGGAGCGCTCCCGGAACATATCCTGCAAGGAACAGGCTTCCTACGGAAATGCCGCCCGCAGACATCGCATAAATGACCATATTGTGGCTGGGCGGAACGAGAAGGCCTTCACAGGAAGAGGTAATCGTAACCGCCGTTGAAAAATCGTCGTCATATCCCTGGTCTACCATCATCGGGATCAGAATACTGCCCAGAGAAGCCGTATCAGCGGAAGCGGAACCGGAAATACCGCCGAAGAAATAGGATGCAACGATGTTCACCATCGCCATGCCGCCGGTCATCCAGCCTACGCAGGCATTGGCCAGCGCGATCAGCTTTTCCGAAATACCGCCGGTGCCCATCAGACAGCCCATCGTAATAAAGAACGGCACCGCCATCAGACTGAACGAACTGATACCTTTTACCATCTGCTGACAAATCGTCGTAAGCGGCAGCCCCTGCGATAACAGACAGAACATTGAAGACAACGCCACCGCATATGCAATCGGAAACCGGAGAAAGATCATTATAATAAAACTGGCAAGTAAAATTAAAATCGCCATTCCTTCCTGACTCATGCTTTTTCCTCCTCCTTTACAAAAATTCCCTTAATATGGTTATAGAGCGCTTCTATCTCGAAAATGATCATCGCAAGACCCGCCAGGGGTATCGGGAAATACATCCAGAAACGCGAAACAGAGGGCATACTTACATAAGTCCCCCTCGAACCGATCTGCTGCGCATACTGCCAGCCAACGACCAGCATGACGAACGCGAGCACCAGAACGCAGACATCCGCCAGAATATCCAGAAATTTTAACAGTCCCTTCGGTAAATATCTGTCGAAAGCGGTCATTCTGATATGCGCGCCCCTCCGGATCGCAAGCGCCGCAGACAGCACCGCCATGTAAGACATACAGGTAAGAACGACCTCTTCGCTCCAGGCCGGGTCGGGAACGAACGGAACATAACGGCCGATAACGCTCATCGTTGTGATCAGGATATCGACGACCAGAAGCACTTTACAGATAAAAAGCACCGCTTTGTCCGCCGCATCATATACCGGTTTGATTTTATCTATCTTCTCAAAAATCCCAGGCATTGTAACCTCCTCATAATCCAATAGGACCGCCGCACCGCGTACGCCGCAAATGCAGCAGCCCTATTCATTTTTTGCAAAACACCCAAAACGCATGGAAGAATGCCTGCCCTTTCAAGGCACTCTTCCGCGCGAGAAAGGTTCTGCTCTGCAGAACCGCAGAAGTTCCTGACGTCCCGTCCAATGGCGGGACGTCTTTAGAACTTCTTCTCACGCTCCTATTGCATATCTACGATCTGCTGATACAGATCTTCCTGTCCCTTGATATTGTCGTCGATAACAGTCTTGCAGGCATCCTGCCAGGGCTTGATATCCGTTACTTCAACAACGTTTACGCCGTCAGCCTTAAGCTGCTCCAATACTTCGTTCTCAGCGCTTTCGGAAATCTCGCGGTTGTACTGAGAAGCTACCTTGCCGGCCTCAACCAGAATGTTCTGCTGCTCTTCCGTCAGAGAATCCCACGCTTCGTCCGTGATGATTACCTGAATCGCGCCAAGCGTATGGCCGTCCAGAATCAGGTTCGGAGCGACTTCCGGGAACGCGTTGGATTTATAATTCGCAATAGGCTGTTCTGCGCCGTCAACAACGCCCGTCTGCAGTGCGGAATATAATTCACCGAAAGAAACGACTGTCGGGCTTGCGCCAAGACCTTCTACCAGACCGTTCATAACAGGGTCATTGGACACACGCAGCTTCATGCCTGCCAGATCTTCCATCCCGCTGATTTCCTTTACCGTAAAGAAATGACGGAAACCTTCTTCGCCGTAGAACAGGCCTCTTACGCCGCTGCCGTTCTCATGGGGCTCAAGCAGAAATTCGTTCGCCAGATCGGATGTCGCGAAGTTCCAGAAATGATCCCTGCTTACGAATGTGTAAGGAAGCGAAAGCAGCATGGACTTCTCACCGCCGTAGCTTGTCAGCGCAAATGCGGAAATACGGGACATATCGATCGTGCCGCCGCCGCCTAACATCGTATCCAGAACGTCGTTCTCGGAACCGAGCACGCCGCTTGCCTGGATGTCGATGATGATGGAGCCGCCGGACATCTCTTCTACTGTCTCTTTGAATTTGGTCGCTGTCTGGCCGACAATCGTATCGAGCGGGTTAACCTCCGCATAGGTCAATGTAATCGCGTCCGCCGCGGGTTCCACTGCCGGAGCCGTGTCCGCGGATGTATCTGCCGCGGAAGTATCCGCCGCGTCCGCCGTTGTGGACGTGTCCGATGCAGAAGCGTTATCCGCCGGCGCATCCGGTGTCTGCAATCCACAGCCCGCCGTAATGACCATGACTGTGCATAACAATGTTGCCAATAACTTTTTCTTCATTTTCTTACCTCCCTTATGGTATGTTGATATAATTAGATTATATAGTAATATTTTTACTAATAAAAGCGTAGATTTTTATCCTTTTCAGCAAAATTTTAACATGCTATTCCGCCTTCAGAAGAATGACCGTGCGCGGTGAAATTCTGAGATTGCTGTTATGGGAAAGGTCTATGAACCGCTCCAGATCCTGCCCGTCCTCATAGACAATGAAGGTATTTACGCACACCTTCCATTTCATACCGCCCGGAAGCTCCGGAAGCTGCATATTCACCGGCTCCCAGAAGGCGTTCATCGCATAAAAAATAATATCGTCCCTCGTATCCGCTTCATCCCTCCCGGCATACATGACGCCGATAAGCCTGCTGTTATAATCCGTGCGGTTATTCCAGGGATATCCGTTATGGATGCTGATTTCGGGAATGCCGCAGGATACCGGTTTCGTCGATTTCCGCAGAACCGCATATTTTTTCCGGAACGCTATCATATATCGGAAAAAGTCATGGATTTCCCGATACTCCTCCAGCCGGTTCCAGTCCAGCCAGGAGATCAGGTTATCCTGGCAGTAGGCATTGTTGTTCCCGTACTGCGTATTGCAGAACTCATCCCCGGCATAGAACATCGCCGGCCCCCTGCTGCACATCAGCGTCGCGAAAGCGTTCTTCACCATACGGCGCCGCAGCTGTTCAACCTCCGGGTCGTCCGTCGCTCCTTCCACGCCGCAGTTCCAGCTGTTGCCGTTATTATCCCCGTCGGTATTGTTCCAGCCGTTCTTCTCGTTATGCTTCATATTATAGGAATACAGGTCATATAAAGTAAAACCGTCATGGCAGGTTACGAAATTAACGGACGCGTCCGCCCCTCTCGTCGCCGGGTCATACATATCGAAAGAACCCGTAATTCTTGTGACCGCGGTTCCCGCCATTCCCGCATCACCTTTGAGGAAGCGCCGCAGATCGTCGCGGTATCTTCCGTTCCATTCGGACCATCTGCTGAACGCCGGGAAATTTCCTACCTGATACAGGCCGCTCGCATCCCACGCCTCCGCGATCAGCTTGACTTTGCCCAGAATCGCGTCGCAGGCGATTTCATGTAAAATCGGTGGCTCCGCCATCGGCGCTCCGTTCCAGTCCCTCGACAGGATGGACGCCAGATCGAACCGGAAACCGTCCACCCGGTATTCCGTTACCCAGAAGCGCAGACAGTCGATGATGAACCGCCTCGTGAGCGGATGGTTGCAGTTCAGCACATTTCCGCATCCGCTGAAATTGTAGTAATGGCCGCCGGGCGTTAAAATATAATAAATATTATTATCGATTCCCTTAAAGGAAAAACAGGGGCCGTCCTCGTTCCCCTCCGCCGTATGGTTGAACACAACGTCCAGAATGACTTCGATTCCGTTCTCCTTCAGTTCATAGATAAGCCTTTTCAGCTCTTCCCCTTCATGGTTATGCTCCACAACGGAGCTGTAGCTCGTATTGGGAGCGAAAAAGCAGACTGTGTTATAGCCCCAGTAATTATAGAGCTGCTGCCCGTCCACGACCCTTGCGCTCTCCATCTCGTCGAATTCAAAGACCGGCATCAGCTCCACCGCGTTGATCCCAAGATCCTTTAAATAGGGAATCTTCTGCCGCAGCCCTTCATAGGTCCCCCTCGCCGATACGCCGGAGGACTCATCCTTCGTATACCCTCTCACATGCAGCTCGTAGATGACCAGATCTTCCATCGGAATCTCCAGCTGCCTGACATTGCCCCAATCAAAATTGTTTTCCACGACCCTTGCATGATACACAAAGCCCTCGTCGCTCTCCGGCCTGTCCCCCCACTCCTTCTGGCCTGTCACGGCCCTCGCGTACGGGTCTAACAGAATATTATTCTTATCAAAGAGCAGCCCCTTTTCCCTGTCATAGGGGCCGTCCAGCTGAAAAGCATACTCGAACTCCTCGATGTCCAGATCGAAGACCAGCATGGAATAAGTATTTCCAATATGATAAGCCTCCGGAAATTTCAGCCTCGCATAGGGCTCCTTCTCCCGCGGATGAAACAAAAGCAGCGT
This sequence comes from Bacteroides fragilis, assembly GCA_023664485.1. Classification (GTDB taxonomy): domain Bacteria; phylum Bacillota; class Clostridia; order Lachnospirales; family Lachnospiraceae; genus UBA3282. Next base: position 93,559 of record JAMPFK010000007.1, on the reverse strand, counting down.
ACAGCTTGTTGCCCCCGAAGAATGAATCGTAAAGCTGACGCCGTTCGGCCCCGCCGCCGCGCCGTCCCTGTTATAGTACCCCGGCCGCACCTTAAATCCGTCGATCACATCGAGCGGCTGCAGCTTCACGCCGCGCTGCGGTCCCTTTTTTCTCATATCCACCTTTTTTCTCCTCCCAAAAAACATCATTCTGCAATCATATCCTTTTCTCAGCCTGCATTTCCGTCGATTTTATTGCGAATGTCCTGCATCTGATAATCCAGAACTTCTATGGAATCCGCGCAGGCTCTTAACTGCGCCGCGATTTCCTCCGCGTTGTCCACGCTCTGTTTATATTTCAGTTTATGTTCCAGACTCGCCCAGAAATCCATCGCGATCGTACGGAACTGTACCTCCACTTTCATATACTTTTTTTCGTCAGATAAAAAAATCGGGATGCTGACGATCAGGTGAAGGCTCCGATAACCGTTCGCCTTAGGACATTTGATATAATCCTTTTCCTTTAACAGCATAATATCGTCCTGTCTGATCAACAGCTTCGCCAGCCGGTAAATATCGTCCGGGAAAGAGCAGATAACGCGGATTCCCGCCACATCCGCCAGTTTTTCCTCGATATTTTCCAGCGTGACCGGATAGCCCTTCCGCCTGAGCTTTTCATAGATGCTCTCCGATGTTTTGAGCCTGCTCTTAATGGACTCGAAGGGGTTTCGTTTATATTCGCGGGAAAAAGCCTCGTTCAGCACCTTTAACTTCGTCTCCACCTCCATGATAGCGCATCGGTACTGCATCATCAGCGTATGAAAGGATTCCGCTTCCTTTAGCTGCTCTGCCTGCATCCGAATGATGCGGGACTGTTCCTCAAGCGCCTCCGTCTGCCGCTCCACCTCCCGCTCCAGCTGCTCTTTACAGGCGAACAGCTCCACCGCATTTTTTACCCTGTTCTTTACGATGGACGACTCGAAGGGCTTATGAATAAAGTCCGAAACACCCAGCTGGAAGCACCGGTTCTCCACATCGACTGCTTTCTCGCCGCTGATGATCAGCACCGGAAGTTCTTTCAGCCAGCCGTTCTTCCTGATTTCCGCAAGAACGGCAAGACCGTCCATTCTGGGCATCTGCAGATCCAGCAGCAGCGCCGCCGTCTCTTCCTCATATTCGCACAGCCAGCTTACTGCTTCTTCTCCGTTCTCCGCCGTTTCAACAATATATTCATCCTCAAGCATATTGCGCAGCACCTCGCGGTTTGCTTCCGCGTCATCCACGACCAATATCCTGCTCCGCATAAGAATCCCCCGTTTTCTTTCGTAAACTGCCGATTCTATTTTACCATAAACCTTCGCCGGATACTATCCGGAAAACAAAGTTTATGATTTCTCCCCTGCCCGAATGAACACGGCCTCAGATACGCCCGCGCCGCGCAGAGCTTATGGGGGCTAGTTCTGCCGTCTGATCTGCTCTCCCGTCACAGGCGTATAACGTATGATCGTATCGGCCTCCAGATTTTCATTGTACATATGAAGCGCCGTAATCTGGTGATTATCATAGGTCGTATAATAATAGATCCCCTTCGACGCGTTACAGCAGGCGGTGTAGATCGTAATCTCATATTTGCACCCTTTATCCGTTTCCTCCACCACACAGCAGCCCCGCTGCTGGTCTACGGAACCGAGAATATGAAAGAACTGGCTGACGCTCTCTTCCTCCGAATCGCCGGAAACAGAATTCAGCCTGGTAAAAGCGGCCCTGATAAAACGGGACTGGGAGGACAGATCTCCCGGAAGTCCGAGCGCGCCCATGCCCCGGCTGTAAGGATGCAGCGAAAGCCTGTCCGAAAAGAGATTCCCAAGCTCCTTAGGAGACAGGTGCATATAATTATTCAGTTGAAACATCTGTGCCGGAAAGGGCGGATTATTGGTCAGCACCCCGGCGGGATTGTCATAAATCCTAACGCCTTCTTTCACGGATTCCAGCGTGACCGCTTCTGCTGCATCCGCTATCATCCAGTGAAGCTGGGCGAGCGGCAGCTTATCGCTGAAAGGCGTATTTACCAGATTCACTTTCAGAAGCAGCTCTCTCGCTTCCTTTACCGAAGCGCACTGTCCGAGAATCCACGGGATCAGCTCGAACTGCGCGATATTCTCCTTCCCCGGCGCCGGCTCCTTATAATCCGCATTGCCTACGAAATTTAAACCCGCCACGCCGAGGCCCTTTTCATTCACCGCCTCATAATAAAGCGGATAGCCTTCCGCAACATGGGCCATGCCGATCATCGCATAATGCTTCTCCATCCTTCCCATATGGCGGTACTGGAATACATAATTCCTTGGCGTTATGACGATTTCGTCCCCATAGGAAAATTCATAGTCCAATGTTCTTCCAAAATAAAAATCCTTTGTTTGGTAAGTTGCTGCTGTGCACATTTTCTGTCCCATTCCTTTCTCTGAAAAACAGGGACGTAAGCTATCTGTAATAGACTTGCGCCCCGCCTGCTTACTATTTAATTATTCTTTTATCCCGCCGATGTCTGTCAGGTTCACGCCTGAAACGTTTAATAAAGCCTTTAATGAAATATATTTCTTTTTCAGTTCCGCATATGTTTCTGCTGCATTGTCCGGCATTTTATCACCTTCTGACGGCAGAAATTTCCTTTTTGATGTAAACAGTATACCATAATCGGAATGCAAAGTCTAACAGATGCTGTAAACTTATTCAAAAAAAGCTTGCAAAAACTGCAAAATCCCGTATGATGGAATAAAGCAGCTCTTTTTTATCATTTCATTTTATCACTTCAAAAGAAAGAATGAGGATCATTTCATGGCAATGAAAACGCGAAGAACGGTACTTATGAAAGCCGTTTCAGAACTCCGGAACACCGACTACTCCAGGGAACCCGAACTGAACTCCATTTACCAGAGATTATCCCGCAGCAGAAAACAGTTTGCGGAAATTTTTGCAAAGAACATCAAGGCCGTCATGCAGATCAGTTCTCTCGACCTGACGATGCAGCATCAGACAGATAAGATTATCGATATCGCCCATAAGGTCATGAAAGCGACGGAAACGATCTTCGGCGGCGCCGTCGGACATGCGAATAACCGGCACGAAGAGCTGACCAATACCATCATCAGAGTATCTGAAGAAACCGACAATGTTTACCGGCAGATCGAGGAAGGCCAGAATGAACTGACTTCCATCCGGGCGCTATCCGAACAGACCATTTCCATATCCCGGCAGATGAAAAAGGATATGGACGAACTGATCAACATTACCAGCCGGATCAGCAGCGTTATCTCCGGAATCGATTCCATCTCCATGCAGACGAATCTGCTCGCACTGAACGCCTCCGTAGAAGCTGCAAGAGCCGGCGAGGCAGGAAAAGGCTTTTCCGTCGTGGCAAATGAGATTCGCGCGCTTGCGGAGGATACCCAGAGGCTTACGAAAGATATGAGCGCCTTCGTGGACGGCATGAAGAATGCTTCCGGGCAAAGCGTCCGCAGCTCTGTGAACACGATCGAATCGCTGTCCTCTATGGCGGATAAGATAAACAACGTATGGGAATTGAACAACGGCAGCAAACGCAGCATCGCCAACGTCAATGAATCCGTCAGCTCCATCGCCGCCGTCAGCGAGGAGATCAGCAGCGCCATGACCGAAATGGAAAACCAGCTGAAAGACTGTACGGAATTTATGCAGCAGGTAGGACACGATCTGCAGCAGGCCGCGAAGCCTGTCGTAGATATCGAAAAAATACTGGATACCGCCGTAAAACAGATGGGCGGCATGACGGAAGACGCTTTCTTCCATCTGGAAAACGAAGAATTTGCGGAATATATGCAGAACGCCATCTCCGCTCACCGATCATGGCTCAAAAATCTGAGAAAAATGGTGGACAGCAGGGAACTTCGGCCGCTCCAGCTGGATTCCTCCAAATGCGGCTTCGGCCATTTCTATTACGCCATGACACCGGATATTCCGGACGTCCTGCCCTTATGGGAAGGCCTCGGCGAAAAGCACCGGAAATTCCACACCTACGGCGCGGCCGTCATCCACGCGATCGACAGCGGCGATTATACGGAGGCCGGACGCGTATACTGGGAAGCCGAAGCCTATTCCAGAGAACTGATATCCGATATGGAAAAAATAGCGGCGTTTACAAAGGAGCATTAATCTGCTCCTTTTTTGCCTCCGCCAGCCATTTTTCGCGGTACAGGCGGAGCAGGAAAATCGCACCCCGGAAGCACAGTTCCAGACACATCGCGATCCATACGCCGCGCAGCCCGTATTCCCCGGATAACAGGATGGCAAGCGGAAGCCTTACAAACCAGATGCTGGCAAAATTCATCATGCTCGGAACCATCGTATCTCCGGCCCCCCGCAGGGCGCCCGACGCGACGATGGAAGCCGCATACATCGGTTCTGCAAACACCTCGATCCTAAGCACCTCCGCGCCCAGCCTGCGGATTTCCATATCCGGCGTTAAAAGCGACATCATAAAAGACGCCCCGAAGAACATCGCGGCTCCGGTAAGTGCCATAACGACGATTCCCATCCATACTGCCATTTTCGCGAACCGTCTTGTCAGATCATAACGGCCCGCGCCGATGCTCTGTCCCGTCAGCGTCGCGGCCGCATCCCCGATTCCATATCCCGGCATATAACAAAGGCTCTCCGCTGTCACCGCAAAAGAATTGGCGGCAATCGCCACGGCTCCGAGCGGAGCCACCACTCTTGTCGTCGCCACCATCGCGCCGCACATCATGACGTTCTCCCAACCGATCGGCGCCGCCAGACGAAGCGCCCGCATAATGCATTTCTTTTCCAGCTTCCAGCTCTCTCCTCTTTTCAGGCGGAATACTCCGGAACGCAGACAGAGCAGGCCCATCATGAGGACTGCCGTCACAAGCTCCGAAAGGGCTGTCCCAAGCGCCGCTCCCGTAACGCCGAGCCCGGCTCCCGGCAGCGGTATCGCAAGGCCGCCGACAGAGATCGTCTGCGCCGGAAAGATCAGGAACCGGTTGAACACCACATCCAGAAAACACATCAGAATATTCAGCGCGCCCGGCGTTCTCATATCGCCGCTGCACTGGAACAGGCCGCCGGCCAGGCGGTTCATCTGGATCAGGGGCAGCGAACAGGCAAACACGATAAAATAAGCGGAAGCGTCTTTCCAGATTTCCGGCGCCGCCCCAAGCCAGACCGGCAGCTTCCCTCCAATCAGGACGCCGCTTAAAGCCAACAGCAGGCTGACGGCCGCCGCCACGAGAAGAGACTGGCGCATAATGCTCCTCGCCTCCGCAATTTTCCCGCCCCCGATACGGTGCGCCGCCTGGATGGAAAAACCGGAAGCGACCGCCCCGCAGACACCGCTAAACAGCCATGTACTGCTGGACACAAGGCCGATGGAGGCGGAAGCCTCCGCCCCCAGACTGCCCACCATGGAAGCGTCGATATACTGCATGACAATCGAGGTAATCTGCGCCAGGATCGCGGGAACGCTTAAAAGAAAGACGAGCCGTATCTGCTCTCCCCTGCCAAACTCCCTGCCATCTTTTAGCTGCATCAGTATTTTTTCACTCTTCATCCCTATACTCCATCCATTTCTCCTCCGGCGCCTTTGCCGATCGTATGCGGCGCCCGTTACCGGCGCGGGATCAGAAGCACCTGCCCGATATTCAATAGATTGCCGCTCAAACCGTTCAGACTCCTGATTGCGTCCGCCGTCGTTCCAAAACGCTGGCCAAGCAGCCATAACGTATCGCCGGAACGCACCGTATATTCAAAACAGGACGGCGTCTGCCCCGCAGGTATCCGCAATACCTGGCCGACGCGCAGCTCATCGCCCGTCAGATTGTTCAGCCTTTTGAGCTCCGCTACCGTCGTACCATAGCGCTGGCTAAGCAGCCACAGCGTATCGCCGGAGCGCACGACATACTCTATCGTCTCTGCATCCGGCCCCGGCGCCGGCACATAATCCCCGATTCCCTGGTATGCCTCATAAAGAGCTTTCCATGTACCGGCGCCGACAATGCCGTCCGGCGCAAGCCCCTTCGCCTGCTGAAAAGCGATGACCGCCTGTCTGGTTCCGCTGCCGAAAATACCGTCCTGCGATACGACCGGAACGCCGGGATAATATTCCGCGAGCACATTCAGAAGATACTGCAGCGTGATCACGTCCGTCCCTCTTGATCCCTGCCGCAGCACCGCGGCCGGAGGCACCGTTCCGATACCGAGCGAGGTCCCTTCGCTGCTTAGCTCCGAAAGCCTCGTCACACCGGTATACAGCTGTGAAATCTTATACCAGGTTGCCTTACCGACAACACCATCCGCCGCAAGCCCGAAAATGCTCTGGAATTTTGTCACCGCGGTTCTCGTGCTGTTCCCGAACACACCGGCCTCATCGGTAATCTCAGGAACCGCCGGATAATTCTGCCGTATCCTGTTCAAATACGTCTGAATCGTCTGGACATCGAGCCCCGTACTGCCCGCCCGGAGCGGCGAGCCGGGATAGGAAGAAGGCACATTGGCGACAATATCCGTCGTAACAATTTCCACATCGTCGGGATAATAGGCGCGAAGAATCTGAAGCGGCGTAAGCCCCTGATTCGCCAACGTGACCGTCCCCCACTGGGAAAGCCCGGCGCATGTCACCGTTGTGCCGTTGCAGAACGAGGTAAAATAGGGCGCAGTCTGTCCCTGCCTGCGGACATATTCGTTAAAAATTTCATCTACGATCCTGCTGATGGATTCATAAATCGGCCGTCCATACACAAAAGCCTGGTCATAAGCGGTGCTGTTCGTAATATCGAAACTGTAGCCCTGGCTCCTGTACCCCGAAACCACCATCAATTCGTAGTTACAAAGAAGTTATCTTGGACAAGTTGGTAATCAAGCTAAAAGGGAAACGCGAATATGAGATAATATGGAAATAGTAATTATGGTATTCTATGTAACAGGCAGGCAAATATGGACATTTTCATATTTGTCTGCCTAAGTTTAACAATAAAATCTGATATCATCTGTTTTAAAATGACGTTTCCACTCTGCGCATATAAAAAAATATTGCGCCTGAATAATTGTCAGCAATTCATTTAAGTCTCTGGCAGGGATATGGTCTTTATTATTAACGATGATGCAGCCGCCGTTTTTCGTCAACCAGATTTTTGTCGCATTAGCATCAGGCTTTCCTTTTGTAACATGAACATGAACAGGTTCATTATTTTCATTAGACCAAAAGAAAACCTTATAACTTCCAATAGTAAAGAGGCTAGGCAATCTGTATACCCCCATTTGCGCCATATTTGTAGAATAAATGAGCGTTACTCCGCACCATTTGCTCAAACAGTTCCATTTCATCCTCTGAAAATCCTTTTCTTGTCAACCATGTATACGAAGGCAGCTGACACCTTGCAGTATCAAAGCCATCTTCCGTAGGACGTTCAAAGTGGACTTCCACTTTTGAGATTCCATCTTCTTCAAAAATCTGCGTATGCACAATCTCCGTACCATCTGCCAAAGTGATATAAGGATAAACCATGAGCCTCAACTCCTTTTCATTTTAGTGTATCGCACTTATTGATTATTATAGCAGAGAAAGTTATAAAAGTCATTAAAAATACTATGTCAAATCAGACGCAGACAGTTTGGAAACACACATCATCGGCGGTACAATTTAAGTATAAGACAGGTAATTGCGAAACAGGGGGCAAATTTACCCCCTCCCGGAAAGTAGGGCGCCCAGGCAGAAACGACCAACAGGGAGGTGTAAGCAGAAAGCGAGATTTCAGGATAACAGAATAAGACAGATGGGGTATCTGCCAAAGGTTCATTATAGAAGAAACGTTTTCAGGCAGTCAAGGGCCTCAGACTCCGGATGTACTGGTGTTTGTGGACTTTATCAGCTGTTATGACTGTGACTGGCTGCGTAATCCCGGCAAGCGGCAGGCCTGCATGGTGTAGTGGTCAAGCATTTTTTAGCCACAAGTGTTACAAAAATGCTTGACCACAACAATATTACCAATGAGCAGATTATAATTCGTTTCAGAGTTAATTTGAACGATTTTTTACCGCAGCCGCGAATTAATGGTGGTTGCGGTACCACTCGGTAAATACCCGATTCAGCGCGAAGGTAATGATCGCATAAATATTTGCCCGCAGAGACGCCTCCGGCCAGGTCGGGTAAATCTCGCTGCTCGCCACATTTTTCACATAATCCGGAAAGGATACCTGTACATTCGACGCATAAACCGCCGGACGTCCGAGGTGCACCGTAATTGGATTGGGAATGATCACCTGGCGCAGCACGCGGGGTTCCTCCACAGGCGCCTCCTGATAACGCGCCTCCCGCATGGATGCCGCAGGCTTTCCGATTGCGATTTCCGTCGCATCCGTGCTGCGCTGCCCCTCAGACAACGGCACGAACAACAACGGGAGGACCGCCGTTTCGCCTTCATAAATAGGAATCCCCGTAATATGAATCGGATGAAAGCCCGCGGTCTGCGCGAACACATCATAGCTGATATATGCCGTTCCTCCGTAATAAGGATCGAGAGAAAGCTCCCTGCCCACCGTTTCCAGCGAAACGAGCGCCGCCTCCCCGCTTTCATCCGTCGTCAATTCATAGACGCTGCGCCCTTCGTCATCCAGAATCCTGATGCGCACGCCCGCAAGCGGAATCGCATCCCTGGCGGTCCCAGCCTGTATCGTCAGATAACCAATCGCCATAAAATTCTACTCCTTTTCCTGATACGATCTTTTCTGCTTTATTATATGTACAGGAAAAGAAAACGGTAACTGCTGCGGGTCGAAAAAGTGCGTCCGGCTGTCCCAGCCCGACGCACTTTCCTTCTCATAAAATCCTTAAAATTTTATTTGTTTTCCAAAAATTCCACATGGCCGTCTTCTATATGATAAATCGCTCCGATTACCTTCACGTCATCGGACATATGTAAATTACTGTTGATCTTTCTGATACTGTTCTCCACATTCAGACAGCTCGCCTTATAACCATCCGTTTCATCGCCGACCGCCGCTTTGATCTCATCCGTGAGCGCCTTGATGAAACCGCCCGTATGACCGCCGATCGCCGCTCCCACTGCGCCGCAGTTCGTATGCCCGAGCACAACGACCAGATTGGAACCAAGATGATCTACGGAATATTCCACGCTGCCAAGCTGAAAATCATTCACGACATTTCCCGCGACGCGGATTGTAAACAATTCCCCGATTCCTGCTGAAAAAATGCTTTCCGGTATCACACGCGAATCCGAACAGGTGATGACCACCGCATACGGAAACTGGCCATTCTCACAGGTATCCTTCCGGATTGCCGGCGAAACATCTCCCGGATTGACGGAAGCGTTCAGATATTTTTCATTTCCCTGTTTTAACCTTAACAAAGATTCCTCCGCAGATAAGCCTTTTACATCACTGGACATTTTTATAGCCTCCTATCTTTTTGTTTTGAGTATAACATTTTACACGGTAAATGTAAATCACATTGCAAAATCGAACAGACTGATCTGATTCGACTCCGGCAGATCGCCCAAAATACCAAGCCTGTCCATCAATTCCGTGACCGTCAGGGATACCTTCGTACGCTCGCGGAAATCGTCCTTGGATAAGAACGGCCCGTTCTTCGCCGCCTCCACGACCGCATCAGCCGCTTTCTCTCCGAGTCCGTCGATGCTGTTTAAGGACGGCATCAGCTTATTGATGCCGGTCACCTGGAATAACCGCGCCTGCGCGCCAAACAGGTCTATCGGCTCAAATTCAAATCCCCTCGCATACATCTCCTGCACGATCTTCATATCCCGGTAAGAATCCTGCTCCTTCTTGCTCAGCGTATCACTCCGGCGCTTATAATCCGCCATCACGCTTTCCAGATGCTGCTGCCCCTGACACATCAGTTCATAGGAAAAACCGGATGCGCGGATACTGAAAAAGGCGGCGTAATAGGCCAGCGGATAATTGATCTTGCAGTAGGCGATGCGCCACGCCATCATGACATAGGCCGCCGCATGGGCTTTCGGGAACATATATTTGATCTTTTTACAGGACCAGATATACCAGTCGGGCACATCCGCGGCCTTCATAGCCTCCTCCCACTCCGGCTTCAGCCCTTTTCCCTTTCGGACGCTTTCCATGATGGTGAAAGAAAGCGCGGGTTCCACGCCCATGTGAATCAGATAGATCATGATATCGTCACGGCAGCAGATTGCGGTGGAAATGGTCGCCTTCCCTTCTTCTATCAGCGTCTGGGCGTTGCCGAGCCACACATCTGTCCCATGCGCCAGCCCCGCGATACGCACCAGATCCGTAAAACACCTGGGCCTGGCATCGATGACCATCTGCATCGCGAACTCCGTGCCGAATTCCGGAATTCCGAGACATCCCAGCTTACATCCGTTAATCTGTTCCGGCCTGATGCCGAGCGCTTCCGTCGATGCGAACAACGACATCACCTGTTTATCGTCCAATGGGATCTTAACCGGGTCAATGCCCGTCATATCCTGTAACATGCGGATCATCGTCGGATCATCATGGCCGAGAATATCGAGCTTTAACAGGTTATGGTCGATCGAATGGTAATCGAAATGAGTCGTTACGATATCCGTTTTCATATCGTTGGCCGGATGCTGCACCGGGGTAAAAGAATTGATATCCTCTCCCACCGGCAGGACGACAATGCCGCCCGGATGCTGCCCTGTGCTCCTCCGGACGCCCGTACAGCCCGCTACGAGGCGGTTGATCTCGCATATCCTTTTCCGCTCCCCATGATCCTCATAATAATTCTTCACATAGCCAAACGCCGTCTTATCCGCCAGCGTGCCGATCGTTCCCGCGCGGTAGGTCTGTCCGCAGCCGAAAATGACCTCCGTATATTTATGCGCCTTACTCTGGTATTCGCCCGAAAAATTCAGATCGATATCCGGCTCCTTGTCGCCTTTGAACCCCAGAAAGGTCTCGAAAGGGATGTCAAACCCTTCCTTCTGCAAAGGCGTACCGCAGACCGGGCAGTCCTTATCCGGCATATCGCATCCGGCGCCGCCGCTGAACGCCCTGACCTCCTCGGAATCAAAATCATAGTAATGACACCTGGGGCACAGATAATGGGGACTTAAAGAATTTACTTCCGTAATGCCCGCCATATTCGCCACAAAAGAAGAACCGACAGAACCTCTGGAACCCACCAGATAACCGTCTTCCACCGATTTCCACACCAGCTTCTGCGCGATGATATACATGACCGCGAAACCGTTTGATATAATCGAGTCCAATTCCTTCTTCAACCGCGCCTCCACGATTTCCGGAAGGGTCGCGCCGTAGAGCTCATGCGCTCTTTTATAACAGATATCGGTCAAAAGCTTATCGCTGTCTGCGATGACCGGCGGACATTTATCAGGACGGACGGGAGACATGGACTCTATCATATCCGCGATCTTATTCGTATTGGTGATAACTACTTCTTCCGCCTTATCGCTTCCCAGATAGGCGAACTCCGCAAGCATTTCCTCCGTCGTCCGAAAATAGAGCGGCGCCTGGTTATCCGCATCCGCGAAATGCTGCCCGGCCATGATGATCCTCCGGTATACCTCGTCCTCCGGGTCAAGAAAATGGACGTCGCAGGTCGCCACGACCGGTTTATGGAACTGCTCGCCGAGTTTTACGATCTTACGGTTGATCTCCATAATATCTTCCATCGAATTGATGCCCGGAAGCTTCTCCGAGGCGATCATATACTGATTATTGCCGAGCGGCTGGATTTCCAGATAATCATAAAAACGGACGAGCCGCGCAATCTCCGCATCCGGCTTCCCGTCGAGCAGCGCCCGGTACAATTCTCCCGCTTCGCAGGCGCTTCCCAGAATCAGCCCTTCCCGGTATTCCTGCAGCAGACTTTTTGGAATCCGCGGCCTCCTCGCGAAATAATGCAGATGGGATTCCGATACGAGACGGTATAAATTCATGCGGCCCACATTATTTTTCGCCAGAATAATCGCATGATACGTCGGCAGCCTTTTCACGATATCGGGGCTGGATTTTCCCATCGCATTGACTCTTTTGAGCGTATCCGCCCCTTCCTTATGCAGCATCGGGATAAATTTCACGAAGATCTCTGCCGTCGCTTCCGCGTCATCCACCGCCCGGTGATGGTTTTCCAACGATACGCCGAGCGTTTTCGCCACCGCATCCAACGTATGCTTCGCCTGTCCGGGCAGCAGCATTCTGGCGATGCCCACGGTATCCACATAAGTAAAATCATGGGGAATTCCCAGTACATCGCAGTTTTCCATAATAAAACTCATATCGAAGCCCGCGTTATGCGCCACCAGCACGGCGTCCCCGCAAAAATCCAGAAACTGCGGCAGTATCACATCGATCGCCGGCTCGCCGATTACCATATCGTCCTGAATACCCGTCAGCTTTTCGATTTCAAAAGGAATCGGCGCCTGGGGATTCACAAAGGCCGAGAAGCGTTCCGTAATCTGCCCCCCGGACACCTTGACCGCGCCGATCTCGATGATTCTGTTATTGACCGGAGAAAATCCCGTCGTCTCGATATCGAATACGACAAAGGCGCCCTGAAAATCCTGCCCTTTGTCATTTGTCACGATTTCCCGCAGATCGTCTACCAGATAAGCTTCCACGCCATAGATAATCTTGAAAAAATCCTGTTTATCCGGATCTTCTTCTCCCGCTTCTTTTCGCTTATTCTTTTCCGCCTTCCACAAATCCTCCCACACATGATTGGCATCCGGGAAAGCCTGCAGAACGCCGTGATCCGTGATCGCAATCGCCGGATGTCCCCATTTAAAGGCGCGCTTTACGATATCCTTCGCTTCCGATACGCCGTCCATATCGCTCATTTTCGTATGGCAGTGCAGCTCCACCCGTTTGCGCACGCTCGTATCGGAGCGGGAAACCGTAAAATCGGGAATTTTTTTCACGCCATAAATTGAGCCGATCGTCAGCTCATGATCGAACTTATCGATGACTGCCGTTCCCTTAAGTTTAACGAAAGCGCCCGGCTTCATTTCCGCCGCCAGCCCGTCTGCCTGTTCCGTTGCGGCAAACAGCTTCACCGTCATCGTATCCGTAAAGTCCGTGATATCATAGATGAGAATGGTCCGCTCGTTCTTAATATCCCGCTTATCGAAATTAAGTATTTTCCCGCGTACAATCACTTCGCCAATTTCCCCGATGATTTCCTCCATCGGAAGCGCATCGCCCTCAAAGTCCCTTCCGAACAGGACATCGGGATTGTCGGAACGCTTCGTCGGCCTTCCCGGATCCATATCCGCGCCCCGATCCTTCCGAAAAGCGCTTGCCGATCCGCCGGACATACCGCTCTCCGGCATTGTCCCGCCTGCCTCCATGCCGCTTCCGCTCTTCCCATGGCTGGCTGTATCCGCATCTTTGCCGTTCACTCCACAGCCTGCCGCATCCGTACTTCCGCCGTCCTTCCTGTGGCCGGCGCGCGCAGAAATCTCCGCGATCTGCATTGCCAGCCGTTTCTCATCCTCTTCCTTACGCTTAACGCTCTTATGCTCCTTATAAGCCGTTAAGATTTCTACGGAAAACCCACAGCGGTCGTTATAGATCTTATCCAGAATCCGCGCCAGTTCTTCCGCTTTTTCCTTTCCGAGTATCGTATCTTCTATCGTCAGCAGCATTTTCCCGTCAGCCGGATAAGTAATGTCCGCATTTTTAAAAAGATTGTACTCAATCGGCGAATAATCCCGCAGCTCCGACAGAATGCTTTCCCGATAAATATCTGTCAGCTTTTCCGGCGTATACTGTGAGGAAAGATGGAACTTCTCGTAAATACGGATGACCATCGCCGCGCCGGGGAAAAACTGCTTCTTCATCTCCCTTTCTACCAGAAAAACATCCTCTTTCTGAATCAGCCTGTCGGACGATATGTAAATTCTGAGAAAATCTTTCCGCCTGGTCGCAGAGACCCGCTCCACGCTCACCTGCTCGAATAAATCCCGCATACCGGCATTCAGTTTTAAAGTTGGAAATACTTCGAAAAACTTTTTGGACATCTTCGCCTCAGCGCCCCCAATTCTCCAATTCTTCCCGCAGCGTCGAAAGCAGTTCGTTCTCCGGCACCTTCTTTACGATCTCGCCGCGTTTGATGAGCAGCCCTTCCCCGCTGCCCCCGGCAATCCCAATATCGGCTTCTTTCGCCTCTCCGGGGCCGTTGACGGCGCAGCCCATGACCGCCACTTTAATGTCCAGCGGAAATTCCGCCGCCATCGTTTCCACCTGATTGGCCAGACCGATCAGATCGATCCGGGTCCTGCCGCAGGTCGGACAGGAAACCACCTCTATGCCGCCCTTCCTTAGTCCAAGCGTCCTTAAAAGCAGCTTCGCAGTTTTGATTTCCTCCACCGGATCTCCCGTTAAGGAAACGCGAATCGTATCGCCGATGCCCTGATACAGGATGATACCCAGGCCCGCCGCGGACCTGATGCTGCCGCTAAACAGCGTGCCGGACTCCGTAATCCCCACATGCAGCGGATAATTCGTTTTCTGCGCCAGCACCTCATGCGCCCTGATACACATCATCACATCGGAAGATTTGATGCTGATGACCAGATTGTCGTAATTCAGATCTTCGATAATATGTACTTTATCCAGGGCGCTTTCCACGATTCCCTCCGCCGTTACGCCATGATATTTTTCCACCAGCTCCTTTTCCAGCGAACCGCTGTTGACGCCCACCCGGATCGGAATATTTCTCTCTCTGGCCGCGGCCACGACCGCCGCTACCTTATCCCTGCCTCCGATATTCCCCGGATTGATGCGGATCTTGTCCGCACCGTTCTCGACCGCCGCAATTGCCATTTTATAATCAAAATGAATATCCGCCACGAGAGGAATATGAATCCGCTTCCTGATTTCCCGAAACGCCTCCGCCGCCTCTTTCGTCGGCACCGCAGCGCGGACGATTTCACAGCCTGCCTGTTCCAGCCTCAGGATCTGCGCCACCGTCGCTTCCACATCCTCTGTCCTCGTATTCGTCATCGACTGGATCAGAATCGGATTTCCTCCTCCAATCACCCTGTCGCCGATCCTTACCTCTTTCGTCTTCTCCCGATGCATCATTATCCTCCGTTTCCGCACAAATAGATACGCTATCGCCTTTAGAAGTTCTTTTTACCCTATTTTACATCATATCCCCAAAATAGCAAAGTTATTTTCCATTCTCCCCGCTCCCCTGTATATAAAAGATCCTCTCCCGCCTCTCGCCGGTCCCGCAGTCCGTCAAACCGATAGAAAGTTCCTGTATCCCTTCTCCCCCGAAAAGCGCCTCTTCCAGCTCAAACACCAGATTTCCTTCCGGCGTATAAACGCTGTCATAACGGATGACCAGCTTCTGTCCCTGCTTATTATAGACGATGACGGGCAGCGGCGTTCCCTGCCCCCTTGCCTGTATGGTAAAAAAGCCGGCGAACAGGCCGCAGAGCACAATACCTGCCGCGAACAGCCCGTTCCCCGCTTTTTCCGTCAGCCAGATCTGCTTCT
Organism: Bacteroides fragilis; assembly: GCA_023664485.1. GTDB lineage: Bacteria > Bacillota > Clostridia > Lachnospirales > Lachnospiraceae > UBA3282. Next base: position 78,025 of record JAMPFK010000007.1, on the reverse strand, counting down.
CCAGCCGTTTGAGTACATATCTCTTTCTTCTTCTGAAGTCCCTGAAAAAATAACGTTTCCCGGAAAACCGCTGTCCTTCCAAATCCTTTTTCAGCTCTTCCGCCGTCTGATACCGTCCCGCCGGCTCTTTTGCCGTACATGTTTCTACGATCCGCTCCATATCCCGTGTCAGCTCCGGCTTCATGCACCTGACCGGCCGAATCCCATAGGGCGGCCTCGACGGATCGTGTCCGGTCACCATATGATACAGTGTCGCGCCCAGCGTATAGATATCGCTCCGTTCGTCCGCGCCCGGCCCGGCATCCCCGATTGTGCCAGCCAGCTGTTCCGGCGCGGCATACCCGGCCGTTCCCGCTAACACCTCCCGCGCCCGTCTGTCATACTGTCTTTGCAGCGCCGCATCGAAATCGACCACCCGCAGATTTCCATCCGGGCAGACGATGATATTATCCGGTTTCAGGTCGCGGTAAATCACCGGCGGCTTCTGCGCATGCAGATAGGAAAGCAATTCTGCCAGCTGCAGGGCCCATCGATATGCCTGCTTTTCCGGCACCGCGCCCTCCCTCTCGATATAATTATGTAAACTTTCTCCTTCGATGTATTCCATCACCAGATACTGCTCTGTCTCCTGAAAATAGTCATAGACGGCGGGCAGCATCGGATGCTTCAAAGCTTTCAGCATCTTCATCTCTTTTTTCAGGCTGTCGGATTCTGCCGCCCCTTCCGGCCTTTTTTCCGCCTTGACGGCGGCATAGCGCTCCAGATGCCGGTCCCATGCCAAATAGACCACGCCGCTGCCGCCCGCGCCGATTTGTTCCCGCAGTTCGTATTTCCCCGATAATATCTTTCCCATCATGCCCGCTGCCCTTTCTTCTCTCCTCCGCCGCCCTCTTCCCCCCGGCCGCCCCGTACCAGGACATAAACGGCCGACAGATTGTCCCGCTCGCCGCGGCGCATAGCCCCTTCACCGATTTCCCGCAGCCGCCTTTGGCATCTTTCTTCCGTCATCAGGGCCGGCACAAGCGCTTCGTTCAGTTCCTCTGCATCCATCCTGCGCCAGAAACCGTCGCTGCATAACAGGAACGCTTCCCCTTTCCGGACAACGCCCATCCGAAAGTCCGGCAGGAAAAACCCGAAACTGCCTACACACTTTGTCAGCCGGTTCTTTCCCTGCACATGATCCTTCGTCATCAGACGTATCTTTCTTTTCCAATGCCCGGACAGATAATAGATCCGGCTGTCTCCCAGATGCCAGAGCAGATACCGCTTTTCCCATAAAACGAGCAGCGACATCGTCGTCCCCATTTCCAGGCCGCGCCGATCCGCATAGTCCTGCAGCTTTCTCTGCGCCCGGTAAAGGCTCCGTTCCAGAGACCGCCTGACCGCCCATAACGGTTTTCTCTTCCCGACCGCCCTCATAAGACCGTCATAAAACCATGTGGCCAGCTCTTCCGTCAAATAGCCGCTCGCCCACTCTCCCCTGTCCATTCCGCCCATGCCGTCGCAGACGGCCGCCAGCAGTACTCTGCCCTGCGACGTCAGTGCCTGCAGCACGAGCAGAGAATCCTGATTGACGTCCCGCACCGCGCCCTTATTCCAGTATACGTTTACCCGATAATCCATATTTTTCCCGCCTTGTGCTTCCTGTCCCTGTATTATAGTTAACGACATTGGAAATTTCCTTTTCAGACTTGTAAAAGCTTACCTGTATGGCTTCTGCAAGAGCCTGGAAGAGCAATTTGTTATGTCGTTTACGATAAGATATCCGATTGATATGCAGCGAATCCTGCAAAGATTTTCAGAATCGTAGAATTTGAATCGTTATCATGAATTATACTTCATCCGGCGCCGTCTGACAACTATACAACTTCGCCAAAATCTGAGAGGGCGATTTGGTAATTCCGTTAGCATTCAAAAAACGGCTCCGCAGGGACAATCCCCGGCGAAAGCCGTTTCCGCATACCATATTAACGAATGATCCGCATAATATCGTTGTACATGATAAAGACCATCAGAATCATAAATACGACCAGTCCCGCAAAATGCACAAGCCCCTCTTTTTCCGGGGATACCGGCTTTCCGCGGAGCACTTCGAGGAACATAAATACCAGCCGCCCGCCGTCCAGCGCCGGAAGCGGGAGCAGGTTCATAATACCGAGATTGACGGAAAGCAGGATCACAATATTCATCATGGTAAAAATAACGGAAGAGATCCCGTAATCTTTCACTTCATCATAGGTATCTCCCACGAACTGCGCAATGCCAATGGGGCCGGATACGTCGTCTTTCGTCGCCTGTCCATGGATCAGCATCAGCAGGCTCTTATAGGTCGCTTTGACCCAATATCGAACCTCGTACAGGCCGTACTGGAACACCTGCACCGGATTGCACTTAAAATATTCCCCGGCGCCGCGCAGGCCGATATAATATCTGCCGTCCTGCGCATCGTAACGCGGAACGAGCGTTATATTCTGCGGCGAACCGTCCCTCTTTATCTGGATTTCCAGCGTCTCGCCCTGATTCATGGCGGAAATCAGGCTGACCTCGCGGTAAAGATGAATTTTCTCGCCATTGATCCGGACGATCTGGTCTCCCGCCAGCATCCCGGCCTCTTCCGCCGCGGAATTTTCCATGATCTGCTGTACCACCGGTCTGTCCGAGCCGTTAAATGCAACGAGTATCAGGGAAAAAAGAAACGCGAGCAGGAAATTGAAAAAAGGCCCCGCGAATACGGTCGCGATCCGCGCCCACACATTGGCTTTCAGGAAGCTGTGTTCGTCCGGTTCCCCGTTTTCCGTCACCACGCCGTCCTCGCCGTCGAACATACAGGCTCCGCCGATCGGCAGAAGCTTCAGGGAATATCTGGTCTCCCCCTTCTGAAAAGAAAACAGCGTCGGTCCCATGCCCACGGCAAATTCCACGACGCGGATCCCGTTTCTTTTCCCGATCAGAAAATGGCCGAACTCATGGGATATGACCACAATGCCAAAAATAACCAAAAATAAAATAATCGTACTAATCAATTCATCACCTGCTTTATATATTCATACGTTTCCGCTTCCGCCTGCAAGATTTCTTCCACGGAAGGATTCTCTATCACTTTATGATGCCCCATAGAGCGCTCGATTAATTCCGGAATCTGCAGAAAACCGATTTTGCGCCGTGCAAACAGCGCCACCGCTTTTTCATTGGCCGCGTTAAATACCGTCGGCAGGCTGCCGCCCGTCTTTGCGGCCTCATAAGCGAGCTGTAGCCCTCTGAAAGTCTCCGTATCGGGCTTTTCAAAGGTCAGCCGGCCGAGCGCGAAGAAATCCACCCTTTTTCCGGGAAGCGGCCTTCTGTCCGGATAGAACAGCGCATATTGAATCGGAAGCTTCATATCCGGCATTCCGAGCTGCGCCATAATGCCGCCGTCCACATACTCTACCGCGGAATGAATAATGCTCTGCGGATGGATAACGACCTGAATCTGCTCTAAGGGCACATCGAACAGCCAGCACGCCTCCATGACTTCCAGCCCTTTGTTGACAAGGGATGCCGAATCTATCGTCACCTTCTGTCCCATCGACCAGTTCGGATGCTTCAGCGCGTCCTCTATTGCCGTTTTCTCCAGCTCTTCTTTTTTCCTGCCGCGGAAGGGCCCGCCGGAAGCCGTCAGGATGATCCTGCTCACCCGCGCCCTGTTCTCCCCCTGCAGCGACTGAAAAATCGCGCTGTGCTCGCTGTCCACCGGCAGAATGGAGACCCCGTGCTTCCTGGCGAGCGGCATAATAATATGCCCTGCTGTGACCAGCGTTTCTTTATTGGCGAGCGCGATCGTTTTACCCTGTTCTATTGCCGCGATGGTCGGCCTGATGCCGATCATGCCAACGATTGCGGTTACCAGTATCTCCGCCTCTTCTATTGTGGATACTTCCAGCAGGCCTTCCATGCCGCTGACCACCTTTACATCCGTATCCGCAGTCCTCCGGGCCAGATCCGCCGCCGCTTCTTCGCTCCACATGGCCGCCATCTGCGGATGGAACTCTCTGATCTGTTTTTCCATCAGCTCCACATTCGTTCCCGCCGCCAGCGAAACAACCTGCAGATCCGGCTGATTCCGCACGATTTCCAGCGTCTGCGTGCCGATCGAACCTGTAGAGCCCAGTATTGCAATTTTTTTCATCTGTTCATGCCTCTCTTTCGGTCAAAAAGCCCCGTCTCCGCTCAGCCCGTTATCAGCGTCAGTCCGAAAAAAATAAAAGGCGCCGCGATAATAACGCTGTCGAAGCGGTCCATAATGCCGCCGTGTCCCGGTATCAGCTTTCCGTAATCTTTGATTTCATGATCCCTTTTGATGGCCGATGCCGCCAGATCCCCGACCATGGATAGCAGCGCGCCGACCGCCCCAAGGCACATGGCCGGGACAAGGCCCACCCGCAGCTGCTCTGAGGACGCCGGATCGACGACATAATAAGTATACAGGCCGAAAAGAAGCGCCGCGCCGGCAACGCCGCCGATACCCCCCTCGACCGATTTTTTCGGACTCAGTTTCGGGGTCATTTTATGCCTGCCGAACAGAACGCCCACCGCATAAGCGCAGGTATCGCTTCCCCAGGAACACAAAAAGACCAATGCCGTTAAAAGGGCCCCCTGCTCCCAGCCTTCCCGGATGATATAGAGGAAAGATAAAAGCATCGGCGCATAGAGCAGTTCAAAGAACGCCGCCATCACCTGACCGGCCTGAAACCGCGGGAAGCTGAAAACATAAACGAACATGAAGACAAGAAGCGCGATAACGACTGCGCTCATAAAGATACGGTAAATCGCGGAACGGTCGTCGGCTTCCATCCGGAGCAGTCCGGCATGCATCCCCGCATAATAGAACACGATCATCGCAAAGCCGGTCACTTCCAGCGCGTTCACCGTCCCTGTTCCGTCATGCACGCCCGTCGCCTTCGCCAGCTCCCGGTATGCGGTCATCGATATAACGCACAGCACCGCCGCCAGCACCCATCCGCCGGCTATGATAGTTCCGGCCGCGATCACGACCAGCACGATCCCACTGAGCAATCTTGTACGAAACATTTCCTAACCCCCTGCCCTTTATTCCTCTATCTTTCCATACTTCCTGTCTCTCTTATTATATGCCAGCACAGCTTTTTCCAATTCTTCTTTGGAGAAATCAGGCCATGCCGTTTCCGTAAAATAAAATTCCGTATAGGAAAGCTGCCATAACAAAAAATTGGAAATCCGCTGTTCATTGCAGGTGCGGATCAGTAAATCGGGATCCGGGATACCGTGCGTATCCAGCGCATCATTCAATACCTGCTCGGTAATCTCTTCTTTTTTCAGCGTTCCCGCTTCCAGCTCTTTTGCCAGCTTCTTCACGGCACGGACAATTTCATCACGGCCGCCATAGTTAATCGCGATCTGAAAATGAAGTCCCGTGTTTTCCTTCGTCGCCTCTTCCAGCTGTCCGATACGCTCCCTGATATCCTCGTCCAGCCCTGTTTTATCTCCAAGAACCCGGACGCACATATTGTTTTTGGCCGCCGTCTTCAGGCAGGTCTTCATATAGTTTCTAAGAAGCTTCATCAGCGCATCGACTTCCTCCTGCGGCCTGATCCAGTTTTCCGTGGAAAAGGCATAGACCGTCAAATACCGTATTCCCATGCGGTAAGCCTCTTCGCAAATGACTTCTACGGTCTTTGCGCCCTGTACATGGCCGTAGTTCCTTGGCATTCCCCTGCTCTTTGCCCATCTTCCGTTTCCGTCCAGAATGATCGCCACATGATTCGGTATCTTCAACTCTTCTTCCACGTCCGTTTCCTCCTTTCTTTTCCGCCACAACTAAGAAGAATCGCCCAAAGGCGATTCTTCGAGGTGAAAAATTTGCTTCGCAAACCGTAGATTTTTCCGGGCAGCGTATTTTAACGCCTTAGAAAATCTTTTTGCCTTTTCAGACTGTCATAATCTCTTTCGTTTTCTCTTCGATCAGCTTATCCACTTCCCTGATATACTTATCCGTCAGCTTCTGTAACTGCTCTCCGAGTTCCTTGATCTCATCCTCCGAAACCTCAGCCTTGGCGAGTTTCTTAAAAGCATCCATTCCGTCGCGTCTGATATTTCTGACTGCGACCTTGTTCTCCTCGCCGCGCTTCTTGATATCCTTCGCCAGCTCTTTTCTGCGTTCCTCGGTCAGAATCGGAAATACAAGACGGATAACGGCGCCATCGTTACTCGGCGTAATGCCGACATCTGACATCATAATCGCTTTTTCGATTTCCTTGATCAGATTTTTCTCCCAGGGCGCGATCTGTATCATTCTTGGGTCGGGAACCGTAATATTTCCGACCTGCTGAATCGGGGTCGGCGTACCATAATAATTCACTTTCACCTTATCCAATACATGAGGATTGGCACGTCCCGCCCGGATCGTTCCGAGATCCGTTTCCAGGAAATCATATGCCTTCTTCATTTTTTCATCATATGGTTTTAACCTGTCATCCATCTTTTATTCTATACCTTCCTCTCTCATCTCTTATGATACGGTGACCTTCGTTCCGCCGAATTCTCCTTTGATCGCATTTACGATACTGTTCTTCTCATTCAGCGCGAACACCCGCATCGGCATCTTATTATCCCTTGCCAGAATAGAGGCCGTCATATCCACAACCTGAAGATTTTTCTCAATCACTTCTTCAATCGATACTTCCTCATATTTTCTGGCATCGGGATTCGTGCGGGGATCGCTGTCGTATACTCCGTCTACCGCCTTGGCAAGCAGAATCGCATCCGCGTCTACCTCGACCGCCCGCAGTACCACGCCCGTATCCGTCGAAAAATACGGATGCCCCGTACCGCCTGCAAAAAAGACGACCATATTTTTGGCAAAATATTTATTGGCTCTGTCTTTGGAAAACAATTTGGTAAAGGAGCCGCATTCAAAAGGCGTCAGAACATTTGTCATCATTCCGACGGAACGGAAAATTTCCGACACATAGATGCAGTTCATAATCGTTGCCAGCATTCCGATCTGATCCGCTTTCGTCCTGTCAATGCTTTCGCTGGAACGGCCGCGCCAGAAATTCCCGCCGCCGATCACAATTCCTACCTGAGTGCCCTCCTCCACGAGCTGCTTTACCTGCAAAGCAACCCCGCGTATAGTCTCATCATCGAATCCGGTCTTTTTATCACCGGCCAATGCCTCTCCGCTTAACTTTAATAAGACACGCTGCATTTACACACTCTCCCGGCATATGCCATTCTCAGATTATTTATTTTTTGCCTCTTTCTTTGTTTTTCTTGATTTCTTCAAAGAAGGATGTCGGATTGACGTCCGCATAGCACTGGGAACACATACCTTCGATTACCGCTCCGTTGTTGATCTGCACGGATTTGGATTTGATATTTCCCATGACGATCGCAGAGGTATCTAAAACGACCGGTCCATGTACATCGATATCGCCTTTTACCGCGCCCGCGATAACGGCGCTCATCGCATTGATATTGCCGATGACTACGGAACTCTGTCCGATCTTCACGCTGCCGCCGCTGTTGATTTCGCCGTTGATCCTTGCGCCTTCCGCGTAAATTTCAGCCGCCTTGGAATTTCCCTGGATCGCGCCTGTAATATTCAGTTTTCCGAGAATGTCGATGTTGCCCATGACCGTACCGATCAGCTCCAGGGAGCCTCCTGAAGTAATATCGCCGGTGATGGACATTCCTTCTGTTACGACTGCTGTTTCATCTGATGCTGTTCTTTCCTGTACATCCATTTCCATTTCCATTTTCTCATCTTCCCTTTCTTTTTCCTGCTGAGGTCCTGCTGCTTCTTCTTCCTCATTTATTGAGATATCCGATTCTATCGGCATATCTGACGCTTCTGCTGTATCTGCTTCCGCCATATTCTCTTCCGGCTCTTCTTCAGGCAGCTGTAAAGCCACATCAGGCGGGAGCACATCCTCTGAATCGATATCCTCCAGTCCAAGCTCCGCCAGAATATCGTCCTCCTCTTCCGCTTCTTCCGGCGCCGGAACATCCGGAGCCGCCGTATCTTCCGGTTCTTCTGCCACAAGCTCCGCCAGAATATCGTCGTCTTCCGCAGCAGGCGCCGACATTAACTCCGCCGCTTCCTGTTCCGTTGCGAGCGCTTCCATCTTATCCAGCATATCGCTCAAATCTTCCGGTGTAGGCATACCGCCGGACTGTGCCGTTTCGGCATTTTCAGCCGCTTTTTTTTCACCGTCCAAGGCTGCCTGAAGCTCTTCTTCCGGCATCAGCTCATTTACGGCCTGGGACAAATCGTCCTTCAAGTCTGAGAAAAAACCCATTCCATAATCCTCCTAGTCACTACTAATATGTTGTATCGGTTCCGTATCTTCGGTAATCGGAACGATTACGGTATTCTCCATCGCCTGAATCTGTTCGATCAGATCCGGCAACGCCTCTACCGTAGTATTTTTATTTGACGCATCATGCATCAAAATAATACTCTCCTGATACTGCGGCAAGGTCGATATACAATTACTGATAATCGCCTCTTTGCTGATATAACTGTTGGAAGCGTCTCCGGAAGAGACATTCCAGTCAAAATAAGTAATATCCTGTTCGTCCAGGTAAGCGATCAGGTCGTACATATCCACCCCGCTGACCATATTGCTGCTTCCGCCCGGAAACCTGCAATACCGGCACCACACACCCGTCGTCTCATACAGAAATTCCTGCAGCCTGCTCATATCCTGGGCATAACTGTCCACCGACTGATAAATCTCATCATATTTATGGCTGTATGAGTGCATCCCCAGCGTATGCCCTTCGTCTACGATTCTTTTATATAATGCCTGATACTGTTCTTCTTCCTTACCCACTACGAAAAAGGTCGCCTTCACATCATATTCGGCAAGGATGTCCAAAATACGGGCTGTATTGCTGCTCGGCCCATCGTCAAAGGTCAGGTATACCTTACGGACGGCGCCATCCTCCGGAACCGCTCCTTCTTCCGCATATGCCGCCGGTAAGCCGGCGCTGTCGCGTTTTGAAACGCTGACACCGTCCGCCGAATAGCGATCCGCATACTCTTCGGTCCCTGCGTCCACAGGATCTCCGGTATTTTTTCCCGCATCGGGCTCCGCAGCCTCCGCCAATCCTTCCGAATCCCCCGGCTGGCCAAAAAAAGCTGCTTCAACTGCCTGAGCCTGTAACTTTTCCAGCTCTGTGCGCACGATATGAAGCCGGATTCCCAGAAAGATACATAACACCGCGAGAACAGGCGTCGCTATCACAAGGAAGAAGATGATTATTTTTCTCAGAAAGCGCCGTTCATCCTTTGACATCGGCCGCCTTTTTTCCTCTGTCTGTGCCATCTTCTTCACTGGCTCCTTCGTATTTTTCAAGATTTCCTATTTATCATAACACATCTTACGAATTACGAAAAGTAATTTTGCAAAAAACGCTATGAAAAAAAATGGAATCAAAAAAGGAACCGGCCATCCGGACAGTTCCTCTTCCTTTTCTACATACAACAGCTTCCCGTATAGGGCGCAAGCTCCAGCCGGACGAAATAGCCTCTGTCGTTGTGACAGACCGGGCAGACCGGCGGCACCTCCGTCCCGCGGTAGATATGGCCGCATTCCATGCACATCCATGCCGTTTCCACATCTGCTGCGAACAACTGGCCTTTTTCCAACCACTCGGCGAACTGGCCGAAGCGGTTCCCGTGTATCTTCTCGATTTCCGCTATCTGCTTAAAGGAACCGGCAATTTCCGGAAAGCCTTCTTCTTCCGCTTTTCTCGCGAAGTTCTGATACACGTCGTCGTGTTCCTCGTACTCGTTGTGCTGCGCCATGCGCAGAAGCACGGCCGCGTCCCTGGAAATGTCCACCGGATATGAGCCGTCTATCGCGACGCTCTCTCCCGCCATTTCCCCCAGATATTTATAAAAAACCTCCGCATGTTCTTTCTCCTGCTCCGCCGTAAAACGGAACACCGCCTCTACGACATACAGCTTCTCTTCTCTTGCCTGTCCCGCCGCGATCGTATAGCGGTTCCTTGCCTGACTTTCTCCCGCAAAGGCGCGCATCAGGTTCTTCATCGTCTCGCTGTTCTTAAAATCCATCTCCATTTCCTTCCCGGAATGCTTTAACCGGCATCCTTTTTCTTATATGTTTCCCGGAAAAGAAATTTTTATTCGCCCTCACGCCCTGCTATAAAGGTTCCGCCTACTGCAGCAGTCCCCGAATGCCCTCGCGTTTGAACAGTTCTTTATAGTATACGAGCTCTCTCTGAATCAGGCCGTCTATCACCCGCATTCCGAGCAGTTCCACCGGCGCCTTGTCGTCCGTTAAAAGATAATCCCCTTTTTCATAAGGCATAATGCCCTCCGACACCCGCCGCAGCATCTCCTGCAGCTCCGGATCCTCTATCCCACTCCGGCCGGCTTCAAACATCTCCAGCGCCGCCGGATTCTGTGTCGCAAACAGCTCCCGGTTCGTTGTTCCCGCCACATCCACCGTATAGACATAATCAAAAACGGAGGCAATCGTATCCGACAGATACTCGTTGATGTTGCCTTCCGTGTCGGCATACATATTCATGTTGACGACCATCACGCCGTTCTCATTCAAATGCTCCCGCACGAGCGTAAAGAATTCCACGGAAGACATCTGAAAGGGGATCGTGATATCCTGATAGGCATCCACCATGATGACATCATAAGTTTCCTGTACCGCCGCCAGGTAACTGCGCCCGTCGTAAGTCGTCACCTCTATGGAGGCCGGGAGTTCAAAACAGGCCCCCGCAAGCTCCGTAATCTTCCGGTCGATTTCAACCCCTTCTATAGAAGTCGCTCCATAGTAATGCCGGCACTGTTTCGCATATGTCCCCGTCCCCATGCCGAGGATCAGCATATCGCCATCCGGCCGGCCTGACATCACAGGCGCCGCCATCGCATAATCGTAATACATCCCCGTCGCGCCGCCATCCTTTTTCATGATGGACTGCACGCCGAACAATACATTGGTAGATAAGATAACGCTGTCATCCGTTTCCTTGACCTGCAGATAATTATAGATGGACTCACCCTCGTATAAAAGGTTCGTTTCCCAAAACGCGAAGCTGCCGGAGGCCCCCGTCGCACAGCAGAGCAAAAACAAAAAAACGCCGGCGGCGCATTGTTTCTTTCCGCCCTTCGTACTGATAAAATACAACAGCGCGAGCAAAAGCAGGATTCCCGCAAAAATCAGGAACGTAACGGAGGTTCCCACCGCAGGAATCGTCACAAAAGTCGGTACAAAGGTGCCGATAATGCTGCCGACCGTATTAAAGGCGTTCAAAGAGCCCACCGTCTTTCCGCTGTCGTCCAGGCTGTCCACCGTATACTTCACAAGGGAAGGCGTCACCGTTCCAAGTAAAAACAGCGGGAACACAAAGATGACCATACACGCCAGAAAAGCGGCCCATATCAGGAAATTACTGCTGATGGTAAAAACCAGCGCCGCCGAAATTCCAATGATAATATATTTACCGAGTACGGGAATCGCCGCAATCCATACCGCCGCAATGATGATCCGCACATAAAGCCTGTCCGGATCCGGATTCTTATCCGCGCTCCGGCCGCCCCATATATTGCCGAGAGCCATCGCAATCATGATCGTCCCGATAATGATCGTCCATACGATCTGTGAAGAACTGAAATAAGGCGCAAGGAGTCTGCTTGCGCCAAGTTCCACTGCCATGACGGACATTCCTGCAAAGAATTCCGTCAGGTACAGATAATATTTGTTTCGTAAAATACCCTGCCTCCCGGAAACTGTCTCTTTTTCTGCATTTTCCATCGATGAACCGATAACCGTCCCTTTCCTGTTGTCAGTCGGCGCATATACGGCCGTTATATCTCAGATGCTGAAATCAAATCTGCCGCCTGTCATGGCTTTTTCTTCCGATTTCACCTGATCCCAGTCCACATTCCTGATCTTTTCGAGCAGTTCTTCCACAGAATCTGCCTGCACTTTCGTCTTCTTCGTTCTCTCCTGTGCCGCGATATCCTGATTCTTCTTTTCCTGCGCCTTCTTCTCCTGCTCAGCTCTTTCTTCTTTTTTACTCTCTCTGGTCTTTTCGACCCATTCCTTCTGTTTCTCGCCGGCCTTCTCCAGCTCTGCAAAATAAGAAACCTGGCCGTCCTTTCCTACGGAAATGCCAAGATGCGCGACCTCATCCTTCTTATCGCCGAGCTGATCCTTAATATCTTTTAACTGGTCTACCGCATCATCCAGAATGCCCATATATTTTTCTCTGGCATCCTTATCCGCCGCCATCTCTTCCAATGTCTCCGGCTCGATCAGAACGCTGTATTCCTTCGTTCCTCTCGAAAGATAAGAAGCCGCCTCTTCGTCCGTCTCATAGTCGGCAACGATAAAGTCCATGTTGCCATAGCTCTTTTTCAGTTCTTCCAGCATCTTCTTCGCCCGGTCGCTCAGCTGCACCTGCTCGTTTTTCTCCGTCTTATCCGCTTTATCAGCCTTCTCCGCTTCTCTGGCGCTTCTGCTCTTTGCCGCGCCTGCCATATAGCTGTTCTGATAAACTCCATATCCTTCGATCCTGCTCATTGTTTGTCCTCCTTTGACTGTTTGCGAAATCCGTTTCTGTTCCTGCCTGCATAAGGAAATATCAAAAAATAATTTTTGACGGTTCCTGACAAATATATCTTATTGGATATATCGGATATTTCCAGATTTTTCTTTAGGCCGCCGGAAAAGATATTTTCATAAAATCTGCGAGCCGGCAATGGCCCCGCCGTTCGGATGAAGCGCCTGTACTGCCATATAACCCGAATCGTCCGAGGCCCTGAGTTTCTCATGCAGCTTATCCGATCAGAACGTCAAATGCGTTCCCCCTTCCGCCAAGACAAAAACCCTGTCCATCCAGCAGCGGCAGCGGCTTATCCGGCACAAGCCTCGTCCCGTCCGCCAGAAAAGTGCCGTTTGTGGAATGCAGATCTGTCAGGAATACGCCTTCCTCGGTATTCTCTATCTTACAATGGGCCCCGCTGATGCCTCTCGCCGTTTCCGGATAAACTAACTGGCACAGCCCCGCGTTACGGCCCATCGTTATTTCCTTTTCCACTTCCAGCTCTATCCCCTCAAAAATTCCAAAACATCCTATTAAACGTACTCTCCGCATCCTTTTTCCTCCGCATTTTCAGAATACAGGGCCCAATAAGCAAAGGGGGCGGCATATCCCGTTCAGAAATACCGTCCCCTTCTTGTTATCCTGACGAAAGGTCCGCGCTACGGACCTCAGATCAACATTTAATTTCCAGATATCCTAGCAGCTTGCTGGTATCGTACTCCGTCATCACGCCCGCGTGGGAATCGTAATATTTTCCGTCAAAATGTACCAGATAGTGGCAGAAACGCCCCATTTTTTCCATCAGGATCGCACATTTCGGCAGTACCGTTTCTCTTCCCTCGGTATACATGATAATATCCGTATGGTCGATGCCGTAATAATTCAATGCGGAGATCACGCGGCCCATCGTAGCCTGCCACTCCCTGCAGTCCATCACGCTGATGACCTCGGCAATCGTAACGCCCGCTAACATCGCCACGCAGGCCTGCCCGCAGAGACCGTCCTCCGGCAGCTTGATCACGTCGATGCTGTCGATCTTACGAACCGGATTTTCAAAGCTGTATGGGCTGTTCTGATCCATACGGATCAGGGAACCGTTTACATGAAGCAGAATCTTATGCGCTGCCCCAAGCTCCACACTGATCTCCTCTTCATCCCGAATATGGATTTCATAATTTCCTTTCTCCTTAGGATGGAGCTCGCAGTCGATGATCTTGTTATCCAGCACCAGATCGCCCTGGATCACATCCCTCTGCTTGCACACCTCCCATACGTTAAAGGGAAGATCGATTATGTACCCCTCCTCACGTTTTTCCACCTTGGACTCAAAAAAATATCTCATGTTTCCTCCATTCCGGCGCCATGCACCTGTCTTTATATAGTTTTTAACATATTTGTTCGTTCAACCCCTGTGTATAATCATATTGTAGCAAATTTCCGGGAAAATGAAAACTGTTTTTTACGATAAATAGAAAGACATTTCTTTCACCATAGAAGGCGCCACGCCGACGATCTCCTTAAAACGCCTTGCGAACGTGGAATAATCGGAATATCCGCATTCATAACAGACCTTCGAAGCCGGCACTCCCGTCAGAATCCGCCTTTTGGCCTCCAGGATCCGCTTTTCACTGATATACTGATGAATGGAATATCCCGTCGCTTCCCTGAACTGCCGCATCAGGTAATATCTGCTGATATAAAAAGTATCCGCCAGAAAGTCGATGCTGATATTTTCTGTCAAATGCGCCTGTATATAAGAAATCACATCGACAATCTTCTCATGGTAGACCGCCGTTGTAATAAAAGCCTTAGGCTGCGCAAGGCATGCCCTGTTAAATAATACCATGAATTCCAGAAAAAATGCCTCCAGCATCTTGTCGTGCAGGAAATCCTGCATTCCCTGTTCTTCCTTTTCGATCCGCAGCAGACAGCCCAGCAGATCTTCATAGCTGCCCGGCGCGAAATGAACGACATGGCTTCCGCTTGCGCCCGCCATTTCAAAGCAGCGTTTCAGCCGTTCTCCCCGCTGATTCTCATGATTCAGGAATTCTTCCGCCAGATAGACGATATACCGCTCATAAGGCATATCACTCTCGATTTCGGGCTTATGGATTGCATTATAATCTACCAGTACAAAATCATGCGGCTTCAGACGGTAAGTTTTCCCCTCTATCTTATAACTGACGTTTCCGCCTACGAAATAGATGATCTTGTAAAAATCATGATAATGAAACGGAAAATCCTTCCGGATGCAGTCTTTTATATGAAATAGTTTAAAAGGTTCCAGCAGAAAACCCGTTTTCTCATATTGTTCCAGATTTTTATCATTCACCGGAAAATTCTCCAAAGCTGATATCGATGTCCACGTCCGTGCCGATGCCCTCTATGCTGCCGGTATCGGTGTACTGCCATACCCGGACATTATAGGGAAAATAAAGCTCCGTATCATAGTAGGCGAACCACTTGTCATAGTCCTCCAGCTGCTCCATATCGAGCAGCAGCATGAAGGTCTTCAGATTGCCGTATATCATCGGGGTATAACCCGCCTGCTTTATCATCTCGCAGAAGGCGATGCAGTATTCCGTCCGCTCTTCTTTCGTCAGCTCCGCGGTCCTGGCGTTTTCGCTGTTCACCGCTTCCACGTCGAGCACGACAGGATAGGTAATGTCGTATGGTTCGATTTCATTTAACACATACTGCGCTTCTTCTTCCGCCTCTTCCACGCTCGCCGCCTGGGTAAAGAAATACACGCCCGCCTCGATGCCGTTATCTAACGCGCCGTTGATGTTGTCCTCGAAGCTGTCGTCCCTTTTGATTGCGCCTTCCGTATAACCGCGGATGCCCAGCCGGATAAAAGCGTATTCTACGCCCTCCGCCGCGACCTTCGGCCAGTTGATCTTCCCCTGATAGCCGGACACGTCGATGCCTTTATGGGAAACAAGCTCCCCGTTCTCGTAATATTCGATCAGTTCATCCTCCGTATATATGAAGTTTTCCGGCAGATACGGATGCTTTTTAAGCGTATCCGAAATGGGGAAAAAGTAATACTGCGTGTTATCAACAAGCACGATTTCATCCGGGAAAAATTTGCGCAGCATATTGACCGCGCCTTCTCCGGAAAGCATCAGCTCCTTCATCCTGCCAAGCATCGCGTCTTCGGTTTCCTCCGAAGCCAGAAGCGCGGCGTTTTCCTTTTCGCTTTCGAGCATCGCTTCCACCTCTTCCGGCGTATAATTCTCCTGAAGCCTTGCGATCTCATCCTGCATCTCTGTTACTTCTATCTGCGCGGCGCGATATCGAAAAATCATGACCAGGCAGACCGTAATGGCACACAGCGTCACAATGCAGAGGATGATAGAACCGAATAGGATCGCGTTCTCATTCCGTCTCTGCCGTCTGCTCTTTCTCTTCATTTGTACCTTTTTTCCCCGCATATATGCTCCTCTCTGTATGGAGAACGCCCGCTCTTAAAATCTGTCCGCGAAATAACTCTTATAGCCTTCTCCGAAAATCTCGGTCGCGCTCGTAATGACCATAAACGCATCCGCATCCTCTTCCTTCACGATATTTTCCACCCGCGGCGATACCGGTTTCTTAACGACGCACATCAGCACTTTTTTCTCTTTCCCGCTGAACGCGCCCCGCCCTTCTATCTGAGTCACGCCGATATCCAGTTCCCTCAAAAGCCTGTCCGTAATCGCGTCCGCCCTGTCGCTGATGATATACTGCAGCTTCGCCTCATCCTTCCCATATAATACGAGGTCCAGCACAAAGGAATTTACGATCGCAATAATTCCCGCATACAGCGCGACATCCAGATTGCGGAACACAATCCCCGATATGCTTATAATCATAGCATCTGTGATGAAAAAAAGCATCCCTGTCTTTAAATAAGGCAGCTTCACCCTGAGCCATTTGACGATAATATCCATGCCGCCGGTCGTCCCGCCCGCCTTCATGATCAGGCCGATGGATACCGCATACAGGACGCCGCCCGCCAGCGCCGCCAGCAGAGTATCCTCCGTCGCCTGTCCAAACGGCGCCAAAAGGTTCGTAAAAGCGGAGATCAGGGTAATCGCATAAATCGTCGATATCGTAAAATGGAGGCCGAACTGCCAGATGGCGAACAGCAGGATCGGAATATTCAGCGCGAAGATCAGTGTACCCGTCTCCACAGGCAGTATGCGGCTGATAATAATGGCAATGCCCGTTACGCCGCCCGGCGCCAGGTCATGAGGATCGATAAAAAGACTGATCGCCGCCGCATTGACGAACGCCATGACCGTAATCATCGCATAATTCCTGACAATGTTCTTTTTCAATTCCATGCCTCCTTCCCTGCGGATATAGCGCGTTTTCCATGAAAGATAGTATATGCCCTGTTCGCTGTCCTATTCCGGCATCCTTCTCAACAGGCTGGAATTTTCCGTTCTTCGTCCGCCCCTTTAAATACTCGCGCGCACAACCCTGGGCTTGTAACCGCTTTCTTCAAGCGCCTGAATAATCTGGTTCTTATGTTCGGTGCCGTATGCTTCCATCGTAATGCGGAGCTCAACAGCCGCATTCCTGTTGATGGACACGAACTGGTTATGCTCCAGCTTGATGACGTTTCCGTTCTGTTTCGCGATAACATCGGCGACCCGCGATAACTCGCCCGGCTTATCGGGCAGAAGCACCGATACGGAAAAGATCCTGTCACGCAGCACGAGTCCCTGCTGTACGACGGAGGACATCGTGATCACGTCCATATTGCCGCCGCTTAATATCGAAACAATTTTCTTATTCCGGACATTCAGATGTTTCAGGGCGGCTACGGTCAGCAGGCCGGAGTTTTCCACGATCATCTTATGGTTCTCGACCATATCCAGAAATGCTACGACCAGCTCTTCATCCTCCACCGTAACGATATCGTCAAGGTTCCTGCTGATATACGGGAAAATCGTCGTCCCCGGCGTTTTTACGGCCGTACCGTCGGCAATCGTATTGACGTTCTCCAGGGTCATAACCTTTCCGGCTTTCAGAGACGCCTGCATACAGTTCGCGCCCGCCGGTTCCACGCCGATGACCTGAATCTTCGGATTTAACAGTCTGGCAAGGGTGGAAACTCCCGTCGCCAGCCCGCCGCCGCCGATCGGCACGAGGATATAATCCACCAGCGGAAGCTCCTTGATGATCTCCATCGCGATCGTGCCCTGCCCTGTCGCCACAGCCAGGTCGTCAAAGGGATGTACGAAGGTATAGCCCTTTTCCTCCGCGAGCCGGTATGCATGAGCGCATGCCTCGTCATAAACGTCGCCATATAAAATGACTTCCGCACCGTATCCTTTCGTCCGGTTGACCTTAATAAGCGGCGTCGTCGTCGGCATCACGATCGTCGCTTTCACGTTATAGCATTTCGCCGCATAGGCGACGCCCTGCGCATGATTTCCCGCGGAAGCCGTGATCAGCCCCCTCTGCCTTTCTTCTTCCGAAAGCGTGCTCATTTTATAATAAGCGCCCCGCAGCTTATAGGCGCCTGTGAACTGCATATTTTCCGGTTTCAGATATACTTTGTTTCCGGTCTGAGCGCTGAAATAATCGCTGTAGACCAGCTTGGTCTCCGTCGTGACCTTCTTTACGACCTCGCACGCTTCCTCAAATTTCTCCAACGTCAGTTCCATTTTCCTGTTCCTCCCCTGTCTTCACGTCGAATAACGCATTGACGAACTGTTCCGCGTCGAACTTCTGCAGATCCTCGATACGCTCTCCAACGCCGATATATTTCACAGGAATCTTCAATTCGGACTGGATTGCCACCGCGATACCGCCTTTGGCGGTGCCGTCCATTTTGGTCAGAATGATCCCTGTCAGATTCGCGGCTTCTCCGAACTCCCGCGCCTGCTGCAGCGCATTCTGTCCTGTCGTACCGTCCAGAACGACGAGGTTTTCCCGATGGGCATCCGGAAACTCCTTATCGATGATGCGGTTGATCTTCTTTAATTCTTCCATCAGATTCTTTTTATTGTGCAGACGCCCCGCCGTATCGCACAAAAGCACATCGACATTCCGGGCCTTCGCCGCCGCTACCGCGTCGTAGATGACGCTGGCCGGGTCGGCTCCTTCTTTTCCGCCGATGATATCGACGCCCGCCCGATGCGCCCACTCCGTAAGCTGCTCTCCTGCCGCCGCCCGGAAAGTATCCGCCGCCGCCAGCAGAACTTTTCGGTTCTGCGCTTTCAGCTTGCCCGCCAGCTTCCCGATGGAAGTCGTCTTGCCGACGCCGTTGACGCCGATGACAAGCACGATGGACTGCCTGTGCTCGAACTCATATTCTGTCTCGCCCACCTGCATCTGTTCTTTGATATTCTGAATCAGAAAATCTTTGCAGGCGGCGGGTTCCCTGATATGGTTCTCCTTCACCTGCTCCCGGAGCCTTGTCAGGATCTCATCCGTCGCTCCCACGCCGATATCTCCCATGATCAGGATTTCTTCCAGTTCTTCATAGAAATCCTCGTCGATATGGGAAAAACCGTTGAACACGGAATCGATTCCATGCACGATATTATTCCTCGTTTTTGTCAATCCCTCTTTTAATCTGGCAAAAAAGCCTTTTTTCTCTTCACTCATCAATCCTCTAATTCCTTATCGATTAAATTTACGCTGACTAACGTTGAAATCCCCTTTTCCTCCATCGTAATGCCATACAGCCTGTCCGCTTTTTCCATCGTCCCGCGTCTGTGCGTGATGACGATAAACTGCGTATTTTTCGTCAGCTTATGCAGGTACTTCGCAAAACGCCCTACGTTATTTTCATCCAACGCCGCCTCGATCTCGTCTAACAGACAGAAAGGCGAAGGTTTCAGGTTCTGGATGGCGAACAGCAGACAGATCGCAGTCAGCGATTTCTCCCCGCCGGACATCTGCATCATATTGACCAGCTTCTTTCCGGGCGGCTGCGCGATAATGCGGATGCCGGCCTCCAGCACGTCCTCATCCTCTATCAGCTCCAATGTTCCCTTCCCGCCGCCGAACAGCTCCCTGAACACCTTATCGAATTCCCGGTTGATCTCCGCGAACTTTTCATTGAACTGCTTCCGCATGGAGGTATCCAGCTCTTCGATGATGCCGAGCAGAGTCTGCTCCGCTTCCACCAGATCGTCATGCTGGGTCTTTAAGAATGTATACCGCTCCATCAGGTTCTTATAATCCTCGATGGCATTGACATTAACATCTCCCAGTTTCCGGATTTCATCCTTTAATCTGGAAATATCCTTCTTCATCGCAGGCAGATCATCCATTTCCTCATTCCGCATAGAGGCCGCATCCGAAAGGGTGATCTCATATTCGTCCCACATATAATTGATCTGGGACTCGATGGAAGTTTCCAGCTTTTCTTTCTGGCTGTTCAGACGATACACTTCCTTATCGAGCGCATTCATCTGCTTTGCCAGTTCTTCTCTCTCGTTAAAAAAGTTCTTCTGTTTTGCCGACAGCGCCTCTTTGGAGGCGATATTTTCTTTCAGCTCCCGCTCCGTGTCGGACTGCGTCGTATGGGAGGCGAGAATCGTCTTTTCGATTTCCAGGATGCTTTCCTGCTTCTGTTCTACATCTTCCCTGCCTGCCTGCAGGCTCTCCCGCACCTCCTTCAGTTCCGATTCATGGCGTTCGATTTCTCCCGCAATGCGGCCGATATTCTGTCTGTGGAACTCAGCCTGCTGCAAGATCTTTTCGACTTCCACATCCTGCTCGGAAACTCTGGCGGACTGCGCCGACTCTTCTGCCCGCTCCGCCTCCAGCTCCTTTTGCCAGCCTTCGATCCGGGCTTCCGTATCTTTTTCAAGCGCCTCCGAATTTTCCAGCTCTTTGAGAATCGCTTTCTTATTCTCCTGAATCCCCCGGATCTGCGCTTCCAGCTCCGTCTCTTCCGTCTGCAGCTCCTCGGAACCCTCCGCCGCTTCGTTCTTCCGCTCTCTGGCCTGGCTGACATTCAGCCTCGCCGTATTCTGCTCGATGAACTTCCGCTGTAACTGCCCTTTGATATCCTCTATTTCGAGGCGCAGCTTATTCCTCGTCGCTTTGGTGGCTTCAATATCCTCTAAAAGCCTGTCGATCTCCATCACATACTGTCTGATCTTTTTCTCCAGTTCCTCCATTTCACGCCGGCGCCCAAGCAGATTACTGTTATTCTTAAACGCGCCGCCGCTGATGGCTCCGCCCGGAACGAGCAGTTCTCCTTCGATCGTGACCATACGGAGGCTGTGGTGGAACTTCCCGGCAATTTTCACCGCATTGTCGATGTTATCGACGACGAGGATCCTGCCGAGCAGGGATTTCGCCACATCCCGGTATCTTTTATCGACTTTGACCAGCTCGTCCGCCAGGCCGATGACACCCTTTTCCTTCAATGCGTCCGTGTTCTTAAATTCCTGCGGATTCCTGATGCTCGTAAGCGGCAGGAAAGTCGCGCGCCCCGCGCGGCTGCTCTTTAAAAAGGCGATCATGCTCTTGGCCGTCTCTTCGTCTTCCGTCACGATATTCTGGATATTGCCGCCGAGCGCCGTCTCAATCGCTGTCTCATACTTCGCCTCGGCCTGAATGATATCCGCCACGACGCCGATGATTCCTCTTTTCTTCGCTTTCTGTTCCATGACGGCCTTGACCGCGCCGCCGTAGCCTTCATAGCGTTCCGTCAAATTGGAAAGCGCGTCTAACTTCGATTTCTCCTGATGATATAAGACCTGCGTATCGCGAAGCTTCTGGTCTTTTCCTGCCAGCTCTTCCCGCATCCCCGAAAGCTTCTCCTCCGATACCTCCTGCCTGTCGCGAAGCTCCTGAATCCCGGTATTGATCCGTTCAAATTCCTCCTCGAGATTCTTAATCGTTTCCGTATGCGCGGCTTCGTCCGATTTCGCCCGCAGCAGACGGGAATTTAACTCCGCTTTCCGAATCTGGATCTGTTCCAGCATCGTGTCGAAGCTTCCCATCTTGGATTTAATGGTAGCCCTGTTATTCAGAGCGTCAATAATCGTATTCTTTCCTCTTTCGATATGATTATTTAAGGCTTCGATCCGGCCCTGCACATCCTCTAACAGCCTTCCCGCCTCTTCCCGCGCCTGCTGCAATACGTTCAGCTTTTCATCGATCTTTGCTTTCTGTTCGGAAATGCCTTCTTTTTCCCGGCTTTTCTCCCTTATGGAGGCCTCGATCGTATTGATACGGGTCAAAAGATGTTCCTCGTTTCCCTCTACCGAATGGATTCTCTCCTTCAGGACGTTCATCTCGCCCTCCAGTTTGGAGCGCATGACGCCCGTATCCGTCAGCGTCGCCCGCGCCTGCTCGATTGCCCGGTCTAACTGTTCGATGCGGCTCTCTATCTGCTCATACTCTTCTTTAATATGCTCATATTTCCGCGTCGTATCTGCCAGGTCATCTCCTGCGATCTGCAGCTTTTCCCCGGCCGCATCCAGCTGTTCTTTAATGTTGATATTTTCCACCAGAAAAACATTGACGTCCAGCGTTTTCAGCTCTTCTTTTTTCCTCAGATAGACTCTCGCCTTCTCGGACTGCTTCTCCAGAGGGCCGGTCTGCTTTTCCAGCTCCGCCAGGATATCGTTGACGCGGACAAGATTCTGTTTCTCATCCTCCAGCTTTTTCTGGGCCGCATATTTTCTCCGCTTGAATTTCACGATGCCCGCCGCTTCGTCAAAGAGTTCCCGGCGCTCCTCCGGCTTTCCGCTCAGGATCTTATCGATCTGGCCCTGTCCGATGATGGAATACCCCTCTTTGCCGATACCCGTATCATAAAAAAGCTCGTTGACGTCTTTCAGCCGGCAGATCGTGCCGTTGATCATATATTCGCTCTCGCCGGAACGATAGAGCCTTCTGGATACCGTTACCTCGTCGTAATCGATGGAAAGCTGATGATCCGCATTGTCCAGCGTAATCGCCACATAAGCGGAACCGAGCGCTTTGCGCATCTCCGTACCGGAAAAGATAACGTCCTGCATGGAAGCGCCCCGCAGCTGCCTGATGCGCTGCTCCCCCAGCACCCACCTGACTGCATCCGCGACATTGCTTTTTCCGCTGCCGTTCGGCCCCACAATTCCGGTAATGCCGTTGTGGAATTTAAATGTAATTTTATTCGCAAAAGATTTAAAACCCTGTACTTCGATACTTTTTAAATACATAAATACCCCGCATGTTATTCCCGCAGAGAAACGAGCGCCTCATAAGCCGCCTGCTGTTCCGCCGCTTTTTTTGTTTTTCCTGCCCCTTCACCGATTTTCCTGTCGTCAATTCTGGCCTCTACGACAAAAAGCTTATCATGATCCGGCCCCTCCTCGCGAAGCAGCTGATAATGAAGCTTTCCCTGGTTTTTCTGCTGCACGAGCTCCTGCAGGATCGTTTTCGCATCATAGAACAGCTTTTTATGCTCCAGATCGGAAAGAATGAACCGATGGATAAAGGCCGCCGCCTGCTGCATGCCGCTGTCAAGATAAACTGCCCCGATAATCGCCTCCATGACATCCGAAATAATGGAGTCCTTCGTTCTGCCGCCGGTCCGCTCTTCTCCCTTTCCCAATAAAATATATCTTTCCAGCCCGAACTCCCTCGCACAGTACGCAAGCGCCTGCTCGCATACGATGGAAGCCCTCGTTCTGGTCAGCTGCCCTTCCGCCATCTGCCTGTTTTCCTGAAAAAGGAACTCGCTGGATACCAGTTCCAATACCGCGTCTCCCAGAAATTCCAGACGTTCATAATCTTCATACTTATTGATCTTCTGCTCATTGGCAAAGGAGCTGTGTGTCAGCGCCTGCCGGAGCAGAAATTTATCTGTAAACTGATATCCGATTTTATTTTCCAGTTCTTCTAACGGTCTGTGCTGCATTGCTCCCTCCATACATAAAAAACCCCTTCTCAGAAAGGGGTTTTCTTTTATTCTGCCGCTTTGATCGCGCTTTTGATTAAATGAACCGCTTCTTCCACCGTCGCTATATGTTCCACTTTTTCAGCCGGAATCTCTATATCAAATTCTTCCTCGATTCCCATGACGATCTGAAAAACATCCAGAGAATCCGCACCCAAATCTTCCGTAAAGGTCGTCTCCATCGTGATTTCTTCCGGGTCTACGCTCAAAACATTTGCAATGACCTGCTTTAACTTCGCAAATTCCATATGACCAGCCAGCCTTTCTCAATCCTGTACGGTAATTTTCTCCCTGATTTTCTCGTTGATTTTCTGTTCCTTAAAAGTAACGCATTGTAAAATAGAATTCTTAATTTCAACGGATTTGGAGCTTCCATGCGTTTTTACGACTAACCCGTTCAGACCGAGCATCGGCGCGCCGCCGTACTGCTCTAAATCAAAATCCTTTAATGTCTCCTTCAGAGCGGGCTTCACGAGAAGCGCCCCGATCCTGCTCCGCAGAGACGTCATCATGCCGGCCTTTACTTTCCTGATTAAGGTACCGCCGACCCCTTCATATAATTTCAGGATAACGTTCCCGACAAAAGCCTCGCATACGATGACGTCGGCCATCCCGGCCGGAATATCCCTTGCCTCAATGCTTCCGACAAAATTGATATCGGGACAGTTTTTCAAAAGAGGAAACGTTTCCTTTACGAGCGCATTGCCTTTCTCCTCTTCCGCTCCGATATTGACGATGGCCACTCTCGGATTTTTCACGCCCATAATATTTTCCATATAAATTGATCCCATCCTGGCAAACTGCACAAGATGAGACGATCTTGCGTCCACATTCGCGCCGCAGTCCACTAACAGCGCGCACCCGTTCTCCGTTGGGATCAATGGAGCGAGCGGCGGCCTTTCCACACCCCTGATACGCCCTACGATAACCTGTCCGCCCACCAGCGTCGCTCCGCTGCTTCCGGCGGACACATAAGCGTCGCAGGTGCCGTCTTTGACAAGATACAGCGCTTTTACAAGCGACGAATCCTTCTTCCTGCGGATCGCCATGACCGGCGGCTCCGCGGTCTCGATGACCTCGCTCGCGGGAACGAGCGTAAGCTGTTCTTCCGGGTACTGATATCCGGCAAGCTCTTTCTTTACTGCCTCTTCGCTTCCGACCAGATAGACTTTGACCTTCCTGCTCTCCTGAATGGCCTCCACCGCGCCCTTTACAATTTCCGCAGGCGCATTATCACCGCCCATCGCGTCTACCGCTACCTTCACAAATTCTTCCATGTTCTTACCCCTGCTCCTTCCCCGGTCTGCGAACACCTTATACTATAGTAAACGACATAACAAATTGCTCCTTCCGGCTCTTGCAAAAGCCATACAGGTAAGCTTTTACAAGTCCGGAAAGGCAATTTCTAATGCCGTTAACTATAATATACTAGACAGTCCTGTAAAAATCAAGTTTTTAGCGGAAAATTGCCTGAAATAAAGAAATCAAGAGATTCTCTGTGAAAACAACCTCTTGATTTCTCTACATTCCTTTTCAATTAATCGACTGCGATAATTTCTTTTTTGTTGTATGTGCCACACTTCTTACATACTCTGTGAGGAACCATTAATGCGCCGCATTTACTGCACTTTACCAATGTAGGAGCAGTCATTTTCCAGTTTGCTCTTCTCCTATCTCTTCTTCCTTTGGAAGATTTGTTCTTAGGACAAATAGACATCGTTACACCTCCTTATCCGCGTTGAAGATATCCTTTATTACTGCCATCCGGGGATCGGGAATAAATGTATCGCATTCACACGTTCCGGTATTCAGGTCCTTACCGCACTGCATACAGATTCCTTTGCAATCCGCGCTGCACAGGATCTTACTCGGCCAGTTAATGATGATTTCATTGTTCAGCAGCTCCTCAAGATTTAACTGATAACCTTCCATGAAATTCTGGTCGTCATCCGCTTCCTCATCCTGCCGCGCCAGGGCAGTATCCGGCGCGTGGACCTCTCTGGAGAATTGAAGCGCCAGCCGCTCTCCGACAGGTTTTAAACATCTGTCACAGCGCATGGAAAGCACGATTTCCGTCTGTCCTTCCACTTTGGCCCTGCCTTTTCCGATATTGGTAACCGTCAAACATACCGGCTGCTTCTCAAGGATCTCAAATGCCTCTCCGCCTGCAGCGATCTCCCTTATCTCCGGTTCCGCCTGCATTGTAAGCACTTTGTCCTCGGATGTCAATACATCAGTTAAATTTATGAACATAGCTGACTCCTATTCACACTCAAACTATTATACATAGGGTAGTCCGGTTTGTCAACCAGATATTTCCCCAGATTCCCGGAATCAGACCTTCGGGAGCTGTGCCACAGCCTGCGCCAGCTCTTCATCCGTTGGAATATAATCGCTCATCTCGCCATCATTATATTTTTGATAAGCAACCATATCAAAGTACCCCGTACCGGTAAGTCCAAATACGATGTTCTTCTCTTCTCCGGTCTCTTTGCACTTCATCGCCTCGTCGATCGCGACTTTGATCGCATGGCTGCTCTCCGGCGCCGGCAGAATGCCTTCCACTCTTGCAAAAGTCTCCGCCGCTTTGAATACTTCCGTCTGCTCTACGCTTCTTGCCTCCAATAATCCCTGGTCATAAAGCTCGGAGACTGTGGAGCTCATGCCATGATAACGAAGCCCTCCCGCATGATTTGCGGACGGTATAAAGCCGCTTCCCAGCGTATACATTTTCGCAAGCGGACATACTTTTCCCGTATCGCAGAAATCATACGCATATACGCCGCGCGTCAGACTCGGACAGGAGGCCGGTTCTACCGCGATTATCTGATATTCAGCCTCTCCTCTTAATATCTCGCCCGCAAAAGGGGAGATCAGGCCGCCAAGATTGGAGCCGCCGCCCGCACAGCCGATAATCGTATCCGCTTTGACGCCGTATTTATCCAAAGCCGCTTTGGTCTCCAGACCGATAATGGACTGATGCAGCAATACCTGCGCGAGTACGGAGCCCAGCACATACCGATAGCCTTCCTGGCTCACAGCCGCCTCTACCGCTTCGGAAATGGCACAGCCGAGGCTTCCTGTCGTACCCGGAAATTCTTCGTTGATCTTACGGCCTACATCGGTATTCATGGACGGGGAAGGCGTTACTTTCGCACCATAAGTGCGCATGACTTCCCGCCGGAAAGGTTTCTGCTCATAAGAGCATTTGACCATATATACCTGACAGTCCAGATCAAAATATGAGCACGCCATAGAAAGCGCCGTTCCCCACTGGCCTGCGCCGGTTTCCGTCGTTACTCCCTTTAAACCCTGCTTCTTCGCATAATAAGCCTGTGCGATCGCGGAGTTCAGTTTATGGCTTCCGGAGGTATTATTTCCCTCAAATTTGTAATAAATATGCGCCGGCGTCTCCAGTTTTTCTTCCAGGCAATATGCCCGGACGAGCGGCGACGGACGGTACATTTTATAAAAATCCCGGATTTCCTGCGGAATATCGAAATACGGCGTCGTATCGTCCAATTCCTGCTTCGCCAGTTCCCGGCAGAAGATAGCGGACAGCTCATCTTCCGTCACAGGCTGTAATGTTCCCGGATTCAAAATCGGAGCCGGTTTCTTTTTCATATCTGACCGCACATTATACCATTGCTTCGGCATCTCCTGCTCTTCCAGATAAATTTTATAGGGTATCTGTTTTTCCATCTCTATGACCCTGCCTTTCTTTTTGATTCTATCAGGAATCCTGCGCTTTTTATTCGAGCCCGGTAATCATTCTCGCTATCTGTTCGTCCCCGGCATCTGCGGGAATCGCGTAGCTCCCTGCTCTTATTCTTTTATCATATCCGTTTTCACACAGAAATGTGTCAAACTCCGATGCTGACGCAACGGCGCCAACATCCTCCAGCTTCATGCTGACCGTATAGGAACCGTCGCCGCCCCCGACCGTAATGACCATAGGCGTATCAGAGGCTTTCGGTCTCTGCTCCGGTTCCGCGTTCTCTTCCGGAGATTCCTGCATTTCCGCCGTATCCTGCATTACAGGCGTATCCGGCGGTGCTTCCTGCCCGGTCTCTTCATCATCCGGCAGTACGGCGTCGGGAACATCCTCTGCCGCCGTTCCTGCTCCTTCCGGCCCATTTACAGTTTCCTTTCCTGCCGGCTCGTTTATGGCGTTATTTTCTTCCGGCCCGTTTACCGCGTCGTTATTCTCCTGCGGCGCGCTTTCGTCCGAGACGCCCTCCGGCTGTATGGAATCTTCCTCTTTTACGGATTCCAAATCCTTTTCTTCCCCGGAAGCCGTATCGGAAAGCACTCTGCTCTCTGTCATTCCAAGCTGTTTCGCCCGTGCAATAATTTCATCATTGGTCATCTCACTGCTTCCGGATGAGATAATTCCCATAATAATTGCCGTTACTACAATTCCAAGTCCCAAGCCTCGTAAATAGTATTTTAATTCCATAGTCCACCTGTCAGTTACTGTTCTTTCCCTTACAGTCCTTCAAATAAATCAATAACCAGCTTTACCTCTCCTATACCGAGCCCCAATTCCTTCGCAATCGCCATATTGGATTTTCCCGCCTTATGAAGCTCCAATATCCTCTCGTTGCTGTTTCTTCCATTATTTTTCCCGCTTGTGAACTGAATATTTACCGGTCTGGCTTCCGCCTGCCTTTCAGCCTCCGGCGTCGGAATGCGCTCTTCCGTCTGCGGCGGTTCCGCAACATAGTCGTATGCGCTGTCCGGATCGTGAATGATCTCTACCCGCGGCGGCGCAATCGGCACGAACTGATCCCCGGCTTCCGCCTGCGGCGCTTCCTGAGACGGCATCCCTCCGGCGCTTTCTGTCATTCCGTTATATGCGGCCGCTCTCGCCACTTCCATCGCTTCAGCATATGCTGCTTCCCTGTCTGTCTCGATCTCCGCGGTATCCGTTTCTTCTCCAATGAACTCCGGCACGCCGATATCCGGGACTGTTTCGCTATATTCCGGCGACCCGGCATCCACATCCTCTTCGGCAAATTCGGGCACGCCAATATTCATGACCTCTTCATCAAATGCCGATGCGGCGGCATCGCGGATTTCCCTGTCATATTCCGATACGCCGGCATCGCGGATTTCCCTGTCATATTCCGATACGCCGGCATCGCGGATTTCCCTTCGATATCCCGATATCCCGGTATCGCCGGCCCCTCTTCTGTAATCGGATACATCGATTTCCCGAAAGTTTCTCCCGTACCCGGCCGTACCGAAATTACGGGGCACGCTTTTTTCCACAATTTCAGCATATACCGGTACAGTGCTGCGTCCTCTCGCTTCCAGCGCCGCATTCATAA
The DNA here is from genome assembly GCA_023664485.1 of Bacteroides fragilis. Classification (GTDB taxonomy): domain Bacteria; phylum Bacillota; class Clostridia; order Lachnospirales; family Lachnospiraceae; genus UBA3282. The sequence goes on along the minus strand of JAMPFK010000007.1, from coordinate 49,177 downwards.
CGGCCCGGACCGCGTCCTCCGCTTCCCGGACCGTATTTTCCACATTCCTTACAGATTCCTGCGTTTCTTTTGCCGTAATTTCCGCATCCCTGACCGTCTGTTTGATTTCTTCCGCAGTCCTGCCCGCCTCCGAAACCGTATCCTTTAAACTGTCATGCTTATCGCTCAGCATATCATACAAAAATAATACTTCTTTATGGTTCTTATTGATCTCCTCCAGGACTGTGTCGGAATATTCATTGACCGCCATGATCTTTTCATTGGTCACTCTTTCCATAGACCGTTCGGTCTTTTCCATCGCATAAGTGACCGTCTCATCCACAACATCCGAAATATGCGTTTTCGCCGCTTCTATCTCTTTATCGACTACTTTTCTGACTTCATCCTCGCTGATCAGCTGGACTGTCTCATCCATATCTTTTTTCTTAGAGGGTATAAGATATCCGAGGATGAAAATGACGATCCCCGCTATGATCAAAACGATTTGTAGAACACTCATCCGAAACCTCCATCTCCGTATATGTCTTACATGGATATATCAAAATTTCCGACTCCTTTTAGAAGCACCTTGCCGTCCGCTTCCTGTTTTTCCTTCTTCTTACCCCGGCGGCCGCCATCGCCGCTGTATTCGTTGCTGCCCTTCTCTCTGGCGTCGAATTTCCTATTCTGATATTCCGATCTTTCTCCGCGGAACACCTTCGTCATCTGATCCTCAATGACCTTCGAAAACTGTTCGCTTACGTTGGCCTGCTCTACCATGCCCCGCGTGTCTTCATGATGCTTGATCGTCGTAAAATCCTGCGCTCTGGTAATCTGTCCCTGTATTTCAATCTGTCCTATCGCCATCCGCCATCATCTCCTTAGAACCATAAGTTTCTCAGCTTATGGACGTCATTTTCACATCGCCGCCCGCTTTTATAAATTTACAATACTGCATTTCCTTCTGCACTGTCATGGAAACGTCGCCGATGCAGATCTTCGTCCCCGGATGCACGGTATCCCGCACAACAACGCAGGCGCCGTTCCTTCCTTTCATCTGGCTCTGAAGCCGTTCCACTTCCTCTACGTTCTCAGAAACCTGCTGCGATTTTATCTGATTGGCTTCTATTAACGTCTGTAAGTATTGCAGCTGCTCCGGCGATAATTTGACTCCCTGCGACATCTTTTTCTTCGTGGAAATCAAGATCTGCTGGATAGCCTGTATTTCCTTATGCCCCTCTTCGATCTGCTTCTGGACTTCCTGCAGCCTGGCTGTCAGATTGGGATCAACGCCGACCTCCACCACGGTATCCGCTCCCATTGCCGAACCGAGCGTCTTTACATTGACGCTGTTCACCGCACTGACGCTTCCGCCCGTGATAAAACCTTTTCTGCCGTCTATGTTCACTTCCGTCCCGGCCATCAGTTTGCTGTGGAGGACCGATTCGGACGCGATATAACCGTCCGCCTGAGCGGAAACGCCCTGCAGAAATTTGGAAATGATGTTGCCTCCGGCTTTCAGGGAACCTTTTCCCATCCCATTGACACCGCGCGCGATGATTATATTCCCGCCCGCTTCCAGCACGGCTCCCTCTACGACGCCCCTTACCTCGATATCGTCCCTGGCCTTTACCTGGAAATTCGTACCTACGTTTCCATTGACCTGGACGCCGCCTTCATAATCTATATTCCCGGTCGAATTATCGACATTTTCCACTATCAGCACATCGGAAACAAAAACGCTTCCTTCTACCAGTTCCACATGGCCGTTGACCATGGATACCAATGTCGTATTATCCTCAGAAATCTCTATATTATTACCGTACTTTAAAACCGCCTTTCGGACGTCCCGCGGCTTCAGTCTCTGTCCGAGCAGATTCATGCCATACTTTCCGGGATCCTCCGGTATCAATCTTGCCAGAACATCCCCCTTGCTGCAGTGCTGCACGACATTTAACTGAAAAAAATCCACGCTGCCGTCTTCTTTTAAAGCCGGTTTTGCCTTTTTATCCGTATTAAAAAAATATTCGATACAGGCGTCTTTCCCATGCACGGGCTCCGTACCCTGTGCGACAAGAATATCTTTGCAGTAATCGCGCCGCTTTGCAAAGCATTCTCTGATCACATCCGTCAAAATACCATGCCGGATCCCTTTGACCTCCAGATCCTTTATCAATTCCTCTGCCGTCATCTGTTCTCCTCCGACAGAGGGCGCGTAAAATCTGACATAGGCGCGCATATTGTCCGGCGTCATCGTAAATTTATAACACTCCCGCTCCGGAAGCGTCGTACGTTTTTCCAACAGCACGGCCATTTTCTTCTCAGCCGACGCCGCGACTGCCTTATAAAGGAGATTTTTGTCGTAAACAATATCTTTCATTGCCAAGTATTCTGTCACATCGTTTACGGAAACGGCATCTCCGCCCTCCGCAGGCGGTATCAACTGGATACCGGTCCTGCCTTCTTCATGGATCAATCTGAAATATCCGTTCATGCATGCACACCTCTTATTCGGGGCATCATTATGAATCAGCCATTACCGTTCCGTAAGAATACCCATATAATTTCCCAATTTACTTTTCATTTTCTGTAAAGCTCTCGTATGCAGCTGAGAAGTCCTGGATTCCGATACTTCCAAAATGCTGCTGATTTCTTTCAGCGTCAGATCCTCATAATAATACAGCACGATGACTTTCCGCTCTTTCTCCGTCAGCAGCTCCAGCGCTCCTGCCAGAATACGCTTGAGTTCATCCCGTTCTATTACCTCTTCGGGCTCGTCGAACTGCGCTTTGCGGTTAAAACTGTTATCGTTCGGGATCTCGCTTCCCTGTTCCAGAAATTCATTCAGGGATATCACATTCGTTATTTTCATCTGGGACTGCCAGTCAACATATTCCTCATTGGAGATCCCCAGATTCTGCGCTATCTCTTCATCGGTCGCACTTCGTCCGTGCTGCGATTCGATTTCCCTGATCGCCGTATCGATTCTTTTCTGTTTCTGCCGGATTGTTCTCGGAATCCAGTCCATTTTTCGTATCTGGTCCAAAATTGCGCCCCTGATACGCAGACTGGCATAGGTTTCAAATTTAACGTCTTTCAGCGCATCAAATTTATCGATCGCGTCGATCAATCCAAAAATCCCATAACTCACCAAATCTTCATATTCCACATTATATCCGAGATACATGCTCAACCGGCCTGCAACCATCTTTACAAGCGGGGCGTATTCTAATATGATTTTTTCTCTCACCGCGGAAGATTTGGTCCTGTCGTATTCTTCCCAAAGTTTCTTTCTGCCTGCTTCATCCATCACATTTCCCCACTACACCGGACACTCTGTCAGAAAATCAGCTCTTCGTCGTCGCGGCTGAGCTTCTTTTCCTGTGCCTTACCGGCCCCTTTCGGCTCTTTTAATTTTTCTACTCCGCTTTCTTCATCAAGCTCCTTCTCGAATACTTCCCCCGCTTCCCTGCGCTCCGCTTCAATCTGTGCCTCAAAACGGTCTAACATCCATTTCAGCACTTCGCCCGCTATAAAAAAAGCAATCAATACCCACAACAATATAACGAGCATATCCTTCGACTTATAATGTAACAGGAACATCGTAATGCTGCTTATCGCGCCTGCAAGGAGCATGACAAAAGGAGGAATCAGTTTTCTCTTCTTCGCCCTTATTGCTGCCTGCTTCTCTTCCAGTTCGCGCTCCCTTGCCCGCTCTCTTTCGAGCTCCGCAAGATCTGTTATAAGCTCCAGTCCGTCCTTCTCCGGCGCATCCTGTTCCAGTTCTTCCTGTTCTTCTTTTTTCAATTTCCGCACCCCTTAGCCGCCTCAGCGGATACCATAACGATTTTAAATCTTCTTTTCCGGTTTTCCGACCGCGCGGATGATAAAATCACCCGTCTCCGGATAGAAAATAACGGTCCTCCCATAATTCGCTCCTGTATCCTCCGCCAGGATCGGTATCTTTAACTGTGCAAGCTTCCTCTTTGTAGCCTCTACATTTCTTTCTCCCACACGGGTCGCCTCAGAGTTCCCTCCCTGAAAAGAGAACATCTGAGCGCCGCCCGCAATTTTTGCTACCAATCTTGTTCTGTTCGCTCCCTTGGCTACAACCCTTCTTACCAGTTCTTCTATCCCCGTGTCGGCAAATTTAGGAATATTGCTGTTATTTCTGATCGCTCTGCTATCGGGAAGCATAATATGTGCCAGTCCCCCGATTTTCGTCACAGGGTCCCGCAATGCAATTCCAACGCATGAACCAAGTCCCAGTGTCGTAATACCATTGGGGCTAACACATATATTCAAATCGGCCATACCGACCTTTATCACCTCAGCCATTTCCTGAATCTCCCACCTTCATTATCACAGTATTGTCAAACCGACATACCTAATGCCGATAAAATTTTGCTATAAGATTCCATATCGGGAATCAGTATAAAATACCCATCTATCGCTACATCATCAAAAAACTGGGTCTGTATCAACAGCATTCTGTCGCCGACGGCTCCGAACTGGATCGCCGGCACACTCATAATGGCTCCCGCCATATCTACCGCAATATCCGGCACCGTAGGAAATATCTTCAAATTCGTCAAAGAAGAAAGCGAATTCAAATAAGCCCCTGTAATGATATTTCCAACCTCCTTCAATGCGGAAAACTCCATTTCGGAAAAATCATCCCCTTCCATTTCCATCCCCATCAATTTCGATACAAGAAACCTGGCGGAACTTTTCTCCAGGAGGAACATGATACTCCCGGTAATGTCCCCCTCTACGCCAAGATAAATGCCGGCCATGATCTGCTCTTCGCCGCCCATTGCCGCTCCTACTTCCTTAAACTCCAGCAGGGCGACTTTCGGCACCGACATATCAACCTTGCATTGCAGCATTTCCGCTAATGCCGTAGTCGCATTTCCTGCGCCGATATTCCCCAGTTCTCTCAGAATATCGAAATATTCCTGAGACATTTCATCAAAATTCAATTCACCCACAAATAAACCTCCTATGAATTTTCAGGCACGACCAGATTCAGATCCAGAAGGGAAATCAGGCCGCCTTCATATTTTCCAATACCGTAAATAAAATTATCTTTCTCGTCCTTGGAAGCGTATGAGACTTTTTCGATCTGCGCTGTTTCCAAAGTAACGACTTCTTTTACCTCATCCACAATGATACCTATCATTCCCTGCTGTTCCATCTTAATGACGATGATCCGGCTGGATTTGGTAACAATATCTTCTTCCAGGCCCATCTTGATCCGGATGCTCATGACGGGAAGGACTTCCCCGCGCAGATTAATAACGCCCTTTAAATAAGAAGCAACCTTTGGCACTCTTGTAATCTTCTGCATTCGCAGAATATTGTCGATATATTTGATATCGATGCCGTACTGCTCTTCGCCCAGCTTGATCACGATAAACTGAGTCGTATCATTAACCGCTTTTAATTCTTCCATTCTATCGTATCTCCTTCCCTTACATCAGTGCGTTCGCATCCAGAATCAATGCGACCTCGCCATCGCCGAGAATCGTTGCGCCGCTGATAATCTTGCACTTGTTGATATACTTGCCCATCGATTTAATAACGATTTCCTGCTGTCCGATCAGCTCATCGACTACCAGACCCGCGTATTTATCGCCTTTCTTAACGATGACCACAACAAGATTCTCCTTCGGATCCTTCGTGCTCTCGATATCCAGAATTTCCGTCATACGAATCAACGGAATGACAAGATCTCTTAAATGAATGACTTCTTTATTCTGCACCAATTTAACATCCGATGCGGGAATATCTTCCAGTGTCTGAATGGAACCCAGGGAAATCGCATACTTCTCGCCGCCGATAACCACCATAAGGGCCTGAATGATAGCGAGTGTCAGAGGCAGTCTGATAATCCATGTGCTTCCTTCGCCCAGCTTCGTTTTTACTTCCACTTCACCGCTCAAAGCTTCGATCTTCGATTTTACGACATCCAGACCGACGCCCCTCCCGGAAACATCGGATACGGCTTTCGCCGTAGAGAATCCGGCATTGAACAGCAGATCGATGATTTCCTTCTCGGTCATGATCTCAGCCTGTTCGGGCGTGATGACGCCGCGCTCGATTCCTTTGTTCTTAACGGCTTCCGTATCGATACCGTTACCGTCATCCCTTACCTCGATAACGACGTTATTGCCGTCCTGATAAGCGTCCAGGAAAATAGAACCGACCTCCGGCTTTCCTCTTTCCTTACGCACTTCCGCCGATTCCAGACCATGATCCGCCGAATTACGCAGCAGGTGCATCAACGGGTCGCCGATCTCATCTACAACGGTACGGTCGAGCTCCGTTTCCTCACCGGACATATACAGTTCCATCTTTTTATCGAGTTTCTTGGACAGATCCCGGATCATACGCGGGAATTTTGTCACAACGCTTTCAATCGGCACCATCCGTACCTTCATAACGGATTCATGCAGGGAGGTCGTTACACTCTCCAGATATTCGATCTGATCGTTTACTTCCGAATTCGCATTGCCTTCCACCGTTGCTGAAGCGGATACGAGAGAGTTCTTCGCGATGATCAGCTCGCTGACGAGATTCATCAGCATATCCAGCTTCTCGATATCGACTCTGACCGTCCTGTTGACGATCGGTTTCCCCGCCGCCGGTTTCTTATCATTTTTTCCTGCGGGCGCCGCTTTCGCGGGCGCCTGGCCCGGCGCTTCCGCCGCCTTGCGTACCTCCGCCTTCGCGGGAACTTCCCTTGCAGGCGTCTCCTTAACGGGTTCTTCCCGAACCGCCGGCTCCTCTTTCTCTTCCTTTTCTTCCACAGCCTCATGCTCTTCCGATGAAGTTTCAGATACGGCCTGTTTTACCGCCTCATAAGCGCCGGCCGTTACCGCTTCGATTTCAGACACGCTTCTGACTGCCTGAAGCACTTTATCGAGGGATTCTTCTGTGACAACGATCAGGCTGAAATCCAGATCGAACTTTTCATCCTCGATATCCTGCGCCGAAGGGTTGGAAGATATGATCTCTCCGAACTCTTCCACCGCCTTAAAGACGAGAAAGGCTCTTGCCGCTTTCAAAATGCAGGCCTCCTGTACTTTTACCGTCATGCCGTAAGCCTTTTTGCCCTGACGCAGTGCCTCCGTGATGACTGTTTTCTCGGAATCGCCGAGTTGCATTCCCTGCCACTTCTGACCTTCTGCCCCAGCCGCCGCTTCCGGCTGTGCCGCCGGCTTTTCTTTTTTCTCTTCTTTCGTTTCCGGCTCCGCGCCGCCCTTTAAAATGGCGTTGAGCTGTTTGATCAAAGGTTCGTTATCGTTCGTCCCTTCATCGGCGCTTTCCCGGATATTCGTATTGTATTCTTCAAGCGCATCGAGACACTGGAACAGAATATCTATCATATTCGCCTTGACGGTAATATTCCCGTTACGGACCTCTGAAAAGACATTTTCCATATCATGGGTGAGGTTCTGCATCCTCTTATATCCCATTGTGCCTGCCATACCCTTTAAAGAATGGGCAGCACGAAAAATCTCGTTAATTGTGTCCATGTTATCGGGTTCCTGCTCCAGAATCAGAATCTGTGTATTCAGGTTCTGAAGGTGCTCGTTCGTTTCATCAAGGAAAATTTCCAAATATTGACTGACATCCATTTCATCTTACCCCCACGTTCATTGTAATCTCCTGCGCAATCTGCTCAAGCGGCACGATCTGGTCCGCAAGTCCCGCGTTCACGATACTCCTTGGCATTCCATATACCGCGCATGTACCTGCCTCCTGCGCAATGACATGCAGTTTCTTTTTTTCTTTCAGATTCTGGATTCCCTTCGTACCGTCGGCTCCCATACCGGTCATAACAACGCATACGATCTGATCGAATTTGCTGTCCGCCAACGACTCGTACATATAATTCGCACAGGGCTTTACCCCTTCTCTGGACGGCTCATCCGAATAATGAATGCTGTATTTTCCCCCTGTTGCCACAATGTTCAGATGTTTTCCTCCCATCGCAATATAAACAACGCCGGGTTCCAGTACGTCGCCTTCCGCCGCTTCTTTTACATGAACTTCGCTTAACATATCCAGCCGGTCCGCTAAAGACGCCGTAAAGCCTGCCGGCATGTGCTGCACGATCACGACCGGAGCCTTCAACGCCTTCGGCAGCTTCGGCACGACAGCCTGTAAGGCTTTGGGTCCGCCCGTAGAACTCGCAAGCGCTACGATCTTATTGCCGACAGGAGCAGACATCCGTCTGCCCGCAAGGCTTCCCGGCCTTACCGGCGCCACCGGCGCGACCTTGACCGGCGCTGCCGCCGGTTTATCGTATGATAACAGCCTTGACTCTACAACGACTCCCAGCGTATATAACAGCTTCTCTTTAAAATCGTCCGTCCTGCAGTCCATTGCAGTTCCCGGTTTATGGACAAAATCCAGCGCGCCGAGCTCCAGCGCATCCAGCGTCGTTTTTGCCCCTTCGCGGGTATCTGTGCTGACCATCATGATCCTTGCCTGAATCTTACGGTTCTGTAATTCCTTCAGCAGCTCCAGACCGTTCATGCGAGGCATATTCACATCCAGAATCACCGCATCATAGCTTTTTCTGGTCAGTAAATCCAATGCCTCCAGACCGTTCGTCGCCCGATCCTGTACATGGAATCTTTCATCACTTTCAATTATATCACAGAGCACCCTTCTCATGAGTGCAGAGTCATCAACCACTAAGATATTTTTCATCACGATACCTTCCCTTTATTTTATTTTTTTGGAATCTGTCCTTTCATTTTGTATCATTCGCATGCCGGCTATCTTTTTATCCTGCCGGCCTGTTCCTATCTTTTTGATATGATATGCGAAAAGAATGCCGCCATGCCACGTTTCGTTAAGGTCTTGTTCAGCTCCTTGTTCATCAGCTTCGCCGCCAGCATTTCATAGGCCTGCGCCGATTTGCTGTCGGGATTCTGAATCGATACCGGCATCTGCTGCATAACGGCCTTCGCGAGCTGCGCATCCTGCGGTATCATACCGAGATAGGTAATCGGAATCTTTAAGTATCTCGTGACCACCGTATCCAGCTTTTCAAAAAGAATCCTGCCCTCCTGTCCGTTCTCCACCTTATTGGCGATCACCTTGATCTGCGAATCCTCTTTGAAAAACCGCGGATGCCTGTTCAGCGCTTTGACAAGCGAATAGGAATCCGTAATCGAAGTCGGTTCCGGCGTCGTTACGAGCAAAATCTCGCCGCTCGCCACCAGAAATTCCAGAACCGCATCGGAAATGCCCGCTCCGGTATCCACGATGATGATATCCGCCATTTCGTCTAACTCCGTCAGGTTTTTAATAATATAGTTCAGATAATCAATACTCAGATTCGACATACCCGCAATGCCGGATCCTCCCGAAATAAAACCGATATCCATAGGTCCCCATGTGATGATCTCCTTGATATTTTTACCCTGATAGATCAGATCGCACAGGTTATGCCTGGGAACCGCGCCGAACATCACTTCAATATTCGCCAGTCCGAAATCCGCATCCAATATAATCACGCGCTGTCCCATCTTTTTAAACTGGACAGCCAGATTAATCGCAACATTTGATTTCCCGACACCACCTTTTCCACTCGTGACGGTGATGACTCTTGCCAACGGTCGCTGAGGCCGGCTGCCTGCCTTTATTATATTTCTCAGTTGTTCAGCCTGATCCATTTTTTCTCCTTTCTCAGCAAATCCTAGTTCTTTCCACCAAGCAATCGTTTGACCGTTTTCTGTGGATTAAAGCATTCTATATCATCGGGTACATTCTGGCCATGCGTCACATAAGAAAGGGATGCTCCCGTGTACAATTTCAGATTCAGCAGATTTCCTAACGTCGTCGTTTCATCCAGTTTGGTGAAAATCAGCTTATAATCCGCCATCTCTTTATAAGCATCGGCAATGCTGATCAGATCTTTGTATTTCGTCGTGGCGCTGAGTACGAGAAAGACTTCTTTTTCCACCCTGTCGTCTATCGAATGGATGAATTTCGTCATCATTTCCTTCTGCGCCTTATTCTGGTAAGAATGCCCTGCGGTGTCCACCAGAATATAATCATAGTCCCTGAAATCCGTAAGCGCCTGCCCTATTTCCTCTATCGTATAGACGATGCGGAAGGGCACCTCTAAAATATTCGCATAGGTGCGAAGCTGCTCCGCCGCCGCGATCCGGTAGGTATCCGCCGTCAGGAGCGCTACCTTCTTCTTATCGTCCACCTGAAAACGGGAAGCGATCTTTGCGATCGTCGTCGTCTTTCCGACCCCAGTAGGCCCCACAAAAAATACGACCTTTACCCCTTTTGCGGAGGGCGTAATGCCGACGGGCTTTCCGAATTTCAAGATCATTTTCTGATAGGTATTCGCGAGCGCGAAATCGAAAGGACAATTCGGCTTATTGACCTTCTCAATCTCCTCGATAATCTGGCCGGCATATGTTTCATCCACTTCATTCTCCAGCATCGTCGTATGCAGAAGCTTCATGAACATATCCGTTTCGCTGATCTCCTCTTCTTCTTTTTCTTCCTTTTTCTCTTCCTCCGGTTTTTGCAGCTGCTGCTCCAGCAGGGACTGCAAACTGTCCAGTTTTTCTTCGATAGCGTTGTTCTCTTTTTTACCGGGATTTTCCTCCTGCTTCACAGGCGCGGCACTCCGCGGCGCCTCCGCCTGCTGTGCCGGCGCGCTGTTCATATTGGAAACAACCTCATTGATCGCGGATACCGCCGCCTTTACCTCTGCGGACACCGCCTTTTCATGATTGTTCGCCTCTTCTTCGAGTGCAACCGTCACTTCTACCATCTGCGGTTTCAGAAAATCGAACAGGCCCTTGCGCTTCACGTTCCTGACGTTCATCACGACAACGTTCGCACCAAGCTCCTTCTTCGCGCTTTCTATCGCTTCCGATTCTGTTTTCCCCGTAAATTTCTTAATTATCATTATGCTGTCACCATCCCAACAGACTGTAATTCAATATTAGATTCCACTTCATTATAAGATACAACGACCAAATCTTTAAAATAATCCTCTGTCAATTTCTTAAAATAAGCACGCACGATGGGCGACGTAATGACGATCGGAATCTTGCCCAGATCTTCCAGCTTCTTTGTCTCTGTGCCGACAGAATCCATAATCGCCCTCGTTTTCGCCGGATCCAGCGTCAGGTACGCGCCCTGCTCCGTCTGTTTCACGCTTCCCATGATTTCCTGCTCCAGCCTGGGATCCAGCGTCACAACACTCGTCGTCTCATTGGAAGGGAAAAACTTGTTGGAAATCGCCCGCTTCAGGCTCTGTCTGACATATTCCGTCAGAATATCCGTATCCCTCGTCGTCGAAGCATAATCCGCCAGCGTTTCAAAGATACTCAGAAGATCCCGGATTGAAATTCCTTCCGAAAGCAGATTCTGCAGTACCTTCTGTATTTCGCCAAGCCCCAGGAGCTTAGGCACAAGCTCCTCCACAAGGGAAGGATTAGTCTCCCGCAGGTTGTTGACAAGATTCTGCACATCCTGTCTGGTCAAAAGCTCCGCTATGTACTGCCTGATGATCTCCGTCAAATGAGTCGCGATGATGGAAGGCGGGTCAACGACCGTATAACCCATACTCTCCGCACGCTCCCGCTGGCCTTCCGTAATCCAGATAGCAGGCAGATGGAAGGAAGGCTCAAATGTCGGGATACCGGTAATCTCCTCCTCCACATAGCCCGGATTCATCGCCATATAGTGGTCGAACAGGATCTCTCCTTCGCTGACCTGTACCCCTTTTATTTTAATAATATACTGATTCGGATTCAACTGAATATTATCACGCAGACGGATAATCGGCACGACCGTACCGAGTTCCAGCGCAATCTGTCTACGGATCATAACGACACGATCCAGTAAATCGCCGCCCTGGTTGACATCCGCGAGCGGAATAATGCCATAACCAAATTCCAGTTCGATCGGATCCACCTGCAGCAGGGAAGTGACATTCTCCGGCTGCCGGATCTCTTCCGCCGCCGCTTCCTCCGTATCCACTTCTCTTTCGATCTCCGCAGTTTCCAGCGTACCGGAAATAATCCTCGCCACAACGATAAAACAGAGGCCGAGCGCTACGAAAATGACCGTGTTCAAAGGAGTGATGATACCCAGCCCCGCGATAACGGCGCCTACCAGATAAAGCACCTTAGGCACGCCGAACAGCTGACGGATGAGCACCGTACCGAAGTCCGCATCCTTCGATCCCTTCGTAACGAGGATACCTGTCGATAATGAAATGAGCAGGGACGGGATCTGGCTTACCAGGCCATCGCCGATGGTCAGGATCGCATAGCGGTTCAGCGCATCCGTGAACTCCATATTCTGACGCCACATACCCATTACGATTCCGCCGACGATATTGATCGCCGTAATGAAAAGGCCCGCCGTAGCATCTCCCTTAACGTACTTTACGGCACCGTCCATCGAACCGAAAAAGCTTGCTTCATCCTGCAGCTTCTCACGCCGTTCCTTGGCTTCCTCATCCGTAATCGCCCCGGTATTTAAATCCGCGTCGATCGCCATCTGCTTGCCCGGCATAGCGTCCAACGTAAACCTTGCCGTTACCTCTGCAACACGCTCGGAACCTTTATTGATGATCATAAACTGCACGATGATCAGAATAATAAATACGATAACGCCGATGACCAGATCGCCTCCGCCGACATACTGTCCGAACGTCTCAACGACATTCCCCGGACTCCCGGTGGTCAGAATCAGTCTGGTAGAGGATACGTTCAGGGCTATCCTGAATACTGTCGTGAAAAGCAAAACCGTCGGATAAAAGGACATTTTCAACACTTCATTGGCAAACATACAGCCGAACATGACCGTAAATGCGACCGATATATTGCAGGCAAGCAATATGTCCAAAAGCCACGACTTTATCGGAACAATCAACATAATGAACGCCGAAAGCAAATAAAGCGCAACGCCTATATCCGCCTTTTTCAAACCGCCCATATCCTCTTCTCCTTTCCCCTATATTCTTATACTCCTGACAAAGCGCCCTCCGGCGCGGGTCTTAGAACTTCTTCTCAGACCTTACCCTGTAAATGATATACAAACGCAAGCACTTCCGCGACCGCCTGATACAGCTCCGGCGGCACGATGCCGCCCACCTCCACGTTCGCGTACAGCATCCGGGCGAGCGGTTTATTCTCAACAATTTCTATATGATGCTCTTTGGCCGTCTCTTTGATCTTCTGCGCCAGATAATCCGCCCCCTTCGCGACTATATAAGGCGCATCATACATCTCCGGGTCATATTTAATCGCCACCGCATAATGGGTCGGATTGGTTATGACAACATCCGCTTCCGGAAGCGCTTTCATCATGCGCCTTCTGGAAGCCTCCATCATACGCTGCCTCTGCTTGCTCTTGATCTTGGGATCACCTTCCTGGTTCTTATATTCATCCTTGACTTCCTGCTTGGTCATCTTCATGTCCTTTTTGAACTTGAATTTCTGATAAATAAAATCGGCCGCAGCAATCAGAAGATAAAAATAACAAATACGGAACCCCAGATTAATGACCAGGTCGCCGATCTGCGCGATCGCCTGATTCAGCGAGAGGCCATACAGCAGGAAAATACTGGGCGCATGCCTGATCAGATAAGAATAGACCGCATACACGATAATCGCTATCTTGGCGACCGCTTTTACCAGCTCCACTAAAGAGTGCGGCGAAAAGAGCCTTTTAATCCCGCTGGCCGGATTCAGCTTGCTGAACTTCGGCTTCATCGGCTTAGTCGTAGGCTTCCACTTCACCTGGTACAGATTCACGAGAAATGCGATCAGGAACCCGACCAGAAATACCGGCGCAAGGATCGCAAGGATCCTCGTCAGGGACCGGATAAAAATTGCCCGCCATGTAATCTCCTGTATATATCCATCATACATTTTAACATATTCCGGTATCTGTGAGTAGATATTCTGAAAAAAAGAAATAAAACTTTCTCCCATATTGCCGACCCAGAATTTCATAAGCAGAAAAAGTCCCAGCAGCATGGCCGCATTGACCACTTCCCGGCTCTTTGCGACCTGTCCCTCTTTTCTGGCGTCGCTCAATCTTTTTCCGGTAGGCTCTTCCGTTTTCTCGCCGCCCGGTCCATCCTTTGCGAAGAACTGGAGATTATATTCCAAGACCACGCGAATACTCACTTCCTTCTATATTCAGGCCAGATTCTCTGGCTCCTAACCCGTCATCCCCATAACGAACGCCTGCATCAGATCCTTCATTTCCCGAAAGACGAAATCCGCAGCTCCCGGCAGCATCCGGACTGTCAGGAACATAATAGCCAGGCCGGTCAGCACCTTCATCTGTATACCGACCGAAAACATATTCATCTGCGGAGCGATCTTCGCAAGGATTCCAAGCACGCAGTTCAGCAGCAGTATCACACAGAAAATCGGCAGACAAATCCGGAAACCGATAACAATATAGTCGCTCATAAACCGTATCAGCGTATTAATCAGCGATTCCGTATGAAAAACCGCGCCATTGACCGGTATCAGGGTAAACGTATCCATCAGCGCTTTCAGCAGATACTGATACATTCCCGTAATAATCAGAAATAAGGAAAACATATACTGATAGAATACGCCGCTGAAAGTCGCGCTTTCCATCGTCAGAGGATCCATCAGCGATACCATGGACAAACCGATCTCCATATCGGAGATACGTCCCGCAAAAGAAGCGACCGTCATGCAAAGCTGCGCGCCCCATCCGATCAGAAAGCCTGTCAGCGCTTCCTTCATGACGATAACGGCATATTCGGATACCGTATGATAAATCACTTCATTATGATCCAGATAGGAAAACAACAGGTATGCGATAAAAATACTAAGCCCGGTCTTGACCCTCCGGGGAACGGTATTGTTCATTCCGAAAAGCGGAGCCACATGGATAAAGCAGGTCACGCGCACCAGCACCAGCAGAAAAAATTCCAAATCCGCATAGGTAAAAGAAATATCTATCATGCAATCCCCTTACCCTTCCGCTATCTGATGTAAAGGCTGAAATTCGACCATAACTCCTGCATATACTCAACAATATTATTCAATATCCAATGTCCCAGCAGCATAAGCGTTACGAAAATAGAAATAATCTTAGGCACGAACGTAAGCGTCTGCTCCTGAATAGAGGTCACGGTCTGAAAGATACTGATTGCAAGGCCCACACACAAAGAAACGAGAAGCAGGGGCGCGGCACATTTGATAATTAAGAACAATGCCTGACTCGCGATCATGGTCACGTCATCTATTGACATCTGTTACACTCCCTTCCAAAATAAGTCAGTAAAATGTCCTGACAAGACTGCCGATTACCCAGTACCACCCGTCCGCCAGAACAAACAGCAGAATCTTGAACGGCATGGAAATCGTCGTCGGCGGCAGCATCATCATACCCATGCTCATCAGAGTAGAAGCTACTACCATATCGATTACAATAAAAGGAATATATAATAAGAACCCGATCATAAATGCCGTCCGGAGCTCGCTGATGATAAAACTCGGCACGAGTACGCTGAAGGGAATATCATCCAGATTCGTCCCGTCCCATTCCGTACGGCTGATATCCAGAAAAAGCCTCACATCCCGCTCCTGCGTATGGGGATACATGAATTCCCGGATCGGAACGGCCGCCGCATGCAGAGCCTCTTCCTGGTCGATCTCTCCCGCCTCGAACGGCACGACCGCATCCGTATAAATGCTGGAAATCGTCGGCTGCATGATAAAAAACGTCAGAAACAGCGCCAGGCCGATCATAACATTATTCGGAGGAGCAGACTGCGTATTGAGCGCCGCCCTCGTAAAATGCAGAACAATAATGATTCTGGTAAACGAGGTCAGCATAACAATCAATGACGGTGCAATAGCAATCAGCGTAAGAGTAAGCAGAATCCGCAATGCGCCATTCAGCGTACCATTACCATCGTTGTATGTAACCGTCACCGTGTTCGCAATATTCAGTTCCTGCAGTTCCTCGGCCGACTCTGAAGCGCCCGGTTCATCTATGTTGGTCCTCTCGACCGTATCTCCGGTCAATTGGGAGTCTACATGGGAAAGTCCGCTTTCTGCATATACAATATCTTTCTCATGGATAAACACAGTGATAAACAATATGCCTGCCAGAAACAGCAGGCATAATATCCTTTTCACTTGGTATCCGGAAAAATATCCTTTCATCCTTATCGCCTACTCATTCTTATTTCGGTCTTCTTCTTTTTCCAGAATCGTCTTCTTTTGTATTTTTTCAAACAATTCCCTAAAACCCAATTGTTCATTATCCGCACTACTTGAAAACGTCAACTGGTCTTCCGGAACCTCTGTCAACATTGTAACAGAATCTTTCCCGATTGCAACTGCCAAATATTTCTGTCCAACACGAATAATCTGAACATACTTACTGTTCGCAATCTGGAAGGTCTCGATCACTTCCAGATTCGCGTCTGCCCTTTTGCCCTTCTGGTATCCCGATATCCACTTCGTTGTAAAATAAGTGACGGCCAGCACAAAGACAAACAAAATAAGCACAGTCAAAAATTGCAGGTAAGAATTTGCACTGTTGGAAACAGTCAATATCATTTATCCCACTACCTTCTTTACCGCTTCCAACACACGGTCAGCCTGGAACGGCTTTACGATAAAGTCTTTCGCGCCCGATTGAATAGACTCGATAACCATCGCCTGCTGTCCCATAGCGGAACACATAATAACCATGGCTCCCGGATCGGCCGCTTTAATCTTTTTCAATGCCTGGATACCATCCATCTCAGGCATTGTAATGTCCATCAGTACAAGATCGGGCTTGAGTTCATTATACTTTTCAACCGCTCTTGCGCCATTCTCCGCTTCGCCTGCAACGTTATATCCGTTCTTTGTCAGGATATCCTTGATCATCATACGCATGAATGCTGCATCATCACATACTAAAATATTCTTTGCCATTCTTTTTTTCTCCTATTACATCTTTTTATAATTAATTTAACAGTATCACTTATTTAACGATTTCAGTCACCCTGACGCCAAAGCTTTCTTCGATGACGACAACCTCGCCCTTTGCAACGAACTTGCCATTAACCAGTACATCGATCGGTTCGCCGGCGATTTTATCGAGTTCGATTATCGTACCCGGTGCAAAATCCAAAATATCCGAGATAGATTTGGAAGTCCTGCCGAGTTCGACCGTAACTTCAAGCGGCACATCCTTGATCAGATCGATATTCTCCTGCGGCTGCATCGGATTGAACCCTCCGGCAAAATTCTGGAACTGCGCCGGCTGAATGCTCATATTCGGCTGCATCTGCATCTGCGGCATCATTTGAGGCATTCCCATCTGTGGCATCCCCATCTGCATCTGAGGCATTCCCATTTGAGGCATCCCCATCTGCATCTGGCTCATATCCATCTGGGGCATTCCCATCTGCGGCATACCCGCCTGCATCTGGCTCATATCCATCTGGGGCATTCCCATCTGCGGCATACCTGCCTGCGTCTGGCTCATATCCATCTGCGGCGCCGCAGGAGCGGGCGCGGGAGCCGGCGCCGGTTCCGCCGCCGCGGGCACATCCTCTCCCAGCTGGCTTCCAAGGAACGTACTGCACAATTCCTTAGCGAACTCTACCGGATACAACTGCATGATCGTGGAATCCACCAAATCGGAAATCTGCATACGGAATGCGATTTTTACAAAAGTCCCGGCAAGAAATTCCGCGATTTCACTGCCTTCTTTGAATTCGGTCAAATCTACAAGACTTGCCTCCGGCGGGCTGATATCGATCATCTTTCCAAGCATTGTGGAAAGCGATGTGGCGGCGGAACCCATCATCTGGTTCATTGCCTCTGAAATTGCGCTCAGATGCAGCTCTCCCAGCTCTCCATCCGTGTTGCTTCCATCTCCGCCCATCATCAAATCCGTTATGACTTTAACGTCATGCTCCTTCAGAATCAAAATATTGGAGCCATCCAGACCGACCGTATATTTGATCTGGATAAATACGCATGGCCTTTCATATTCTGACAATACATTTCCCCATCTTGCCAGACTTACAACCGGAGTCGTAATATTTACTTTCTGATTAACAAGAGAAAATAATGTCGTGGCGGAAGATCCCATGCTGATATTGGCAACTTCTCCAATCGCGTCCCGTTCAATCTCCGACAGCAGATTTTCATCCATCGACATATCATCTGCGGACGCTGTATCGGCCGGCGAATCATCACCGCCCATGGAATCCATGCCGCCATTCAGCAACGCATTGATCTCATCCTGTGACAACATTCCGTCCATGCTTCTATTCCTCCCCCTCTCTAAATACCGACGTCACCCTGACAGCGTATTTATCTTTATTAGAACCGGGCAAAGCGGTAAATTTCTTTATATTTCCAACATATACATTCAAGTCGCCATCCACTTTTGTATCCAGCCGTATGATATCGCCAAGCTGCAGATTAACAAAATCTGTTACGCTTATCCTGCTTCTTCCAAGGACAGCTTTCACCGGAACATCTACCTTCCGTAACAGCGCTTCAATGTATTCGTCATATTCTTCTTCATCCTGCTCCTGCATATTCGCATACCAGAATTTGGTATTCAGCTTATCCATTACCGTTTCCAGCGTAAAGAACGGCAGGCAGACATTCATCAGGCCCTCTACATCCCCGATCTTGATACTCAGGGTAACGATGGCGATCATATCATTCGGCGCAATAATCTGTGCGAACTGAGAATTCGTCTCAATCCGTTCCAGGACAGGACTGATATCAACGACATTTCTCCAGGGTTCCCGCATGAGCTGAATGCAGATTACCATCATTTTCTCGATAATCGTCATTTCTATCTCGGAAAAATCCCTGTTCTTCTCCAATGGGTCGCCATGCCCGCCAAGCATCCTGTCTATCATTGCAAATCCCAGATTCGATGCCAGCTCCACCAGAATCGTCCCGCCAAGCGGCTGAAAATCAACGATTCCCAAAATCAACGGATTAGAAAGCGCGTTGCTGAATTCCGAAAAGATAACCGTCTCCGAACTCGTCACGACTACCTGCACATTCTTTCTCAAATAGACCGGCAGACTCGTCGATAATAATCTTCCATAATGTTCAAAAATAATTTCCAGCGTCCTGAGATGCTCTTTAGAGAATTTCGTAGGTCGCTTAAAGTCGTAGTTCTTGACCTGCTTATCGTTCGAATCCTGTAGCTGTTCCGTATCCACTTCACCGCTGCTCAATGCAGCGAGCAAACTATCAATCTCACTTTGAGACAGTACCTCGCCCACGAAAACTCACCTCCCCGTGTTCGTATATTTTGCTCAATATATAAGCATAGGGCTATGAGTACATAATACTGCTGAATGCCACGTTAAAGATAAAATCGGAATCGAACATCTTCTGCACTTCCGCGAGAATTTCTTTCTTGATCTGATCTTCGTTCTCTCTCGCCTCTTCTATCGTATACTGCCCAAAAACGGCGTTGATCTTATCCCTGATCAGGGATTCCTGCGGCGACAGATCGGAAGTATACTTTTTATATCCATCCGATTTCGTATTAATCGAAAAACTAATGGACACCATACAGTAATGATCTGCGCCATCCTCTCCCTTTTTCAGCGAAATCGTCATGGATTCAGGAATTGTATATACTTCAATGTCCTCCATCGGTATGATAACTTCCGCATCCCCCGTCTGCGCGGTCAGCTCCAGATTCAGCGCAGTCGCGATATTATCGACCAGAGCCGCCGTTTTCCTGGATGCGCCCGTTACACTGAACATCATGACAGCCGTTAAGACAACGTTTACAATCAGCAATGCCAGTATAATAATCGAAATCAGATTCTTCTTCATTATAAATACTTCCTCCCCTTTTATTTATATTTATTTCATCCCCATTTTGACAAAACGCTTTAATACGAACTCAGCGAATTATAAATCCGAATCTCAACACGCCTGTTCATCGTTCTTCCTTCCGGCGTTGCATTGTCCGCGACCGGCATATATTCGCCGCGGCCGGAATGCTTCACCATTGCCGGATCGAGATTCGTTACCCCTAACAGATAATTGAATACCGATAATGCGCGTCCTGAGCTCAACTCATCGTTATTAGAATATTTTGCGCCGGACATCGGCACATTATCCGTATGACCTTCTATTTCGATCGTGCTTCCGGCGTAGCCTTCCAGGATAGCGCCCACCTGATCCAGGACCGTCTGCGCCCCTTCTTTCAGTTCCGTGCTTCCCGAATCAAAGAGCAGGGAACCTTTCAGCGTAAGCTGTACATACTGTGCTGTGAACTCGACATCGATATCTCCGTCCAGCTCTCTTTCCTCAACGGCCTCTTCTATCATTTCAGCCATCTGCTCAGACTCTTCCATCTGCGCCTGCTCGATTTCTTCCATCGCTTCCGCTATCGCCTCTGCGACATCCTCCGAGACGATCTCTCCGCTATCCATCTTACCCGTACTGTTAATATACTGATCCAGCTCATTCAGCTGGCTTACGCCGTTACTGATCAGGACGCCGTCGCCAATCGCCGTGGCTCCCGCCGTAAAAATACTGAACGTCTGATTAAAAGACGCCGCGATCATCTCAAATTTCTGCGCATCGACGGTTGACATGGAAAACAGCAGAACGAAGAAGCAAAGGAGCAGATTCATTAAATCGGCAAATGTAGACTGCCAGGCAGGCGCACCAGGTTTTACCTCGTCAGGTTTCCTTTTAGCCATCCACTTCACCTCCGCCTTCTTCTTCACCGTTACCTCTTTCCTTCGGTGCAAGGAAGGATTTCAGTTTCTCTTCTATGACACGCGGATTCTCTCCTGCCTGAATGGACAGAAGCCCCTCGATTTCAATCTCTTTTACCATCATTTCGTCGGCATTCTTGCTCTTTAATTTATTCGCTACCGGCGCGCAGATCCAGTTCGCCAGGATAGAACCGTACAATGTCGTGATCAATGCGACCGCCATAGCAGGACCGATAGCCGACGGATCGTCCATCGCCTGAAGCATGTTGATCAGACCGATCAGCGTACCGATCATACCCCATGCAGGACCCATTGCCCCCAGATCTTCCCAGAACCCGATCTTTGTCTTATGCCGGCCTTCCACACTGACCAGCTCCGTCTCCATGATCGCACGGACAAGCTCCGGATCCGTACCATCGACGACAAGGAGAATTCCTTTCTGTAAAAAGGGATCTTCGATGTCGCTTGCCGCTTCTTCCAGGGAAAGCAGGCCTTCTTTACGCGCTACATTGGACAGTTCGATGATCTTCTGAATGATTTCAGGAACATTAATTGCAGAAGATTTAAAAATCAGCGATATACTCTTTAACCCCGCCGCATAACTGCTCAGCGTATTACTTGCAAGAATACAGCAAAAAGAGCCGCCAAACGTAATCAATGCCGACGATACATCCAGGAAGTTCTTAATTGCTCCAAAATTCACCCCTGCTGTCTTGTCAAATACAATTCCGAATACAACCAATACAAAACAAATAACCAAACCCAAAATTGACGCTAAATCCATATCGGTATCACCTGTTTACACAAATTTACACTAATCTGCAAAAATATCCTTTCTATACGATTTTACTAAATTTTTGACCTCTTGTCTACTTTCTTTTACAATTATTTTGCGCCCTGTTGTAAAGGAAAGGACCGTGTCGGGAGTTTCTTCGACCAGCTCCAGTAAATCAGGATTAATCAAAACCTTGACTCCGTTAATTTTCGTCACCTCAACCATTTATACTCCACCCTTCTACCTATTCTATCACATAACAAGCGAAAGAGGAACCCAAAAGTTCCTCTTTCTTTTAGAATTATTTTCAGGTAATTATCGTTTCAGGTTTACAAGCTCCTCTAACAAACTATCTGAAGTTGTGATAATACGGCTGTTCGCCTGGAATCCACGTTGCGTTGTGATCATCTCCGTAAACTCCTGCGAAAGATCGACGTTGCTCATTTCCAGAACACCGCTGGTCATATATCCGTCGTTCGCCGTAATGTCGGCGCCGATTCCATCGAACCCGCCGGAGTTGGCCGTCGCCGAGTATAAGTTATCGCCCTGCTTGGAAAGACCGGACGGATTCGCAAAGTTCGCTACTGCGATCTGCCCCAACAGCTTGGAACAGCTGTTATCATAATAAGCTGTGATTCTGCCGTCCTGCGCGATCTCGACGCCCGTCATCTCGCCCGCCCTGCGGCCGGTGCCGAGATTGTTGCCATCTCTGTCCCCGTTCGTCATTCCCGCGGTGGAAGTGCCGCCGTTGTTGTAGTTCTTCGATAAAGAGAAATCAATATCGATATTGGTAAAACGCGTCAAATCGATGACTTCCCCCTGTCTCGACGTCGCGCTCGCATTAAAGTTCAGGGTCGCGGAATCGTTCTCCGGAGAACCGATATAGGAGAAAAAGCCGTTTTCCGTATCGTATACAAGCCTGTTGCCCGTATAGGTAAAGGTCTTGGTGATCTGCGCCGCGCCGTCGGGGGAGATCGCCTCGATGCTGTACACCGTATCGTCCGTATTTGCCAATCCGTAAGCTGCCAACGGATCCTGGATATTCGCGCCGACGAAGTAGACGTTTTTATCTTCCACGGTATATTTACCCGCTTCAGTCGCCGTAAATCCCTGCTCGAACTCCATCTTTACGGAGCCGTCGCTTCCTACGATAATATCCGTCACATTGACGCCGGGGAAGGATTTTTCCAGAACGGACTGCCACTGCTTTTTCTGGTCATCCGTAAGCGGCTGTGCATCGGGCAGCTGGACCGTCGTTTTCGTCACCGATCCATCAGCGTTTTCCGTTTCCACCTTTCCGAAATAATGATATTCCGTCGTTTCCTTGTTATCGACCGTTACTTTCACAGGCGCATAAATCAGGTTGAAATTCTCCGCCTGCAGCTCCGCCTTGGATAAATTGATAGTTCCCTTTACCGTTACGATATCGCCCCTCGCTACATCATCACCATTTTTGATATCCGCAGCAGCCGCCGTGCCCTTCGTCAATTTGGTGATCTCCAGCTCCGACGCGGCGTTCACCAGCTGGTTCGTTGCATACCCTTCCAGGATATTGGCCGGCAGGTATTTCATGGACCATGTTCCCTGCGCGCCTCCCGCTCCCGGCGTATAAAGAGCCGTATCCAGCAGATTGTACAGCGTCGTCTGCGTGATCGTATCCTGTGTACCGAATGTTGCGATTTCATTGATACTGCTTACGCCGTATTCCTGAACTATAGACTCGCTCTTCTCATTCAGGATATCGTCGAGCTGTACATAATACTGTCCCGCGCTGCCGAGGCTGTGGATACTGAATTTCGCCGTATAAGCATATCCCTGCTGATCGAAGAAAGACAGGGTAACAATTCTTCCGGCCGTACTGCTTAACGCGGAATCATATTTGTCAACGATGCCGGACATATAGGACAGCGTCGTGGATTCCGGCGGATAGGTCAGATTCTCTTCCTGCATGACTTTCAGGGCGGATACCGTATCCGGCAGGATATCGCCCGTCTCCGGGTCTACCTGCCATCCCATGACCGTATAACCGGTGGATGACATAACGAGATTTCCCGCGCCGTCTATCGTAAACGAGCCGTCTCTTGTAAAGAAATTCTGAGATCCGTTGCTGACAATGAAGAAGGAATCTCCCGTGATCATAACGTCCCATGGATTATTGGTAGACTGCGCCGAACCCTGCGTCGCGATGGCCGTGGAAATTGCTCCGATCTTCGCGCCGAGACCGATCTGTCTGGCGTTGATACCGCCTCTGCCCGTAGCGGCATTGGCTCCGGACGCCGCCTGCGTCGTCTGATAAAGCAAATCATTAAATACCATAGACTGCGATTTATAAGATTTTGTGTTTACGTTCGCGATGTTATTACCGATAACATCCATTCTTGTCTGGTGTACTTTCAATCCTGCCACACCAGAGAAAAGTGATCTCATCATAATGAATGACCTCCTTAAAATACTGCGATGCGCCGCCCGTTCCCTCTGTCAGTCAGGAACATAAGCCTCCGTAAAGGTCCGGCTAAATAATTACGGCTCCATCTATGTTTGTGAATACATTTTCGTCTGTTTCCGTCCGTTCCATTGCCGTGATGACCGTGTGGTTCGGTACATTCACGATAAATGCAAAGGAATCGACGATGACCAGCGATTCATTAATTCCTTTCGCACCGGCTTTCGCGGCACCCAGATTCAGGCGTTCTACCTGTTCCTCTGTCAGTTCAATATTTCTGTCCGCCAGCCTGCCCGCGGCATGTTTGGAGAATTTTACTTCTCCGGTTCCGGGCTTCTCCGTTTTCCGGGATAAAATATCCTGAAAGCTGAGTTCTTCTCCGGAAGAATGGCTCTGCACCTGCCTGCTGTTCCGGCCAAGATATTGATCCTGTAACTGCTCCAGGGAAAGGAATCCGTTATTCTGAATCTTCATAACCTTTCTCCTCCTTGAGACTGCCGTGTTTCCTTACTTCGTATCTGCGCTGTCGCCTTTGCCGGTCTCGCTTTCTTTATCGGTTCCATCCGTTTTGCCGGCCCCGTCCGTCTTATCCTGACCGGTCTCCGTCTTATCCGTCTTATCGCCGTCTTCCTGTTCCTGGCCCGCTTTCAGTTCCTCGATCTTTTCAACATACTTTTTGAGGCCGCTCACATAATCGTCGTTGATAAACTTCTTCTGATAATCCGTCATGTTCTGATAAGTCTCATCCAGTTTCTTCACCGCTTCCTCATCTTCCAATGTGAGAAGCTGTAAAATCGGAAGCTTGTTGTACGCGTTCAGGAACTCCGCACCCATCGTATAAGCCGCCAGATAATTCGGATCCGCCACCGTATCCAGATTATCCATCGAATAAAGCTCTCCGTTGATGGAAAGGTACGCCTTATTGTTCTCATAATATACATAATCGACATTGCCCTGTGCGGTCGTCGTCTTTCCTTCGGAATCCGTCACTTTCATCAGGACGGTCTGGCCTACCAGGCTGGATGCCCTCGCCAGCTCCAAAGATGCGCTCATGTTCTGCATCTGCTCTAATTCCGAGAAAGTCGCGTACTGTGAAATATATTCCGTATTGGAAGTCGGCTCCAGCGGATCCTGATATTTCATCTGCGCTACAAGAAGCTGTAAGAACTGATCCTTATCGACTGTGGAATTCGTCTTTTTCTTTTCGCTTTCTTTAACGGATGCCTGCGAAGCGGTTTCTACGAGCTTACCGTTTTCAATTTGTGCTATCATATCCGTTCTCCTTTCTTTATTATTTCATTTTTCTGTTTCAATCTCTGCTGCTTTGGAGAAGCTTTGTGATGCTATGCCGTGTAATCAACCGTGTTGCCGTTCTGCGCCATCATTTCCGCCGCGATTCTTTCAGAGTCTTCCATATCCTCCGGAAGCTCTTCCAGATCCAGAGCGTTCAGATCGATTCTTCTCGGCCCCTTCTTCCCATTCCGTTTTCCCTCTTCCTGGTTTTCTTCCCTGCCGGAAAAGTTCTGCTCGAACCGATAATTCGCTACGGTGACTTCCACCGCCTCCACTTTGATTCCCTGCTCCTCGAACTGCTCTTTTAACTGAACGAGCTGGCCTTCGATCGCCTCTTTGACCGTTTCGTTCTGCGCCGTGAACTGTGCCGTTATCACACCGTCCTTTGCCGCCAGCTGTACGTTGACGGTTCCAAGGCTTGCCGGATGCAGCTGCAGCTCCATCTCCTGTACGTCGCTCCTCAGATTGATCCTGATGTATTCCGTGATCTGATTCATGATCTCTTCCGGACTGGCGGAACGCTCTGAGATCTGCTGTCCTGCCGCCGCTTCGTTCAGGCTCTGCTGTTCGACGGGCGCCTGCATGATAAAAGGCTCCTGCGGGCTGCTTTCTCCTCTGTTTTCTTCAAAAGAGCCCCTGTTGTCGGATTTCGTTTCGCGCTCCGTCTGCACTTCGGGCGTCCGCGTTACTTCTTCCCGCACGCTCCGGTTCGCACCGGCATCATCCACCTGTACCTTAACCTTCACTTCCCCGCCGTCTCTGTGCACCGTTACCGCATAATCCTTCATGCCTTCCAGAGAGGGCGTTTCCATATCCTCTGCATCCTCCGCTGCCGGTTCCTCCGGCATTTCCGACGTTTCCGGCGTTTTCACCACTTCCGGCGTTTCCGCCGTTTTCACCGTTTCAACGGATTCCCCGGCTGCCGCCATCCCGGCTGCGAGCGCTTTCAGCTCTTCCTTCGGAAGTCCGAGCTCCGTCTGCAATTCATCCAGACTCGCCGATACCGTATCCAGAAGACTCTGAAGATGTCCGTAAAGCTCGCCGTCGGTTATGATGGAAAGCGGATCCTCATTCCCGGAAATCGTTATCAGAAGCTGTTTCATGTTCTCAGGATCAAGCAGCTGGACAGCGCTCAGTCCAAGAATCTCCATAACCTCCTCTACCTCTTCTGCCGTAACGCCCATTTCCTTTGCAACGTCCTTCACAAGCTCCTGGCCCGCTTCCGTTATCGCAGCCTCCTGTTCATCGGCCGCACCGCTCTTTGCCGGTTCTTCCACGGCCTTGTTTCCTTCCGCCGCATTTTCTGCCGCTTCATCGTTCTGTACCGTATCCGATGCGTTGTCCTTTTGCGCCGCATCGGCCGCATTGCCGCCCGTCTCCGACACTTTCGCATCCTGCGCCGTATCCTGTTTCGCGCTGTCCGCTGCAGACGTGCCCGATGACGATGTCTGCCGGTCCGCCGCCGTCTGCGTATTCACGATCGGCTGGGCTTTTACCGCGGTCTGCATCTTTGCCGCGGCCTGCGTTCCGGCTCCCGGCTGGCTTATGCTCTGTACATCCGCCGCTGGTCCTGCCTGCGCGTTCAGACGGTTCATCACCATATTGAAGCTGTCTTTTAAAGCTTCTTCCTGCTTCGCATAAGAAGCGTTCGCATACGGAGCTGTCTGGCTTCCCTGCGCGCCCGCCGTTTTGTTCACCATACGGCTGAACGCATTCAAATTATTGTTCACAGGTATGCTTGCCATTTACCTTCCTCCTTCCTTTAGTTTTCAAGGTTCCAATTTATATATCGTAAAGCTCTCCGTTTTTATGAAGGGCTGACGACCATATTTATGATTCCGGATCCATAATTCTTGTCACCCGCGCGGCGATCTCCGCGTCCATATTCGCCAGTATATTTCCTCTGCTCGCCGCATTCATCTGGCTTAAAATTTTCGCCACCAGATCCAAATCGTTCGTCATGGATTCGAAAATCTTTGCGGCCGCTTCCGGTTCCATCGACGCGTACGCCTGTGCGTAATCGGTGAGCTTCGCGTCCTGCTGAAGCTGCTCTACGACCTGCTTATATAAATATTCCGCATTCGTCGGATCGATGAGTTCATAATATTTCTGATATTCTTCAGGGCCCGGCCCATTCTCCGCATAAACGACCTCGTTATAAAATTCCGTCTGGATCCTGTCGAACTCGACCTGTCTGTCCTCAAAGGTCTTTAAGCGTTCTACCTCCGCCCTGAGCTCTTCCAGCTCTTCCGTATCCATATTGCTCGTGGACTGCGCCTGCGCCAGCTCCAGCTCCAGCTCCCTGATATAATCGACTGCCTCTTTCAGACTGGTATAACCGCCATACGCTTCCTCATCGTCCGTGGAAACGACCGACTCCGCCGGAAGAATCTTATTGATCACCGGCACATCCTTTAAAACGGGCGCCAGCACATTGGAACCGAATCCGCCGATATCCAGCTTCACAAGCAGACACAGAATGCCGATCCAGATGACGACGATCACGACCGTCACCAAAAAAGCCGATATACCGCCGCCTTCATCGTCCAGCTCCGCTTCCTGCGCGGAAATCTCCTTTGCGCGCTGCTTTGCTTCCTTCTTCTGTGCCTTCCGTTCGTCCTTTATTTTTTTACGCTCATCCCTGAGCCTTTTTTTCTCCGCTTTGGTATCTACCACATCAAATGCTTCTGCCATCTATAATCCCTCATTCCTGCCCCTTTTTTGTCCATAGGTATAGCTTGTCAGTTCATCTATTTCCTTGCTTTCTTTCGCATTTTCTTCCGCCATGAACTGTGCGAACGCTTTCTCCCTGAGCTTTTCCTGCGCTTTCCGCTCTTTCATGACCTCCTGAAGCTTCTGTCTCGCCTCTTCCACCAGAAGCTCAGCTTTCCTTACATTTTCTTTCTGCTCCTCTATATACTCCTCCATACGCGCCGACGCGTATTCATTATCCCGCAGGCTCTGTACCCTGAGCGAATCCATCCGCAGCTTCCTGCCCTCTTCCAGATAATACTCTTTTCTATGATAAAGCCCTTCCAGACGTTCTTCTTCCTCCAACAGCCGCCGCTGTGCCTGCCCCAGCTCCATTTTCGCCTGATTTTCCATCTGGACCTTGATATTCAGAATGCTCTGCATCCTGTATCTGAACTTCGCCATGCTTCCACAGCCTTTCCATATGCCGTTATTGTGCGAACAGCTCCTTTAACAGCGCAAGCTCCTGCTCATAATCGTACTTGCTTTCCACATCCTGCATCAGATAATCGTTCACGGCGTCTATCTTTTCGATCGCATAGTCGATATTTTTATTGCTTCCGCTCTTATAGGCGCCGATATTGATCAGATCTTCCGCCTCATTATAGGTCGCCAGCACATTTTTCAGCTTACCGGCCGCCGTCTTATGCTCTTTCGGCACGATCTGGCTCATACATCTGGAAATGCTCTGCAGCACATCGATCGCCGGATAGTGGTTCTTATGGGCAAGCTTACGGTCCAGCATAATATGCCCGTCCAGAATACTTCTGGCCGTATCGGTAATTGGTTCGTTGAAATCGTCGCCATCCACAAGCACCGTATACAGGCCCGTGATAGAGCCTCTTGCAGAACGTCCCGCGCGCTCCAGCAGCTTTGGCATCTCGGAATAAACGCTTGGCGGATATCCTCTGGATACCGGCGGCTCCCCGCTGGCCAGCCCGATCTCCCGCTGTGCCATTGAAAAACGGGTCAGAGAATCCATCATCAACAGCACGTCTTTTCCCTGATCCCTGAAATATTCCGCAATCGCCGTCGCCGTCTGGGCGGCCTTCTTTCTTTCCAGCGCCGGTTTATCCGAAGTCGCAACGACGACGACGGAGCGGCGCATCCCTTCCGGTCCCAGATCCCGTTCGATAAATTCCCTTACTTCCCTGCCGCGCTCTCCGATCAGGGCGATGACGTTGATATCCGCTTTGGTATTGCGGGCGAACATCCCCATCAGGGTGGATTTTCCAACGCCCGAACCGGCAAAAATGCCGATTCTCTGGCCCTTTCCGATCGTCATCAGCCCATCGACAGCCTTTACGCCGAGGGAAAGCACCTCGTCGATGATTTCTCTTTCCATCGCATCCGGCGGCGCGGCTTCGATCGGATAACTGAACATCTGTCCCGCATCCTCCATACCGTCGTACCTGCCCAGTCCGTCCAATACCTGTCCCAGAAGCGCGTCGCTCACCTGTACGGAAAGGGGAATCCCCGTGTTTTCCACCATACAGCCGATTCCGATGCCCTCGGTCTTTTCATAGGGCATTAACAGAGTCCTGCGCCCTTTAAAGCCGACTACCTCCGACATAATGGGCGGCAGATCCTTATCCGCCGGAAACACCCTGCACAGATCGCCCAGCTTTGCCTCCGGCCCCGCAGATTCTATCGTAAGCCCTACTACATTTTCCACTTTTCCCATACTTTTAAAAAAAGTATAATCAGCAATTCTGCTGTATTTCGTAAAATCTATCATAACCCCTTCTTTTACACACCCCTAAATACTGCCCTGAAAATCTGTTTCGTCTTTCTCGAAAGACAACAATCTCAGTCGCTTTGTCAGCTCTTCCAGCTGCGTTCCCACGCCGCAGTCAAAAATACCGCCGTCCGTTTCGATCATGCATTCATTCTTATGCAGCGTAATGTCCTCTACGACCTCGACAATGCCCCGGCCTCCCACCGCGCTTTCTGTCAGCATCTTTTTCTGCATATTGACATACGGATAATCATCCCTGGAAACATGCACAATAAAAGTCCTGCTACTCTCTATTTTCCGCAAAGTCGTTTCGATCAGATGCACCAGGATATTTCTTTCGTTTTCTAATTCCACATGAAAAACATGATTATAGACTGCCGTAATCGTATCGATGAACTGCGGTTCCAGTTCTGCCACAAGCTGCCCGTACTCCGCCTCCATCCGGGAACGTTCTTCCTCCAGCTCCCTGCGCATTTTACCGGCTTCTGCCTGAGCCATCCGATACCCCTCATCGTATCCGGCCCTTCTGCCTTCCTCCGCCGCAGCCTGCTTTTCTTTGGCGGCGTCGGCGTTCGCCATCCGGCGGATCTGCTCCGCTTCCTGCCTCGCCGCTTCCAGCTCGGCTTCCGCCTGCTCCCGGAGTTCCTCCGGCGTGGGGCCTGCCGGGACCTCTTCCGCCGCCTTTAACACGCTGCCGCCTTCTGCATCTTCTTCATAGTCCTGCGCATCGATCCGTTCTCCGATAAGGCCGCCCATAAAACCGTCCATATCCACTTCTTCGCCGGCGGCCAGCGCGGCCTTTTTTCTCCTGTCCGCTTCCCGTTCCTCAATCCGGCTGACGAGGCGGGAATTACTGTCGATCAGACATTTATCATCGTTCTCCACGACGACCCAGCTTGATTTATATACGTTCCTAGACAACAATCTCGTCACCTCCGCCTCTGGAGATAACAATTTCCGCAGAATCTTCCAGTTTCCTGATAATATTTACGATCTTCTGCTGTGCTTCCTCTACGTCCTTCATGCGAACAGGGCCCATGAACTCCATATCTTCCTTGATCATAACCGCAAGACGCTTGGACAGGTTGTTGAAGATCGCGTTCTGCACCTCTTCGTTGGAACCTTTCAATGCGATCGCAAGATCGCTGTTATCCACATCGCGCAGTACGCGCTGGATCGCTCTGTCGTCGAGCAGAAGGATATCTTCAAATACGAACATCTTCTTCCGGATCTCATCCGCAAGCTCCGGTTCTTCAATTTCCAGCGTCTCCATAATGTGTTTCTCTGTACCGCGGTCTACCGTATTCAAAATTTCCACAACCGCATCGACGCCGCCGACAATAGTGTAATCCTGATTTACCAGGGATGCCAGCTTGGATTCCAAAACTTTCTCCACCTCTTTGATAATGTCCGGACTCGTTCTGTCCATTACCGCTATACGCTTTGCCACGTCCGCCTGCCTGTCGGGCGGAAGCGCGGATATGATAAGCGCAGACTGCCCTGCCGATAAGTAAGATAAGATCAGGGCGATCGTCTGAGGATGCTCATCCTGAATAAAGTTCAATAACTGTGAAGGATCTGTTTTTCTGACGAATTCGAAAGGCTTCACCTGCAAAGAAGCGGTCAGCTTGCCGATAACGTCCCGCGCCCTGTCTACGCCGAAAGACTTCTCCAAAACTTCCTTCGCATAATTGATACCGCCCTCGGCGATATACTGCTGTGCCAGGCATACCTGATAGAATTCCTCCAGCACTTCGTCCCGCACCTGCGGCGTAATGGTCCTCGTATTCGCGATTTCCAACGTCAGCTCTTCGATTTCGTCTTCTTTTAAGTGTTTAAAGATATTCGATGATTTTTCCGGCCCAAGAGCGATCAGCAGGATAGCCGCCTTCTGCAGACCGGTAATCTTTTCATCCGATTTTGCCATCGTTCTTACCCCCAGTCCTCGTTCAGCCAGTTGCGCAGCAGGTTCGCCGCCGCCTCCGGATTCTCGTCTACGAATTTGCCGATCAGCTTCCTCGTCTCGGATTCATCCTCGAACGAAATATCTTCAAGCTGCGTCTCAGGCGTGGATTGCAGCAGGGATTCCACAGAAAGCTCTTCTTCCTCTTCCTCATGTTTCTCGCCGCGCATGCTTCTCAGAACGACGAATGCGAGCAGGGCGAGGATAATGATGATCAGGACGATCTGCATGATATCCGTCGCGCTGATGCCGGATCCTTCATCATCAAAAAATACGTTCTCACTATAAGCGACAATCGCTATATTATCGACATTGATGCCCGTCGCCTTGGCGACCACATCAAACAGATCCTCGTCTACTTCCAGCTTCGTGCGGTCCTGATTCGCCAGTTTGTACTCTTCCCATGTGACCGTGTCGAGAAGCCCCTGCCTTTCGACGTCTTCTTCCCGGATGACAACATGGCGTATCATCGCAACAGACAGCGAGGACTGGCCGTAGTTGATCAGGCCGGCCGGCGTTTCCGTCGTGACGATCGATTCATTCGGCAGATAGTCGCGGGATGTCTCCGTTGTCTCGGACCTCGAATCATTATTATCTTCCAATACATATGTAGTGCCGTCGTCGCCGTTGGAATCCGTCCCCGGCACACCGCTGATGCCGCTTTCATTGATCGAACTGTATGTATCCTCGTGGCTCAACTGCCCTTCTTCCCGGCCCTCCGGTGCGGAAAACGTATGATCCGTTCTGGAACTCGTGGAAAAATCCAATACCAGATTGGTCGCAACTTCAATTTTATCAAATTCATTCGTGCCGAGAAGCACCTGTTTTACTTCGCTCGTAACGATTCTCTCCGCTTCCGATTTCACGGAAAGCTGTGCGTTTGCCGTACCCGATGCCGAATAATCGTCATCGCCGGAGAAAAGCATATTCCCCTCCGTATCCATGATAACGATATTCCTGG
Organism: Bacteroides fragilis; assembly: GCA_023664485.1. Classification (GTDB taxonomy): domain Bacteria; phylum Bacillota; class Clostridia; order Lachnospirales; family Lachnospiraceae; genus UBA3282. The sequence continues at coordinate 16,498 of JAMPFK010000007.1, read as the reverse complement.
TCGTCGGATTGCCGATGCCGGTCGCCGTCGCGCGTGCGAGAGACGCCGCCGTTTCCGGAGATATCTCCTCTTTCAGATCCAGCGTAATCGACGCATAAGACTCTTTATCGGAATCGATCAGCGTCCCCGTATTCTCCGGAAGAGTCAAGGTTACCGTCGCGCTGTTCACCGCTTTCTGAGGCTCAAACAGATTGTCTTCAAGATATTTCTCCATGTAATATTTATACTGTCTCTGCTTATCGGACTCCGTCGTAGCGAAACCTCCGTTCGTTACGTTCTCGATGCCATAACCCGCAGTCCTGATATTATTTGAACCGAGCAGCAGAATCGCGTCGGACTGCTGTTCTTTCAGAATCCTGAATTCCAGCCCGTCATCGGAAACCTTATACCTGAGTTCTTCTTCTTCCAGCAGATCCCTTACGCTCGCCGCCTCCGTCGTATCCTCGCAGTTCTTTAACAGGACATATTTTGGCTGATTCAGCACTGTGACCAGAATAACGATTGCCAGTACGACCGCCGATACAACCATGACGATCAGCGTCTTCTGTTTGGTCGTAAAACGGTTCCACCAGGCCAATATTTTATTTCCTAACTCCTTTAATTTTTCCAACAATTTATCCACAGCAACTATTTCTCCTCAAGTAATCCGTCATATGCCATTAAATCTGCATCTGCATAATTTCTTTATAGGCTTCTAACAGCTTATCCCTTATAGCAACAGTATACTGCAGCGCAGTCGATGCCTTCTGGAGCGCGATGGCAAGATCATGCGTATTTTCGGTCTCTCCAAGCGCCCATTTGATTTCCTCGTTCTCAGCATCGGAAAGATAACTGTTCGTTGTGTTGATATTGTCAATTGCCGTATTCAAAAGATGATTAAAACTGGTATCGGCATATGTATCCGCCTTCGTTGTCGGTGCGCTTTTGGCAGCCTCTTTAATTGCTCCGGAAGATACATTATACAGCGCCGTAATATCCATAGCCATTTTCTTCCCCTCCAAATAATAGTTGTTCCCTTTTACGCTTATTACTTATATCCTTTATTTCCAGTTTCCCTTATTTACCCTCGGCCGTTCTTTAGCCATTCATGATTTCAAGCCCCCGCGTCGCGATGCTCTTACTCGCCGTAAAAGCCGTCGAATTCGCTTCATATGCGCGGCTTGCATCGATCAGGTTCGTCATCTCGGTTATCGTACTGACGTTCGGGTAAGTTACATAACCGTTCTCGTCTGCATCCGGATGAGACGGATCATAGACCATCTTCATCTCCGTCCATTCGTCCTCATATACGCCCGTCACCTTCACGCCGGTTCCCGAATAGCGGTCCCTCGCCGCATTCAGCACATGACGAAAAGGCGTCTGAGAATTTTTTTCCTCGAAAACGACCACTTTCCTGCGGTAGGGCGTGCCGTCCTCCGTACGGGTCGTATTGGCGTTCGCGACATTTTCCGCAATAATGTCCATACGGTAACGTTCCGCCGTCATGCCGGACGCATTGATATCAAAAGCCGTAAACATCCCCATAGTTTATCCCCCCTTTATTTCATTACAGCCTGCAAATTTTTAAATTCCTGCGAAATGCATAAATCCAGTCCCTGATATGTAATCTGGTTCTTGGCAAGATAGACGCCTTCCGTATCCACATCCACGTTATTGCCATCGAGACGATAAGAAAAGCTCGCGTAATCCGTATAGCAAAGCGGGTTCAGACGGCTCGTTTTGAGATTTGCCACTTTGGAATCCATAGAAGTATACCTGGAATTGCCGAGCGCTTTCGCAAGCTGTGACTGAAAATCCACGTCCTGCCTCTTATACCCCGGCGTATCCACGTTGGAAAGGTTATTACTGATCGCGTCATTCCGCAGCCATGCGGCATCCGCAGCCTTATCCAACACATTAATGTAGTCGAAAGCATTTGTGCTTAATAAAGAACTCATATTCACACCCCATTCATTTTAATAACAACCCTTATCATAATCCTTATAAAAATCCTTAAACCATTATAAATTCATTCAGATAAAATTACAAGTCAAAAGCCAAAAAAATATGTTCTTTCTTTAATACGTTTCCAGACCGACAAAGGAAAAATCAGACAGAAAATAAGCAAAAAAAGACTTATAAAGCCAGTTACCCGCTGTTATAAATCCTTTTATCCTTGACCAATCCATTGGCTTTCCCGTATTCAGTTCTTTATCTGCCCTGCTCCTTCAGCTTCTCCACTTCCTCGAATACGACATCGTTCAGTACCTTAATATAAGTTCCCTTCATGCCGGAGGAACGGGATTCGATAACGCCCGCACTCTCGAACTTCCGCAGGGCATTGACGATGACGGAACGGGTAATTCCTACCTTATCCGCAATCTTGCTCGCGACGAGAATGCCTTCCATACCGCCGAGCTCGTCGAAAATGTGGGTAATGGCTTCCATCTCGGAAAACGAAAGCGTGCTGATGGCGGATTTGACGACCGCTACTTTCCGGTTCTCCTCCGCGTTCTCTTCGTTCACCGCCCGGAGCATTTCGAGCCCGACTACCGTAGTGCCGTACTCGCACAGAATGATATCATCGATATCGTACTGTTCGTCGCACTTATAAATAAAGAGCGTTCCCAGCCTCTCCCCGGAAATCTCGATCGGCGCTATGACTGCCTGAAACCTTCTCGTATCGATGTTCTCAAAGCCCAGCGTTTCCAGATTGACATTTTCCTTCGTAGAAAGTACGGAAAGAAACCTCTCGTTCAGCATCGGATCAATGAATCCGCCCACATGCTCCACAAGCAGTTCCGTCAGCGACTCCACCCTGTCCAGATCGCCCACGCCGAGGACCTTTCCCTTTTTACTGATGACCAGAACATTGGATGCAAGAATTTCCTTCAGCACATTGCAGATATCGTTAAAAACGACCTTGCCCGAATTATTATTGTGCAAAAGTTTTCCTATTTTTCTGGTTTTATCCAATAATTGTACACTGCTCATTGTCTCCCGCCTTTCGAAGCCAGACAGCTTCCCGCCGCAATACTTACTGCAGATCATGTACACATTCTAACATATTTTTTCAGTATTTTCAACGTATATTACCCGAATTTTGGCGCAATTTTCAGACAATTATTGGAATTGCAGAATTTTAAGCTTCAACGCTTTGCTGTGCGGCCTCCACATATCCGCACGTTTCATCCGCACACAATAGTTTATTTCCCTTTTCCAGCATAATAGAACCACATTTTGGACATTGTCTGTCCACCGGCTTCTGCCATACCATAAAATCGCATTCAGGATTATCGATACAGCCATAGTATTTCCGGCCCTTCTTCGTCTTTTTCATGACGATGTCCCTGCCGCATTTCGGACATGCAACGCCGATCTTCTCGAAATAAGGTTTGGTATTACGGCACTCCGGGAATCCCGGACAGGCAAGGAACCTGCCGTGAGGGCCGTATTTGATCACCATCTGCCTGCCGCAGTTCTCGCAGATCTCATCCGAAAGCTCATCGGCAATCTCCACTTCTTCCAGATCTTTCTCCGCTTTCTGAACCGCTTCTTCCAGATCCGGGTAAAAATTGGCGATGACCGTTTTCCACTTGACATTACCGTCCGCGACGCCGTCTAACAGCGCCTCCATCGTCGCCGTAAAGTTCACGTCCACGATGCTCGGAAAGGCTTCCTTCATAATATGGTTCACCGCCTCGCCGAGCTCCGTCACATAAAGATTCTTATTCTCCTTTACGATATATCTTCTCGCAAGGATCGTCGTGATCGTCGGCGCATAGGTGCTGGGCCTCCCGATGCCGAGTTCCTCCAGCGCGCGCACCAGGGACGCTTCCGTATAATGCGGCGCCGGCTGTGTAAAATGCTGTTTTTCTTCAAAGGAATCGAAAACGAGCTGTGTATTCTCGTCGATACCCTTAACTAACGTGTTGTTTTCTTCTTTTTCTTCCTCATCCGTATAGACGTTTAAAAAGCCGTCGAACTTCACGCGGGAAGCCGCCACCGTAAACCGATGTCCCGCCGCGTCGATCTTTACGGATGTCGTCTCATACTGCGCCGGCGTCATCCGGCTCGCCACGAAGCGCTTCCAGATCAGCTGGTAAAGCCGGAACTGGTCTCTGGAGAGGGAATCTTTCAGCTGCAGAGGCGTCCTCGCAATATCCGTCGGCCGGATCGCCTCATGGGCATCCTGTATCTTCTGCGCGTTTTTCTTTTCCGTGCCGGCCCCTACGGCATACTCTGCCCCATACTGCCCGGTTATATATTCCTTTGCCGCTTTTGACGCCTCTTCAGAAATTCTGGTGGAATCCGTACGCAGATAGGTGATAACGCCCACCGTACCGTTTCCCTTAATGTCGATGCCTTCATATAACTGCTGTGCCAGCCGCATCGTTTTCTGCGTCGAAAAATTCAGCATCTTGCTGGCTTCCTGCTGTAAGGTCGATGTGGTAAAAGGCAGGGGCGGCTTCTTTACCCTCGTTCCATGTTTGACATCCGCCACCTTATATATGGCATTTTCCAGCTGCTTCTTTATTTTTTCCAGCTCTTCCGCGGAAGAGATTTCCTGCTTTTTGTCCGTCGTTCCGTAATATCTGGCCGCAAGCGGCTTCTTTTCTCCCGGAATTTTCAGGACCGCATCCAGCGTCCAATACTCCTCCGGAATAAAAGCGTTGATTTCTTCCTCCCTGTCGCAGATGATCCTGAGCGCCACCGACTGCACCCGCCCCGCGCTCAGTCCCCTTTTTACCTTCGCCCATAACAGCGGGGAAATCTTATATCCAACCATGCGGTCGAGGCAGCGCCTTGCCTGCTGTGCATCCACGAGATCCATATCGATCTTTCTGGCATTTTTCAGAGATTCTTTAACGGCATTCTTCGTAATTTCATTAAAGGTGATACGGTATACTTTCCTGCCATCCAGTTTCAGGGCATTCAGCAGATGCCACGAAATCGCTTCCCCTTCGCGGTCAGGGTCGGTCGCCAGATAGACTTTATCCGCCTTCTTCACCTCTTTGCGCAGGTTCGCAAGAAGATCGCCTTTTCCCCTGATCGTAATGTAACGAGGCTCAAAGTCATGTTCAAAATCGATTCCCATCTGGCTTCTCGGCAGATCGCGCACATGTCCGTTGCTGGCGGCCACCTCATAATTTGTCCCCAGAAATTTCTTAATCGTTTTTACTTTTGCGGGTGATTCCACAATCACCAGATACTTTGCCATAGCAATTCCCCATTCCCGTAAGCATGCTTTCTCCTGCTTTAACGAGAATTACTATACCGCATGTTTGAGAAGGTTGCAAGAAAAATTTCTTTAAAATCATTGAAATTCATTTCCATTATCCCTGATATCAGTATGCAATTATAACCTTTTGCCGCCTTAATCCCATAAATAAAAAAGAGAGCGCCGAAATTGACGACACTCTCTGAGTATTACCCGCTTTTCAGTTTCCAGCCATCTGCTTTGCGACCTCTTCCGCAAAGTTCTCTTCCTTCTTCTCAATACCCTCTCCGGTCTCGAAACGGACAAAGGATTTGATGGAAAGGTCTGCGCTGTTCTCCTTTGCAACCTGCTCGATATATTTTGCAACGGACTGCTTTCCGTCCTCAGCCTTAACGTATACCTGCTCTAACAGGCATACTTCTTTCAACTCTTTGTTGAGGCGGCCGTTTACGGCTCCCTCAATCACCTTCTCCGGCTTTCCTGCCATCTTAGGATCGTTCCTGATCTGCTCCGCGATGATTTCTTTCTCATGCGCTTTGTATTCCTCAGAAACATCCGCTGTGGAAATATATTTCGGAGACAATGCAGCGACCTGCATCGCAATATTGGTCAGCGCTTCTTTGACGCTGTCGTTTACGACGTCAGCAGCTGCCTCTACGATAACGCCGATTCTGCCGCCGCCATGCACATAAGTAACAACACAGCCGTTCTCTGCAGTGACCTTCCGGAATCTTCTGATATTCAGATTTTCACCGATTACCGCAATCTTATCTACCAACGCGTCTTTTACCGTCTTTGCGGTATCCAGGTGCCATGCTTCCGCCATGAAAGCATCCAGATCCGCCGCGCCGGACTCGACAGCCTGCGCTGCGACTGCTTCAACGTATGCCTGAAAGTCGGCATTTTTTGCAACAAAGTCCGTTTCGGAGTTCACCTCTACGACTGCCGCCGTCTTATCGTCTTTTACCGCGACACGGCACAGACCTTCCGCCGCAATTCTGCCGGCCTTTTTCTCCGCCTTTGCCTGTCCGTTCTTTCTCAGATATTCTACCGCCGCATCCATGTTGCCATCGGTTTCGCTGAGCGCTTTTTTGCAGTCCATCATGCCTGCACCGGTCAATTCTCTCAACTCTTTTACCATCGCTGCTGTGATAGCCATTTTCTATTTCCTCCTGTATCATCGAATTATGATTTCTGTTCCAGCGTTACTGTGTTCTGAATCAGGCCTCGCCTGCCGATTCTTCCCCTGCCGCAGCTTCTTCCGCTTCCGGCGCCGCTTCCTCTACATACTCTTCCGCCCCCTGATTTGCCTCGATGACAGCGTCCGCCATTTTGGAAACAATCAGCTTAACGGCTCTGATCGCATCATCATTGCCCGGAATGATATAATCGAGTTCTTCCGGATCGCAGTTCGTGTCGCCGATACCGATCAGCGTAATGCCCAGCGTATGAGCTTCCTGAACACAGATTTTTTCTTTCTTGGGGTCAACGACGAAAATACAATCGGGAATTCTTGTCATTTCCTTGATTCCGCCCAGATTTTTCTCTAATTTTTCCCATTCTTTCCTGAGTTTGATAACCTCTTTCTTGGGAAGCACATCAAAAGTACCGTCCTCTGACATGGTTTCAATTGCTTTTAATCTGTCGATTCTGGAACGAATCGTTTTGAAGTTGGTCAGCATACCGCCGAGCCATCTTTCATTTACATAATACATACCGCAGCGCTCTGCCTCTGTCTTAACGGCATCCTGCGCCTGTTTTTTCGTGCCGACAAAAAGAATGGTCCCGCCCTGGGAAGCGACGTCAAATACTGCCTTGTACGCTTCGTCCACTTTTCCTACGGATTTCTGCAAGTCGATGATATGGATACCATTTCTCTCGGTGAAGATATAAGGAGCCATTTTAGGATTCCATCTTCTTGTCTGATGTCCGAAATGCACACCTGCTTCCAGTAACTGTTTCATTGAAATAACGCTCATGTTCTCTACCTCCATTTGGTTGTTTTCTTCCATATGCCTTATGGCTCATCCGCTTACCCCGGCGTTCTGGGGCACCAACAGATAACAGGCATATGTGTTTTCTGCATCCTGCGTGCGGAACAGTCTGCCCGCACACACTTATATACTATAACACAGAAATCCCCTGGTATCAAGAGATTTTCGGGTTTATTCCGGCATTTTATTCTGATACTTTTTCAAAGACTCATTCAACAAAACGGAAATCTTTTTTCCTTTATGCCACACAGCCCATGATACCAGAACGAACACTACCGCAATTCCGATTAACATAAAGCCGGTCTTTTCCCAATCCCTTATATCGAACCACCAGAACACTTTTGCGCATCCAAAAACGACCGCATTGATATATACATAATGCAGCAGCCGGAGAAGAATGAGCTTCCATTCCGGGATTTTCCGCTGCGGGTAAATCAGATTTCCGAGCACACACAGGAAAGAAGTAATCAGAATCTGCCAGAGAAGCTGTCCTGAAACCGTTCCATCCCGGTTGAAAATCGTGAGAAATAACGCGCATATGAAAATAACGCCTGTCACGATATAAGAAAATGTATGAAACATTTCATTTATTTTCGATAGCATCGCCGTCACCACGCCTTTCTTACAGTCCGAGTTTGCTTTTCAGCAGCGGTACATACTGCCTCGAAATGCCGACGCGTTCTCCGTTCTGCATCAGCGCCTCAAATCTTCCGTTAAATCCCGGACAAAAATTTTTCACCTTTGCCAGATTCAGGATCACCGACTTGGATACCCTGAAAAAATCGGTCCCGGCAAAATGCCGTTCGATCTCATACAGCTTCATCCGCGTCTCGTATACATTTTTTTCCAGATAAAGAAATACTTTGTTATCGACCGCCTCGAAATAGAAAACCGCGCCAGGGTCTATCTGTAAAATTTTTTCTCCCTGCCTGACCGTCATTTTTTCTTTTTTCAGCTTCAGCCCGTTCACGAGCTGCAAAATCGACTCATCCACTTCCCGGCAGCGGATAATGACAGCCTCTTCTTCTTCCGGCCCGATATCCTCTATAATAATCTTCATACGAATCCTTTATTCCTTCCCGATCTGTTATTCCGGAAACCATCCGCATCCTGGAAATCATCTGTCATATACCGCCCTTTTCCTGCTGACGGCGGCTGCCGTTACGACTGCCGCAAGGCCGAACACGAGCAGACAGGCCGCCTGCGCCGCAAAGGATACCGGTCCGTTTCCCATCACCACCGTAATCCCCATATTTTCCCGGAAAACTTCCGCCGCCTCCGCCGGAAGCCCCGCAAATGCAGTCTCAATGGCGTCTTCCGTACAGACTACCCGCATCATGGCCGCGCCATGAAGCACGGGCAGATATTTCAGAACATCCGCGACCTTTTCCGGCAGCACCGCTACCGGCAGATAAACCGCTCCAACAAAACCGACGAGCGTTCCGATGACCGTGAGCAGACCGCTCCATGCGCCCACGCTGTGAATGAACAGGGCGAGCAGATACGCAGCCGCAGCATAGAGAAACGTATTCAATACGATCATGCCCAAAAGCCGGAAACATCCTGTTACGGCAAGCAGCGCCTGTCCCGTTACCGCCAGATACCCCTGAAATGCCGTCAGCGTGATCAGGCACATGACAATGCCGATGACCCATGCGGAAAAGATGTAGCCGAACGCAACATGAACTCTTTTTACAGGCGCGACATAAAAGCTTGCAAGCCGCTTACACGCCTCATCCTCTACCATGCTTCCCATTGCCGTCATCGTCACCGTCACCGCATTCGACAAAAGAATTCCCGCGAGCGTCCACATGGAAACCAGATAATCCGCATTCGCCCTGTCCGCTGCTGCATCCCGCGCGCCGCCCGACTGTTCCAGCATACAGACAATATCCTCGCTGTTCATATTACCCAGAAACAATATCATCAATCCTAATATAATCAGCATTGACAATATCGAAAAAAATACCCTTCCGCTGTCCCGCATAAAAATCAATATATTTCTTTTCATCAGGTTTCCTGTCGTTCTCATTTTTATTTCTCCTTCCAAAACGCCCTCTCAGCCTTCGCTCCGGCCCAGTGTTTTGCCGGTCACGTTCAGAAATACATCATCCATGGAACCCTGTACCAGTTCAAAACCTTCGAGAAATGGCTGCATCCGCCGCAAAATGGGAAGCGCGAGCATACTGTTTTCGATTTCCACTGCCGCATAGCCTTCCTTCCGCCTGCAGTCCGCCTTTTCCTCTTTCAGCGTTTCCCAGAACCGCTCTTCCTGCCCTTCCTCAGGCCGCAGTACCAGCCTGTCTTTCGCATATTTTTCTTTTAAAGCAAAAGGCGTTCCCCGCTCCATAATATGCCCGCCGTCAATAATGGCAATGCCTGTGGCCTTCGCTGCCTCTTCCATATAGTGTGTTGTTAAAAATACCGTCATGTTCATTTCTTTTCTGAGCTGTTCCACGCTCTGCCAGACATTTTTTCTCGTCGCCGGATCGAGGCCCGTCGTCGGCTCATCCAGAAATAAAATTTCCGGCCTGTTGACGAGCGCTCTGGCGATTTCACAGCGCCGCTTCTGCCCTCCCGAAAGCTTCTCAAAACGCCTGTCGTAAATATCCCCTAATTTCAGAATTTCGCACACATTCAAAATCCGGCTTTTCAGCCTGCTCCTGTTTTTTTCATAAAGAGAGCCGCGGACGAACAGGTTTTCCTTGACGCTCAGCTTTTCATCCAGACAATTATTCTGATATACGACGCCGATTCTCCGGCGTATCTGTTCGTCCTCCCTGCCGAGCGGATGACCGCAGATTTCCGCTTTTCCATCGGTCGGCCTGGACAACGTGCTGAGCATATTGATGGTCGTCGATTTGCCCGCCCCGTTAATCCCCAGAAATCCGAACAGCTCCCCTTTCTTTATCTCAAAACTGATATCATCCACCGCTCTGACTTCTTTGAAATACTTCTTCAAATGTGACGCGAAAATTACTGTTTCTGCCATAAATAGAAATCCTTTCTCCCATGCTTTTCCCATATCATAAAATGCTTTCTGATACCGGGCAAGGAAAACGCGGTAAGCGGTCTTTATTGCCGTGTAAGCTGCAAAGGCACCGGGAATTTCTTCCCGATGCCCTTTTAAAAAGCTTACCCGCAAATCTTCCCCACACTTTTACAGTCTGACAGGAATCCCCTTTTCCCGCAAATAACGTTTCAGATCCCGAATCTCCATCTCTTTAAAATGAAACAGCGAAGCCGCCAGAGCCGCATCCGCCTTCCCCACCGTAAAAGCTTCATAAAAATGCTCCATCGTTCCCGCGCCGCCGGAAGCGATGACCGGAATGGAAACATTTTCGGAAATGCTTCTGGTCAGTTCCAAATCATATCCTGCCTTCGTGCCGTCGCCGTCCATGCTGGTCAAAAGGATTTCCCCGGCGCCCAGCTTTTCTGCTTTCATCGCCCATTCCACCGCGTCGATTCCCATATCGATGCGGCCTCCGTTCTTATAGATATTCCATCCGCCGCCGTCATCCCGCCGTCTGGCATCAATCGCGACTACCACGCACTGGCTGCCGAACTTATCCGCCGCATCGGCAATGAGCTGCGGGTTCATAATGGCCGCGGAATTGACCGAGACTTTATCTGCGCCTTCCCGGAGAATGGCCTTAAAATCTTCCACGGTACGGATGCCCCCGCCTACCGTAAAAGGGATAAACACCTTCCCGGCAACCTTCCTGACCATTTCAACGGCCGTCGCCCTCGCATCGGAAGAGGCCGTAATATCCAGAAAAACGAGTTCATCCGCGCCGGAACTGTCATAAGCGGCCCCGACCTCAGCCGGATCGCCCGCATCTTTAAAATTAATAAAATTAACTCCCTTTACGACCCTGCCGTCCTTGACATCCAGACAGGGAATGATTCTCTTCGTGTGCATCGGCTATCCTCTCCGCCTTTTTACCGCTCCGTTTCCGTCGATATATCCAGAAAATTTTTCAAAATCCGCATACCTGTTTCGGAACTCTTTTCCGGATGGAACTGACAGGCAAAAATATTGTTTTTTTCAACGGCAGCGTGAATCAAAACGCCGTACTCCGTCGCTGCTTTCACGATTTCTGCATCCTCCGCCCGTAAATAATAAGAATGCACGAAATATACATAGGACTGCTCCGGTATCCCCCGAAAAAGCCTGCCCTGATTCGGATAAGAAAGGGAATTCCACCCGATATGGGGAATCTTCAACCCCTTTTCTTCCGGAATCCTGACGATTCTGCCGGGCAGAATACCAAGCCCTGCAACGCCTTCGCTTTCCTCACTGCTTTCAAATAACAGCTGTAATCCAAGGCAGATACCCAAAAAAGGCGTCCCGCGCGCCGTTACTTCCCGAATAACGCCGGCCAGATCATACTTATGAAGTTTTTCCATCGCATCGCCAAAAGCGCCCACTCCCGGTAAAATCACATGATCCGCGGCCAGTATCTCTTCCTGGCTTCTCGTTACAACGGCCTGTTTTCCCAAAGCCGCCGCCGCTTTTTCCACGCTTCTTATATTTCCGGCATCATAATCGATGACTGCAACCATAATTTTTCATCCTTTATCAGTTATTCTGATGTACCTCGACCGAAACCGGCTCAATATTCTTAACTTCGCCTTCGGGAACGGCAGCGCTATCCGCCGCGGGCTCCGCCCCTTCGGGGGCGGCATTATCTGCCGCAGGCTCCGCCTCCCCGTCCACAAAACTATCCTGCGCTTCTCCGGATCCATCTCCTGCGGTACTATCCGCCGTCTCTCCCTGCATTCCTTCAAGAATCTCCTGCTCCTCCGGCAGGATATCCGGCACGCCTTCAAACGGCTCTTCTTCCTCCGAATAGCTGGCCCCATAGAGCGCAGATAAGATTTTCTGCGTATATATCGTATCGTCCTCCGAACCGATGATATCCACGACATCGGCTTCAGAAAGGCCGTATTGGTCAAGCAGAATCACCAGTATCTGCTGATACTTCTCTTCGACTGCTCCCATTACCGAATATTTATCCGCCTCCGGCAGCAGTTCATAATATAAAGCCGCTCCCTGCACAAGCGCATTCAATGCTTCCAGTCCATGACCGCCCAGCTTTAAGTAATTCTGATAGGATTCCAGCTTCCGCTCCATTTTCATGACAATCGTGCTCTTCTGCAAAAGGACTTCCTCTTCCTCATTCAGGTCTTTTCCATAAAGCAGCTCATAAACATCTTCATAATTTCCCATATCATACGCAATCTTCGCATCGCGCTTCTCCATATGATCCGGTATGATTATCGTAAAGACAATAATACACAGCATAACCGTAGCGCAGAAAATGATAACAGGTATTATCTTTTTCCTGGAAAGCTTCTTTCCCGTATTTTCTTTTAAAGCTTCCTCATCGATTTCCTTTGCTTTCTTTTCCTTTACTTTCTTTTCCTTTTTCGGTTTTTTCTTTTTCTTAGCGGCACCTTCTTCGTCTCCGTCCTCCTCGCCGCCGGCTCCCTTTTTCCCTTTCTTCTCTTTGCCCTTTTTTTCTTTCTTCTTCTTTTCCTTTTTTCCTTTTTTCTTATCTTCCGCGCTCAGCTCCGCAAGCAGCGCCGAATTTTCATCCGATATTTCTCCTATCGACAACGCGTCTTCCGCTTTTTCTTCATCATCCTCGTCGCTCTCTGTCAAAAATGCAAGAAATCTTGCAAAAACGCCCGGTTTCTTCTCTGCTTTTTCGCCTTCACTGCCTTCTGTTCCTTCAGCGTCGCCTGATCCTACGGCATTATCCGTCAATTCATCCGCGTTCTTTGCCGCCTTTTTATCTTTTCTCCCCCACCTTTTCTTCTTCTTTTTCTTTTCCGCTTCCTCCTGCGGCGCCTCTTCTTCTACGTCAAGCCCCCCAAGGGACAGCGTGTCATCATTCACATCGGTGTCTCCCTGAAAAAAAGAAAACCCGTTATTTTCTCCGCCTGCCAGATCATCTTCTCCGGAATCGGAAACGCTTTCCAGCAGAGCGAGCATTTCGTCATCGATTTCTTCATCCTGTCCCGATTGTTCCAAAAGATTGTTGATTTCCGCCAGATCGTCCATGCCGCTCTCTTCCAGCGCAAAATCGTCCGGCATTTCATCAAAATCAGATTCTTCTAATGCCATATCATCGGCCATCGGCTCTTCTCCAGACATATCATCCATCGAAAACGCATCCATTGAAGCGTCCTCCGCCGACATCTCTCCCAAATCTAAATCATCCAGAGACAGATCATCCATATCGTTTTCTTCCATGCCCATATCACCCAGATTAAAATCGGTCAGCCCTAATTCGTCCATATCGTCATCTTCGCTATCTCCCAGACCGATTTCCCCCAGATCCGGTTCTTCTAAGACCATATCCTCCAGGCTGTGCTCTTCTAACACGATATCGTCCAGACCGGCGTCGCTCACTCCTATATCTCCAATATCCATATCTTCCGGTTCCATGCCATCCAATCCGGCATCGTCCAGGGACATCGTTTCCAATCCAATCATTCCGGCATCATCCAGGCCAGGCTCTCCCAAAGACATATCATCCGTTCCTGTTTCATCCAAAACCATATCCGCTAAGGCGCTGTTTTCCAAATGGATATCATCCAAGTCCATATCATCCAAATTCATATCTTCTAAGGCGGTATCGGTTAAGCCGTCATTTTCCAAAGCGGTATCTCCCATGCCTGTTTCTTCTATAACAATATCAGCTAAGCCGGATTCTTCCAGGGACATATCAGCCAGATCCGGTTCTTCCAGAAACATGCCGGATAAATCCGGCTCTTCCAAAGACATATCTTCTAAACCGGGGCCCTCTGAAGACACATCATCCAGACCGCTCAAATCAATGTCCGCCATATCGAACGCATCCGGCTCCGTACTATCCAAACCCTGATTCTCCATAGAAGATCCTTCTATCGCAGATTCATCCGTTCCAATATCTGAAAACGATTCCCCCATACTCAAATCCGATTCCACAGGAACAGGCTCTTCTTCCGCTTCAACTGCTTCCGGCTCAGGTTCCCCTGATTCTTCTGAAAACAGCGCCTGCTCAGGTTCTTCTCCCGTCAGCAGTTCGATTGCGCTCTTCTGCCGCCCGGAATCGCCCATATCCTTTTTCGATGGACTGGCCACCTTCCCCTCCATCATAGATTGTAATAAATTTTCCAAATATTCTTCGCTCGAACTCATAGCTTCTCCCCAAATAATTATTTATACAAAGATGCTGTTCGCATCAAAGCTACCTCTGCTATTTTATCACATACTGCCCAATTAAACAAATCCCTTTGCCAAAAAATCAACAGATTTTTCTTTTATAGCGGCCCCTCTCCCGCCCATATTTTCCCCAAGCTGATATAATGCGGGATGAATACGGTATAAAAAGGATCTCTGATTATAATAGACAATTTTTTCAAAAGGCCAGCGGATAATCGAAGGCATTTCCATCCCTGCTCCCAATTCAATAACACACAGTTTTTTATGAACGGTTCCCTGCAGCCATTTTGTATAAATATCCCACTGTGGCAAATATCCCTCCTGCGCGTATCTGCTGACTCCCAGCTGGTTAAATCTCTTCTTCCTGCCGCATCTTTCACATTGGGGTTCCGATAATTCTTCCAGTTCTGTTCCGCCATGAAAATAGGATAAAACTTTTTGATACATATCCCCATCCGGCTCCATAATCTGCCCGCTGCAATTATGATCGCACTGCATTTTCCGAAAACCGCCGCAGGGCGTCACAATTCTTTCCTCCCGTAATCCATGGCGATATACATAATCATCAGTCGCAATCGAAAGAATAAAATAATTCTTATCCTCAACTATCTTTCGCAGATTCTGATACGCCTCCCGCAGCTTTCTGTCCGGATACTCCTCCAACGCCATCTTTTGTATAAAAGGCACGACCCATCGATATTCTTTCTTTTCCTTCTTTTCTTTCCGCTCTATTTCCTTCTCAATTTCCTGATAACGTTCGTTCTGCAATAAAATATCCCAGTCATATTGAAACTCTTCTCCGATTCCTATCAGAATCATATCCGCCTCATCGCATTTTCCGGCTATTTCCAATAATGTATGTTCCATCATTCTTTTCAGGCTCTCTTTCAGCTTAAATGAATCAGTTAAAACACAAAAGCCGGGAAGCCCCGGCCTTTGTCACTTCTCTATTTCAATACTAATTTGTCAACGACTCTTACCAGATTACCGATCTCCGGTTTTGAAAGCTGCGCGTTAGCGCCTAATGCTTCTCCCTTTTTCCGCATTTCATCGTTAACCAGAGAGGAAAAGATAATAACCGGAATATCCTTTGTCTCATCATCCTCTTTTACCAGCTTGGTCAGACGGTGGCCATCCATGAGGGGCATCTCAATATCTGTAATAATACACTGCACATGATCTTTCAGGGTACCTTCTTCCTTGCAGTCTCTAATGACATCATATGCCTGCTGTCCATTTTCCGTATGAATTAAGTTCACATATCCGGCTTTATGTAAAGAATCTACAATCAACTTATTCAACAGGGGCGAATCCTCTGCAATCAAAATCGGAACATCATACCGGCCTCTTTCGCCAAGCTCGTCAATATCCGTCAGCTTCAGCCCGGTTTCCGGATTGATATCCGTCATGATTTTCTCAAAGTCCAAAATAATGATCAATCGGCCATCCAGCTTGATAATTCCTGTGGAAATTCCCTCTTCCGCTGATGAAACGGTAGAATCCGGTTTAATAATATCCTTCCATGACACTCTGTGAATTCCGACAACGGAATCCACATGGAAAGCGACATCCAGCTTATTGAAATTCGTGATAATAAACAGGCCGCCGGCTTTTGATACGCCGCGCTGTAAACAGTTCTTCAGATCAATCGCCGTGATCATCGTATCACGCGGCATAAAAATCCCTTCTATACTGGGATGTGCATTTGGAACCGGTGTGACGTCCTCATAAGTAATGATTTCCTTAATCTTCGCCACATTAATGCCATACGCATTGCCGTCCAGCTTAAATTCGAGTACCTCCAGTTCATTTGTTCCATTCTCAAGCAGAATTTTTGTATCCATATGTAATCCACCTCACATTATATATTTAGAAAATATCTTATAAGTCCACTTAACCGCCCTTTCCTGTTTATGGGATAAATTTTCTGTTTTTTAAGTATATTTTCTATCAATAGTATCGAATCAAATATATTATATCATAACTTTGAATAAAAAAAAACACTATTTACAAAAAAGTGTAAATAGTGTTCTGCATACCCTCAAAACCAAATACCGAAGATCTTCCATCCGCTGCCCTTCTTCTGGT
>JAMPFK010000006.1 GCA_023664485.1 Bacteroides fragilis | reverse complement strand
GGTGTTAGGGCTATATGGTCAAAATGGTTCTGGAAAAACTGCGGTTATCGACACCCTGTACTATTTGCAAAAAATCATGATAGGCAGTACTCTTGAAGCAGAAGTTGCGGATTACATTGATGCAGGCAGCAATCAGGCAGAAATTATTGCTGATTTTAATATTTTTATCGGAGCAGTAATTTATGAGGTAAGTTATAGGATTATT
The DNA here is from genome assembly GCA_023664485.1 of Bacteroides fragilis. GTDB lineage: Bacteria > Bacillota > Clostridia > Lachnospirales > Lachnospiraceae > UBA3282. Next base: position 113,654 of record JAMPFK010000006.1, on the reverse strand, counting down.
TTACAGAGAAGTGAAAATGGTGCGAATATCGTACGGGAAACATTGAGCTGCGCTGTTAATAAAGGTGATTCCAGAAGTAATAAAACTGTGTTTATGGATTATCAGCGTTCAGAGCGGGAGATAGTGTTTGCGCCAAGGAAAAGATTGGATGAAGTTGTAGAAGCGGACGCAGAAAATAAGACAGATCTGATTGTGGCCAGAAAGATTGCTGAGAAAAGTAATTGTTCTTATGTTTTTGGAGAAGGCAGCAGGGAAATTTTTTGTCGTGATTTTGAGAATCATTTCAGGCATTATTCAGAGGTGATAAAAGCATTATTTCAATTTGCTTTAAAGGATTTATTTGTAATCCGGAATACACATTCGGGTGTGGTTTCTGCAAATTTCTTACTTCCCATGGCATTTAAAATTGAGCAGAATGAAGTCGGATGGAAAGGAGATTTCGCCGTTCCATTAACAGAACCTGTCGTTTTAAACGAAGAACGGAAAAAAATCTTAGATACAATTGTAGAGCAGATTAATATGGTTTTGTTTACAATTATTCCAGGGATGAAAATAGATGTCTATCATTATGGAATGCAGTTGACAGATTCCGGAGAAAATGGCTATCGAGTGGAACTTGTTTCTGTTCGGGAAAATATGCCGCCAATTCCTATCCGAATGGAATCAGAGGGAATTATTAAGATTATTTCTATTTTAAATGTGTTGATTCAGGCTTTTGGAAATCCTTCAATCTGCCTTGCAATTGATGAGTTAGATGCAGGTATTTTTGAATATATGCTTGGAGAACTGCTTGATATTTTTAATAAAAGTGCAAAAGGACAGTTAATCTTTACATCGCATAATCTGCGCGCTTTGGAAATGCTTGATAAAGATAATATTATGTTTTCTACGGTAAATCCGGAAAAGAGATATATCCGGATGAAAAATGTAAAAGCGTCAAATAATTTAAGAGACATGTATATTAGAGGTATTACCCTTGGGGGTCAGGAAGAAGTAATTTATGAAGAAACAGACAGCTTGAGAATTGCGCGGGCATTTAGGAAGGCAGGTAGGACAATACAGCATGAGTGAAAAGAAGGTTGTTGCATTCATAGTGGAGGGATCAAGTGATGAAGCAGCACCTGGTACGATTATGAAGGAATACTTTTCCAATAATGAAGTACAGTTTGTTGTTGTTCATGGCGACATCACATTAAAAGATTATGCTTCTAATGACAGTATATTGAAAAAGATTAATGAACAGATTGAAGGTGTAAAGAGCAGATACCGATATAATCAGGATGATTTTATAAGGATTATTCATATTGCCGATATGGACGGTGTATACATTTCAGAAGCGGATATTAAAGAAGCTGATGTGGATAAGATTCAATATTATGAAGATCATATTGATGTGAAAAATATAAGTATAATCGTAGAGCGAAATAAAAGAAAAGGAGAAATTTTGTACAAACTTAGAAAAACGGGAAAAGTCAATGGCATACCTTATCGGATTTATTTTAATTCCTGCAATCTGGAACATGTATTGTATGGCGAATTAAAGGGCTATTCTGATGATGAGAAGCAAAGGTTATCGGATGAATTAGGTTAATTTCAGGAGTAATAGAAGGGACGCAAAATTATGAGTAAAATCAAGGAGCAGCTTATAAATAAAGAACAAATGAAGCGGCGAAGTGGTATGCAAAACATAGCGCAGCTATGTTAGAAAGAGGGGAAATGACAAAAGAGGAAATTGCAGAGGACCTGGATTTGCCATTGAGTGTAGTGGAAAGAATTGAAAACAAGCTGCAACCGGTATGATTGATTTTGCGGCGGATTGTGAAAGCAGGAACTCTTGAAACGGAGAAATCCTGTTTTTATTATGTAGAATTTTTGATTTGGTACAATTCAACAATATAAGAGAGAGGAAATCCATTATTGTAAGATATTTTTTACAAATTTCGTGTCACTAACTTGACACAAGGGAGCTGAAAGCCATGGAAGAGCTGGCAAAAAAGAGCGTACCGCTTCGAAAGAGATGTGTGATTTTTTGATTTATATTTCATGAATCGAAATCTGTGATAATTTCTTCATGCAGACCCAATAATTTTTATCGCTGATGTATCTGGCTTTTTGAATCTGCTCTTCGATGGCGCTTTTTTCCAGAAGCCAGTCTGAGCGGATGCTGCCTGAACGCAGGCAGCGTTCCGCTTCTGATAACAGTTCCCTGTCTGCGTGTGTATTTTTCATATTATCCAGCAATAATGCGGCTCTGGCATCATAGTCAGGATTGAGGAAAGCGCGGTTTTTATCATCATATTGCAATTCAGTCAGATGATGTTTATTTATGTCTGGCAGAAAGCAGGAATCTTCAGAGGTTTCCTCTATGTGCAGATAATACATTGCCGCACGTTTATTTGAATTGTTTTTTCGTATAATCCGTCCGAGCCTCTGGATGCGCTGCCGTTTCACAGAGGTTCCGGACATAACGATGCCGATAGAGGCGTCCGGAACATCCAGACCCTCATCGATAGCCTTACAGGCGATCAAAATCCTCACTTGACCTGTGCGGAAGCGTTCCAGCACGTTTTTATTTGCCTGCTTCCCCATTTTTGAATGATATCGTCCGACTTTTTCAGCATAAGATTCTTGTAAAAGCTGGAAGAGTTCATCCGCCTGACTGATGCGTTCGCTGAAAATGAGGATTTTCTCATTGGGATCCAACTGCCTGATTAAATCGCTGGCACAGGAAATCCTTGCAGACGCAAGACAGACCAGGCTTTTTCTTTTATAGGAGAGCTGAAGATAATATGCTGCAGTTTCGGCAATTTTCCGGTTTTTATTGCCGGAGAGAGACTGCAGAAATTCATAACGTTTTCCCTGGCTGAATTTGCCAAGAACAGGAAAGGCTTTCAGCAGGTTGTGAAACAAATATGCCATGCGTTCGGAAAGTTCCTCATATTCCCATCTTTCTGCATTCGAAAAAGACAGACTGATGTGATAGATATTATAAGGGCATATTGTGGCTTTCGCAGACGCTTCTTCCATCCCGTAATCATATATTTTCCGGCCAAGGACAGACGTAAGATAACGCTGCGGCTCTCCGGCGGGCAGCGTGGCGGAAAGCCCCAGGGAAAAGAAGCGGTCGCGGTATTTCTCTATGTAAGGTATAAATTCGAAGATCAGTTGGTTCTGGGCGCTTGTATAATGATGGCATTCATCTGCAATTAACAAAACGGCTTTTCCCTGTTTCAGTTCGGCAAGAATCTGCCTTGCCAGTTCATAGCGGGCAGAATTGATCACATAAATCATATATTTATGATCAGGGTCGGATTGAGAGCCGCCTCCGCGTAATCCCGGTTCCTTCTGCAGGCGGACGGGGAGACCGCTTTCTTTATGGGTATCGGAAAGAAAGCCTTTAACAGCCTGTTTCCATTGCTGCATCAGGGAGTTTGTGGGAACGATGATTTTGATGCGAAGATCCTGTTTCAGCTTTTTTTCCATAAGGTCAGATGCGGTCAGAGCCAGAAGGGTTTTTCCTGAACCGGTAACTGCCTGTACAATACCCTGGCCGTTATTTGCAAGCCATCGCGCAAGACATTCTTCCTGCCAGTCATAGAGTTCTTTTTTCATCTGTTATTTCTCCTGTTCCCTTTCAGTTTACCACAATAGCTTTTTTAAATAAATATGGATTGAAAACAATAGCCGCTTCCTATATAATTTGTACTATGGTAAACGACATAACAAATTTCGCCTTCCTGTTCTCAGAAAAGGAAATTTCCAATGTCGTTAACGATAGCAATTAAAATACGATATGGAGAAAAGGACAGAACGATGAATTACGAAAATTTATACCAATCTTTACAGACAGACCAGAAAGCATTAAAGGATTCCATTGCTTCTTTGCAGAAGTTTTATAAGGCGATAAGCCGCGAAATGGAAGGGGGAGAGCTCAGGAATCTGGTACGGGATCTGGATTCCATGAAAGAGGCAGCGGATCGCCTGACAGCATCATTAGGAGCTTTTGAAGACACCGTGAAAGATTTTGATTCGAAGGCTTATTTTGAAAATGGGGAATTTACAGAACAGATGCTGGACATTTGCCGGGAAAAAGGCGTAGATGTACGCGGTGAATTTCCTGTCTATGAAATGTTTCCTTACCGTGTGAAGGTAGATACGGAAAATCAGGAGCTTTATCTGGATCGTAAAAAGGTACAGTGTATGAGGCCGCAGAGCTTTGTGGGACTTGTCCAAAGAGGTCAGGAAAAGCTTAATAAAGCGTCTTTTAACGCGCAGACATTTGTGAATGAACTCGCGGACGCATATGATCTTGCTTTGATGAAATTAAATAAAAATGCGGAATCAGATGTTTATCTGACAGGTTTATATAAGTTTCTTGCGCCTATGAGCCGTTTCAGAAAGGATTACGACCAGCAGAATTTTGCGTTTGATCTGGCAAGGCTTTATATTTCCGACATAGAAGAAACCAAAAATGGCAGAAAGTTTCAGTTTGGTCCAAGCCGGAACAATAATAAAGCCATTCGTATTTTGGATCGGGATGGAAGGGAACAGTATTTAGCTACGATTCGTTTTTATAAATAAGAGGTGAGCATGGTGCCAGAATTTAAAGAAGTTTCAGATAGAGAGCAGTCACAGCTTTTTCCGTCAGCGGTTCAGATGACTTATGGAATTCGGTTTTTGACAGATTTCTGGAAAGAAAAATATTTTCAGGAATATATCCGGGATGGCGGCAGTAAGATCAAATTTGTGACGGGACGTACCGGAAGCGGGAAAACACATTTTCTGTATTTGCTGACAGACCTTGCCCAAAAAGAAAATTATCTAACGGTTCGATTTTCGGCGAAAGATATATGGATGCATGATTTTAAAGAAATATATGTGGAGATTCTCAGGCAGTGTGACATTTTAAAATGTCTGGGAAATGTCGGCCGTCATTTGATACGGGGAATGGGGTTTGAGGATACTGATATTCCGGAAGGAATGAAATTTATAGATTATCTTTCCGGGAACGGTATGGGTGATGCTTTGACAAAAAGGGAGATCCGCACGCAGTTACGGCAGTTATTTCTGGATAACCCAATGATGGATAATAATTTTGCCCTTGCCTGCAGTATGCTGACAGGAAGCATTTTGGGATATCCTGTTTTGGAAGAACAGAATCAGGAATTGCTTTTGGCATGGCTTAGGGGGGACAGGAGCATAAAACTTTCCCAGCTTCGGGCAATGGACTTTTACCCCGGCCGGATCACCAAATATAACGCAAGGCATATGCTTCGTTCGCTGGCGGAGCTGGTCCGCATGGGAGGGTATTCAGGATTATTTATTGCGATTGACGATATGGAGATCCTGATCAGCCGTTCCAGCCTGGAAGCAGTGCATTATACGAAAATGAAACGTGAGGATACCTATGAGAGTATCAGACAGTTGATCGATGATATTGACAGTATGCAGAATATCATGTTTGTCTATGCTTTCGACAGGAAATTGATCGACAATGAAAATGCCGGGTTAAAATCTTATCAGGCGCTGTGGATGCGGATACAAAACGAAATTGTTGGCGAACGTTTTAACCGCTTTACGGATATGGTCGATCTGGACCGGCTTGCATTGCAGGAATATACATCGGAAGTGATCGTCGATATTTCTAAAAGCCTTGTCAGTATGCAGCAGAATCGTTTTATTTTTCCTTTAGATCCGGAAAAAGCGGAGGAAATTATAACACAGGCGCGCACAGGGGCGATCGGAATTCCAAGGCTGATTCAAATGGCTATGCAGGAGGTGGAAGCTGATGTACGATAAGGAAGCCAGGCACATAATTGAAGCATTGCGTTCAGGGATCCCTTCCCGTGCAGTGGGACAGTATTTTTCAGAAGCACGGCCCAAGATTATGAAAGAAATATCGAATCGGCTTGATATGGTATGCGAACAGGGAAAGTCAAGCGGTATGGTCATCAGCGGGAAATATGGAGAAGGGAAAACGCATCTGCTGAATACGGTATTTAATCTTGCCCATTCCAATAATATGGTGGTATCCTGTCTTTCGCTCAGCAAAGAGACGCCGATGGATAAGCTTTATCTTGTTTATCAAAAACTGATTCAGAATACATATATCCCCAAAAGGCAGCAGCCGGGGTTTATGCATGAACTGGAAAAGATTTCTTCAGGCAGCCCCGTAGCGAATGAAATGCTGCTTTACGCGGCCAAACAATTAGAGACAGACAAACTGTATTATTTGTTCCGCTCTTATTTGAATACGGAAGATTCTGATGAAAAGTTTTTGCTGCAGGCGGATTTGGAGGGTGATTTCATTGCAAATGCGCCTTTGAAGAAGATATACCGGCGCATTTTTGACCAACCGGTGAAATATAATACGAATTTCACAAAAACAAAGCATTGCAGCGATTATTTTTCTTTTATGAGCCATTTATTCACGCAGATGGGCTATCATGGGTGGGTCATCCTTATAGATGAAACGGAACTGATGGGACGGCTGGGGAAAAAGGCCCGGCTGAACGCGTACCGGAATATGGCGGATTTTCTTCTTCCTGAAAAACACCTGGAGGCCGTTTTCAGTCTTTTTGCGCTTAGTTCGTCATATGTGGAAGATGTCATTGAAGCAAAACATGAATATGAAAATCTGGAAATGATTTATCCGGACGGGCAGGAACCTGCCAGAACGGTGTTGGAGCTTTTGGTCAAGGCGCCTCAGCTTTTGCCATTGACAAAGGAAGAAATTTACGAAATATTATATAAAATACAGGATTTCCATGGAAAAGCCTATGAATGGACACCGGCTGTTTCTATCGATTCTTTGTCGGAGACGACACAATCCGGCGGATATCTGCTCCGCACGAAAATCCGGACAGCAATAGAATTCCTGGATCAGCTTTATCAGTATGGAAAAGCAGGGAAAACCACGATCAATGAACTTGGGGAGGAAACTTTTACGGAGGATGTTCCTGCCATTAAGGATTTTGATTAGGTACGCCGGGAAAAGAAGCGTGTTGCGGCATTGGAAGCAGCGCCTGCACGAAAGCAAAGGATATCTGGGTTTTCCAGGGGCCGGAGAGGTCAAGGGGATTAGGCTGAGCCGTTGTTACGCTAAAAAATATGGGGAGTGCGGAAACTCCTCATATTTTTCAGCTTAATATTTGAGTGAAAGATTTGGAAATAAAAAGTTAATTTCCTTTCTTCATTAACCCGGCGCCGGCATTCCATGCTTTTGCGACCTGTCTGCCTGTTGCATAATAGCCATGCTGGAACTGGTCAAACATAAGGGCCTTTAATTTTACGGGGTCAACCTTACCATTTTCGTCAAGCACTTTTTCATCGGCCTTTACATTGACAATTTTTCCTACAATCCCGGAAACATGCTCTGTTTTAAGAAATTCAAGAAGTTCGCATTCCATGACGACCGGAAATTCCTCAATGATGGGGGCATGGACTTTGTCGCTTTCTGCAGCATGGTATCCTGTCCGTTCAAATTTATCATCGATTTTATTTCCTGATGCGATACCAAAAAAGTCTGCCACATCAACATGCGCTTCATCAGCAAGTGAGACGGTAAATGCTTTGCTTTCTTTAATATTGAGCCATGTCTTCTTACCCTCGCCGATGAAAAGAATGATCTTATCATCATCACAGATCTGTCCCCATGCAACGTTCATTACATTAACTTTTTCCTTTGCGTCATACGCAGCAACCATCAGTACGGGCATTGGATAGACGGCTTGCACTAATCCTAAATCTTTTTTCATTTTGCTACCTCGCTTTATTGCATCGTTATTTGGTTCATGGTAAAATTGTAGCATCATACCACAGTAAGCGCAAGTACTTACATTTATGTCAGGTACTTGCACGGAGGACAGTAATGAACAAAAGGAATATTGAAAACGCAGATTTTTATGATACAGGATACAGCTATACCCTTTCCCTGATCAGCGGGAAGTATAAACCCATTATCCTTTACTGCCTGATGGAATATGAACCGGTGCGTTTTAATGAAATGCGGCGGTATTTAAAAAAAGTTGCTGATAAAACGCTCAGCCGGAATCTGAAAGAGCTGGAAGCAGATGGATTGATTGTCCGTGAGGTTTATCCCCAGATACCGCCAAAAGTGGAATACTCTTTAAGCAGCCGGGGGCATTCGCTTGTGAAAGTGCTTGACATGCTGTGCGATTGGGGAAATGAAAACAGGATGTAATCTTATGCCAGTCCGGTACTTGTCCGGATGATTCAGGTTGTCGGCTGATATTGTGTCAGCAGTATATGGAAGTATTGTGTTTTTGCTTTTTGACAGGCGAATTTGTGTCTTGCGGCAGCAAATGTCGCGGGCTGAGAGAAAGGAATGGTTATTTAGATGAAAAATATACTTGTTATACAGGGCGGGGGCAGGCCAAATGGGAACACTGCACAGCTGGTGAATCACTTTATAAAAGGAGCAGAAGAGGCAGGGCATAAAGTGGAATATATTTCCCTTTTGAAGAATGAAGTGAGGGGATGTCTGGGCTGTAACGCCTGTCGGTATGGGAAACCCTGTGTCCGGAGGGATTCTTTTAACGATATGGTTCCTGAGATCAAAAACGCCGATTGTATTGTTTTTGCATCGCCTTTATATTTTTGGACGATTTCATCCGAAATGAAGGCATTGATTGAAAGATTTTACTGTATTGCGGAGGAAGATACTGACCCGCCGTTGGGGAGATATGAAAAATATCCGGTGAGGGACTGTGCCTTGCTGATGACTTCCGCAGACAATTTTTTCTGGACATTTGAGCAGGCAGTTTCTTATTATCAGTTTACATTAGTCAATTATATCGGATTCAATGATAAAGGAATGCTGCTTGCCGGAGGATGCGGCGACACGAATGGCGGGCCGCAGATAGATAAAACGAACTACTTAGAGCAGGCATATGAGTTCGGAAAGACTCTTTATTAAAATGATAAGCAAAGCTGCCGGATATGGATAGCTATTCCCGGTGCGCAGATACAGGCATTGGAAAAGGAGTTAGGCTTTCTGTTGCCTGAATGCCGGAAGCGTAAATTTAAATTGACACCCGCAGATTTTTTCAAATAAGATTTGGGAGATGCAAGGGTATGCGTAAAAAATGTACCCTAAATTCTTAATAAATATCATTATCTGATTATCGTTCCCCTGTTATACTGTGAAACTGGTAGTATCAGTATTCTACAATATACAGGAGGAAATGGATATGGCATTGAAAGCAGTTATTTTTGATTTGGATGGAGTAATCGTTTTTACAGATCAGTTTCATTACCAGGCGTGGAAGAAAATGGCGGACGAACTGGGGATTTACTTTGATGAGACAATTAACAACCGGCTCAGAGGGGTAAGCCGCATGGACAGCCTTGAGATTATTCTGGAACGCTATGAGGGGGAGCCGCTCCCACAGGAGAAGAAAGACGAACTGGCGGCACAGAAAAATGAGGACTACCGCGCACTTTTAGCTACAATGACATCGGCTGATGTGTCAGAAGAAGTGAGGGATACACTGGCGGAAATCAGAAGACGGGGATACAAGATCTCCTTGGGTTCATCCAGCAAAAATGCAAAGTTTATATTAGAGAGAGTGGAACTTCTGGATGCATTTGACGCGGTTTCAGACGGCAATAACATCAAGAAGTCCAAACCGGATCCGGAGGTGTTCTTAAAGGGAGCTGAATTTTTAGGTGAAAAGCCGGAGGATTGTCTTGTCGTGGAAGATGCAGAAGCAGGAATCATGGCGGGGATTGCAGGAGGCATGAAAACCGCTGCAATCGGTGATGCGGTTAGCTGCAAAAAGGCGGATTATATTCTGGAAACTTTTTCTGACTTACTCAAGATATTATAGTTAACGACATTAGAAATTGCCATTTTGGCTTCACAAAAGCCTGCATATATGGCTTTTGTGAAAGGCGGAATGCACAGTTTGTTATGTCGTTTACTATAGTATGAGCAGCATAAAATACAGGAGGCAGACTGTTCTGTCTCCTGTCTATAGGATCAATTTAATTTCTGTAAAACGGATCTCAAGCGGATCTAATACAGGCGCGTAGGAAATCTCATTTTTTTCGACAAGCCTGAGTTCCCTGTGTAAGCCGGGGACACAAAGACCGCGCAGAAGATCCGTATCCTTGGGATTCAGGGGAACGCCGCCCAGCCCGATCCAGATGTCATATGCGCTTCCGTGTTCACGGTTCACAAAATATTCCCGGATTTCGTAGCGCCCGTTTGTAAGGTTATTCAGAGTAAAGCTAATGCGCAGCTTGCGGGACATATCAAAAGCAGAATAGCGGCTGGTCTCCGTAATGTCAAACAGTTCTCCCGAAGCAAAGAGGTTTCCATAGTGGACATAGTTGTAAGTGATAATCTGATAGCTGTTGTCTGGTTTCCGGGTGATGAAATAGCTGTCATCTGTGGCAATCAGCTCGTCACCGAGCATATTGGCAAAATAAAAGGTATAGAATACATTTTTTCGCAGTCCATTCGTGGTATAGATGCCCAGTCCGCCATGAAACAGCGTGTCCGGCAGGGCATTTTCTTCAATCAGATCCGTAAGGCTCCAGTATCCAAAGCTGGCAAGCCGGTCATAATTCTTTAAAAGGTTTTTCATGATATAGCAGGATTTAAAACATGTGTCATTGACGAGATTCCTGTGTGAGAAAGTGAAATTCCATTCTGTCAGGTATACAGGCAGTTCATCCAGATTCAGCGAGGTAAATATCTTGCGCAGACTTCCAATCCAGAGTGAAAAATCATCCGTACGCTTTGGAAATGTAGAGGTAGCCGCCCGTCCGATATAATAATTCTGATTGCCGGTCGGCGGGATGACGTCCGCATAATAGTGCACATTCATAAACTCAGGCATACAATCATGTTTTCGGGCATAGGAGATGAAGGAGCGGATCCATGAGTCGTTTCCCAGATTTTCCATGTACAGCAGGGACGGGGAACCAAAACAGATATCTCTGCAGATTTTTTTTGCCGAACGGAAGGTATGCTTGTAAAAACGGAAAAACAAGGCGTCATCGCCGAAACCAAACATGGATTTGGAGGTCATCGGTTCGTTCCAGACGCTGAATAACCATGAAGTAATTTCCAATGCGCCATAACGCTCCAGCAAATGTTTGGTGAAATCCTCAATCAAAAGCTCCCATTCGGATATTTCCTGCGGCGGGCTTGTATTGAAAGGGGAGTAACACATTGTTTTATCCGGGTCTGACGCCAGTTCGCGCGGCATGAAAGAAAACTGGATCAAAGGTTTTAATCCGATGGAGAGAAGAAAATCGATGACCTGGTCTACCAAGGTGTAGTGAAAGGAAAGTCTTCCGCCAGTGCGGCTCACAACCATCATATCATCGGAAAGAATGCCATGGAATTTAATGTATTCATAACCGACCTGGGTCTGCAGATCCTTGAGCATTTCCCGTATATTGGAATTGAGCAGCTCCTTTGCGCGTCCGACAGAGATAAATTTTTTGAAATTGTGGGTCAGACGCATTATTGTCGAAGATGCGGACAGGTTATCCACTTTCAGTTCATCGGTATAATCTGGTGAAGAATGATAAAAAGAAGTATCGCTATTGTTTAAATATTTTGTGAGCAGATGCAGATAACTGCTTGGCTCGATTAACAGGTAATTCAGATTATCCGGGTGGGGGGATGACAAATCTGCCGCTTTTTTCTCCTTCCGATAGGCGCTTGGAAGTGTTCCGTAACGCTTTTTAAAGCTGCGGACGAAAGAGTGGGATTCCGTAAAACCATTCCGTATCGCGATGGATTCAATCGAATCGTTCGATGCCATGAGGTCTGATACAGCGTGGTCAAGTTTTATATTCGTATAATAGGAAGAAAAATTAATTCCCATGTACTTGTCAAAAAAATTTGACAGGTATGGAACAGAAAGGCCTTCTGCTTCCGCAAGATCGGCGAGACTGAAGTTTTCCATGTAATGTTCCTGGATATAGTTGATAATACGCGTCAGCCTTACCATATATTTTCTCTGGTTTTTAACAGTTTCTGTAGCGGGAACCTGAAAGTGTGTCAGAAGTTCTGAGATGAGGTAGTAGCATAAAGCATAATTTTTGTACTCTGCCCCCTTTGCATTGTGGGTATTTTCCCGTATCATCGTAGCGATTGTAAAACGGATGCCGTCAAATTTTTCGGAATCTTTCTGTGTGGCGCTGTTGCATTCAAAGACCAGTTCTTCCAGATTGCTGTCAAACTGGTTGATACGCGACAGGTCGATCTGCAGGGCAATCATGATAGCGCTTTCCGAATGGATTTCATGGATATTGTTGGAGTTAATGAGAATAATATCCTCTTTCGTCAATGCATACGTTTCTTCATTGACCGTGATTTCAATGCTGCCGTCGAGCACCAGCAAAAGTTCCAGGCTCTTGTGCCAGTGTTTTGCGACAAATCCAAGCTTATGCATGAAGATTTTGAGCGGTATATTGGGTGAAAATTCAATAATTTCATGTCTTTCGTCTAACATATGTCATCAGTCCTTTACTCATAACTTTTAAACACTGTGCACTATGGAATGAAAAAGGGTTTCGATTGTATATATTAAAAAATATACATTTTTCCTCACATGCTTTTATTATACTCCATAATTTGAATGTGTAAAGCGTGAAAATGTACAAATTTTAAGCTGTATCTTTTGTATGACCGACTCAAAAGAGACTTTGTTAAGAAACTTATTAAAAAATGTACCTGAAAAACAAAAGGAATCAACTTGGAAGAAACGGGCGGGAAATCTATAATAATTAAGTACAGAAGCGCAGTAACAGCCCTGCTATATGCTTTGTTACAAAACAACCGTATTTTGCAGGCAGGCTGCATATAGGAAAACGGAGAACAGGAGATGGATACAGAGATGGCAAAAGCTACACAACATGAGTTAGTGATAGAAGTAAAAAATATGTGCAAAAATTTTGGCCCGACCAGAGCGCTCCGTAATGTTGATGTTTCCTTTTACAGAGGACAGATCCGTGGGCTTGTGGGGGAAAACGGCAGTGGAAAGTCAACGATTACTTCTATTATTTCCGGAATGCAAAAGGCTACGAGCGGCGAGGTGTTTTACAAAGGATCGGCGTGGAATCCGGGCAGCATGGTGGAGGCGCAGAAAGCAGGCATCAGTATGGTGCTCCAGGAGGCAAATACGATACCAAACTGTACAGTGGCTGAAAATATCTTCGCCGGACGGTTTGACGAATTTTCCAGGTTTGGCATTGTGAATATGAAAAAACTCAATGAAGCGGCGCAGAAGATCCTGGATTCCTTTGAAATTTCCCATATTAGAGCGGAAGACAGCATTAATAAGTATGGTTTTGAAGATCGCAAATTGATTGAAATTGTACGCTGTGTCTCAGATGATACGGAAATCTTTGTTGTGGATGAGACTACGACCGCTCTGTCTATGGAAGGAAGACAGCTTTTATATAAGCTGATACATAAACTGAAAGACAATGATAAATCGGTTATTTTTATTTCACACGATATGGATGAGATCCTCGAACAGTGTACGGATTTGACAGTCTTGCGGGATGGGGAGATTATCGGGCATCTGAACCGGAGTGAGATGGATAAGCCCAATGCAGAACAGGTTATCCGCTATATGATGGTGGGACGTGAAATTGGCGACGCTTATTACAGAGAGGACTATGACAGTTCCCATGGCGCTAAGGTGGCTCTTGAGTTAAAGAATGTGAGTTTGGGAGAGATCAGGAATTTTTCCTTAAAACTTCATGAAGGAGAGATTATTGGTTTTGGCGGTTTGAGCGGCTGCGGTATGCATGAGATTGGACGTATTGCGTTCGGCCTGGAAAAACTGGAGAGCGGAAGCGTGGAGCGCAATGGGGAGAAGATCAGAGGATGTTTTGAGGCGATTCAGTCCGGCATCGGTTATGTATCAAAAAACCGCGACACGGAGGCGCTGATTCTGGAAGGATCTATTCAGGACAATATCGTACTTCCGTCCGAGTCGGAACTTTCCAGGACAACCTTCATCAGTCCCAGAAAAGAAAAACAGATGGCAGATAAAGAAATTGAATCTTTCCGTATCAAGTGCGGAGATGGAAAACAATGGGTCAACACTTTGAGCGGCGGCAATAAGCAGAAGGTGTCATTTGCAAAATGGACTGCAAAAAATTCTGATGTAATCATTATGGACTGCCCGACAAGAGGCGTGGATATTGGCGTGAAACAGTTTATGTATGCGCTGATTGCGGATATGAAGAAACAGGGAAAGTCAATCCTTCTGATCAGTGAGGAAATGGCGGAGCTGATCGGCATGGCAGATAAGATCATCATCATGAAGGACTTTGCGGTAACAAAGGAATTTATGCGGAGTAAGGATCTGTCAGAAACAGATATGATAGAATACATGATTTAGGAGGAGAGCACGATGCATGAAAAAGAAAAAATAACGCCGGCAGAATTCTTAAAGCAGCATGTCTATGACATTGCGGCATATGCCGGCCTGATAGCAACCTTCATTTTATTTCTGATATTCAGCGGAAGCCGTCTTTCTTACAATATGGCGACAGTGCTTCAGTCGGCGGCAGCGTATTCGATCATTGCGCTGGGAGCAGTGTTTGTATACTCCATGGGATATATGGATGTGAGCGTGGGACAGCAGGTTGGCGTGTATGCGATACTGATGATTATGATCACAAATGCGATGGGCGGAACTATGGCCGGCGTGCTGGTCAGTTTCCTTGTGATTTTAGCGCTTGCACTGCTCTGCGGGGCATTCAACGGCGCCGTGGCAGTATGGCTGAGACTTCCGTCTATTGTAACATCCCTTTTCCTGATGTTCTTCTTTACCGGGGCACAGCTGCTTCTAATGGAGAGTACGGGCACAAATTCGATTTCCATTCAGGCAGCGATCAAACCGGCGGACCGCAATATGTACAATGTAATGCTTGTACTCGCAATCATTGTCGTTGCGCTCATCGTTACCTACTTTTTTAAATTTTCCAAGCTGGGAAAATACACAAGGGGAATCGGTGCAAATGAGATGACGACAGCACAGTGCGGCGTCAACACGACCAGGTGGAAAGTGATCGCATACATGGCGTTCGGCGCATGTGTGGCAGTCGGCTCCTTTATCATGCTGACGAGGACGGGAAGCGCGGGCAAGGGCACTGGAAGCGGCTATGCAATGGATATCATGATCTGTCTGATTTTGGGCGGGATGCCATTGTCCGGCGGCATGAAGTCAAAAGTCAGCAGCGCAATGGTCGGTACGTTCACTTATGTGCTTCTGACAAATGATCTGACAACAATGGGCGTAGACCTGAATATGATCAATTTTGTGAAGGCAGTTATCTTTATCGCAATCATTATGGTTACATGCCGTAAGAAGGACGCAGTATTACCAAGATAGGTTTTTGCTGCCCGCGATGCGCAGAAAAACATAGATTATTAATTATCAGGAGGAAGAGAAATGAAAAAGGTTTTAAAAAAGATTTCAGCAATTTTACTTGCAGGAGCCATGGCAGTTTCATTAGCCGGATGTGGCAATGGCAGCCAGAATGCCTCAAACAGCGGTTCAGCGCCGGCTGATTCCGGGACGGAATCCAATGACTCAGGCAGTGCCGAAAGCGCGCCTGTTGTAGAAGGGAAGGATTGTACGATTGGCGTTGCATTCTATCAGGATACGGGTCTTGCAGTGGATGCTACCAAGGCGTATCTTGAATCACTCTCGGATACGTTGAATGTAAAGTTTACCTACACGGTCTTAACACAGACAGATGAGGCGGCAAATCTGACAAAGATTCAGGAACTGATCTCTGCTAACGTTGACGGCATTATCTGTACCATGGATCTCGGAATGACTTCCATTATTCAGGAATGTGAGGCGGCAGGCGTATACCTTGGAGGATATCTGTGCGATTATGACACTTCTTTCAATACAGCATATGATCAGGTATTTAAGAGTGAATATTTCGTGGGGACTGCGACAGACGGACAGAACCCTGATGATGTCACAATAGGAACGACTATGTTTGACAGCCTGCTTGAGTACAATGAACGCAATGCGGAGGCGCCGATCACTCATGTATCCATGGCGATTTTCCCGGTATGGGCATTCCCGTCACAGCAGATAGGCGCAGACCAGTTTGCAGCGGCAGTGGAAGCATACAATGAGACAGCCGAGACGCCGATCACAGTCGATCCATTGGATGAGGAGAGCGATGTACTGGCATTTGCACCGCTTGATACGACATATTTCGCAAAGCATGCGGATTCCCAGGCAATCATATCTTTCGCTGCAGGAAGCGCTTTTGTGTATCCTACGATGGTCCAGGCGGGTGTGGACAGCAGCCTGAAACTCTTTACGACAGGATATGACGGCGGCGAGGATGCAAACTTTGGGACAACTGGAAACGGAACCTATCAGCAGAATATGGTGACGGCGGTCGAGTCAATTACATATCCGCTGGTACTGCTTTTAAATAAGATTAACGGTGCGGAGTTTTCAGACCAGCCGGCAGAGGCAGAGCGCATCAGCACAGCACAGTATGTCATCAACAGTGATGAGGATATGGCAAAGTTCCAGAAAAGTTGTTTCTACACAAAGGACGCCGCTAATGCAATGTATACGCCGCAGGATGTTCTCAATATGACGGCATATGGAAACCCGGATGCAACTTATGCAGACCTTAAAGGAATCCTGTCAACAATGACAATCGATAGTATTCAATAAAAAAACAGTAATGGTGGGCGCATTTCACTCAACAAGTTTGTGCATTCAGCATTCACTGTACGGAGGAAGCGACTATGAATAACGCGGGAAATATCATCAAAAAAATAATATTATCAGCAGTTTTTCCGGTATTGATGTTTGTGGTGATGCTCATCATTACTGCGAGCAATGATAAGTGCTATGTAAATGGCAGGTTGATTTTTTTAAGTACGGATCTGTTCCGGCAGGTGATCGTCAATTCCTGTATGACCGTCTGTGTTGCATTGGCAATCTGGCTTCAGTTAAAGAACGGCAGGTTTGATTTTTCGGGAGGGGCATCCATGATATTGGCGGCGATCATTGCCGGAAATGTGGGACTTATGACAAACAGTCCGGTAATGGCGCTGCTCGCGGCAGTTGTAGTGGGCATTGTGCTGAGCTGTGCAACGGCATTCATTTACATTGTGGGAAAGATGCCTGTCATTATTTGTACGATTGGTATGACGCTGCTCTATGAATCACTGACTTATCTGGTGTTTGGCGGGCAGGGAATCCGTATCTTTTATTCACAGGCACATACTTCTGTGTTTGGACGGATTCCGGGCGTCCTGATACCAACGGCTCTTGCGGTGGCAGCGTTTGTAATTTTTACCTATTTTACCGCAGCGGGCAGAAAAGGGAAGGTTCTTTCCAACAACCAGCGTGCGGGCGTCAATATTGGTATCGATGAGAAAAGGAATGTATTTGTCACATATATCTTTACGGGAATCATTATCGGCCTTGCGGCAATTGTGTATGTGTCTCAGAACGAAGTGACGCCGCAGTCGGGACTTGCGACTTCGGGCATTATGTTTTCCTACATTGTCCCGGTGTTCATGGGAACATTCATTGGACTTGCGAGCTGTGATGTTATCGGGATTGCAATTGCGGCGGTTGGAATGGAAATCATGAACTATGGATTAAACTGCCTGAATCTCGGAGCAGGCGGCTGGCAGCAGATCATCATGGGTATCTTTGTTCTTGGCTTTTATACCTTTTCTTCACAGTCAGACAGGATTCAGGCAATGGTGGGCAGATTAAAAAAGAATAAAACGACAGCAGCGTAGGCTGTCCGGATAGAGGATAAGATATGATAGATTTAAAAGCAAAACCATTTTATTTATCAGATGAGGATATCCGCTGGGTCGAGGATACAAAGGCATCTCTAAGTCTGGATGAGAAACTGGGACAGTTGTTTTTCCCGATTGGATATTCTCCCAATGAACAGTATTTACAATATGAAATTCTGAACAGGAATCCGGGCGGGATGATGTTCCGCACGGGGAAGTCGGAAGAGCTGTTATCCGCATATTCGTATCTGCAGGAGCATGCGAAAGTTCCAATGCTTCTGGCGGCAAACCTGGAAGCCGGCGGGGACGGTATCGTCGAAGAGGGAACTGCGTTTGGCAAACAGATGCAGGCAGCGGCAACAGGAGACCCGGAACAGGCATACCGGCTGGGAAAGATTGCATGCAGCGAGGGGCAGGCGGTAGGATGCAATTATGCGTTTGCACCAGTGGTGGACATCGATCTGAATTATCATAACCCGATCACAAATGTGCGCACTTACGGAGCGGACAAAGAAATGGTAAAGAAATGCGGCCTGGCATATATGCGCGGGGCAAAAGAATGCGGCTCGGCTGTCGCCATCAAACATTTTCCGGGCGACGGCGTGGATGAGGTGGATCAGCATATTCTGACAAGCGTCAATTCCATGTCATGCGATGAGTGGGATGCGACCTATGGTGATATTTACAAAACACTGATCGAAGCGGATGCTCTGACGGTGATGATAGGGCATATTGCCCTGCCTGCATACCAGAAGAGGTTTAATCCAAACCACCCTGATAAACTGATGCCCGCATCCTTATCGCCAGAGCTTTTGAAAAACCTTCTGCGGGAACAATTAGGCTTTCATGGAATGATTATTACAGACGCGTCGCCAATGGTCGGTTTCCTCTGTGCGATGGACCGTGAAAAGTCAGTACCATACTGTATTGAAGCCGGCTGCGATATGATCTTGTTTAACAAGGATTACCAGGAAGATCTGGAATTTATGAAGAAGGGCTACGAAACCGGGATTCTGTCCGAAGGGCGGCTTGATGAGGCAGTCACCAGAATACTGGCGGCGAAAGCGGCATTAAAACTGCATATCAAACGTAAAAACGGTACGCTGGCGCCGAAACGTGAAAATCTCAGCATCATAGGCTGCGAACAGCACAAGGCATGGGCCAGGGAGTGCGCGGATAAGGCTGTGACACTGGTGAAGGATACCCAGAAGCTTCTGCCGATTTCACCCCGGAAGCATAAGAGAGTACTTTTTGAGATCATGGGCAGGTGTCCGTCCGAGGAACGGGTTGCAAAACGGTTTATCGAGGATATGGAGCGTGAAGGCTTCGAGATGATCCGCTACGAGGAGGAAGTCTTTGATTTTTCAAAACCGATGCGTTTTGAGACAGTGACAGAGTTTCGCAGCAAGTACGATCTTGTCATTTACGTCGGCAATGTGGAAAACGCCTCTAACAAGACGACAAACCGCCTGAACTGGCATGCGCCATACGGCGCCGGAAATAATATTCCGTGGTTTGTCGAGGTGGTTCCGACGTTATTTATCTCCCTGCAGAATCCGTATCATCTTCTGGATGTGCCGATGGTAAAGACTTACATCAATGCATATTCAAACCATGATGTGATGATTGATACCGTAGTGGAGAAGATTACGGGAAAGAGTGCATTTACAGGGAAAAATCCTGTCGATCCATTCTGCGGAAAAGAATACCTGGCATATTAAGGGACAGGCTGTCGCGCGAATCATAATGAGGCGGCAGCCTGTTTCTGTATAGGGTGCATATAAAAATAAGAATCAGGGAGGGCAAATGACTATGGGATTTAGTAAGGATTTTTTGTGGGGAGCTGCCTCTGCGGCACATCAGGTGGAAGGAGCCTATGACGAGGACGGAAAGGGATTGGGAATCTGGGATTATTTCGCACATCAGACCGGCCGCATTAAATATGGAGAAAATGCAGATGTTGCCTGCGACCACTATCACAGGTACAAAGAGGACGTTGCTCTGATGAAGAAGATCGGATTAAAAAGCTACCGTTTTTCCATCAGCTGGCCGCGCGTGCTGCCTGACGGGACTGGTGCAGTGAATGAAAAAGGACTGCAGTTTTACTCAGATCTTGTAGATGAGCTGCTGGCGGCTGGAATAGAACCGCTGGTGACGCTTTATCACTGGAATCTTCCGATGGCATTGTATGAAAAGGGCGGCTGGAAGAATCCGGAGAGTCCGGAGTGGTTTGCGGAATATACGAAGGTGGTTGCCGAGTGTCTTGGCGGCCGGGTAAAATACTGGATGACATTCAATGAATATCAGATGTTTGCGGGGTTGGGACTGTCTGTCGGGGCGATGGCGCCTTTTGAGACCAATGATTTAAAGACAATGCTGGAAATATCCGCCAATATTTTCCGCGCGCATGGGAAAGCGGTTTCGACCCTTCGCAGATGTATAGAGCAGGAGGTAAAGATTGGCATGGCGCCGACAGGAGATGTGTGGATTCCGGAAAGGGGGGACGCCGATGCCGTGGAAGAGGCAAGAAAAAAATCTTTTATGGTGTCAAAAGAAATGTTCCTGCTGGGAAATGCCTGGTGGGGAGATCCCATTTATCTGGGACATTATCCTGAAGGCGCTTCGGAGGTGTTTGGTGATCTCCTGCCTGTGTTATCCGATGAAGAGTGGAAAGAAATCTCACAACCTCTGGATTTTTATGGATTTAATGCCTATGAGGGAACTGTAGAATATCAGACCGGGGAGGATAGATATCCCACTTATGCTTATCAGGGAAGTCCGAAGACAAGTACTGGCTGGAGTATTACCCCCGAAGTTCTGTATTATGCGCCGAAGTTTTTATATGAGAGGTATCACAAGCCGATCCTGGTGACAGAGAATGGGATGGCGGGAATGGACTGGGTAGCTCTGGACGGAAGGGTGCACGATTATTACAGGATTGATTTTCTGAACCGTTATCTGTTGGAACTGGAGCGCGCAGTCAATGATGGCATTCCGGTAATTGGATATCAGACGTGGTCTGTTATGGATAATTATGAGTGGAGCCGTGGTTATGATATGCGTTTTGGACTGATTTACATTGATTACAAGACGCAGAAACGCACATTAAAAGATTCCGCCTGCTGGTATGGGGAAGTGATTGCGACGAATGGAGAAAAACTGCATGAAACAGGAGGGGACTGTCTATGAAAGTGATTGACACGAAGATCAACGGAATCAGGAATCCGATGGGCTTTGCATACCCATATGTAAAATGTTCATGGAAAGTAGTGGATGCAGCGGGCAGGCGTCAGACAAATGCCAGGATTGTAGTTTCGCAGGATCCACAGTGCAGGAATATTATCTGGGAAAAGAGCGGGGCTGGGTTGAGCAGTATCGGCGAACACATTCATATTGCGCTTACTCCCAGAACGCGTTATTACTATTATGTTGAGATAACAGGAGAGAATGGCGAAAACGCAAGGAGTGAGACCGCATGGTTTGAAACAGGAAAAATGAATGAACCGTGGGAAGCTTCTTTTGTGGGAACTGCTGCGGAAGATACTTATCACCCTATATTTTTCCATGACTTTGAAACAAAAAGGGAAGTGTCATCCGCACATATTTATGTGACGGGTCTTGGGCTGTATGAGGCATATCTGAATGGAACAAAAATCGGGGAGGATTATCTGGCGCCGTTTTGTAACGATTATAATGAGGACATCCAGTACCAGACTTATGATGTTACCAGACTTCTGCAGAAAAACAACCGCATTGAGATCATGACTGGAAACGGATGGTATAAGGGGCGTCTGGGCTATGATGGGGACATAGCGTTTTTTGGCGACCGTTTCTGGGCAATCGCGGAACTGCATATCATTTATACAGACGGGACTTCTGAAATGATCAGAACAGACGAGGACTGGAAGTATCGCGGCAGCAACATTGAGATGAGCGATATCTATGATGGTGAATGTTATAACCGCCTTTTGTGGGAAGGAAGAGAGAACAGCGGGAAGCCGGTCGTTGTATTGGATGAAGGAATTGCAGATACCGGAATCCCGGACAAAAAAAGGCTCAGGGAGCGCTATAGTATTCCGGTGATCGTAAAGAAACAGCTTCCGGTTAAAGAAGTGATTCATACGCCTGCAGGAGAAACGGTACTTGATATGGGACAGAACTTCACAGGGTATCTTGAATTTCAGGCAGATTTTCCAAAGGGAACAAAAATCGTGCTGGACTTTGGGGAAATCCTGCAGCAAGGGAATTTTTATAATGATAATTACAGAACCGCCAAGGCGCAGTTAATTTATATTTCAAATGGGGAAAAAGAGACGGTGCGTCCGCATTTTACATACTATGGTTTCCGTTATGTGCGTGTGACCGGCTGGATTGGGGAGCCTGATAAGTCTGCCTTTACCGGAAGGGCAGTATATTCCGATCTTGATGATACGGGCAAATTTGAATCATCGAGCAATATGTTAAATCAGCTTGCAGGCAATGCTGCATGGGGACAGCGTTCCAATTTCCTGGATATGCCGACAGACTGCCCACAGCGCGATGAGCGCTTGGGGTGGACGGGTGACGCGATGGTTTTTGCCCCGACGGCATGTTTTCAGATGGATACGAGAGCCTTTTACCGGAAATTTTTATACGATCTGCGGGTGGATCAGAAAAAGCATGGTGGACAGATTGCAAACTATATTCCCAATAACTGCCGTATGCCCGGAGGCAGCAGCGTATGGGGAGATGTCGCGACATTCCTGCCTATGACGCTTTACCGGTATTATGGAGATAAAGATGAACTGGCGGTATATTACTCGATGATGAAGGACTGGGTTGAGTGGATCATCACACAGGATAAGGAACACGGGGAGCGGCATTTATGGAATTTTGGTTTTCATTTTGGGGACTGGCTTGCCCAGGACGGTGTGACGCCGCAGAGCATGAAGGGCGGCACCGATGATTATTTCGTGGCGTCCATATATTATTATGCCTCCGTTTTGAAACTTGCAAAAGCGGCGGGAATTTTGGAAAAAGAAGAAGAACGGAAACAGTACTGCCGGAAAGCGGAACAGATTTATAAGGCAATCCTTGCAGAATATTTTTCACCCAACGGAAAGCTTGCGGTTGATACACAGACAGGATATCTGATCAGCCTTAAATTTGGCGTTTATGTGGATAAGGAGCGTGTCATAGAGGGATTAAGGGTGCGTCTGAAAAAAGACTGCTACAAAATCAAGGGAGGATTCGTCGGTGCGCCGATGATATGTCAGGTTCTGGCAGAGAATGGCATGGAAGATCTGGCATATTATATTTTATTTCAGGAAGGATTTCCGGGATGGATGCATTGCATCAGGCTTGGTGCGACAACGATCTGGGAACGCTGGAATTCGGTGCTGGATGATGGCAGCATCAGCGGCACAGGCATGAATTCGCTCAATCATTATGCGTATGGTTCGGTCATGGAATATGTATACCGTCATATTGCGGGAATCAATGAGACAGAGGCGGGATTCCGGTCTGTGCGGTTTGCGCCGCAGATGAATCCAAAGCTTTCCTATGTCAATTATTCCTATGATTCTGTCAGCGGGAAATATGTGTCGAACTGGCGGATCAACACGGACGGGACGATAACGGTGCACTTCGAGGTGCCGTTTGGCTGTACAGCTGTTGCCCTGCTTCCGGGGACAGACGGCGAGGAGGTGCTTTTGGAGGCTGGTATCTTTGAAAAGACTTATCAGCCAAACCGTGATTATCGTAGAATCTATACGATGGATACGCGCCTGGAGGAGCTGCAGTGTGACGCGCGTGCAATGGAAATATTAAAGACAGACCTTCCAATCGCATATGAGCTTGCGATGGGCAGCGACCCCGAAAATTTAAGTCTGAGCCTGAATGAACTGCAGTTTATGTTTTTTATGGGATTCAACCCACAGATGGTGAGGGCAGCAGCAGAAAAACTGCTTATGCTCATGGCGGACTGGGTGGAAAATCAGGAGGGAGCAGAGGCTGGTTACTGTCACCCATAAAGAGGCTGTATCTGAAAACAGATGTGTAGAATACCGCCTCTGCGCCAATGCGTGTATTCCGCATGCGATGGGTTCTGCCAGCATGCTCTGCGCTGCGCATACGCTGTCACCGATTTCAATGCCGTCAGCAGTTCCGTTGATTTCTGCGACTTCGCCGTAAAATCCGTGGCGCGGAATGCAGGGCGTTTCTATGTATCCCTTAACCTTTCGAGAAGTTTTTCCGCCAAATCAAAAACTGCAGGTGCATATACGATAAGCGCGTGTTACAATGAATAAAAGAAGAAATACGGGATAAACGATGATTGAAAAAGAAAGGAAGGGAACGCTGAAATGGAAATTTACAGCTGTAAAGTGAATCATTTAAAAAATCCGCTCGGCTTCGTGATGACAGATACGGTTTTTTCGTGGAAGGTGCGGGATGCGATGGGAAAGAAGCAGACTGCCGCCCGGATACAGGTGGCGTTGGACGAAGCTTTTACCCGGATCATAACGGATACCGGCTTTCAGCCGGAACTCGATTCGCTGGCCGCTCCGGTGGATATGGAGCTGCGTCCTTATACCCGTTATTATTGGAAGGTAACGGTGCGCACCGACGCGGAAACGGAGGACGGAAGCGCGGAAGAAGCCGTTTCCGAAACACAGTGGTTCGAGACCGCCAAAATGGGGGAAGCATGGGCAGGAAAATGGATTACCTGCGACAGCCGGGAGAAAAGGCATCCGTATTTTGAAAAAGCGGTTGCCCCTGGAAAAGAGGTAAGTCAGGCGAGGCTGTATGTGTGCGGCCTGGGATTATACGAGGCTTATTATAACGGGGAAAAAATCGGAGAAGAATATCTGACGCCCTATTCCAATAATTACAACAGCTGGGTACAATATCAGACCTATGATGTAACAGAGGCTTTGCAGCAGGAGGGAACTTTGTCAATTCTGCTTGGAAATGGCTGGTATAAGGGACGTTTTGGGTTTACGGCCAAAGAGGAAAAAGGATATTACGGGAATGAGTGGAAGCTGATAGCGGAGCTCAGGCTTCTTTATGCGGATGGGACCGTGGAAACGATTGGAACGGACGAGAGCTGGCAGGTGCGCCGGAGCAATATCGTTTTTTCCAGCCTGTATGACGGGGAACAGGCAGACGATACGCTGGAACCTCTGCCGGCGGAACGGGTTTTGGTCTGCGAGGCGCCGAAAGGCCGTCTGATGGAGAGAAAAAGCCTGCCCGTATGCGTAAAACAGACGCTGTGTCCCGTGGAGCTGATTCATACGCCGGCAGGCGAGACGGTTCTGGATATGGGGCAGGAATTTGCCGGTATTTTTACGTTAAAGGCAGATGTGCCCGCGGGTACGGAAGTTATTATACAGACCGGAGAAATCTTACAGCAGGGGAATTTTTACAATGATAATCTGCGCAGCGCGAAATCGGAATACCGCTATATCAGCGCCGGATATCCGGTGACGATCCGGCCCAGATTTACTTATTATGGATACCGCTATGTGAAGATTCAGGGGATAGCGGATCTCAGGCCGGAGGATTTTACGGGACTGGCCCTTTACAGCGATATTGAGGATGTCGGCGGAATGGAGACGGGCAACGCGCTTGTGAACAGATTCATCAGCAATGTGCGCTGGGGGCTTCGCAGCAATTTCCTGGATGTGCCGACGGATTGTCCGCAGAGGGACGAGCGCATGGGCTGGACAGGAGACGCTCAGGTATTCTCTCCGACGGCGATGTATCTGACGGACAGCTATGCTTTTTATGAAAAATACTTGTATGATATGGATTCGGAACAGCGGCAGCTCGGCGGGATGGTTCCCAATGTCGTGCCTTCCGCAGGCATTACGGAAGCCGCCTGCGCATGGGGCGATGCCGCCTGTATCATTCCATGGAATATGTATTTGTTCTATGGAGACAGGAGCATCCTGCGCAGACAGTATGCTTCGATGAAAGCATGGGTGGATTATGTGCGCGGCGTGGACGGCGAAGAGCATGGCTGGCGGAAGCGGTTCCACTTTGGCGACTGGCTGGCGCTGGATCATCCCAGACAGGATGCGGAACAGATGTTAGGAGGTACGGACGAGGACTTTCTTGCGAATCTTTATTATGCGGTGAGCGCAGGGCTGGTGGCGGAAGCGGCGGCCGTGCTGGGGCATGAGGAAGACCGCGCTGCCTATCAGGCGCTTCATGACGAGCAGATCGCCGAGGTAAAAAGAGAGTATTATTCCGTTACAGGACGCTGCTGCATTAAAACGCAGACCGCGCTGCTTTTGACCCTGAAATATCATTTGTCGGATAATGAAGAACTGATAAAACGGCAGTTGGAAAGATTATTCTGGGACTGCGATTATAAGTTCCGCACCGGTTTTATCGGAACGCCGATTCTGTGCCATGTGCTTTCCGATTACGGAATGAGCGGCCTTGCGTATAAACTGCTGTTGAATGAAGAGTATCCGGGATGGCTCCATGAAGTGAAGCTGGGGGCGACTACGGTATGGGAGCGCTGGAATTCCGTATTGGATGACGGAAGCATTTCCGGCACCGGCATGAACAGTCTGAATCATTACGCTTACGGTTCGGTACTGGAGTGGATGTTCGCGCATGGCGCGGGGCTTAAATTTTCATTGGAAACCAGGGGCGGGAAGACTATGAAAATCGTGCCGGAGCTGAACCTGGAATTACAGGAGTTAAAAGCGTTCTATGACAGTCCGGCAGGCGAATACCGGATGCACTGGAGGATTCCCGATAATAATCATGTGGAAATGACGGTGCAGGTTCCCTTTGGCGCGCAGGCGGCGCTCATGCTGCCTTATGCCAGCCCGGAAACTTATGAGGATCGGGAGAATCCCATGTTTGCCGATGTGCGGGACGGGATGTGTCTGCTGGCCGCAGGTACTTATCATGTAGCCTATGAAACGGCGGAGCCGCTGAAAAAAGAGGATGTGCCGGTCATGAAAGATCCGTGGTCATAAGATAAAAAGGCCGGGGAAAGTCTGTTAAACGGACTGTTCCCCGGTTTCTTCAGGATTTTGTTCCCTGATTCAGGATATGTCTCCTTTTAGAAATTTTCTTTCGTCAGAAATTCATCGTTTGATATCGTAATTCATATTCATCAGGTTGCGGATGCTCTCCACGTCGTCGGTGATGTTGGCATCGCCGCGGATGGTATGCTTGATGGCGCTGCTCGCGACTGCGAAATTGACGATATCCATCGGTTTATAATGATGCATCATCGCATAGATCAGGCCGCTTGCGAAAGCGTCTCCGCCGCCGACACGATCCAGAATATTGAAGGTGAACAGCTTGCTTTCAAAGGTATGATTCTCATACCACAGAAAAGCTTTCAGGCTGTTTTCGCTTCCGCTGTGCGCATAACGGACGTGGCGGGCGATACATTTCAGGTTTGGATATCTGGCAACGAAAGCCTGGAAAATTTCATCTTCCTGTTCGTAGCTCGGCTGTAACGGAACGCCGTCTTTGACATCGCCTTTGCTATGGTCTTCTTCGTCTTTCCAGAGATGGTAGGGTTCGATGCCGAGCAGGACGTCCACATAGGGCAGACATCCGGTACAGAAGTCTCTCGCTTCTTCCCAGGTCCAGAGCTTGCTTCGGAAATTGCCGTCGAAGCTGACCGTGAGGCCTTTTTCTTTCGCCGTTTTCAGACAGTCCATGATAAGCTGCCTGCAGTTCGGCGAAAGGGCCGGCGTAATGCCGCTCAGATGGAGCCATGTAAAGCCGTCGAGAAGCTGGTTCAGATCGATGGCGCTGAAATCGAATTCCGTAATGGCGCTGTGTTTTCTGTCATAGGTGACCTTGCTGGCGCGGATACCGTATCCGGTTTCCAGATAATAGCTTCCGAGGCGGTGTGTAGGAGTCTGCTCAGGCGTGCTCAGAATGACGGGAGTGCAGTGAACGTCGTTGCTCCGCAGCATACGGATGGCGCTCTTGCCGATGCTGTTATTCGGTACGACGCTGAAAAAAGTGCTGTCAACGCCTAGATTGGCCAGCGCCAGCGCGATATTTGCCTCGCTTCCGCCATAGCTTGCCTCAAAGGTAGACGCCATGCGGATCTTCTCATAATTGGGAGGAGTCAGGCGGAGCATAATCTCTCCGATGGTTATAAATTTGTCGGGGCTGTTGTTATTGGATAGTAATGGGTTGGCGTGCTTCATTGAGGAACCTCCTTCTGCATTGTTTTTCTTTTATTTTATGATAATTGGATGGACATTTCAATAAAATATATATGAAAAATCATGATACGGACGGATATATGGCACTCTTTAAGCGGTCGTTTCGCCGCATATGCTTTCAAGCTGCGAGGTGCAGTGCGGGCACCGGGTGGCTTCGATTGCAATTGCAGATCTGCAGAATGGGCATATTTTAGTCGCAGGAGCTTTTGGAGCTTCTTTTTTGTGGGTATGGGATATTACGGTATTCATGGTTTTTACGATCAGGAATACGATCAGCGCCATGATCAGGAAATTGACTACGGCGGTAATGAATTTTCCATAATAGAGTGTGACGTCGCCCGTGATATTCCATGCGAGCTGATCGAAGTTCGCGCCGCCGAATAAACCGAGTATCGGATTGATAACATCGTCTACAAGGGAAGAAACGATGCTTGTAAACGCGCCGCCGATAATAATGCCGACAGCCATATCCATGACATTTCCTTTGCTGATGAAAGTTTTAAATTCTTCAAAAAATTTTTTAATCATTTGTATACTCCCTTTCTCGATTGTATTACGTTTATTATATCGTCTAAACTCGCAAGCTCGCGCTTTCAGCGCTCCATGTCCGATTTCATCGGACGCTTGCTCGTTAATAACCGCATGAAAATCAAATGCCGCTCTGCGGCGCTTGATTTTCCTCTGCGGTTATTATATCATGAATCTGCGATTCATGACCAACATTCGCCGCTCGTCAAACATGCAAGCATGCTTTCCTCGTTAACGCTCATTATATCATGAATTTTATGCGCCAACAACTATATGTCTTATTTTTTGCCCGGCGGGAAGAATGGAAAGGTTGAATAAATTTTCTGATGAGTAATTTATTCAATCAGGAATTTGTGCCGGAGCGTCGCAAATTCTATTGATCGCAGAGCAGAATTTGAGATTCTGCTTGTGTTCCTCAGCGTAGAATGCTTTGGAATGGGGAGAAATGAAAGAAAAAATTTAGAAAACTGTAAAAAGGGATTGAGAATATTTCCAATTCAAATTATAATAAAAAAGAATAGTCTGAAAACTAAGTAAAAGGAACAGGAGGAAATTTTTTCATGAATTTGGGTTTAAAGCAGGCGAACGAATGTAAATTTGACGCGGTATCACTGGGGGAAGTAATGCTCAGACTGGATCCGGGCGAGGGAAGGATCCGTACGGCCAGATCTTTCCGGGCATGGGAAGGCGGCGGCGAATATAATGTTATCCGCGGCCTGAAAAAATGCTTTAAGATGAATACGGCAGTTATCACGGCGTTTGCGGATAACGAAGTCGGTATGCTGATGGAAGATTTCATCGATCAGGGCGGCGTCGATACATCTCTGATCAAATGGATGAAAACAGACGGCATCGGCCGCGTATGCCGTAACGGTATCAACTTTACGGAGCGCGGATTCGGAATCCGCGGTGCGGTAGGATGTTCTGACCGTGCGAATACGGCGATTTCCAAAGCGACTCCCGAAGATTTCGATTTCGAGTATATTTTTGGAGAGCTGGGCGCGCGCTGGTTACATACGGGCGGAATTTACGCTGCTTTGTCGGAGCAGTCATGCGAGACCGTACTTGCGGCGATCAAGACGGCGAAAAAATACGGCACGATCGTATCTTACGACCTGAATTACCGTCCGTCCATGTGGAGCGCGATCGGCGGACAGGCTAAGGCGCAGGAAGTAAATAAGGAAATCGCGAAATATGTGGATGTCATGATCGGCAACGAAGAGGACTTCACGGCATGCCTCGGATTCGAAATCGAAGGAAACGACGAAAATCTGAAAACGCTGAATCTGGACGGCTATAAGAAAATGATAAATGAAGCTGCCAAGACCTATCCGAACTTCAAAGCGGTCGCAACGACGCTTCGTCAGGTAAAGACCGCTACGGTAAATGACTGGAGCGCAATCTGCTGGGCGGACGGCGAGATTTACAAGGCAAAAGATTACAACGGATTGGAAATCATGGACCGTGTCGGCGGCGGCGATTCCTTCGCGTCCGGCCTTATCTACGGCCTGATGACGACGGAGGACGCAGAGCTGGCTGTCAACTATGGCGCGGCGCACGGCGCATTGGCGATGACGACGCCGGGAGATACCACGATGGCGAGCAAGAAGGAAGTTGAAGCGATCATGGGCGGCGCAGGAGCCAGAGTTCAGCGTTAGAAGAACTTCTAAAGCTCACAGCAAAAGCTGTTTCGCTAAGAAGTTCTGCGATTTGCGCTGTAAATCTTTTTAACGCGAAAGAATGCCCGGAATACGGGCATTCTTCCAGGGTATAGAAGAAAGAATATATAATTATTTCAGGAGGATATGAAATGAGCAGTATAACAGACAGCATGAAAAGTTCCATCATCGTGCCGGTAGTGGTCATCGAGGATGCAAAGGATGCGGTTCCCACAGCCAAAGCGTTATTAGCGGGAGGAATCAACGTGATGGAGATCACGCTTCGTACCGCGGCGGCGCTCGACAGCATCCGTAACGTTGCGGCGGAATGCCCGGATATGATCGTGGGCGTCGGTACGGTGTTAAATCTTGAGCAGGCGAAAGACGCGGTAGAGGCGGGCGCTAAATTTATCGTATCGCCGGGATTCGACGAGGAGACCGTAAAATGGTGCGTGGAGAATCAGATCGATGTAGCGCCCGGCTGTGTTACGCCGACAGAAATCATGGCGGCGCGTAAGATGGGACTGCGGGTCGTTAAGTTTTTCCCGGCGAATGTATACGGCGGTTTAAAGGCGATCACGAATCTTGCCGCGCCGTTCACGGATATGCAGTTCATCCCTACCGGCGGCGTTAATACGGAAAATATAGCGGAATTTGCAGCAAATCCTGCAATTTTTGCGGTAGGCGGAAGCTGGATCTGCAAGAAAGCCGATATTTCTGCAGGAAATTTTGACAAAATTACAGAACTTTGCAAAGAAGCGCGCAAGCAGGCGGGAGCACAGTAAGACCGCCCGATCGAAAAATTTCCGCCGCATTCCTGAGGATGCGGCGGAGATTTTTTGGGAAAATACAGAAAATGCCGGAGAAAGAAAAAGCGTTTGACAGACAGGGCGTCCGGTGATAGAATACTGTCAATCAAATTCCATGAGGGAGTAGCGAGCGTATATCGTAGCAAGTCAACATACTGGCCGTCTGGTCTGGCTTGTTTTAAATTGCGAGACTCATGTATAGCAGGAACTATACATGCGGTCCGTATCTTCCGGATAAATATCCAGGTATAGTTTTTGCAGCTGTACCTGGTTTTTTTATTTTACAGAATGGTTAGGGAGGAACGAAAGATGGAATGGAATTTGTTATTTTTCTTTAACAGTGTGCTGCTTGGCGTCGGCCTTGCGATGGATGCTTTTTCCGTATCGCTCGCGAACGGCTTGAACGAGCCCGCTATGAGAAAAAAGAAAATGTGCGGAATCGCTGGAGTGTTTGCCTTTTTTCAGGCGTTGATGCCGATGATCGGATGGGTATGCGTGCATACGATCGTCCAATATTTCCGGGCATTTGAAAAATTTATCCCCTGGATCGCGCTGGCGTTACTGCTTTTTATCGGTGGAAAAATGCTTCTGGAAGGCATTCGGAACGAGGGGGAGGAAATGGAAAAGTCAAAACTCGGCCTGATCGCGCTTCTTGTACAGGGCGTGGCAACCTCGATCGACGCGCTGTCGGTCGGTTTTACGATTGCGGAATACGGCCTGCTCATGGCGCTCGTGTGCGCGCTGATCATTGCCGTCGTGACCTTTGTAATCTGCATGGCGGGATTGGAGATTGGCAAGAAGTTCGGGACAAAATTTTCTAATAAAGCGGCTATTTTCGGCGGGGCGATATTGATAGTGATCGGTTTGGAGATATTTATTATGGGGGTATAACGGGAGAGCCGCAGATGAATTACATCAGAAAGATATAAATGTGATATAAAAAGCTATGCCCCCGGATTTCTCCGAGGCATAGCTTTTTACAATTTCAAAATACCACAGGCGCCGCTTCCGCCGGATTTCCTCCGCCGAATCTCTTATGCCAGCGCCTTTTTCACCGCTTCCGCGATCGTTTCATCCTGACAGTTCGCGAAGAAATATTCTGCGAAATGCTCGCCGCTCAACGCGCCTTTTACCAGCTCTGCATCGAGCTGTCCGAGGATGGAGGCCATATCGTTGTGCGTCACTTTTTTCACTTCGTCGAGAATCTTCTTATTTCTCTGTTCCGGTACGACTCGTTCTTTCGGATAACCGCCGCCGCCGGGCGCGCAGAATAATTTTTCAAAAATATAAGTCAGGTTCAGCTCGCCGCCCCAGCCGAAGTTCTCCGCAAAAGGAAGGGCGATGCAGTTGCCGTCGTTTACCTGAGAGAACAGATAAGCGTCGAGCGGGGATTCGATATGCCCGCATAATACCTGCGGAAACGAATTGCAGGCGAGCATAGCGCCTTCTCCGGTGCCGCAGCCTGTGATAACATAGTCGGCGGCTTTGGCGTTTAAGAGGACAGCGGCAAGAATACCGTTCTGTACATAAGTGAGCTGATGTTCGTCTTCCGCGGAATACATACCATAGTTAAATACTTCATGGCCCATCGGCTCTACGACGGCTTTCAAAGTATTGTAAATCAGCTCGTTTTTAGCCGCCTGGCTGTTTTCGTTAATGAGTGCGATTTTCATTTTATCTCAAATACTCCCTTCTTATTCCTGCATTTCCTACAGTAAATCCTTCATTGCGCAGTCGTCCATATCGTCGAAGTCCTGATTTTCGCCGACCATGCCCCAGATAAAGGTATAAGCCTGTGTGCCGCAGCCGGAGTGAATGGACCAGCTCGGAGAAATAACGGCCTGTTCGTTCCGCATGATGATATGGCGCGTTTCTGTCGGTTCGCCCATATAATGCATGACAAGAGCGTCTTCCGGCATATCGAAATACAGATATACTTCCATCCGTCTGTCATGCGTATGACACGGCATCGTATTCCATACGCTGCCCGGTTCCAGCCTGGTCATACCCATTTCGAGCTGACAGCTCTCCACCTGGCCCGGAAGAATATACTTGCAGATGGTTCTGTGGTTTGCGGATTCCAAAGAGCCAAGCTCCACCTTATTGCTGTCCTTGACGATGACGACGCCTTCCGCCGCTTCGCCTTCCGGTTTGATCAGAACGGTAGGACAGGTCCGGTGCGCCGGCGCGCTGTTCAGATAAAATTTAGCCGGAGCGGAAGGATCTGCGCTTTCAAAAACGATATCCCTGGAGCCCATTCCGATATACATGCCTTCCTTATGGCCGACCTCGTATATCCTGCCGTCGATGGTGATTTTGCCGGCCTCCCCGATATTAATAACGCCCAGCTCACGTCTTTCGCAGAAATACTGCGCGCGCAGCTCGTCGCCCGCGGTAAGCTGTAAAGGTTTTACCGGTACGGCGGAGCCGGTAATGATGCGGTCGATATGGCTGTATACCAGTTTGATCTCATCCGGCTGAAATAAATCGTCGATTAAAAATTCTTCTCTCAGGCGTTCGGTTGTGTAATGTTTGACATCTCTTGGCGATGCCGCTGTTCTCAATTCCATTTTTTCATCATCCTTTCTTAAATTATAAATTAAATCCCAAATAAATTATAAATTAAATCCAAAATATTTCACCGCGTTATGATAGCAGATGCCCTTCACGATCTCTTCCAAGGTTTCATAATCGGCAGGATATTCCCCGTTCTCTACCCATGTGCCGAGCAGGTCGCAGAGGATTCTGCGGAAGTAATCGTGTCTCGTATAGGAGAGGAAGCTTCTCGAATCGGTCAGCATTCCGACGAAACCGGACAGATTGCCGAGGTTCGCAAGAGAAATCATCTGATCCTGCATACCCGTCTTATGATCGTTGAACCACCATGCGGAACCCTGTTGGATCTTCGCGACGGCGGTGGAATCCTGGAAACAGCCGAGAATCGTGCCGATGGCCTGATTGTCGTTCGGATTCAGGCTGTAAATGATCGTTTTCGGAAGCTCGTCCGTATGAATCAAAGCGTTCAGGTAGTCCGCCATTTCTGCCGAAGGCGCGTAATTGTTAATGCAGTCATAGCCGGTATCCGGGCCGAGCTCATTGAAGCGGAGCGTATTGTTGTCGCGCTTACAGCCATAGTGGAGCTGCATTACCCAGCCGCGTTTCGCATATTCTTTGCCGACAAAGATCATGAAAGCCGTTTTGAATTTTAATTCTTCTTCACGCGTTACGCTGCCGCCGGAAAGCCGTCTGGAAAAGATTCCTTCGATTTCTTCTTCGGAAGCCGGCGCATACATCACATATTCGAGCGCATGATCGGAAACGGAGCAGCCCATGGATGCGAAGAAATCCATGCGGACGGACAGAGCCCTGCGCAGATCTGCGAAGGTATCGATCTTTACGCCCGATACATCCGATAACGTCGCAAGATATTCCGTAAAGGCAGGTTTTTCAATATTCATGGCCTTATCGGGACGCCATGCGGGAAGCACCTGTACGTCGAAAGAATCGTCGTCGGCCAGTTTTTTGTGCCATTCCAGAGAATCTACCGGATCGTCCGTCGTGCAGATCAGCGTAACATTCGACTGCCTGATGATATTGCGGACGGTCATGGAAGGATCGGCCAGCTTTTTATTGCACAGCTCCCATACTTCTTCGGCGGATTTTTTGTTCAGTACGCCGGTGTAACCGAAATATTTCCGAAGTTCCAGATGGGACCAGTGGAAAAGCGGATTACCGATCGCCTTTCCGAGGCATTCCGCCCATTTCAGGAATTTTTCCCTGTCCGGCGCGCCGCCCGTTATGTAGTATTCGTCTACGCCGCAGGAACGCATAAAACGCCATTTGTAATGGTCGCCGCCCAGCCAGACCTGCGTGATGTTCTCAAATTTCCGGTCCTCATAGATTTCCTGCGGATTGATGTGGCAGTGGTAATCCAGAATCGGTGTTTCCGCTGCGTAATCGAAATATAATTTCTGCGCAGTTTCCGTGGAGAGTAAAAAGTTTTTGTCCATGAATTGTTTCATGATAGTGCCCCTTTCTTAAATTTGTATTGTTTTAAATTTTTATAAACGCGTAGTGCCGCGTTCTATTAGTTTTCCGGAAAAAACGACTTTTTTCGGCATTTCTTCGCCGGCCAGGACATGCAGCAGCGTCTGTACGAGCTGATGCGCCAGCGTTTCCAGACAGTTATCCACCGAAGTCAGCTCCGGGGTACAGCAGGCCGTGAGGACGGAATTGTTATAGCCGATGACGGAAAAGTCCTCCGGGATGCGCAGGTCCCTGCGCTGCGCATATTTGATTCCGCCGGCCGCCAGCGAATCATCGGCGGCGAGCAGCCCGTGGAAAACGACGCCGCCATCGGCGATTTTTTCAATAAAATCCGCGATATCCCCAATGGAATCCGGCTTCCCGTCATAGAACCAGATATTCTGCGGGGAAGAGGAAATACCGTTTTCCTCTAACGCGGAACGGAACCCCTGCAATTTTTTCAGGCCGCTGTAGGAGCTGGAATTATACAGATAAATGATATCGGAAATCCCGGAGCGGATCATTGCGGAAGCGGCTTCATACATGGAAGCGCCGTCATCGCACAGGGTACTGTATACATTGGGATGATGATAGGAAGCGTTCAACAGCATGATCGGGACATGGGAAGCGGCTTCATTCAGATATTCGTTCTCCAGTTCCGTCGGGGCGATAAAATTCGAGCCTACCAGGATGATGCTGTCTACCTTCTTGGAAAGGATCAGATTCAGATAATTCTTTTTTACGCCGAGGTTAAAGCCGGTGCAGCATAACAGGGATTCATATCCGTTCGCCTGCAGCTCCTGCTCCAGAAGATAGATGGCCCTGGCGGTAAACAGATCGGAAGAATCGGCGCATAAAATACCCACCGTTTTTAACGAACGAAGTCCCATGCCGCGTGCGAAAGCATTCGGTATATAGCCATACTCTTCGATGATATCCATTACCTTTTTCTGTGTGGATGGGCTGACATTTCCGCTGCCGTTCAATACGCGGGAGACCGTTGCGGTCGATACGCCGGCTTTCTGCGAAATGTCATAGATCGTCATTGCCATTCGCGCGCCACCTCTTATCCGCCTGTGCGGATCTGTTATCAAAAATTCCAGTAACCATGCTTATGAAAACGGTTACAATATGATTGAGCCTATTATACATTATGAAGAAAAATAAAGCAATATAAAATCCCTGAAAAATATAAAAACCTTTGTAGAATCTGTTCGAAATGTAAAAAAATTTAAAATATTGCCGCGGAACCTATAAAAAATATAAAAATTGTTCCAAATACATATTGACTTATTGGAAAAAATGTGAAAAAATACAAATATGAAACTGCTTACATTTGAAGAAATGCACGAAAAACAAGAGCGGCCGATATGGGGAAAGGAGATTTTGCAGCAAATGGAACTTTTAAGCAAACAGAAAACGGGGAAAAAAGAAAGACCGGTCAAGGTGCTTCAATTCGGAGAGGGTAACTTCCTGCGCGCATTCGTCGATTATATGATCGATATCGCCAATGAAAAGGGAGAATTTGACGGTGATATCGTGCTGGTAAAACCGATCGAATTCGGTACGCTGGATCGCTTTCATCAACAGGAGTGCCAGTATACGGTACAGCTGAGAGGAATCGTAGACGGCGAGCCCAGGCGGATCAACCGTATCGTAACGAGCGTAACGGATGTTGTAGACGCTTATGGCGAGTATGAGAAATATGCGGAATTCGCGAAGCTGGACACGCTGCGCTTCATCGTTTCCAATACGACGGAGGCTGGCATCGTTTATGACGACACGGACAAAATAGAGCTGAATCCGCCCAGGACTTATCCGGGCAAACTGACGAAGTTCTTATATGAAAGGTATAAACATTTTGACGGAGCACAGGATAAAGGCCTGATAATGCTGCCGGTAGAGTTGATCGACGATAACGGGATCCACCTGAAAGAATGCGTATTAAAGCTCGCAAAGCTGTGGAATCTGGAGGACGGCTTTACCGCATGGATTAACGGCGCCTGCGTATTCACTTCCACGCTGGTAGACAGAATCGTTACGGGATATCCGAGAGATGAGGCTGAGGAGCTTTGTAAGGAATTCGGTTATCAGGACAACCTGATCGTAACGGGCGAACCTTTTGCACTCTGGGTAATTGAAAGCGCAAAGGATATCAGCGATGAATTGCCGCTGCCAAAGGCAGGGCTTCCGGTCATCTTTACAGACAACCAGAAACCGTACAAGCAGAGGAAAGTCCGCATCCTGAACGGCGCGCATACGTCTTTCGTACTGGCTTCCTATCTGTGCGGAAACGATATCGTATTAGAGTCCATGAATGACGAGCTGATTCTGAACTTTATCAAAGCGACGATTTTCGACGAGGTTATTCCGACCCTGACGCTTCCCAGACAGGAGCTTGAGGAGTTCGCGGAAGCAGTCCTGACAAGATTTAACAATCCGTATGTAAAACATGCGCACTTATCGATCTCACTGAACTCCGTTTCCAAATGGAGAGCGAGATGTATGCCGAGCTTCTTAGGCTATATCGAGAAAGAAGGCAGGGTTCCGGCGCATCTGGCATTCTCGCTCGCGGCGCTGATGGCGTTCTATACCGGAACGGAAATCAGGGACAAGGCGCTGATCGGACATCGCGACGGACAGGAATACAATGTTATGGACGATGCCGCGGTACTTGAGTTCTTCGCGGAAAACAGCAGCAAAGAGCCTGCGGAATTTGCGCATGCGGTACTTGCCAACGAGGATTTCTGGGGACAGGATCTGAGCGCGCCCGCAGGCGTGGAAGACGCGATCGTTTCTTATCTGACGGACATCCGCGCGATTGGAATGCGCAAGACGATGGAGAAGATTTTCGGTTAAGGATCCTTATAAAACAGGCCGTGCGAAAGGCAGGCCATGTAAATATTATGCTTATGCCCCGGTTTGCGGGCTGAGCAGGAATGGTGGTTTTTGATGAAAGACTATATAAAGATTCATGAAAACGATAACGTCATTGTGGCGATTAAGGAAATCGCGGCGGGGGAAACGGTAAACGCCGGGGACATACAGGTAACTGCCAAAGAAACGATTCCCGCCGGGCACAAAATGGCGCTCTGCGATATCGCGGAGGGCGGCGATGTCGTAAAATACGGATTCCGTATCGGCAATGCGAAAGAAGCGATTGCAGCAGGTGCATGGATACATACGCATAACGTCAAAACGGCGCTGGGCGATCTGCTGGAATACAGCTATGAGCCGACACCGGTCAAAGAGGAAACGACGGCCGACGCAACGTTTATGGGATATCAGAGGCCGGACGGCAAGGTGGGCGTCCGCAACGAGATATGGATCATCCCGACGGTGGGCTGTGTGAACAATGTCGCGACGGCGCTTGCGAAAGCGGCGAACGGGCGGCTGAAAGGCTCGGTAGAGGAAGTCATCGCTTTCCCGCATCCTTATGGATGCTCCCAGATGGGCGACGACCAGGAGCATACGAGAACGATCTTGGCGGATTTGATCAACCATCCCAATGCGGGCGGCGTGCTGGTGCTGGGCCTGGGATGCGAAAACAGCAATATCGAAGTGCTGAAACCATATATCGGCGAGATTAATCCGGACAGGGTGAAATTCCTGGTCAGCCAGGAGACGGAAAACGAGATGGAGACGGGCGGGAAGCTGCTGGACGAACTGATTTCCTATGCGTCGGGTTTTGAACGGGAGCCGGTCAGCGTATCGAAGCTCATCATCGGCATGAAGTGCGGCGGAAGCGACGGTTTCTCCGGTATCACGGCCAATCCGCTGGTCGGAAAGTTTTCCGATCTGCTGATCAGCAAAAAAGGAACCACGATTCTGACGGAAGTGCCGGAGATGTTCGGCGCGGAAACGCTGCTTATGAACAGATGCGAGAATAAAGAGCTGTTCGACGAGACGGTCAAGCTGATCAACGATTTTAAACAGTATTTTAAAGACAATCATCAGACGATTTATGAGAATCCCTCGCCGGGAAATAAAAAAGGCGGTATTTCCACATTGGAAGATAAGTCTCTCGGCTGTACGCAGAAATCCGGAAGCGCTCCGGTCAAAGGGGTGCTGGCATATGGAGAGCGTGTGGAAAAGGCAGGGCTCAACCTGCTCAGCGCACCGGGAAACGATCTGGTAGCTTCTACGGCCCTTGCGGCGAGCGGCGCCCACATCGTACTTTTTACGACCGGACGCGGAACGCCTTTTGCATCGCCGGTGCCGACGGTCAAGATTTCCAGCAACAGCGCGCTTGCGGGTAAAAAGAAGAACTGGATCGACTTTAACGCCGGCGTATTGGTGGAGGATAAGGACATCGAAGAGACGGCGCAGGAATTGTTCGACTATGTAGTAGCGGTAGCCTCTGGGAAAAAGGTATGCAGCGAGGAAGCTGGCTTCCACGACATGGCAATTTTCAAACAGGGTGTTACGTTATAAATAAGCCACTTAAAATAAAGGAGGAAGAAAGAAATGGCGATTTTAGACAAATTTTCATTGGAAGGTAAGGTAGCGCTCGTAACAGGTGCATCTTATGGAATCGGTTTTGCGCTTGCTACCGCATATGCAGAAGCCGGCGCGACGATCGTTTTCAATGATATCAAACAGGAACTGGTTGATAAGGGCATTGCGGCTTACAAGGAAAAAGGCATCGAAGCGCACGGTTATGTATGCGACGTAACGAATGAAGAGCAGGTAAACGCGCTGGTTGCCAGGGTAGAAGAGGAAGTCGGCGTTATCGATATCCTGGTAAACAACGCCGGTATCATCAAACGTATCCCGATGTGCGATATGACGGCGGCTGAATTCAGACAGGTCATCGACGTTGATCTGAACGCTCCTTTCATCGTATCCAAAGCGGTTATCCCGTCCATGATCAAAAAAGGCCATGGCAAGATTATCAACATCTGCTCCATGATGAGCGAGCTCGGCCGTGAGACCGTATCCGCATATGCGGCTGCAAAAGGCGGTCTGAAAATGCTTACAAAGAACATCGCATCCGAATATGGCGAATTCAACATTCAGTGTAACGGTATCGGACCCGGCTATATCGCAACGCCTCAGACGGCGCCGCTGCGCGAGGTTCAGCCCGACGGTTCCAGACATCCGTTCGATCAGTTCATCATCGCAAAGACTCCTGCGGCAAGATGGGGAGAAGCGGAGGATCTTCAGGGTACGGCAGTATTCCTCGCATCCGATGCGTCCAACTTTGTCAACGGCCATGTTGTATATGTAGACGGCGGTATTCTTGCATACATTGGGAAACAGCCGCAATAAAAGCGTGGGAAGAAGTTCTGAAGACGTTCCGCAATGAAATGCGGGAATCATCTTTAAAGGCGCTGTGCCATTGGGCGCAGCGCCGCTTTTTTTGTATCATGGAAATTGCGACAGAGTAACCAAGAAAGGATATAGGGGGTATAGCATGGACATTCGGCTGATTATGAAAACGGCGCGGAGCGCGGCATTTGAACTGAATGATGGCGGCGCCTATGAGACGAAGAAAAAATACCAACTGTTATTAAATGGCGGGGAATATGGAACGGCAGATACGGTCATTACCAGCCTGTTTGATTTGAAACCGGATACGGATTATACGCTGGCTGTGCGGGACGAAGAGGGCGCGGAGCTTGGAAACATTTCTTTCCGGACGGAAGAAGAGTTTGTTACAATTAATGTAAAAGAGCTGGGGGCGGCCGGAGACGGCGTATCGGACGATACCGGCTTTATTCAGGCGGCGATCATGGCCTGCCCGCCAAAGAGCCGTGTCCTGGTTCCGAAGGGGAAATATAAAATTACAAGCGTTTTTTTAAAAAGCGGCATCAACCTGGAAATTGCAAAGGGCGCGGAGCTGCGGGCGGAGACGGACAGGAACCGTTTTGCGAAGTTCCCGGGCAGGATCGAGAGCTATGACGAAACGGACGAATATCATCTTGGCACATGGGAAGGCAATCCGCTGCCGATGTTCGCCGGAATCGTTTCCGGGATCGGCGTTTCCGATGTAAAGATTTACGGGGAGGGCGTTATCGACGGATGCGCGTCGAAAGAGAACTGGTGGAACAATCCTAAAGTGATGGTCGGGGCCTTCCGGCCGAGAATGTTATTCCTGAATCACTGCGAAAGGATACAGGTACAGGGGCTGACGTTCAGAAACAGCCCGGCATGGGTCATTCACCCGTTTTTCAGCGACGACCTTCTGTTTGCCGGTTTGAAAGTACAGAATCCGCAGGTATCTCCGAATACGGACGGACTCGATCCGGAATCCTGCCGGAACGTGGAAATTACGGGAGTCCATTTTTCGCTGGGAGACGACTGTATCGCGGTCAAGTCCGGGAAAGTCTATATGGGAAAAAAATATAAAAAGCCTTCCGAGAATATCCATGTATGCCACTGCCTGATGGAAAACGGCCACGGCGCGGTCACGGCGGGAAGCGAAATCGGCGCGGGCGTACGCAATATGCTCGTGGAGAAATGCCGTTTTTCCCATACGGACAGAGGGCTGCGGATCAAAACGAGGAGAGGGCGCGGCGAGGATTCCGTTCTGGACGGCATCGTATTCCGGGATATCGAGATGGACAACGTTATGACGCCGTTTACCGCCAACGCTTTTTACTTCTGCGACCCCGATGGGAAAACGGAGTATGTGCAGTCCAGAGAGGCCTGCCCGGTGGACGGGCGGACGCCTGCGATGAAGCATTTTCTGTTCGAAAATATTCATGCGGTCAACTGTCATGTGGCGGCGATCTTCTTTGAAGGGCTGCCGGAACAGAAGATCGAAAAGATCGAGATGCGGAACTGTTCGATTTCCTTTGCGGAAGAGGCGAAAACGGATGTGCCGATCATGTCGGACGGCGTAGATCCCTGTTCCAAAAAAGGGATTCATGCCGTGAACGTGAAAAAGCTGATTCTCGATAACGTAACGATCGAAGGCGCGGAAGGCGAGCTGCTGGAGCTGCAGGGCGTCGAAGAGCTGGAACAAAGATGAAGACTACAGGTTGAACAAAAGTGAGGAGATGTATGATGCAGTTAGGAATACGTTTACATGATATTAAAAAGGCGCCGCTTCAGGAGCGCCTGCAGATCGCGGCGGCGCAGGGATTTTGCTGCGGCCATCTGGCGCTTTCCAAGGTGATTTCCGAATATTCGGTGGCGGACAGCGCTTTAACGCCGGGCTTTGCATGTTATCTGAGAAAGCTGTTCGCGGAAGCGGGGATCGATATCGCCGTGCTCGGATGCTATTTGAATCTGGCCAATCCGAATGAAGAAAGCCTGAAAAAGAATCAGGAGCGCTATCTGGCGCATATCCGTTTCGCTTCGCTGCTCGGCGCCGGCGTGGTCGGTACGGAAACGGGGGCCGTCAACGAGGCGTACAAGTACGAGGAGCGCAATCATTCTGAGGAGGCGCTGCAGATTTTTATCGAAAATTTAAGGCCCGTTGTAGAATATGCGGAAAAGATGGGCGTGATTTTTGCGATCGAGCCGGTTTTTAAGCATATCGTATGCAGCCCGGCGCGGGCGAGAAGGGTGCTGGACGAAATCGATTCCCCGAATCTCCAGATTATCTTTGATCCGGTCAATCTGTTAGATATCAGCAATTATGAAGACCGGGAGCAGATCGTCCGCGATGCGCTGGAAACGCTGGGCAGGGACATTGCCGTAGTGCATATCAAAGATTTCCGGGTGGAGAACGGCGGGCTGGTTTCCGTAGCGGCCGGTACGGGCGAGATGAACTACGAAGAAATCATCCGCTTCATCAAAAAAGAGAAACCGTATATCCATGTGACGTTGGAAAATACGGTTCCTGAAAACGCGGAGACTGCGGGAAAATATATTCAGGGGTTATGGGACGCGCTGGAAAACTGACGTTTTTCAGCCGTACAATACAGATGCCCGTTAAATTCCTGAAACAGGCTTTCTTCTTTCTTGCGCATGAAAACGGTCAGGTCATCTTCGCCGAAGGAAAGC
Organism: Bacteroides fragilis; assembly: GCA_023664485.1. Lineage (GTDB taxonomy): Bacteria > Bacillota > Clostridia > Lachnospirales > Lachnospiraceae > UBA3282. The sequence goes on along the minus strand of JAMPFK010000006.1, from coordinate 70,678 downwards.
TGGAAATGTACGCTGCCCACATACTCGTCGATGATGTGCGCTTTGATATAAAGCGTACCGTCCGAAAGCCATGCGCCGCTTGCGGCATAGCGCTGGCCATAGAGCGGGAAAATGCCGGTCTGCAGGCTGCCGAGGCCGAATTGTATCGAACAGGGCTTCTGTCTGTACAAAAAAGAGAGTGTTCCGACGTCCTGATTGTCGGAATTTTTATCAAAATGAACGGCAAGACTTTCAAATCCGGTATTTTCCGTCCGGATACGGAAGGTCCTGCCGTTTATTGTATCTGCGGCGTCAAAGGTGCGGGAGCCGGACAGGGGCTCCAGCCGGAGAGACGCGGCTGTCTGTGCCAGGCGCTCTGCGGTTTCCGGCGTTTCGGGAAGGGCCTGTTCCTGCATATGGGGGAGGAGTTCTTCGTAGAGGGCGTCGTAAATCTGCTGGTTGCCGCCCGCGATATCCTGCGTATCCGCGGTCGTAACGCAGATCAGATCATAATCGGGCAGAAAGATAATAAGCTGCCCGCCCATGCCGTAACAGGTATAGCCGTTATGTGCGCCGCGCCAGAACTGCAGGCCATAGCCCTGCGCTTCACTCGGCAGGGGAGCAGTCACGCATGTATCGCTTAAATGCGATACCGCCATATCGATATAAGAGGCGGAAAGCAGCTGCTTTCCGAGGACATTTCCCCTGTGCGCGATGAAATAGCCGAATTTCAGCATATCCAGGGGAAGGGCCACGAGGCCGGAACCGCCCATGGATACGCCGAAGGGGTCCCTGATCATGTAAGATGCTTCCGAAAGACCGAGGGGCGCGAGCTTTTTTTTCAGATAATCCAGCATCGGAAGCCCGGTCATTTTTTCCACAAGGGCGCAGAGCGTATGGGGCGATGAGGTGTCATAGTGAAAAAGAGTTCCGGCCGGGTGCGTCGGCGGCACGGTAAAAAAGCTTTCCACCCAGTCCGCGTCCAGGTTGAGCTTATAGGTGGTGGCGGCATGGCAGGAACGCATCATCAGCATATCTCTGATCGTCATGGCGGCGGTCCAGGGATGTACCTGTTCCGGGAGTTTTTCCGGAAAATACCGGATGATCGGATCCTCCAGAGAAAGCCTGCCTTCCTCGGCGAGCAGGCCGATGGCGATGGAAGTGAAGCTTTTGCTGATGGAGAACATGCGGTGCAGGGTATCGGCGTCGTAAGGCGCATAATACCCCTCGAAGACCAGCCTGTCGTGCCGCATCAGGAGCAGGCTGTGCATGGGAATCCGGCGCGCGGCCAGCCGTTTGATAAACTGCATGATGGCGCCGCCCGGAATGCCGGCGGACTCCGGGGAAGCCTTTTCAAATGTAAGTGTCTGCATAGGATTTTACCTCGTTTCGTTTGATGCCTTTATTATAGCACAGAGAATGTCCGGGTAAAGGATTTCCGTGGTTTAAATGGGAAAATTGTTTCAAAATTCCGAAGAGTGTTGTATAATTGATTTATCGGCAGATAATGGGGATGGTACGGAGTTACGGGAAGTTTGGAAAAGAGAGGGAGGACAGCGTGCGATTATGATGAAGAAAACAGAATCCGCGAAAACGGGTGGAAATGAGATAGAGGAAAAGAAAAACGGCGTCCGCAGGACGGAGAAGAAAGACCGTTCTGCGAAAAAGGAAGAGAAGAAAGCCGAAAAAGAGCAGAAAAAGGCGGAATCCGGAAAGGAAAAGGCCGGAAAAAAAGAATCCGGCAGATCTTCGGGTTTTATGCTGTTCGGGATCCGCAATAAGATCGTGATCTGTTTCCTCGTGCCGATCGCGTTTATGATCGTTATCGGCGTTTCCGCTTCTCAGAAGGCGGCCGAAGGATTGAGCGAGAAATTTCAGGAATCGACGCTGCAGACGATCGCGATGTCCAAAGAATATATCGAAATGAGCTGCGATTTTATCAAAGCAGAGGGCCTGAAATATGCCTTTGACGGCGACGTCGGAAAATATCTGCAGGGGACTGTCGAATCCCCGATAGAGCTGAAGGAAATTATGCGCAATATCAACACGGATATGATATCGTCCAGCACTTCGATTCCGTTTATCAACCAGATACATATTATTCCGAAAGAAGACGTTAATGTGATTACAACCGCCTCCGGCGCAAGCGTTCCGGGTTTTCTGACCGATTACAGGGCGCAGGTGGAAGGAGATAAAGGAATTGAAAGCTGGATCGATCTGCATCCGCTCATAGATGAGAAGCTGAAAGTGGCGGAGAACGACTATATTATGGCCTTTGAGATCCTGAGCAGATCCAAGAACGGATGCGTCGTCATCGATATTAAGCGGTCCGAAATAGAGGGCCTTCTGGAAGGGCTTGACCTGGGAGAAGGGAGCGTCATCGGTTTCATAACCGAGAATGGCAGAGAAATTATTGTGGAACAGCTTGAGGAAGGACAGAAAAGCAGTTTCGCAGAGGGAGAGAAAGTATTTTTCGGGCAGGATTTTTATGATCAGATCGGCGCGGGGCAGACGCAGGGTTCTTCGGAAATCAGCTTCCGCGATGAAAAGTATCTGTTCTTTTACAGCAGAAGCGAGTCCATTGAAGATGTTACCGTATGCGCGCTGGTGCCGATGGACGTCGTAACGAGCCAGGCGCAGGAAATCAGGATGACGACGGTAGTTCTTACGATCCTGGCCTGCATTATCGCGCTGATCATCGGCGTCATGGTGGCCGGAGGCATTCAGGCGAATATGAAGCGGTTCTCCAGACGGTTCGGAGAAGTGGCGGAGGGAGACCTGACGATTACGGTGGAGGCGAGGAGCCGCGACGAGTTCCGAAGCCTTGCGGGTTCGGCGACCAATATGATCACGAATACGAAAAAACTCGTCAATAAAGTTACCAACGCGACGAATGAACTGGAGAAATCGGCCGGCAGCGTGGAAGAGGTTTCAGAAGCGATCAACGACTGCTCGCAGGATATCACGCGTGCAATCGACGAAATCCATGAAGGAATCCGCAGACAGTCGGAGAATGCGGCCGAATGCGTGGAGAGGACGGATATTTTATCCAATGAGCTGCAGGAAGTCAACAGGGTTATTGAAAAAGTGGAAGCGCTTGTGGGCGAGAATGAAAATATGATCAGTCAGGGAATGGAGTATGTCCGGCTTCTTGGAGAGCGCGCCCGCACGACGACGGAGATCACTTCCGAAGTGGGAAGCAGTATTGAATCGTTGAAGAAAGAGTATGAAATCATCAATTCCTTTGTGGAGACGATCACGTCTATTTCCGAGCAGACGAATCTGCTTTCGCTGAACGCGTCTATCGAGGCGGCGAGAGCCGGCGAGGCGGGAAGAGGCTTTGCGGTCGTTGCGGAAGAGATCCGGAAGCTGGCCGATGATTCTGCAGGGGCGGCAGGCGAGATCCAGCGCAATGTAACACATATTATGGATCAGACCGAGAGCAGCGTACAGAATGCGCAGCAGGCGCAGAAGATGGTCGATCTGCAGGGCGAGGCGGTAGAGCAGGTCATCAGGGTGTTCGGCGATATGCGCCGGCAGATGAGCGCGCTGGCAGGAGGCCTGCGGGAGATCGTCACAAGCATGGAAAAAGCGGATGTCGAGCGCGGAGATACCGTTCTGGGCGTTCAGAATATTTCCAATATCATTGAGGAGACTGCGGACAGGGCGGAAAAGGTCAAAGATATCGCGGGCAGGCTGCTGACGAATGTGGAGAATCTGAACAGGACGGCGGATATGCTCGGAGACAATATGCAGGAATTGAAGTCTGAAATTTCAGTATTTAAAATCTGAAATCATCTGAAATCACAGTTTTAAATCGAAAAAAAGTTTTGACATAACCTCCTTATGGCTATATAATAAATAATAGATGATTGCAATCACATCTAAAGAAAATTATTTATATTCTAATAAGGAGGTTTTTATGAAAAAGAAAATTATTTCTTTGTTCATGGTCGCTGCTATGACAGCATCCCTGGTAGGATGCGGCGGTGGTTCGGATACTTCCGGCACCACTGATAACGCGGCGGGCAATGCGGCTGCTACAACAGATACAGGCAGCACGGACAATGCGGCATCGACAGATACGGCTGCGGCAGCCGATATTGAGAAGCCGGAAGAAATCACTGTCATGATCGACGGTACCGTTTTCACAAAAGAGAACGGCCAGGCAGAGTTCTTTGCCAAACTGGAAGAACTGACCGGAATTAAATACAATGTTATCCAGCCTGACCATGACGCTTATTTTGACGTTGTAGGTCAGACAATCGCGAGCGGCGACTGGCCGGATGTTTTTATTCTTTCCAGTACATATTATTCAGCCTATGCCGCTGAAGGCGTACTCTGGGATATGACGGATGCGTGGGAAAACTCTGAATTGAAGGCAAGACAGGAAGCGTACAACGGCGCGGGCGTTGTTGAGGGCGTTAAGCTGAATGGCAGACTGTACGGCATGCCTTCCGCGCGTGGTAACGGTTGTGTTACCTATGTGAAGAAAGCGTGGATGGACAACTGCGGCATCACGAGCGCTCCGACGAACTATGACGAATATCTCGCAATGCTGGAAGCGTTCACGAACGGCGATCCGGACGGCGACGGTACGAACGGCAATACATTTGGCGTAACGGCAGCAGGATTTATCGGACCGGAAGCTCCGTATGTCAACTATCTGCCTGAGTTCTATCAGGACGCTCATCCGAGCTTCTATATCAAAGATGACGGCACCTATGCAGACGGCTTTACAGAGGACGCTATGAAAGCTGCTCTTGAGAGACTGGCGGACGCTTATGCAAAGGGAGTAATTGACCCGACGACACTGACGAACGGTACGGCTGACTGCCGTAACAAATTCTACAGCGATGACTTCGGCGTATTCACCTACTGGGCAGGCACATGGGCGTCTAACCTGAAGAACAACCTCGAAAACAACGGTGTTGACAGCGAACTGGTTGCAATGGCGCCGATCGCGGAAGTCGGCGCATACCTTGACCGTATTCCTCCGGTATGGTGTATTTCATCTACCTGTGAGAATCCGGAAGGCGTGTTCAAATACTTCATCGAAGCGATGCAGGACGGGGGGGATGTTCAGTTCCTCTTCTCGTATGGCGTAGAAGGTGTACACTGGTCAACAGCTGCTGAAACATTATACGCGGGCGAGACGAACGATAAAGGCGAGTCTAAAGAGAAGGTTTACGCGGAAGGTGAATTCCATATGTTAGATAACATGGAAACGCCTGGCACACAGTATACCAAAGCTCACATTGATCCAGCTCTTGCACTTGTTGAGCTGGCGGATGATCCGGCAGAACAGGCAACCGCACCGGAAGCAAAGGCAGCGGCAGAAATGTTTGCTGCGAACTGCGTAACGGCGGATCTGATTCCGAGTACGGATGCGATGACAGAGTACAACGGCGATCTGACGACTTTGAAGAATGAAATCGTTGCAAAGGTCGCTATGGGCGAGATGACCATCGAAGAAGGCTATGCGAAGTATGAATCTGACGGCGGCGCTGCATGGTCACAGCAGATTGTTGATTCTTTGAATCAGTAATAAAAACCTAATATATCTTTTCCCTTTGAAAATTTCGGAAAAGAAATCATATATGGAGCTATGGGATTCCATAGCTCCATATCATTCATAAAATTTTCATATATGAAAAGGTAATTCATTTTATCGGGGAAGGAAGAGAGGCAATTAATGAAGAAAACACAATCCAAACAGACAAGTCCGGGATCGAATAAACCATTGGGGGTTAGGATGAAGAAATATGCGGGATTTTATGTGATGTTTCTTCCGATTCTGGTTTTTGCGCTTATTTTCTATTATCTGCCCATGCTTGGGGTAAGATATGCGTTTACCAATTACAACGGAATTAAAGATCCTTCGTTCGTAGGGCTCGAGAACTTCACCAAGATGTTCGGTATGCCGGGTTTCTGGTCGGCATTCTGGAATACGCTGCAGATCAGCGTTATCAGATTGATTCTGACAACATTCGTAGCAGTTCTCATTTCCCTGTTCTTAAACGAAATCGTCAACATCCATTTCAAGAAAGTCGTGCAGACGATTATTTATCTGCCGCACTTCTTATCGTGGGTCGTTACGGCATCCTTATTCTCATTGGTTCTGGCGCCGACAGGACAGGGCCTTGTGAATACGCTCCTTGTAAATATGGGACTCGTAGATTCCAGCAATATGATCTATTTCCTGGGGAGTTCCAAGACATGGCGCGGCACCTTCTATATGATTCAGCTGTGGAAGGAGACAGGGTGGCAGACCGTTATCTTTATGGCGACGCTGGCCGGCATGAATCTGGATCTTTATGAGGCGGCGTCCATCGACGGCGCAGGGCGCTGGGGCAAGATGCGCTATATCACATTCCCGGCGATCGCAAATACAATTTTGACCGTTATTATTCTGAACCTTGCCAAGGTCATGAATTTGTTCGAGCCTGTTTTCGTATTGCAGAACGATGCGGTACTGGATGTTTCCAACGTTCTCGAAACATATATCTATTATCAGAGTTTTAACAGTGGTTCGATTCCGAACTACGGATATACGACCGCCGTTGGTCTATTCAAATCATTAGTCGGCATGGTACTCGTGCTCGTATGTAACCAGTGGAGCAAGAAAGTACGCGATGGCCGCGGAATTGTATAGGAGGGAGAAGAGATATGAAAAAAAGAAAGAAAATAGAAGTCTTCTCGGTGATAAACGGCCTTGTATTTATTATCGTAGCTTTGATCATTATTATACCGATCTGGAAGATACTGGTTGACTCCTTTGATTTGAGAACCGCATATGGTATGAAACTGTGGCCGGAAAAATTCGGTCTTGACGGATATCAGCAGGTATTGTCGAACCCGACGCTGTCCCGTCCGCTGATGATTTCTGTTTTGACGACCGTCGTTGGTACGGTGCTCGCGCTGACATTATCGACATTAGGCGCGTATGTACTGATTCAGTGGGAAATGCCGGGACGTACGATTTTTGCGAATCTGCTGCTCTTTACGATGATCTTCAACGGCGGTATGATTCCTACATATCTGGTATTGCGGCAGTTCCATCTGACGAATACGCTGTGGGTCGTAATCCTGTATCCGGCATTGAATGTATACAATCTGGTATTGATGCGGAACTTCTTCGAAGGAATTCCGGCCAGTCTGTATGAGGCCGCCACCCTGGATGGCAGTACGCCGATGCAGACGTTTATCAAGATCGTACTTCCGATGTCGAAGCCGGCGCTTGCTTCCATCGGTTTGATGTATGCGGTATCCTACTGGAACGACTATACCCATTACAAATTGTATATCAACAATTCCGATTTATACAACTTCCAGATGAAGCTGCGCGGTATGATCATGGGCAGCGACCTGCCGACGGCAGCCGGAAACGCGACGGAGAATACGATTAAGAATGCGGCGATCATCGTTGTTGTTATTCCGTTCATGATTCTGTATCCGTTCCTGCAGAAATATTTCGTACAGGGCGTTAATGTCGGAGCAGTTAAGGAATAAAAAGTTTCGGAGGCAGTAAATGGCGACAATTTTCTGGGCCGGTGATTCCACCGTACAATATAATGATATCACGACATATCCGCAGACTGGCATTGGGCAGATATTCCACCTGTTTCTGAAGCCGGAGGTGAAGGTCGAGAATCATGCGAAAAATGGCAGGAGCACGAAGAGCTTTATTGATGAATCCAGACTGCCCGCTATCTATGATAAGATTACGGAGGGAGATTTTCTTTTTATCCAGTTCGGTCATAACGATGAGAAAATCGAGGATCCTGAACGGTATACGGAACCTTTTTCCGATTATATGGTCAATCTGGAGAAATTCGTCAATGTGGCACGGAATAAGAAAGCTCTGCCGGTGCTGATAACGCCTCTGGAAAGAAGATGTTTTATCGATGATAAAACGCTTGGCCCGGGAGTGCATGGTGATTATGTGGAAGCGATGAAACGCACAGCGAAGAAGCTGGATGTGCCCGTAATCGATTTGAATAGCATGAGCCGTGCGGAAATGACCAGAGCAGGGGCTGAGGCTTCCAAGGGCTGGTATATGCACATACCGGAAGGAAAATATCCTTATCATATGGAGGGGCTTACCGACAATACGCATCTGCAGTATGCGGGCGCCGTCATGTATGGAGGATGTATTGCCAGAGGGTTGAAGGAATTAGGCGGAGTCTATAAGGACTTATTGTTAGATGAATTATGATAAGGCAGGCGGCGGGCGTCCGCCTGCGGACAAATGGCTCAGGACATTGACCTGAGCCATTTTTGATAATGAAATGAACCGAAAATTTCATTATCTGTGACAGACCGGAAAGCGTTGACGAGGAAAGGAGCATGAAGATGGAAAAAGAGTATTTGTGGAAACCCGATTTGGAAGACGGTACATTTAAGAATCCGATTATTTTTGCGGATTATTCGGATCCCGATGTAATCAGGGTAGGAGATACCTATTATATGACGGCGTCCAGCTTTAACTATGTGCCGGGCCTTCCGATTCTGACATCCAAAGATTTGGTGAACTGGAAACTCGTGAATTATGCGATCGATAAGATCGATTATGAAGAATACGATATACCGCAGCATTCAAAAGGGGTGTGGGCGCCGGCGATCCGATATCATAACGGCCGTTTTTATATTTACTATGGAATGCCGGACGAAGGCTTTTTCATGGTGAGCGCGGAGGATCCGCTCGGAAAATGGGATGAACCGGTGCTCGTGCTGGAAGGGAAGGGTTTGATCGATTCCTGTCCGTTCTGGGATGACGACGGGAAGGCTTATCTGATTCACGGATACGCGAAGAGCCGTATCGGCTTTAAGAGCTATCTCGGCATTTTCCCGATGTCTCCCGATGGAACGAAGGCGATCGGAGAAGACCATATTCTGTACAACGGCGTGGAAATGCAGCCGACGATAGAGGGGCCTAAGGTCTATAAACGTAACGGCTATTATTATATTCTCGCCCCGGCGGGAGGCGTGAAGACCGGCTGGCAGACCGCGCTCCGCTCCAGAAATATCTATGGGCCTTATGAAGAAAAAATTGTCCTGAAACAGGGGAATACGATCGTAAACGGGCCGCATCAGGGCGGGCTTGTGGATACGGTGAACGGCGACGAATGGTTTGTCCATTTTCAGGACAGAGGCTTATATGGCAGAATCGTGCATGCGCAGCCGGTGGTATGGGAGAACGACTGGCCTGTTATGGGCGAAAATGCGCAGGACGGATGCGGCGAGCCTTGTCTTGTCTGTAAAAAGCCGAATACGGGCATCAGTGAAGAACCCTGTTCTCTGGAAGCTTCCGATGATTTTGAAGCGGCAGACCTGAATCTGATGTGGCAGTGGCTTGGAAATCCTAAGGAATCTTTTTATTCCCTGACAGAGCGCCCCGGTTTTCTGCGTTTATATGCCCTGAATCCATCCGGGGAAAAAGAACCGGTGTTATGGAAAAGCTCCAATGTGCTGACGCAGAAGCTTGTGTGCCCGTTTTTTAAGGCTTCCGCCTGTCTGCATACGGATGGTCTCTTAGAAGAGGAACAGGCCGGTATGGTCATGATGGGCGGCCATTATGCTTATCTTGCGGTCAGAGTCATAGAAGGTGTGAAGACGCTGGTGTATGCGGAAGCCTATGATGCGGAAGACGGCAGCGTGAAGGAGAAAATGACCGTTTTGCGGAAGTTAGGGAAGGATGAAGCGAAAGTGATATTCTCTTTCGCGATGGAGGATGGCGGAGACGGCCCTGTCTTTAAGATGTTCTATACCCTGGCGGATGGCGCGGAGGTGAATGTGCCGACGGACTTCATGCCCTCGGATCATACATGGGTGGGCGCGAAAACAGGTCTTTTTGCCAGTACGCTGGCAGAATGCGGAAAAGGAGGCTATGCGGATTTTGAGTACATTCACGTTACATCCCTTACAGAGGGCGATTGAAGAGAAAAATTTAAGAGAAGTGGAACGAATTCTCGTTGAAGACCCGCCCTGCATCGACCGGAAAACAGAGGACGGCGTTCCTCTGTGCCTCTATGCGGCAAAGGAAGGGAGCTTTCCGATCGTCAAATATATCATTGAGTATTCGAGAGCGAGTATGAATACCGTGGACGATGATAACCGCACGATTCTGCATTATGCGGCGATGGCCGGGGATCTCGAAATGAACCGCTATCTGGTGGAGAAGGTCGGCATGGACATTACTGCAGGGGATAAAAATCTGGTAACGCCTTATCAAATCGCCTGGGAGCAGCGGCATACGGAGCTTCTGGCCTACTATCAGGAGCGGACGGGAGCGGCTTACGGGCAGATGTATCATAATCCCATCCGCACCGGCATGTTTCCCGATCCGTCGATCGTCCGGGTGGGCGAGGATTATTATATGGTCAATTCCACCTTTATTTTCTTTCCCTGCATTCCCATTTCCCATTCGCGGGATCTGGTGCATTGGGAGATCATCGGCCATGCGATTACGAATCCGGAATGGGCGCGTCTGGACGAACTGGAAGGCGGCCGGGGTTATTGGGCGCCGGATATTTCATATAGTAACGGACGTTATTATATTGCGGCGACATATCGCCTGAATGATACGGGCCCCGTATACAGAAAGCAGATCGTCGTAAGCTCTGATAAGCCGGAGGGGCCTTACAGCGAACCGGCTGTTATCGATGAAGACGGCATCGACCCGTCTGTTTTCCATGAGGACGGCAGGCATTATATGCTCTTAAACAGGGGGGCGAGGATCTTTGAATTGAGCGGCGATTGTACCCGGCAGATATCGGAGGCTTCCCTGCTGTTCTACGGCGACCAGAAGCGTGCGCCGGAAGGCCCGCATCTCCTGAAAAAGGACGGCTGGTATTATCTGTTCCTTGCGGAGGGGGGAACGGGAGCGGGACACCGGATCAGCGTAGCGCGGAGCAGGGAGCTGATGGGGAACTATGAGCCGTGCCCTTACAACCCGATTATGAGGCAGACGGATGAAAAGGCCGGAATCCAGCGCTGCGGGCATGGGAAACCGGTGTGCACCCAGAACGGGGAATGGTATATGGTCTATCTGTGCGGGCGGCAGGTTGGCGGAAAGTACAGCATTCTCGGAAGGGAAACGGCCCTCGATCCGATTACCTGGACAGCCGACGGCTGGCCGATCGTGAACGGCTTAAAAGGGCCGAGCGTTTTACAGAAGGCGCCCGATCTGCCGGCATGGGATGTGAAGAAGCAGGAAGAAACTTTTGCAAATGGCCTGTCCGGAGAATTTATGACGCCGAGGCCGCCGGAAAAAGATGCGATCTGTTTTAAAAACGGGAGGCTGATCTTAAAGGGAAGCAGCTATCCGCTCGCCAGCGTTAAGGCGAGAAATATTCTGGTGAGAAGACAGAGCGCTTTTTGCTTCTGCGCGGAGGCAGAGCTTACGGTGCCGGCGCTGAAAGAAGGACAGGAGGCCGGTATTACCTGCTATTATGACGAAAATACCTGGGTATGCTGTTATTTGCGGAAAGAGGCGGACGCTTATGCCGTGCAGGTAAAAGAGCACATCGGCACGGAGGATATCCGTCATCCTGCGAAGACGATTCCCGGAAACCCGGAGGGGGAAGAATATGTGCTCGGTGTTGAAACAGAATATTTGCATAGAAGATTTTATTGTGGTAAAGTGAAAGGAGAGAAAGAAACGCTGACAGAATTATCCAATGTATATTATCTGTGTGATGAAGGCATTTCTATGGGAAAACGGTTTACGGGGGCAATGACCGGTATATATGGTTACGGCGGAGAAGAACCGCTCTTTATGGAATGGAAAGAGTTTCGGTATTGGGAGATGTCAAAGTAGAGATGAATAAAAAATCTAACAGGGAACTGCTATTGAGCGGAAGCATTGTGAAAGCGATTCTGACGCTGGCAGTTCCGGTCGTTATCAACAGCTTTTTGCAGACAATGTATAATCTGACGGATACATACTGGCTCGGGAAATTGGGAACGGAAGAGCTTGCGGCCATTAATCTGGTAACGCCGGTACAGAATATTATTATCAATTTCGGCTCCGGTCTTACGGTAGCGGGTTCCGTTCTGATTTCCCAGTATCTGGGGGCGAAGCAGGATGAGGATGCAAGAAGCATGGCGAACCAGATTTTTGCATGTGCCCTGATATTTTCGGTCGTATGCGCGTCGTTCTGCGCGCTTGCAGCGCCGGCTGTCGTGACCTGGCTCGGCGCGGAGGGCGCGACATGGCAATGCGGTAAAACATATTTACAGCTGGTCATTCTGGATATGCCGTTTCTGTATACGGTGAATATGTATACGGCGATTAATCAGGCGCAGGGAGATACGGTCAGGCCGATGCTCTTAAATCTCGTCGGCATCATCCTGAATATGATCATGGATCCCGTGTTGATGATCGTCTTCAATATGGGCGTGGCAGGAGCGGCGCTGGCGACGGTGGGGGCGAAGGTGGTTCCCGCGGTTATCGCGTTTGTTCTGCTGCAGAATCAGTCGAAGGATGTCTGCCTGAATCTGCGCAGGCTGAAATTTGAAAAAGAGAAATTGAAGAATATTCTGGTCATCGGCCTGCCGACAGCGATCGGCGGAAGTACGATGCAGTTCGGCTTTCTGCTGATGAGCAGAAACGTATTGAAATACGGAACGGAAGCGATGGCGGCTTACGGCATCGGCAATAAGATCAACAGCCTGATCACACTGCCGACGAACAGCGTCGGCTCCGCGGTCGCGACGATCGTCGGGCAGAACGTGGGCGCGAAGCAGTACGAAAGGGCCGAAAAGGGATACCGGGTCTCTATGCTCGGCAGCGTTGTATTCCTGTTTGCAGGGGGCATGATTTTATCGAGAGCGCCGATATCGACCGCGATCGTCGGGATTTTTTCCGGCGATGGGGAAGTCGTCGGGATGGCGGCGGATTTTTTAAGCATTATGGCGTTCTGGTGTTTCGCCAACGGCGTTTATAATTCCAGCATGGGATTGTTCCAGGGAAGCGGGCACACGGAAGTAACGATGATTATCGACGCCGCAAGACTGTGGGTATTCCGTTTTGCAACGCTCTATATCGGCGAAGTATGGCTCCATCTCGGCGTGCGAAGCGTATGGTATTCCGTCGTTGTCAGCAACGGATTATCGGCGGTTATCCTTTATATCGTATACAGGACGGGATATTGGAGAAAGAAGCGGATATAGGATAAGGAACAGGATAAAAAAAGAAAACGGAGGGTTGGAATGGAAGCGGAAAACTATGGAAAAAGGTACCTGGAAGAGTACCGGTGGGGGAAAGAATACGGAATCTATGAGGACGGCTGTGCGCTTCTTGCGGCAAAACAGCTGTATGAAGCGGATGGAGAGGAAACTTATTTTTCTCTGATGAAAAATTATATGGACAGTTTTCTCACGGAGGACGGCGGAATCGGGAACTGTATGGCGGATACGCTTACCGCCGATTGCGTCCACAGTGGCAGAACGCTCTTTTTTCTCTATGATAAGACCGGAGAAGAGAAATACCGCAAAGCGCTGGAAGCGATTATGAGCGGGCTGCGCGCTTATCCGAGGAGCGGATGCGGCAATTTCGCATACAGCAGGGAACAGCCGGAAGAGCGGCCTGTGGACGCATTGTACAGGATACAGCCGTTCTATATGGAATACGAGACGCTTTATGATAAGAAAGAGAAATACAACGATATCATTAAGCAGTTTGAGAACGCGCAGAAAATGCTCTGCGGAGAAGAAAAGGGCCAAATCAGGAGCACAGCGCGGTATCTGGCGGCTTTAGTAGATACGATGGAAAATATGAGCGTCGAGATTTATGAGCAGTACCGGAAATTACAGGATATGTTCAAAGCGGCGTTAAAAGACGCTCTGGCGCAGCGCGCGCAGGATGGACTTTTTCATGCGGCGGAGGGTATCGACGTATTTGCGGGAGCCGTTATCGGTTACTGTACGCTCAAAGCCTGCCGGATGGGACTTTTGTTAAAGGAAAAGTATGTCGGCACGGGAATGGAAATCGTGGAAAAACTGGCGGAGAAGCTGGAGCCGGAGGATAAGGCGGCCTGTGATACGGAAACGGTATGCGCCTTTCTCGCGGCATACGGGCAGTACCGGCAGACTGAAAAAGAGATGGAATGACAGAGAGCAGAAAAGAAAGGAAGGGTAAGTGCAATGGACAGAATTGAAAAGTATATCGATGAATTGATGGAAAAGAGCACACCGGACCGCCCGATCTGGAATATCGAGAAGATACTGCAGGGCCTCAAATCGAAATGGAATTATATCGACGGCTGTATGATCAAGGCGATTCTGGAAATGTACGCCATCACCAAAGACGAGAAGTATTTCCGGTTCGCGGATGCATTCATCGACTATAAGGTGAGGGAGGACGGCACGATCGACGGTTATGATGTGAGCGAGCTGAATATCGATAATGTGAACGCGGGCAAGACGCTGTTCGAGCTCTATGATCTGACGGGCAAGGAAAAATACCGTAAAGCGATCGATCTCGTTTACAGCCAGATAGAGAAAATGCCGCGGACGAAGGAAGGGAATTTCTGGCATAAGAATATTTATCCGAATCAGGTATGGCTGGACGGCCTGTATATGTGCCAGCCCTTCTATATGGAATATGAGACGCGCTTTAACGGGAGGAAGAACTATGCGGATATCTTCAATCAGTTCGGGCAGGTCGTGAAGCATATGAGGGACAGCGAGACGGGCCTGTACTATCATGCGTATGATTCGTCGAGAGAGATGTTCTGGTGTGATAAAGTGACCGGGCTCAGTCAGAATTTCTGGCTCCGCGCGCTTGGCTGGTATTCTATGGCGCTGCTTGACACGCTGGACAAAACGGATGTTTCCTCCGATGATACTTACAAAGAGGCTTATGAGAATATGAAGAAAACTTTCGTCGAACTGATGGACGCGATGCTTCGCTATCAGGACGGGAGCGGCATGTGGTATCAGGTTGTCAACGTAGGCGGCATGGAAAAGAATTATCTGGAAACGAGCGGAAGCGCGATCATGGCCTACGCGCTGTTAAAAGGCGCACGCCTCGGCTTTTTGCCGGAGAGCTATCGGGAGAACGGAAAGAAGGCGTTCCAGGGAATCTGCGATAAATATCTTTCCACGGACGAAGAGGGTAATCTGCATCTCGACGGGATCTGCCTTGTAGCAGGTCTTGGGGGAAAAGAAAAGCGTCCGGGCACTTTCGATTATTATATGTCGGAGCCAATTGTGAAAGACGATGCCAAAGGCGTCGGCCCGTTCCTGCTCGCGTATACGGAAATGCTCCGTCTGCAGTGAGAGCGGTATTGAAAATAATGGAAGATTTTATTATAATAAAAATATAGCAAAAAACGAAATGGAGGAACAAAAATGGGTGTATATGCAATCTCCGGCGCTTCCAGCGGAATCGGCGCCAAGACCAAGGAACTATTATTACAACGCGGGCATGAAGTCATTAATATCGACTTAAAAGATGGGGACATCTGCGTGAACCTCGCATCCGAAGAAGGACGGCAGGAAGCAGTCGATTTGCTTCACAGGATGCATCCGGAAGGGCTTGACGGCGTTATCTGCAATGCCGGCGTATCCGGCGCGTGCGGGAACCTTTCGCTGATCGTTTCCCTGAATTATTTCGGGACGCTTGCGCTCGCACAGGGGGTTTATGATCTGCTCCGCAAGAAAAAAGGAAGCTGTGTCGTTACCGCTTCCAATACGATCTCGCAGGGGGCGGGCCGTATGGATATCGCGGATCTGCTGAATAATATCGGGGACGAAAAGAGAGTCCTCAATCTGGTATCCCAGATGGACACTTCCAATCTCAGCGTAGGCAACAGCCTCTATGTTTCGACCAAATATGCGCTGGCAAGATGGGTGAGACGCGTCTCCTCTTCCTGGGCGGCGAACGGCGTGCGCATTAACGCGGTAGCGCCCGGCAATGTAAGCACCGCGATGACAGCGACTATGAGCACTTCCGCCAAGATGGCGCTGAATGCCCTTCCCATCCCTACCAAGTACGGCCTGGAATGTCTGATGGAAGCGGATGAGATCGCGGAAGTCATCGTCTTTCTCGCATCCGATGCGGCAAGAGGCGTGAACGGCAATGTTATGTTCGTGGACGGCGGCACCGATGCGCTGTTGAATTCCGAAAAAGTATATTGATTAGAAACGGAGGATTATAATGAAACCTATTGAGAAATATGTTCAGGCTATGGAAAATAAAGATTTCGCAGGGCTTGCGGGGCTCTTTACAAAAGAGGGAAGGATCTGCGATTACTGTACTAACAGTTCCTCCCAGAAGGAATATCATATTTACGGACAGGAAGCGATCAATATGTTCTTCCGGAATAAATTCGGTTTTCGCCAGTATTCGATAGCCGAAGCGGAGGTCGTGAACGATACGCAGGCGGAATTTATCGCGAATTTCGGCGGCTATAACGTTATGGCAATCGCTACCGTACGCGAGGTGGACGAGAACGGGCTGATCAAAAATCTTACGGTAAGACCGAAATAAAGAAAAGGAGAACGACTGTTATGGCATATATTGATTTGATGAAAGAAAAAGCAAGAAGCGACAAAAAGACGATCGTACTGCCGGAGACAACGGATAAAAGGACCCTGATCGCGGCGGCTCATATTATCAAAGAAGGCATTGCCGATCTTATCATGATCGGAAACGAAGAGAAGATCCTGGACGGCGCGAGCTGGCTGGAAGTAGAGCTGGACGGCGTTACGATCGTAGATCCTGAAAAAACGGACAAACTGGACGGCTATGTGGAACTGCTTTATGAGACAAGAAAAAATAAAGGCATGACCCCGGAGAAAGCGAGAGAGATACTTTTAAAGGACTATCTGACTTTCGGCGTTATGATGGTAAAGGCAAACGATGCGGACGGCATGGTAGCCGGAGCGAACCATGCGACGGCGGATACGTTAAGACCGGCTCTGCAGATTCTGAAAACAGCGCCCGGCGTAAAGCTGGTATCCGGTTTCTTTATCATGGACGTGCCGGACTGTGAGTTCGGAGAAGGCGGAACTTTCCTCTTCGCGGACTGCGGCCTGAATCAGGATCCGACGGCGGAGGAGCTGGCTTCGATCGCGGAGTCTTCCGCGAAGAGCTTCAAGAGTCTTGTCGGTGCGAAACCGATCATCGCGATGTTATCCCATTCCACGAAGGGAAGCGCGAAACATCCGTTAGTTGACAAGATGGTAGAGGCGACCAGACTTGCTCACGAGATGTATCCGCATCTGTGCATCGACGGCGAATTACAGGCAGATGCCGCTCTGGTTCCGCATATTGCGAAATCCAAAGCGCCGGGCAGCGAAGTTGCAGGAAAAGCGAACGTTCTGATTTTCCCGAATCTGGACTGCGGCAACATCGGTTATAAGCTGGTACAGCGTCTCGCGAAAGCGGAAGCGTACGGACCGATGCTTCAGGGTATCGCGAAACCGGTAAACGACTTGTCCCGCGGCTGTTCCTGGGAAGATATCGTCGGCGTTGTGGCGATTACGGCGGTACAGGCACAGCTTGGCTAGAAAAGATGACGCCTGCGGCCGGCGTTTGCAGGCGGAGAGAAAGGAAAGGTGTTCAACATGAATATATTAGTCATTAACTGCGGCAGCTCTTCTTTGAAATTCCAGCTGATCGACGCAGTAACGGAAGAATTGATTGCAAAGGGTCTGTGCGAGCGTATCGGCATCGAGGGAAGCCAGCTCGTATACCAGCCTACAGGAAAAGATAAAATAACAACTGTAACGTTAATGGAGGACCACACGCAGGCAATCCGGCTTGTGCTGAAATCTTTAACGGATGAAACCACAGGCGTCGTAAAGGATCTGTCTGAAATCGGCGCAGTCGGCCATCGTATCGTGCATGGCGGCGAGAAATTCGCATCTTCTATCCTGATTACGGATGAAGTGGTACAGGCCATTACCGACTGCAATGAGCTGGCGCCGTTACATAATCCGGCGAATCTGATCGGTATCGCGGCCTGCAAGGAGCTGATGCCGGAGACGCCGATGGTAGGCGTATTCGATACGGCGTTCCATCAGACGATGCCGCAGGAGGCTTATTTATACGGCCTGCCCTATGAGTATTATGAGAAATATAAAGTGAGAAGATACGGTTTCCACGGAACAAGCCACTCCTATGTGTCCAAACGGGCGGCGGAAGTGCTGGGCCGGAAATATGAAGATCTGAAACTGATCGTATGTCATCTTGGAAACGGCGCCAGCGTATCGGCGGTAAAGAACGGAAAATGTATCGATACGTCCATGGGCCTGACACCCCTGGAAGGTCTGATCATGGGAACCCGTTCCGGCGATATCGACCCGGCGATCATCGAGTTCATAGCTCATAAAGAAGGAAAATCTATCGACGAGATCATGGCCGTTCTGAATAAAAAATCCGGCGTGCTCGGATTGTCCGGCAGCCTTTCTTCCGATTTCCGGGATTTACAGGCATCCTATGAGAAAGGCGAGGATGCGGGTATCCGTACGCTAGAGACTTTCGCTTACCGCGTGACCAAGTATATCGGCGCTTATGCGGCGGCAATGAACGGCGTGGACGCGGTCTGCTTCACCGCGGGGCTCGGCGAGAACAGCTCCTTTATGAGGGATATGATCTGCAGCAGGCTCGGCTATCTCGGCATTACGTTAGATGAAGAGCAGAATGCGAAACGCGGCGAGGATCTGGTGATCACGACGCCGGATTCCACAACGAAAGTATTGGTCATCCCGACGAACGAGGAACTCGCTATCGCACGCGAGACCTACGAAATCGTTAAGAAATAAGCTCCGCAGACAGGCCGGCAGGGAGGAAGCATGAAATCAGGAGCGCTGAAGCCCGGCATGACGGAGCCTGGAAGGAACACATAAAAAGAAGACTGCCTGCATAAATTTTAAAAATAAGATTTATGCAGGCATTTCTATGACACAGGTTTTTGCGCATTTTTCCAATATAATAATACCTGTTATTATATTCTATATCGTGGCTTACGGCATTTCGGTTAAGACGAACGTATACGAGGAATTTATCAAAGGGGCGAAGGACGGTTTTCACACGGTCATCCAGATCATGCCGACCCTGATCGGGCTGATGGTGGCGGTAGGCGTGCTGCGCGCCTCCGGTTTTCTGGACTTTATCGGAAGCCTGTTCGCCGGCGTCACGCAGCGGTTCGGCTTTTCTTCCGAATTGATTCCACTGATTCTGATTAAAATGTTCTCTTCTTCCGCCGCGACGGGACTGGTATTGGATATTTTCAAAAATCACGGCCCCGATTCCCTGCCTGGCATGACGACTTCTATTTTGATGAGCTGTACGGAGACGGTCTTTTATACGATGTCCGTCTATTATATGGCGGCGAAGGTAACGAAAACGCGGTATACGCTGGCGGGCGCGCTCACCGCAACAATAACGGGCGTTATAGCGAGTATCGTGCTGGCGGGGATGATGGGGTAAGGAAAGCGCTGAATAATAAATGGTCTGTCTTTATCTATGGCAATAGATTGTTTTGCCGCATTGGCCATGATATAATAACCGCAGAGGAAAATCAAGCGCCGCAGAGCGGTATTTGATTTTCAAGCGGTTATTAACGAGCAAGCGTCCGATGAAATCGGACATAGAGCGCTGAAAGCGCGAGCTTGCGAGTTTAGATGATATAATATGTTATTAGCGAATGTAAAACATGTGGAGAAGGCGATAATATGATTGCGCATATTTCGGAAGATGGTCTGAGCAGGGAAGAAACGGTGGCAGAGCATACTGAAAAGACGGTTTTTTTGTGCGGAAATAAGGGGAAACGATGTGGGATTTCCCGCATTATGTCGTTGTGCGCCATTTTCCATGATATGGGAAAAAATAAACGCAAGTTCGATGAATATATCCGTTCAGATGAAAAAACCAGACAAAAGCAAAGAGGGAGCGTTGCACATGCATCCACTGGGGCGAAAAATTTTTATGACAGATATCATGAAGGCCCAGGCAATGAGAGGCTGATGACAGAACTGATATCTTATACGGTGGCGGCGCATCACGGCTTGTTTGATTGTGTAAATGCAGAACATGAAGATGTGTTTTCCAGAAAATTGGGCGAGGTTGAAGATTATGATGAGGCTTGCAGAAATGCGAGCCGCAGTTATCTGGACAACTATAAACCCGATGAAATTTTTTTCGAGGCATCTAAGGAATTTGACCGGCAAATGGAAAAAATACAGAATTTATATGGAAAGTTAAAGCCGCTGCTTTTGGCGAAGCATGGTGAAAAAGTAAGAGGGATGCTGTTCACCTGCAAATATTTTCTGCAGGCATGTTTGCAGCGGCTGCTGTTGTCCATACTGATCGATTCAGATTGGGAAGCAACTTCGGATTTTATGGACAATGTGGACACGTTGTCAAAGCAGCCGGGATTTGACACAAAATTTATTTTTACAAATGCAAAGATAAATTTTGAGACATATATGGAGACGAAGAGAAAGTCTGTGGCTGCAGCCAGGATGACAGGGAAGGAAAAGGTAATTTTTAATGCCAGAAATGCGTTGCAGGAAGAGTGTCGGCAATTTGCCGGAAGACGGTCAGGAATCTATTGTCTTCCGATTCCAACCGGCGGCGGAAAGACATTGACATCATTGGCTTATGCATTGGAATATTGCAATTCCCATCCGGAAACGGAAAGGGTTATTTATGTATCTCCATATATTAGTATAACAGAACAAAATGCCCAGGTGTTCCGGGAGGCCCTGGGCAATGACCGATGGATACTGGAACATCATTCATCAGTGCTTTGCCATGAGGATGCAGGAACAGAGGATTACCATAAGAACCGCTTGTCGAGATTTGATATTAATTGGGAAGAACCCTTTATCTGCACCACTTTTGTGCAGTTTATGAATACCCTGTTTTCTGACAGAAGCGAGTCTATACGCAGGATGCATCGTCTGGTTAATGCGGTAGTGATCATTGATGAAATACAGTCTATGCCGTTTCGCTGCATCAATACGTTTAATTATATGATGAATTTTCTCAATGCGGTCTGTAATACCAATATTGTCTTATGTACTGCAACGCAGCCGATTCTGGGTGAAACGCAGTGTCCCATCTGTTATAGTGAACCGAAGTATATGATAAGAAATGCGGCTGAATGGTTTCGTGTCTTTGAAAGAGTTCAAATCTCGGTTCCGGAAGCCAATACGAAATACACCTTTGAGAGTCTTGGAAACGAAATAGTTCAACAAATAACAGAATACAGATCAATTCTTGTAGTGCTGAACACAAAATCAGCGGTCAGGAATCTGTATGATCTGTTGATGCAAAGAGGCATCTGTGCAGAATACCTTACCACAAATTTGTGCGCGGAGCATAGGAGTGAGCGAATCAAAACCATTAAGGCGGCACTGGTAGAAAAGAGCGAACCGCTTGTTGTTATCAGTACAAACCTGATCGAGGCCGGTGTAGATATATCATTTGAATGTGTGTATCGTTCTATGGCGGGATTGGACAGTCTGGCACAGACAGCAGGGCGTTGCAACAGAGATGGTGAGGCGGATTATGGAATAGTACGATTGATTTGGCTGGATGGTGAAAACAGCGGCAATATGGAGGAGTTACAGAACGGCATAAGGGCTGCGGAAGAAGTACTCTATCAATATGAAAAAGAAAAAAAGAAAGACAGTCTTTTAGCCCCCATATGGATGGATCGCTATTATGAGAGTATTTATTCCATGATGGCAGACAAGATGAATTTCCCAATCAAAAATCTGGATACAAACGTGATGGAACTGTTGTCCCGGGGATTTGGCTCTCGAGAGAAGAAAAACGCCATGAATCAGGCCTATAAAACAGCGGGACAGGCATATAAGGTCATAGACGACAGTTCCTTCGGTGTGATCGTTCCATATGGGAAGGGCGCAGCGTTGATCGAGGCGATTCAGAAGGCGGCGGGTGGAGCGGAAATAAGGAATCTTATAAAACAGGCGCAGCGATATACAGTAAATGTCCGATCAAGTCTGTTGAGACAGTATGATGGCCTGATACAGCCGATATGCGACAGCATTTCCGGACTTTATATGGCGGTTTCCGGGATTTACAGCGATGAATATGGTATCGCGCCGGAGTGGGAAACGCTCATATTTTAACAGTAGAGGAAGGGTGAAAATGGACAAGCCAAACAAAATTGAATACCGTGTTTTTGGGAGATATGCATTGTTTACAGATCCGTTGTCTAAGACAGGCGGTGAGAAATGCAGCTATCAGATTCCGACTTATCAGGCGTTAAAAGGGATAACAGAATCTATTTACTGGAAACCAACGATTACATGGGTGATCGACGAGTGCCGTATTATGAATCTGATACAGATGGAATCAAAAGGTATCAGGCCTGTTAAGTACAACGAGGCGAAGAATGATCTGGCCTACTATACTTATCTGAGCAATGTGGAATATCGGGTGAGGGCGCATTTTGAATGGAATGAAAACAGGGAAGATCTGGCAGGAGACAGAAACGAAAACAAGCATTATGATATTGCCAGGAGAATGGTTGAGAGAGGCGGGAGAAGGGACATTTTCCTTGGAACGCGGGAATGCCAGGGATATGTGGAACCCTGTGCTTTTGAAGATGGGGAAAGCGCCTATCAGGATATAAAGTCATTATCCTTTGGAATTATGGTGCATGGGATCACTTATCCTGATGAGGCGGTCAGGCAGGAGGAAAAAGGCAAAATGACCGTGCGCCTCTGGAATGTACAGATGAAGAAAGGTATTATCCATTTTCCGCATCCTGAACAATGTCAGATCAGACAAGTGCTGCGTGACGCAAAACAGAAGGAGTTTTTCTTTGGAAGGGATTTCAATGGTTTGAAAGAATTTGAGGGAGGTGAAGCATTTGGCATGGCTAAAGACTTTAGCTGAGACTTATGACGTCTATTCTGGGTTGGCCGGAGAGAAAAAAAATGATCAGGCGGTGCTGCTGCCAATTTCTCACTCCACATTTAATGCGCAGATTGAGGTGACTATCGATGCGGAAGGTAATTTTCAGAATGCAAGGAAGCTTGACAAGGGGGAAGATGTAGTAACCATCATCCCGGTCACGGAGGATTCGGCGGCGAGAAGCAGCGGTATCGCACCGCATCCACTATGCGATAAACTCTGCTACATAGCGGGAGATTATTCCCGGTATACAGGTGAGGGCAAGGAGGATTATTTCAGGGCTTATATGAAGCAATTGTGCGAATGGGCGCAATCAGATGAAACACATCCGATGGTACGGGCAATTTATAAATATCTGGAAAGGGAGACGCTGATACAGGATCTGGTGGAGAATAAGGTTCTGGAACTGGACGAGAATGACAGACTCACGGATAAGGTTAAGCTGCAGGGGCTGGGGCAGACCGGAGCAAACGTAAGGTTTACTGTCAATGAAAGTTTTGGGACGCCGCAGGTATGGAAAAATCAGGAACTATATAAAAAATATAGAGCGTTTTATCGGAAAAAGACAGGTGAAGAAAGGTTATGCTATGCTTCAGGGAGAGTACAGGCATGTTCCGACAAGCATCCGTCCAAAATACGCAATAGCGGCGACAAGGCAAAGCTAATTTCCGGAAATGATGAATCAGGGTTTACCTATCGAGGAAGGTTTACCTCGAAGGACGAGGCAGTTTCTGTTGGTTATGATACCTCTCAAAAAGCGCATAACGCTCTGCGATGGCTGATTCAGAAGCAGGGTTATACCAGGGACGGATCGGCCATGGTCTGCTGGATGGTAAACAGGCAGCAGGAGTTGTATGATGTGATGCAGGATTCGGTCAACGCCTGTCTTAGCATAGGTGACAGGGAATTGGATTTTTATAACATTGACGAATATGAGGATTTTGCGGAGGAGAAACACGATACAGGAAAGTATTTTGCCGATAAGTTTAACAGAGCATTTAACGGATATGCTGAAAAGATCAAGGCGGATGATAAAGTGGCTGTGATCGCTCTGGATGCGGCGACTACCGGGCGGCTTTCAGTGGTGTATTATGATGAGATGGGAGGCAGGCAGTATATAGATGCGATCAGAAGCTGGCAGCAGCACTGTAGCTGGCGTCGAAGCATAAAGATAATAGGTAAGGAAGAAGGCAAAAGAAGAATCACTTGCGAGTCATCGCCGTCCCCCAGGGAGATAGCCCTGGCAGCATTCGGGATACAGAGGTCGGAATGGCTGGAGGCGGACGACAGGGACGGTAAGTTGATCAGAAATACTGTGAAGAGGCTGCTTCCCTGCATAACACGGAAAGGAATCCGGATCCCGGAAGACATTATCAGGGCAGCAGTGAGGAGGGCGTCTATGCCGCAGACTATGAGCGATTTCATTTGGTATAATGATGTGTTGTGCGTTGTCTGTGCGATGTTACGATACAAATATGAGAAGGAGGAAATGACCATGGAGGATTTTCTGGAGAAGAACTGTAACGATCCCAATATTTTATTTGGCAGGCTGTTGGCAGTATTTGATTATATGGAGCAGCGGGCGATGTTCGAGCGTGATGAAAACGGCAAAGTAAAAGAGCGACGGACTACGAACGCTAAACGGTATTGGAATGCATACTGCAGACGGCCTGCCGGAACAGCAGCAACGATCAAACAGAATCTGGTGGCCTATGAAAAAAAGCTTAGTGATTTTGAACGGATGAAATTTGAGGAATGGACAGGGGAGATTATGATGCATTTTTCTCAAGACGGATATAGTAATTCAGCCCTGTCGGAATTGTACCTGCCCGGTTATTATCAGCAGATGGAAAAGATGAAAAATGAATTACAGAAAAAAAATAACAAAGGAGAAGTGTCTGATGAGCAGATTTATGAACAAAATTGATTTTAAAGTTCTGGTGATGGTGAAAAATGCAAATCCTAACGGGGACCCGTTAAATGGTAACAGGCCTCGTGAGACCTATGACGGTTATGGTGAAATATCGGATGTGTGCATCAAGCGGAAAATAAGAAACAGGCTGCAGGATATGGGAGAAAAGATTTTTGTACAGAGTGACGAACGATCTGATGATGGATACAGGAGTCTGGCGGACAGGGCAAAAGCCAATGAAGCCGTGCAGAAAGCGCAGAAAGATAAAGATAAGGAAGCTTATGCAAAAGCGGCGTGTGAGACATGGATTGATGTCCGAAGCTTTGGGCAGGTGTTTGCGTTCAAGGATGACAGTGTATCTGTGGGGGTGAGAGGTCCGGTTTCCATACATTCTGCATTCAGTGTACTGCCAGTCTCTATTGACAGTATGCAGATTACAAAGAGCGTCAACAGTGAGACAAAGGACAAAAAATCTTCCGATACCATGGGAATGAAACACAAAATATATTCAGCTCTGTATGTCATTAAGGGCAGTATCAATCACCAGCTTGCTGAAAAGACGGGATTTGAGGAAGAAGACGCGGAGAAGATTAAAGAGGCATTGCGAACGCTGTTTGTCAACGATGCATCTTCTGCCCGGCCTGATGGCAGCATGGAGGTATGCAAGGTATATTGGTGGAAACATAATTGTCCTATGGGGCAGTATTCTTCTGCCAAAGTTCACAGATTGGTCAAAATTGAAGCAAAGTCAGATGATCCCAGGAACTTTGAAGATTATGATGTGCAGGTGGATTCTCTGCCGGATCTGGAATTGGAAGAGATTGAGGGGATTTAAACATGTATTCAGATGAGGATTATCTCATGTTGTCCGGCATCCAACATTTTGCTTTTTGCAGACGCCAGTGGGCGATCATACACATTGAACAACAGTGGGCTGAAAACTATAGAACGACTGCCGGTGAACTGATGCATAAGAAAGCTCATGACGAAGGTTCTTTTGAAAAAAGGGGAGATCTTATAATCGTCAGGGGACTGCGTATTTCTTCACATGAACTGGGTGTGAGCGGACAATGTGATGTGGTTGAATTTCACAGGGACGAAAGCGGTATAGATCTTTTTGGCTATGATGGGAAGTGGCGGCCTGTACCTGTGGAGTATAAGCGTGGCATACCAAAGGAAGATAATGCGGATGAACTGCAGCTCTGCGCACAGGCTGTCTGTCTGGAGGAAATGTTCCAGACAAATATTCCGGAGGGATATTTGTATTACGGTGAAAACAGACGGCGTAGCCATGTGGAGTTTTCTTGTGCCCTGAGGGAAGAACTGAATCAGGTTGTAAACGAAATGCATGAACTGTTCCAAAGAGGATATACGCCAAAAGTAAAACCGTCAAAGAAATGTAAGGCATGTTCTTTGGAAGAGCTTTGTGTTCCGAAACTGCAGAAGATTGTCAGTGTCAGAGAATATATTCAACAGGAAATCAAGGGTCAAAATTAAAACGTTTGTTATTTGAAGTTTGGCAGGGAGGAATGGTGTGCGTAAACTGTTAAATACCTTGTATGTTATGACGGAGGATTGTTATCTCTCTCTGGATGGAGAAAATATTGTCATACAGGATGGCGAAAAGACTTTGGGCAGATTCCCTCTGCATACATTAGAAAATATTGTGTGTTTTACCTATAAGGGAGCCAGTCCTGCATTGATGGGCGCATGTGCGGAGAGACAAATAGGGATGAGTTTCTTTTCGCCAAGAGGAGCGTTTTTGGCAAGAACCATTGGAAAAGAATATGGAAATGTGTTGCTTAGAAAGGAACAATATCGAATATCAGACAGCAGTGATAAAAGTGTTGTCTATGCCAAAAATATGATCATCGGTAAAGTATTTAACTGTAGATGGAGCATAGAACGTACATTGCGTGACCATGCGTATCGAGTGGATGTGGAAAGACTTAGGAATGTGTCTAAAACTCTGTATGAGATGCTGACACAAATTGAAAATGCCCAAAAACTGGGCGAACTTCGAGGAATAGAAGGTAAAGCGGCAGAGCAGTATTTTTCTGTGTTTGACCATATGATATTGAACCAGAAGGGAGATTTTTCGTTTACAGTAAGAAGCCGCCGTCCTCCTTTGGATGCTATTAATGCGGTATTGTCTTTTGCCTATACAGTACTTGCGGGCGATTGTATCAATGCATTGACAAGCGTTGGATTGGATCCGTATGTAGGCTTTTTGCACAGAGACAGGCCGGGGAGGGCATCCCTTGCGCTTGATTTGATGGAGGAATTCAGACCAGTCTTGGCAGATCGGTTTATCCTGACATTGATAAATACGAAAGCGCTTCAGAAGATTCATTTTGAAAAGCAAAAAGATAAGGCGGTTTTCTTGAATGCTGATGGCAGAAAAATTTTCTTCACCGCATGGCAGAACCATAAAAGGGAAAGCATAACACATCCTTATTTGAAGGAGAAAATTCCGTGGGGATTGGTTCCCTATGT
This sequence comes from Bacteroides fragilis, assembly GCA_023664485.1. Lineage (GTDB taxonomy): Bacteria > Bacillota > Clostridia > Lachnospirales > Lachnospiraceae > UBA3282. The sequence goes on along the minus strand of JAMPFK010000006.1, from coordinate 43,385 downwards.
ACAGGCACTTTTGCTTGCCCGTACAATTAGGGGGGATTTGGATGAATATCCGCCATTTTTATGGAAGTAGGTGATTTAATGTTGGTATTGATTACATATGACGTTTCTACTCAAGGAGCGGCCGGAAAAGCTCGTCTTCGCAAGGTTGCAAAAGAGTGTGTCAACTACGGACAGCGTGTCCAAAATTCTGTATTTGAGTGTATGCTTGATGCTTCACAGTTGCTGTTGTTTAAAGATCGGCTTATTTCACTTATCAATGAGAATGAAGACAGCCTGCGTTTTTATTACTTAGGCAATAATTATCAAACAAAGATAGAACATTATGGATGTAAGACTGCTTATGACCCGGAAGGTACTATAATGATATAAGCTGGTGCGAGTGGCAAGTAGACATAAAACCCCGTAGGGGTTCGCACCATAAAAGGATATATTTTTGTAGTACCATAGTGATTAAGTAGAATGGGAATTAGCATTATTTTATTATGATTGCACAAATAAAGGTGTTTTATTTTGGAATAATTTGAATGTTTTGCAGTCACTCCCCGTGCGGGAGTGTGGATTGAAATCAGTACCCGATAGAGGTACTTGCGGAGCATTTCAGTCACTCCCCGTGCGGGAGTGTGGATTGAAATTGAAAAGAATGCCATACTATATAGTGTTAAAACGTCACTCCCCGTGCGGGAGTGTGGATTGAAATTCTGCTGTTAATTCTGTGATGTCGTTTTTGTTGCGTCACTCCCCGTGCGGGAGTGTGGATTGAAATTTATCATGTTCTATTGATGATATCATATCACTACCGTCACTCCCCGTGCGGGAGTGTGGATTGAAATTCGTCAATTTGGTAAAAAAACACGTTTTGTTTTGTCACTCCCCGTGCGGGAGTGTGGATTGAAATTTATGAACAGAGATTAAAATCCAGATTTGAAAGGGTCACTCCCCGTGCGGGAGTGTGGATTGAAATATCTTCCACGCAATAGGCCGAGAATTGCAATAATGTCACTCCCCGTGCGGGAGTGTGGATTGAAATGTTATAATCATAATTATCGTAATTTAACCCCTGTAAGTCACTCCCCGTGCGGGAGTGTGGATTGAAATATGTAATCGCTGTTGTGTGTTTGTGTAAATAACGTCACTCCCCGTGCGGGAGTGTGGATTGAAATTGTGATGTCATTTTTGTTGCCCTGAATAGACGCGTCACTCCCCGTGCGGGAGTGTGGATTGAAATCAAAATGTGTATTCGCCAGAAAAAGGCGATCGCAGTCACTCCCCGTGCGGGAGTGTGGATTGAAATCAAATAATATTTTACCTCTGGATTGCTGTAAATCGTCACTCCCCGTGCGGGAGTGTGGATTGAAATAACAACGGCATATCCATTAGCAACAGATGTTTCCGTCACTCCCCGTGCGGGAGTGTGGATTGAAATATCGTATTTAGAGCCATTTATTGATAACGAAAATGTCACTCCCCGTGCGGGAGTGTGGATTGAAATCATATGTTATTATTTCCAGACGTTATTTGGTTATGTCACTCCCCGTGCGGGAGTGTGGATTGAAATTCTGTAAATTCCGGTAGTTGGAGCATTGGGGTAAGTCACTCCCCGTGCGGGAGTGTGGATTGAAATCAATATGTATATTCACCCGAAAAAGGTGATCGCATGTCACTCCCCGTGCGGGAGTGTGGATTGAAATCTGCATAGCTTTTTTATTTGTTAGGCTGGATGGGGGTCACTCCCCGTGCGGGAGTGTGGATTGAAATATCTTCCACGCAATAAACCGAGAATTGCAATAATGTCACTCCCCGTGCGGGAGTGTGGATTGAAATTTTTATTTTGCTATCGATATAAACATAAATAATGTCACTCCCCGTGCGGGAGTGTGGATTGAAATATTGTGGCCAATAATATAGATTAATTCTTCCATGTCACTCCCCGTGCGGGAGTGTGGATTGAAATATCGTATTTAGAGCCATTTATTGATAACGAAAATGTCACTCCCCGTGCGGGAGTGTGGATTGAAATATCATAGCCTAAACCATTTCCACCATAATTTTCGTCACTCCCCGTGCGGGAGTGTGGATTGAAATTGACATTTGTATATCTGTGTAATGATTGGACAAGTCACTCCCCGTGCGGGAGTGTGGATTGAAATACAAGGAAGCCAAACTGCTTTGGCAACAGCGTCCTCGTCACTCCCCGTGCGGGAGTGTGGATTGAAATGTAATTCGGTTGTGCGTGTGTTATTGTAAAATATCGTCACTCCCCGTGCGGGAGTGTGGATTGAAATTCGATCGGTATTGTTTGGTACTTTTACTCCTAGCGTCACTCCCCGTGCGGGAGTGTGGATTGAAATTCCAGCGCAATGTTAGAGACATATTATTTGTCGCGTCACTCCCCGTGCGGGAGTGTGGATTGAAATCCTTTACCGATGAGTCGTTTGGACAGGCCGTATCGGTCACTCCCCGTGCGGGAGTGTGGATTGAAATACCTCTGAAACCAGTTTGGGAGGTTTTTTGGATGGGTCACTCCCCGTGCGGGAGTGTGGATTGAAATTTTATGCCGGGGGGGGGTAATCAATACCCCGGCATTTGTCACTCCCCGTGCGGGAGTGTGGATTGAAATGCAATCCGGAAATTTTTATCCAATTAGAGTTGGAGTCACTCCCCGTGCGGGAGTGTGGATTGAAATGTTATAATCATAATTATTGTAATCCAAGTCCTGGTCACTCCCCGTGCGGGAGTGTGGATTGAAATTCTGCATCAGGGTTGTAATAAAATTGTGGTAAATGTCACTCCCCGTGCGGGAGTGTGGATTGAAATACAATTTTTACAGCAGGGATCCGGCGCGCCATTAGTCACTCCCCGTGCGGGAGTGTGGATTGAAATTTTTTTAGTTTTACTAAGGTAAATAGCAATTTATCTGATTTATATAAAATAGAAAACGTGTCGAAAAGCTTTAGTGCGGCGGCGTATGGGGAGGCTGTTGTTACTGCCGATTTGCCAAAGTACGATGGTTACGATATAATAGGGATAGTATCCTTTAGCACAAATGTAACATCTGTATATTTTGTATCCGTAACTGCCGGTAATAGTCTATATGTATATCTAAAAAATACTGCTTCTGCGCAAGTTTCGGGTACGGCCAGCGTTAAGCTTCTTTATCTAAAAAATCTATAAATTTTTAATGTACAGAACATCCACCGAGCAGTTCTGAGTAACATTGGCTAAAAGTCCATAGCAATTTACATATGCCTTGCTTCCGCTTATGTAATATAGATTTAATGCGCTTGTTACTGGCAGATTAACCCCGATAATTCCTGCAAGACTATAGCCTGCAATAGAAGGTACATCAAATGTCAGGTAATTTCCGCTATTAGCCAGAATTGTGCAGGATTTACTTATATTCTTTACAATCGCCAGCTTATTTAGGCTTTCGCTCAAATCAGATAAATTGCTATTTATCCCTTCATACCGCTACCACCTCCCTTTGGATCCGACACTGCTCTTTAATTCTAAAAGTATGCCTGATGTTTTGGGTCGCAACGGCGAAAAAGCCTGCCATTGGCAAGCCTGCTTCTCTTCCATATACGCTTAAACTTCTTATGCGGACATATACTTCCTATGGTGGTGCTTCACATTTTCTTTGTTAATCTGACAGTAAATCAGCGTGGTATCTAACTTCACATGCCCTAGTATTTCCTTTACCTCCTCTATCGGCATTCCCTTATTAAGAATGTTCGTGGCCATCGTCCGCCTGAATCTATGTGGATGGACTTTTTCTATCCCTGTTTCCCGCCCTAAACGACGCAGTATTTCCTCTACCCCCGCTATGGTGAGTCTTTCATGTGGTTGTTTCTGGCTTACAAATAAGGCCTCGTTATCATCATCCCTCGCCGCAAGGTATTCTTTAAGGTACATGCAGGCCGCAGCCGCCAAATATGCTTCTCTCTCTTTTGCGCCCTTTCCATAGACAACTGCTTTCATATTATTAAAATCTACATCCTGTCTGTTCAGGGCAATAAGTTCTGATACTCTTACACCTGTACTATATAAAAATTCCACAAGCGCAGTATCTCTTTTTATCGCGCAATTTCTTCTCAATATTTCCAATTCTGTGTCTGAAAGCGGCTTCTTAATCCTCTTTTCCTTTTTTATCGGGCCAAGACCAGCCGCTGGATTCTTGCTGATATACCCCTTGCTATTCAGCCATCCAAAGAAAGAACTGAATACAAGGCGAATATTGTCCAGATACACGCCTGTAACATTCCTCTGCTTCTTATACATAGAGATATACATAAACAAGTCTGTCTCGGTTATTTCTTTAACAGGCTTGTTTATGTATTGCAGCATCCGCTTCAAATGCTGCCGGTACTGTTCAATTGTTCCGTCTGATCTTCCTTCTACATGTTTCCGCACCAGAAACGTCCCCAATTCCTCTTCCCAGCTTCCATCTACACTTCGTAATTCCCTGCTTTTTTCTGTAATATTGTACCCTGACAGGACACAGTATAGGACGTTTTTCAGTTCATTAACACCTTTTCCAGGCATTCCCCGCAGTACCTCTGATATTACTTTTTCCACCATTCCATCATTCCTCCTGTTTTTTTTATCTCATTATAACAAACGGATAACAGGCGGATATTACAAAACTATTTGAAACTATATGTTATATATGCTATAATCCGCATATGGGAAAACCAGAGAGCCAAAGGCGGCTTACCCTCCATTTCGGAGGGGCTACCCTCCAGACGAAAGAAAGGAGGGCGATACAATGAACGTTACATATTCTGACTTGTTTCAGTTTTGTATACTATTAGTTGCCCTCGTGGGATTATGTTACACGATCTTCCGGGGAAGAAAATAGCCGCCACTATTCGCAGTAGTGACGGCCAGACTTTAAAAAGTTTGACTTAACATTGAGGGTAGGCCGCTTCTCTGGCTTTCCCTTTTTCATATCATAACATACCCCCGGGTTTGTTTCAACACTTTTTCATCTAATTTTTCCACCTGCCCTCACTCTTCAGATAAATAGCAATTTATGTCACTCCCCGTGCGGGAGATGGGGTGAAAACAGAATCCGGGAATTTATAAACATTCTTTTTAAACATAGTTTAATGGCACGATGTATATTTTGTGGTAAAATACAAGGAAAAGAGCGATGGAAGGAATTGTTTACCAAAACAAAGATATTTTATTTAAGATTTTAGGTCAGACTTATAAAGCGAAAAGTTTTGCAGCCTATGGAATTGATCTTCCGCGTATTCGCGAGTTACTGCCGACAGATCTTCCTAAAATATCGGCAAACGAAAAGAGCATTGACAATCTGCTTCTTTTAGAGGATGGAACCTATGCGATGTGGATTATGCAGAGCCGGATCTGGAAACAGCCTGTTTTACCCTGCATACCGAGCAGACGTTTCTGGTGCATATAGATGGCGAGGCTGCGCTCCATGAGATTCAGGAGAAACTGCAATCGGATATATCCCTTGACAATAATGATTTGATGAAACTGATAATCCTGCCCTTGACAGTTCCAGGCTCTGAGGGGAAGCAGAAGATGCTGGAAACGGTGGCGGCATTGGCGGAACAACTGCAGGACGAAGAACAACGAATATTTATTCTCTCCGGCGTTATTGTGGCAAGTGACAAGTTTATACAAAAGGAATACATGAAGCAAATAAGGAGGAGAATCAATATGACACAGATCGGCCAGATGTATGAGAAGGAAAAGATTGAATTTGCAAATCAGAAGGTGTTAAAAGAAAAGCAGAGACTGCCAAAATTTTATTACAAGAAGGTGAGGATACAATAATGGTTATGAAAGCTGAGGGGTTTACCGAGGAGGATTGTTATGCCTTCAAAATACAAATGCGGCAGCATAATTGATTTTCATGCAGAGGAACTAAGTGACATGCGATTCAGAAAAGGTACTATAAGGCAGAAAAGGACATAGGATTATGTCCTTTTCTGTCATATAAGAAAAAATCGGGATAAAAATGCCCTCCCTCTTGACCCCATAGCGGGGATGATGTAATTGTCCGGCCATGCCCTGCCTGGGCCGCAATGATTTTATAGATTTTTTAGAATCGAACTATTTTGGTCTCAAAATACTTATGCTAAAATGTTTTTTAGAATGAACGGAGAACTGTAAATAAGAAAAAGGTGAGATAATATGAGTTCGTTTGTGGAATTTAGGAATGTCGGCAAGACATATCATATGGGGGAAGTGGACATCGAAGCGCTGCAGAATGTCAATTTCGAGATCGAAAAAGGGGAATTCTGCGTCGTGGTCGGCGCTTCCGGGGCCGGAAAGACGACGATTCTGAATATCCTGGGCGGGATGGACAGCCTTTCTTCCGGACAGGTCCTGTTAGACGGAGAAGAGATTTCGGCCTATCATAAGAAAAGGCTGACGGCGTACAGAAGATATGATATCGGCTTTGTATTCCAGTTCTACAATCTGGTCCAGAACCTGACGGCGCTCGAAAATGTGGAACTGGCGGCGCAGATCTGCAAAGATCCGCTGGACGCAATGACGGTCCTTGCTATGGTCGGGCTGAAGGATCGGGCGGGGAACTTTCCGGCACAGTTATCCGGCGGGGAGCAGCAGCGGGTGGCGATCGCCAGAGCCCTTGCGAAAAATCCGAAGCTGCTGTTGTGCGATGAGCCGACCGGGGCGTTAGACTATAATACGGGGAAAGCGGTCCTGAAATTATTGCAGGATGCATGCAGGAAAGAAGGAATGACGGTCGTTGTCATTACCCATAACCAGGCGCTGACAGCGATGGCCGACAGAATCATTACGGTGAAGAGCGGAACGGTGTACAAAATGGAGATGAACGAGCATATCATACCGGTGGAGGAAATCGAGTGGTAGGCGCTTGGGGCGGACAGGGAGTCGGATGAATGAGCAGTGGGATGATCAAAACGACAATCAGGGAAATCAAAGGAAGCTTTGGACGGTATATAGCGATCCTGGCGATCGTTATGCTGGGAGTCAGTTTGTTCGCGGGCTTAAAGGCGACGACGCCGGCGATGATCGCGACGGAAAATACTTATCTGGCGGAGCAGAATTTTTTTGATTTCAGGCTGTTATCGACCGTCGGTTTCGACAAAGAGGATGTGGAGGAGCTGGCGGCGGCCGTGGAAGCCGCCGATGTGGAGGGAACCATTTCGGTGGATGCGATCTGCGCTTTTGAGGATGGAAACGAGTCCGTCTATAAGATCCACGCGGTGCCGGAGACGATTAACCGGGTCGTGGTAACGGCGGGAAGAATGCCTCAGAGAGCGGATGAGTGCGTATTGGACGACGCTTTGTATGGTGAAGAAATGCTCGGCGCGCAGATTACGGTGACGGACAGCAATGACGAGGATACGCTGGAAATGTTCGGAAACCGTACTTTTACGGCGGTGGGTATCGTGCGTTCGCCCTGTTATATCAATTTTGAACGGGGGACGACGTCTATTGGAACGGGACGGATCTCGGCGTTTATTTATGTGCCGGAGGAAGCTTTCGACTGCGATTATCTGACAGAGATCTATGTGGCGATGAATCAGAAATACGACGTTTACACGGATGAATATCAGGATTATATCGATTCCCTGCAGGACGGGATGGAAGAAGCGGCGGAAACGCTTGCGCGGCAGCGGTATGGAGCGCTGACCGCCGAGGCGCAGGAGAAAATAGATGATGCGCAGAAGGAGCTGGACGATAAGAAGGCGGAAGCGGAAGAGGAATTGAACGACGCTCTGCAGAAAATCGAGGACGGAGAGCAGGAGCTGCTGGACGGAGAGCAGGAGCTTGCGGACGGCACGAAGGAAATCGCGGACGGCACGAAGGAAATCGCTGAACATGAGCAGGAGCTGCTGGACGGGGAGCAGGAAATCATAGACGGCGAGCAGGAGATTCGGGATAAGGAACTGGAGATTCAGGATGCGGAAGAGGAGCTCAGCCTGCATGAATGGGAAATTTTTGAGAATGAGATAATGCTCTCGAACAGCAGGGACGAACTCGCGCAGGCGAAAGAGACGTTACAGGAAAAAGAAGCGGAGCTGCTTTCGCAGGAGGAGAGCGTCCTTTCGCAGGAAGCGGAGTTAGAGGAGCAGGCGGCGGCGCTTTCCGCGCAGGCCGACGCGTTATCTTTACAGGAAACGGAGCTTTCCGCGCAGCGGGAGGCGCTGGCGGCACAGGATGCGGGCCTTGCGGCGCAGGAAGCGGAGCTGAACGGCCAGAAAGCGATGCTGCAGGAAATGATGGCGGGAGCGCTTACGCAGGAAGAATATGAAGCGTATGCGGCGCAGATGGGCCAGCTCGAAGCGGGGCTTTCGCAGGTGCAGGCGGGCCGGGCGCAGGTGCAGGCGGGAATCGGCCAGCTCGATGCCGGAATCGGAGAGATACAGGCCGGGAGAGCGCAGCTGGAGGATGGGCTTTCGCAGATACAGGCGGGGCGGACACAGCTCGATGCCGGCAAAGCGGCGATTCAGGACGGCAAAGAGCAGATCGCAGCCGCGAAAGAAGAGATTGCCTATCATGAAAAGGTGCTCCTGGAAGCGGAGGAAGAACTCGCTTCGGCCAAAACGGAGGTGACGAACGCCCGGACGGAACTGGAAGACGGTAAGATACAGCTTGCCGATGCCAAAACGGAATTGGAAGAGGGAAAGACGGAGCTCGCGGATGGGAAAGAGGAACTTGCCAAAGCCAAAACGGAGCTTGCGGACGCGCAGACGGAGTTAGAGGAGGGCCGGGCGGATCTGGAGGAGGGCCGGGTGGAGCTTGCCGACGCCCGTACGGAATATGAGGATGCGAAGGCCGAATTTGAAGAAGAGGTTGCGGACGCCCAGCAGAAGATCGACGATGCGAGAGCGGAGCTTGCGGATATCGAGGAGCCGGACAGCTATGCGCTGACCAGGAATACGAATATCGGATACGCCTGTTATGAAAGCGATTCCAATATCGTCGCGGCGATTGCCAACGTGTTCCCGATTTTCTTTTTTCTGGTAGCGGCGCTTATCTGCATGACGACGATGAACCGGATGGTGGAGGAGCAGAGGACGCAGATCGGCATATTGAAAGCGCTCGGTTACGGAAACGCCGCCATTATGGGGAAATTTTTATTTTATGCCGGTTCGGCGGCAGTGCTTGGTGCGGTGCTCGGCCTTGCGGGCGGCACATGGCTGTTCCCAAGGGTCATTTGGGTCGGCTACGGCATCATGTACAGTATGGGCGGAATCGAGTATTATTTCGATATATGGACGGCCATTTTTTCACTGGCGGCGGCGCTCCTCTGTTCCATGGGAGCGGCATATTTTTCCTGTCGGTATGAGCTGTTCAGCGTTCCCGCGAATCTGATCCGGCCTAAGGCGCCTAAGAGCGGCAAACGCATTTTCCTGGAAAAGGTAACTTTTCTCTGGAGCAGAATGAAATTTTTACATAAGGTTTCCGTGCGGAACCTGGTACGGTATAAAAAACGTTTTTTTATGATGATACTCGGCATCAGCGGCTGTACGGCGCTGCTTGTTACGGGATATGGCGTGAAGGATTCCGTGATGGGCATTGCGGATATGCAGTATGATGAGATTCAGATATTCGATATCGGAATTACCTTCTCGGACGGCGTACAGAGAGCGGATATCGATGAGATGGAAGAGAGGCTGGGAGGAAAGCTGGAACGGGCCGCCTGCCATTATGAAGAGAGCGTCGATCTGGATTTCGGCGGAAAAACAAAATCGGTGTATCTGATGATTCCGGAAAATGTGGAAGAAACGGGATCCTTTTTGAATCTGCATACGCCGGAGGGCGGGCCGATTCCGTATCCGGAAAAAGGCGGGGCGGTTCTGACGGAGAAGATGGCGGAGAATATGGGAATCCGCGCGGGAGACAGGGTGACGCTGCGCGACAGCGATATGAACAGTTTTACGGTAACGATATCCGCGCTTTGTGAAAATTTTGTCTATAACTATATTTATATCGACAAAGAGACTTATACGGAGCAGCTTTCCAGGGAGCCGGAATATAAGAGCGCTTATGCCGCCGTGAAAGAGGGTTTGGATGTTCACGAAGCAGCGGCGGTTATTTCCGATATGGACAATGTGCTCGCTGTGTCCGTGACGCAGGATATGCGCGAAAGGATCGGAACGATGATGGAGAGCATGAATTATATTGTCGCGCTGATCATTATCTGCGCGGGGAGCCTCGCGTTCATCGTGCTGTATAATCTGACGAATATTAATATTACGGAGCGGATCCGGGAGATCGCGACGATTAAGGTGCTCGGCTTTTATGCGAAAGAAACGGCGGATTATGTTTTCCGGGAAAATCTGATGCTGACCGGAATGGGAGCCATCGTCGGGCTGGGGCTCGGTAAATGGCTGCACTGGTTCGTGATGTATCATATCAATATCGATATGATATCCTTTAAGACGCTGATCGAACCCATCAGTTATTTTTGGAGTTTTGTGCTTACGTTCGTTTTTGCGATGTTCGTGAACGGTCTGATGTTCTTTAAACTGGAAAAGATCAATATGGCGGAATCCTTAAAATCGATCGAGTAGGCGCGGCGGCAAAAGGTCCGCGGAGGGGGAAGAAAATGGATATCAACAATGTCCTGAATGAGGTACTCGTAAAAACATTCAGGAATATCAATGAAATTGAGGAAAGGGCAATCCGTACGGGGGAATATAAGGATCTTACGACGAATGACATCCATGTGATAGAGGCGATCGGCATGGGGGAAAAGAAGAATATGTCAACAGTAGCCAGGGCGCTGCGCGTTACGACGGGGACCTTGACCATTTCTATTAACAGCCTTGTGAAAAAGAATTATGTAGAGCGGGTCAGAAGCGAGGAGGACAGGAGGGTCGTACTCGTTTCGCTTACGGAGAAAGGAAAGCGGGCATTTCTCCATCATCAGCAATTCCATGAGAAAATGGTCGATGCGATCGTGGCACAGCTTTCGGAAGAGGAAAAGCTGGTGTTGGAGAAAGCGTTACAGCGTATCAATCAGTTCTTTTTTTCTGACAGATAAGACTGTCTGTCGGGACGGATGACCATAAGCAGACGGGAAAGGGTTCTGAAATCCGCCGGGCCGTTATTTAATAAGAATGTGTGGAACCGGTACAGGGTAAAGGCGTCTTCTCCGTAAGTCGCCGTCCAGACGGTCTTTGCCTGTTCTTTCAGCGTTTCGATTTCCAGATAACCCAGATAGTATTTCAGATAGTTGCAGGGTTCTTCGATAATATATTCGTAGACGCCGCGGATGGCCTCGTCCTCCGAAACGCCTATGGCGGACAGGATTTCCCGGACTTTTTCACAGGAAGCGCCTTCATAATGAATGAGAATATCCAGCATGGAATAAAGGCAGAGCTGTATCTGGCGGTTCAGTTTCTCAGCCAGATACAGAGCTTCCGTTTCGGGATGCGCGTCTTTGGTCAGCGCGATGGCATAGTCATAAGACTGGAACTCCGCATAGGTCGCCCATCCTTCTATATAACCGCCGTAGGAAAGGAGGCTCCGCAGGGGGCTGGCGCCGATGGACTGCAGATAACAGCCGCTGTATACGGTCTGATAAAGGTGGCCGGGATACCCTTCATGGGCGAGAGTGGTAAAAAGGGAAAGTCCCTCGGCGGTATCCATTTGATTGATGTAGATCGTATTTTCCGTTGTGGCGTCGATGGGCGGTATCATATAGAAAGCGGGTGCAGAGTATGGTTCCAGCGCTTTATCGACATATTTGACGGTGCAGTCTGTCCGGTATGGAATCGCAGGATAATCTTCCGCGATCAGCTGCTGCAGCCCGGCGAGTATCTTTTCAGGAGAGAGGGCTGGAAAAGCGGCATTCACGGAAGGAAGCGAGTCGCTCAGGGCAGGATATTCCCGCAGGAGCGCGGCGAGGGCGACGTAATTTTTCTTAAAATCTTTTGAAAGCATTTCCATGATTTCGGGAACGGTCCGGTAAGAGCCGGTCGCCAGCCGGAGATATGCCTGATAATATTCCCGGCCGTCCTCATAGCAGGCGAGCCCCTGCGTATTCGTTCCGCTGCCCTTTAGCAGCGTCAGTTCGTCGGCGAGCTTGTCATAGGCGGGCGCAACGACGGTTATAAGCAGGCGTTCGTTTTCGGACTGCCAGCGTTCCGCGTCCGATGCTTCGATCGCATTCTGTTCTGACAGTTTCTCAAGCCGCTGCGCGAAGGTGGTTTCCAGAAAATGGGTTCCCGCTTCCAATGTCCGGCGGTCCATCAGCGTGCCGCATTGTTCAATGACCTTATCGGCGGAGACGTCGGACATAAACAGTCCGTACTGCGCCTTTTCGCGTTCGTAAAGCGCGATGCCTTCCAGATAGGCGGGAATCTGGGAGAGAATGGACAGATAGTTTTCGATATCTTTAGCGGAGGATAAGCGGTATTCGGCGAGCAGCACCGGCAGGCCGGACTGCACGCCGGAAGCCGGCGAGAGCGGTTCTTCATAGTAAAGATGCGAGGAGCAGCTTTCGGCGGCAGTCAGGTAGGTGGAGAGGAGTATGTAGGTATATTGGTTGACGGGTGACATATGCTCCGGACGGAATTTTTTCAGGGCGCGGAGCGCCGATTGGATTTCTTCCAACTCGTCATAGATCTGCCCGGCCCGGTATACCGGGAGGGCGAGCGCGCTTTCGTCGATTTCGTATGCTGCCGGATCGGAAAGAGTATAGTGAAGATTAACGGGATTGGAGCATAGCTCCGTCAGAAAAAATTTTTCAACGAATTTCCCGAACCGGGCATCCTCGTGGAACCGGCTGTAAAGAAAAAGCGTGAGCAGAATAAAGAGGCACAGCAATAAAATCGCGCCTGCCCATTGTTTGGGAGAAAGCTTTTTTTTCAAAAAAATATACCCCGATTCAGACGGTTTTGATTAAGTATATGTGCAGGAGCGGGGCGTCATTCGCAGCATTTCGATATTGTGTCGAATACTGACATAGATTATACTGTTTATAATAATATAAAAAAGCATAAGAGGAATCTATGAATAAATATTCGCTGAAAAACAAGCTGATGGCCCTGATCCTGGGCACGATGCTGCCTTTTGTATGTATTACGCTCTACCTGATTTTTTCTCTTCGCAATTACAGCTACGCTTACGATGAAATTGTCAGCAATATGACGATCGCCAACAGCTATAACCTGAATTTCAAGGAAGAGATGGACGAAAGCCTTTATAAGCTGGTGGTGGGAGCCGTGACCTTTGACAGCATCAGAGGCGACGGGACACTGGAGGATCCTTATCGGGTCATCGGAGAACTGAGGGAGGACTTCGGCGTCCTGATGCGGATCACGACGGATAAAGAAAGCAAGTCCTGGCTGCAGCGGCTGCTGCGCAATATCGATACGCTGGAAGACCGGGTGGGCGATATTAAGATCAATCTGGAAGAGGGCGGCCATTACGATGAAAATATCGAAATGCTGGACAATAATATCTATATTTTAACGGAGCTGATCCAGGATGATATCCAGTATTATATTTATTACCAGACGCAGAGCATCGAAAATCTGAAAGTACAGCTGAACGGCCAGGTGCGGAAGTTCATCGTGGTGTGGACGGCTCTGCTCTTTTTTCTGATCGTTTTCGTTCTGTTTTTGTCTTCCGTCGTCGCCAACGGCATCACGCGGCCGATCCGGGAGCTTGGCGGCGTGACGAAGCGGATTTCGGAGGGGGATTTTTCCGCAAGGGCCGGAGTCAAGACACGGGATGAGGTGTCGCAGCTGGCGGACAGCGTAAACGAAATGTCCAGGCATCTGGAGGTCATGGTGAGCCAGATCAAAGAAGATGAACGGAAAATGCGTTATGCGGAGCTGCGCCTGCTGCAGGAGCAGATCAACCCGCATTTCCTTTATAATACGCTCGATACGATTATCTGGCTGATCGAGGGGAATCTTTCGGAGCAGGCGGTCGATATGGTCGTATCGCTTTCCGATTTTTTCCGCCTCGTGTTGAGTCATGGAAAGGAGTTCATTACGATTAAGGATGAGGAGCTTCATATCCGAAGTTATCTGGAAATCCAGCAGGTGCGTTACCACGATATTCTGGATTATGCGATTTCCATAGCCCCGGAACTCTATCCATACCGGATCTTAAAACTGACACTGCAGCCGCTCGTGGAAAACGCGCTGTATCACGGCATCAAGTACAAGAGGGCGAAGGGAAAGATTACGATCACGGGTTCCATGACGGGGGAAGGGCAGGAGCGGGAAATCTGCCTGTGCGTCAAGGATAACGGCGTGGGCATGGAAGAAGAAGCGCTGAAGCGTCTGCAGAAAGAGATCGCCCGGCCGTGCCAGGAGACGGAATCCGGTTTCGGGCTGGCGAATGTGAACGAGAGGCTCAGGATGAATTTCGGAATGGCCTATGGACTGACGATTTTGTCTGAGAAGGGGGCTGGAACGGAGGTGCGGGTCACAATTCCCGCACAGCATATGGAGGATTCACGGGGAGGAGACATTTATGAGACATCCGTGTAGAAAGTATAAGTGGCGGTTTTCATGTGCGGTACTGTGCGCGATGCTTCTGGCCGCGATGACTGGATGCGGTTCCTTTCAGGATGTCGTGCCGGAGGAAAATCATTCGGAAATGATACCTGATGAGGAAGAGAATCTTATCGTAGTCGGTTTTTCCCAGCTCGGCAGTGAATCGGTCTGGCGGACCGCCAATTCGGAATCCATTCAGGAAGCGCTGACGCGGGAGAACGGATTTTTCCTGGAATTTAACAATGCCAGACAGAAACAGGAGAACCAGATCAAAGCGATCCGCGGTTTTATCTCGCAGCGGGTGGATTATATTCTGTTTTCGCCCGCCACGGAGAGCGGATGGGAGACGGTGCTGCGGGAAGCGAAGGAGGCGGGGATCCCGGTGATTCTGGTGGACAGGAAGGCATCGCTTGAGGACGACTCGCTCTATACGGCCTGGGTCGGTTCCGATATGGTCAGCGAGGGGGAAAAGGCGGGCCTCTGGCTGGAAAATTATTTGAAGGAAGAAGGCCGGGCGGCGGAGGAGATCAATATTGTCGTATTGCAGGGAACCATTGGTTCTTCCGCCCAGCTGGAACGCACCAGAGGCTTTAATCTGATTGCGCGGGGGCATCCGAACTGGCATATTCTGAGACAGGAGCCTGCGGATTTTACGACGGCCAAGGGAAAAGAAGTCATGGAAACGTTCCTTACCCGCTATTCCGATATCGATGTCGTCATTTCCCAGAACGACGATATGGCGTTCGGCGCCATACAGGCAATGGACGAGAAGGGCATTACGACCGGGGCGGATGGCGATGTCATCCTGATTTCCTTCGATGCGGTGCATGAAGCGCTGGAGCTCGTATCGAAGGGTGTGATCAATGTAGATATCGAATGCAACCCGGATCAGGGAGAGTATATTCTGGAGCTTATCCGGAAGCTGGAGAATGGCGAGACGGTGGACAAAGAGAACATTGTGGAGGAAAAGGTATTCACGCAGGAAAATGTGGATGAATATCTGGATACGAGAACCTATTAAGGGAAAAGGGCATGGGTGCGGAAATGGCGTTGAAGGTTTTTTTGGCGGAGGATGAAAGCGTTGTCAGAGAGGGGCTGCGGGATAATATTCCGTGGCAGCAGTTCGGATATCAGTTCGTCGGGGAGGCGGGCGACGGGGAGATGGCCCTGCCGCTGATCCGAAAGACTCGGCCGGATGTGCTGATCACGGATATTAAAATGCCTTTCATGGACGGTTTGACGCTCAGCCATATCGTGGGACAGGAATTCCCGGAGATGAAAATCATTATCATCAGCGGATATGACGATTTTGAATACGCGAGGCAGGCCATAAGGGAGGGAGTAGACCAGTATCTGCTTAAACCGGTCACGAGGCGCACTCTCCAGAAGGCGCTGACGGAAGTAAAGGAAAAAATCGAGCTGGAACAGGAACAGAAGAACTATCTCCGCAAATATCAGGATGATATGCACGAATATGAACAGTTTTTTCTGCGGACTTTTTTTGAAAAGGTATTCGCCGGGCAGCTGCCCGTGCAGGAAATCTACGAGGAGGCGCAGAAGCATTCTCTGGATATCAATGCGCCTTTTTATAATCTGGTCCTGATCGATGTGCAGGAAAAGGCGGGCCTGCAGAGGGCAGGAGAAGCCTGTCAGAAATGTTATGAGGAGCTGATGCGCTTTCTCATGCGCTTTTCCGGTTACTACCTGGCGTTCCGATGGAACGTTAATATTTACGGCATCATGATCAAGGGGGAAAAGGAGAACATCGCGGAGCGGACGGATAAATGTCTGGAGGGCATCGGTCAGATCTGCGCGCAGTACGAAGAGGAGACAGACTGGTATGCGGCTGCCGGCAGTCCGGTGGAGCGTTTCAGCCAGCTTTCCGACTGTTACCGGAAACTGAATCATGTTTTTAACTATCGCTTCTTCGAGCCGTCGAAGCATATCCTGTCCGAAAAGCGGGCGGAAGGGCTGGATCCGGCGGACGGACAGGAAGCGTTAAAAGTCGTCGATATGAATAAGACCGGTCCGGAGCTGATCAGAAGCTTTCTGGCGAAGGGGCAGAAGGAGGAGACCGGGGAGTTCGTCAGCAACTTTCTAAGAGGGATGGATCAGGCGTTGAAATCCCGGATTTTCTGGGACTATACGCTGCTCAACGTGCGTTTCGCGGCGCTTTCCTATGTGGAAAAGCTCGGCGTAACGCAGCAGGAGTTTTTACAGAATGTCCGGGAGGAGAATCTGCAGGAGATGGAAATCAGCCTGGAAAACATGCGGCAGTATGCGGAAGAAATGCTGGCGCAGGCGATTGCTTTCCGCGACCGGGAGAATGAAAGCCAGAGCAAAAAGGCGTTGAAGAAGTCCCTGGAATATATTGAAGAAAATTATATGCGGGAAAGCTTATCTCTCAATGAGACGGCGGCGGCGCAGGAAATCAGCCCTGCTTATTTCAGCGCCATGTTCAGCCAGGAAATGCAGATGACTTTTGTGGAATATGTAACGCGTAAGCGCATGGAAAAGGCGAAAAGCCTGCTGCGGGAGACGGAAATGCGTTCTAATGAGATCGCGCTCGCGGTGGGCTATAAAAACCCGCATTATTTCAGCTTTGTTTTTAAGAAAACACAGGGCTGTACACCCAGGGAATATCGTGCGGCGGGAGCGGATTAATCCGTAAAGGGCAGTACGCTTCCGCGCTCGACAAGCTTCCAGGGAAGCTGCATCGATACCGCGTTCTGTCCCTGCATTTTTTTCATCAGGAGGGAGACCGCGGCTGCGGCCATTTCGTGCGGCTCGTGGGAAAGCGAGGTCAGACCGGGGACGGACAGCTCGCTCAGATAGCTGTTGTCAAAGCTCACGATACTGATATCTTTCGGTACATGGAGGCCGGCATAGGAGAGTTCTTTGATCAGCCAGTAGGCGATTTCGTCGTTATGGCAGATGACGGCGGAACAGGAACCGAGATTTCTCTGGATGAAGTCCGACAGGAAGCGGGTATCCTGCTTCGCCTCAAGGCGGACGAGCTGTTCGGTCGTGAACCACGCGACCGTGTCTTCATCGATGGGAAGCCCGGCTTCCAGCATGGCGCGTGTGAAGCCGAGATGGCGCTCCTGTCCCTGAATCGTATCGAGCTGGAAAATCCCCGCGATCTGTCTGTGCCGCCGCTCTGTCAGGAACCGGCCGAGCGCGGCGCCTCCGGAATAATTGTCGTCTTTGACATAAGAGCAGGGCGGAAGATTGGAATAATAGCCGTGGAAGAATATGATATTGGCGCCCTTGGCGGAAAGTTTTTCGTATAGATCGAAGTTCGGCGTCGGGAGGCCGGAACGGGAAGGCTCGGCGATCAGCCCGCGCGGAGGCGCTTCCGTAAGAGACTGCAGGATGCCGCGTTCTACATCGGTCCGGTTATGCGTGATAAAAACGGAAACGGAATATCCCTCATGGGATAAAAATGTTTCCAGATCGCCAAGCAGCGAGGGGAAAATATATTCCATATCGGAGGAGAGCAGGATTGCAACGCGGTTCCTTCCCGCATTCGGAAGAAGGCCGGTGGCGTAAGAACCGCTGCCCTGTTTCCTGGAAATCAGCCCTTCCTGTGAAAGGAGCAGGAGCGCTGAGCGGACGGTCTGGCGGCTGACCTGGAACTGCGCGCACAGCTCTTTTTCTGTGGGGAGTTTATAGATTCCCCGCCGTATGTCGTTTTCCAGTTTCTCTTTCAAAGTTTCGGCGAGCTGTCTGTATTTTATTTCCATCGTCCGATTCGCTTCCCTTCCCCGGCCATTCAAATTGCGGCCGTTTCTTTTTCCCGTTTGAGATATCTTTTATAAAAATATCATATTTTTTCTTTAAGTTTAAGTGGTTTTGATAATTACGGGGATAAAAAATTATGATGGCCGTACCGGGATAAAGTAAAAAAACCGCTTTTTCATCGTTCCGTAGAAGTATTGCCTGTGAAAAACAGATTATTTTCCGTGCGTAAATCCGATGAAAAGGAAAAAATCGAACAAAAATGGAAAAGAAATCATAAAATTTTGTAAAAATTTTGAATTTGTATTGAAATAATTCCTTTTATGACAAAATTTGTATTATCAAAAGCGATTAAATCGGTTAATACAACGAAAAAAGCTTGAAAAAGCTTTTCATTTCTGTTAGAGTTTAGACAGTAAGAATGACCCATGCGGGTTCTTACGCAAAACAGAAGGAGGATATGAAAATGAAAAAGAAGTTAGTCAGCATGGTACTTAGCCTTGCAATGGTAGCGGCGGCTGTTACCGGATGTGGAAACAGCGGCAGCACAGCGGCGTCAACAGACACGGCAGCGACAAATGATACGGCGGCATCAACCGATACGGCGGCATCGACAGACACAGCGGCATCAACCGATGCGGCGGCGGATACATCCGCAGGATCAGGCGAGCTTATCAAAGTCGGTATCATCAACAACGACCCGAACGAGTCCGGTTATCGTACGGCGAATGATAAGGATCTGAAAGCAACCTTTACAGAAGAGAACGGTTACGACGCATCCTTCGCTTACAGCAACGAGAATGACGAGCAGATCGCAGCGGCGCAGAAGTTCATTCAGGACGGCGTTGATTATCTTCTCCTTTCCGCAGCTGGCACAGCGGGCTGGGATTCTACTTTGCAGGATGCGCAGGACGCAGGCGTAAGGGTTATCCTGTTCGACCGTGTAATCGATGCGGACGAGAGCCTTTATGAAGGTTCCATCGTATCCGATATGGATAAGGAAGGCCAGACGGCAGTTGACTGGTTGAAGAGCCAGGGTCTCAGTGAATATAACATCATCCATATTCAGGGCCTCATGGGTTCTGCGGCGCAGGTTGGGCGTTCAGGCGCGCTCACCGATACGGCAGCATCCGAAGGATGGAACATTGTTACACAGCAGACGGCAGAGTGGAATGCGGAGACAGCTCAGCAGATCGTTCAGTCCGTGATCGATTCCGGTACATCTTTTAACGTAATTTATGCAGAGAATGACGATATGGCAAGAGGCGCGGTAGCGGCGCTTGACAGCGCGAACATCTCTCACGGCGTTGACGGCGATGTTATTATCATGGGATTTGACTGTAACCAGTGGGCTCTTCAGGAGCTGCTTGACGGTAACTGGAATTACGACGGACAGTGTAACCCGTTCCAGTCCTCTTATATCAGCGATATCATCAAGACATTAGAAGGCGGCGGTTCTCTTTCCGAGAAGACGATCATCATGGATGAGAAGGGCTTCGACGCTACAACGATCACAGCGGATGATGTTGCAAATTATGGTATCTAAGTTGTCATTTAAGCAGGAATAGCTTATAGGAATAACGGCGATAGGGCGCGGCGCAGCGTAGAATATAGTCCTGCACCGCGTCTTATTTGTCGGAAGAAAAATAACAGGAGGTGGACTTAGTGGGGAAAGAAAGCGCTTTACTGGAAATGAGGAACATTCATAAGAGCTTTCCCGGCGTGCGCGCATTACAGGGGGTCGATTTTACGCTGCGCGCAGGAGAGGTTCATGCGCTGATGGGCGAGAACGGCGCCGGAAAATCGACTCTGATTAAGGTCCTGACCGGAGTTTCCGGTTATGTAAAGGATGAAGGGATCATTTCGCTGGAAGGGAAGGCGGCGTCGATACGTTCGCCGCAGGATGCGCAGAAGGTGGGCATCAGCACTGTATATCAGGAAATCACGCTGTGCCCGAATCTTTCGGTCGCAGAGAATATGTACATAGGAAGGACCGAGGGCGTTTATCAGAACTGGAAGAAGATGAATGCCGATACGGAGAAAATCTTGCAGTCATTGGAGATACCGGCGACGGCGACGCAGCAGCTTGAGAGCTGTTCGATTGCGGTCCAGCAGATGATCGCGATCGCCCGCGCGGTAGATATGGACTGTAAGGTGCTGATTCTTGATGAACCGACATCTTCTCTGGATGAGCAGGAAGTCGCGAAGCTGTTTAAGCTGATGCGCGACCTGAAAAAAAGAGGCGTCGGCATTATTTTCGTTACGCATTTTCTGGATCAGGTATATGAGATCTGTGACAGAATTACCGTCATGCGCGACGGAAAACTGGTAGGAGAATATGAAATTAAAGATCTGCCGCGTGTGAAGCTCGTTTCCGCGATGCTCGGAAAAGAGCTCGACGATATGGCGGATATTCAGAGCGGCCAGAAGGCATATGAGAGAAAGAAGGATACGGCGCCCGTCTTCGAGGCGGAAGGGCTTGTCAGTGACGCGGGAATCAAGCCGTTTAATTTCCATATCGATAAGGGAGAGGTGAACGGCTTTACCGGTCTGCTCGGTTCGGGCAGGAGCGAGAGCGTCCGTGCTATCTTTGGCGCTGACAGAGTGACCGGCGGCAAGGTGAAGAAGGATGGGAAAGACATTAAGATTTCCAGGCCGATCGACGCGATGCGGAACGGAATCGCCTATCTGCCGGAGGATCGTAAGATCGACGGTATTGTCGGCGAACTGTCCGTGCGCGATAACCTGATTCTTGCACAGCAGGTATTAAAAGGATTCTTTAAACCTTTCTCGAAGGCTGAGGCCAATAAATTTGCGGATGAATATATCAAGCTGCTCAGCATCAAAACGGCTTCCGCTGATACGCCGATCAAATCGCTTTCCGGCGGCAATCAGCAGAAAGTCATTCTGGCCCGCTGGCTGCTGACCCATCCGGATTATCTGATTCTGGATGAGCCGACGCGCGGTATCGACGTCGGAACGAAGGTAGACATCCAGAAGCTGGTATTAAAACTGGCATCGGAAGGCATGAGCGTTACCTTTATTTCTTCCGAAATGGACGAAATGCTGCGTACCTGCTCAAGGCTGATCGTTATGAGGGACCGTAAGGTCGTAGGCGAGCTTTCCGGTGACGAACTGAATCAGACAACGATTATGAATACCATTGCCGGAGGTGACAGATAAATGGGAACAAAGGAATTGAAAAAACCAAATAATGGAAATAATTTCACGAAGATTTTCAGAAACCAGATTTTTATTCCGTTAGCGGCGCTGCTTTTGCTCGCTTTGTTTAATCTGATTGCCGATCCGGGATTCTTTAAGATTACATTGGGCTATAACAATATGGGCAATCCGGTTCTGTCAGGTTATCTGATGACGATTCTGGATTCCGGTTCGGAAGTTGCGATTCTGGCGATCGGCATGACACTCGTTACGGCGGCTTCCGGCGGACAGGATATCAGCGTCGGCGCGGCGGTAGCGATTGCCGGCAGCGCGCTGCTGCGCGTACTCTGCGGGCAGAACACCCGTCCGGAGACCTTGCAGGCTCCCATCATCGTCGCTTTTCTCGTAAGCTGTCTTGTTGCGATGCTGTGCGGCGCATTTAACGGCGTACTGGTAGCATATTTCAAGATACAGCCGATGGTCGCGACGCTGATTCTCTATACGGCGGGCCGTTCGATCGCGGCATGGATCAATAACAACGAGCTTCCGATCGTCAACGATCCTTCTTTCGGATATTTCGGCGGTTTTATACCGGGCATTCCGGTTCCGACGCCGTTCTTTATCGCGATTATCTGTATGATCGTGATCGGGCTCGTGCTGAAGTTTACGAACCTCAGATTGTATACGCAGGCGGTCGGCATTAACGAGAGCTCTTCCAGATTGAACGGATTGAATCCGCAGGTCATTAAGGTGATTTCTTTCGTTATTCTCGGCCTGTGCGTAGCGGTTGTCGGGCTGATCAAGACGAGCCGCGTTTCGTCGATCAATTATTCCGTTATCGCGAAGGATATTGAGATGGATGCCATTCTGGCGGTTGCGCTCGGCGGCAATGCGCTCGGCGGCGGTAAGTTCAACATGACGGCATCTGTTATCGGCGCCTATGTTATCCAGTTCCTGACGACGACATTGTTCAAATTTAACGTGAAATCAACGGCGCTTCCGGCGTATAAGGCGGTCGTTGTCATCGTTTTAGTCGTTATCAGCGCACCGGTGGTAAGAGAATGGTTCTCTTCTACCATGAAGAAATTACAGACGAAGGAGGTTGCTTAGTATGTCATCAGAAAAAAAGACATCCGCATCCGGCGGATTGGGAAGTAAATTTAAAAATATGACCGATACGAATCTACTCCTTACGATTACAATCGTTGTGTTCCTGCTGATGTATATCGGCGCAGTCGTATTTCTGGGAGCCGGCTTCCGGAAACCGCAGACATTCTTCAACATCCTGAATGCGCAGGCGGCTTTGATTATTTTATCCTGCGGTATGAGCCTTGTTATGATTACAAAAGGAATTGATATTTCCGTCGGCGGCGTTACCGCGCTCGTTTGTATGTGCTGTGCGGTATATCTGGACTTTCATGACGGAAACGTATTTATGGCTATTGTGATCGCAATCGCGATCGGGCTTGCTTTTGGCCTTGTACAGGGATTTTTGATCGCCTATCTGGAGATTCAGCCTTTCATCGTTACGCTGGCCGGCATGTTTTTCGCCCGCGGTATGACGACCATTGTAAATACCGATCCGTTCAATGTGGCGAACGAGTCGTTCGTTGCTTTGAAGGGAACCCGTATTACCGTACCTGGCATGGGTTCTGTCAACAAGCTCGGAAATTATGTCGATGCCTACATCGAAATCGGCGTTATCGTTGCGTTAATTGTTGTCGCGATTCTTTTCATCATGCTTAAATGGACGAAGCTCGGCCGCCAGTTCTATGCGGTCGGCGGAAATGCGCAGAGCGCAATGATGTTAGGTATTAATGTAAAGAGAACAAAATTCCTGGCGCATCTGCTTTGCGGATTACTGGCAGGGATCGGCGGATTTGTTTACTTTATGCACGTCGGTTCCGGCTCGCCGTCTCATGCGACCGGTGCGGAAATGAACGCGATCGCCTCTTCCATTATCGGCGGTACGATGTTGACGGGCGGCGTCGGCAATATATTCGGTACGTTCGTCGGCGTGCTGTCGCTGAGCACGATTCAGAATATCGTTTCATCGGCCGGGCTGGATGACGCCTGGTGGACGGGAATCACGATCGCGGCTATGCTG
Organism: Bacteroides fragilis; assembly: GCA_023664485.1. GTDB lineage: Bacteria > Bacillota > Clostridia > Lachnospirales > Lachnospiraceae > UBA3282. The sequence goes on along the minus strand of JAMPFK010000006.1, from coordinate 19,886 downwards.
TGTCTGTTCCTGATCGTTCAGAGCGTTGTTATGGCGCGTAAGAAGAAATAACGAAAGACGAAGAGCCTTATCAACAAAAATGACGGGCTGCCATGCCGGTAAGAAACGACTGCCGATTTGGCGGCCTTTTCAAAGCGTGAAGGCGCGCTGCAAACTTTTTCACGCAGGTAATCATGTTAAGCTGCAGAAGCGGCAGAAAGAGAGGAGCATATGCAAAATAAAAATTATAAGTTCTGGTTCTGTACCGGTTCACAGGATCTGTACGGCGACGAATGTCTGAGAAAAGTGGCGGAGCATTCCCGGAAAATTGTGGAAGGGCTGAACGCTTCCGGGAAACTTCCTTTTGAGGTCGTATGGAAACCGACACTGATCGGCCAGGCGTCTATCAGAAAGACTTTTAACGATGCGAACAATGACGGGGAGTGCGCGGGCGTTATTACCTGGATGCACACCTTTTCTCCGGCGAAGATGTGGATACTCGGCCTGAAAGAATTTAGAAAACCGCTCTGTCATCTGCATACACAGTTCAATGAAGAGCTTCCTTATGATACAATCGATATGGACTTCATGAATGAGAACCAGTCTGCGCATGGAGACAGGGAATACGGACATATCGTAAGCCGCATGGGAATCGAGCGGAAGATTATCGTTGGCCACTGGGCTTCCGAAAGAGTACAGGAACAGCTCGGCAGCTGGATGCGGACTGCTCTCGGCGTTATCGAATCCTCTCATGTCAGAGTGTGCCGCTTCGGCGACAATATGAACAATGTAGCCGTAACGGAAGGCGATAAGGTAGAGGCGCAGATCAAATTCGGCTGGGAAATCGATCATTACTGCGTCAATGACCTTGTAGAATACGTCGATGCGGTGCCGCAGGGGGATGTAGACGCTCTTGTAGACGAATATTACGGCAAGTATCGGATCATCGACGAAGGAAGAGATCCGGACGAGTTCAAAAAGCATGTTGCGGTACAGGCGAGACAGGAAATCGGTATTGAGAAGTTCCTGACGGAGAACGATTATCACGCGGTCGTTACGCATTTTGGTATGCTGGGCGGCTTGCGGCAGCTACCCGGTCTTTCTATCCAGCGGCTGATGGAAAAGGGCTATGGATTCGGCGCGGAGGGCGACTGGAAGGTAGCGGCGATGGTACGTCTGATGAAGCTGATGACAGCGGATATGAAGGATGCGAAGGGAACTTCCATGATGGAGGATTATACCTACAATCTGGTTCCCGGCAAAGAAGGCATTCTGCAGGCGCATATGTTAGAGGTATGTCCTTCTGTGGCGGAAGGGGAGATCGGCATCAAGGTGTGCCCGCTCTCTATGGGAAACCGGGAGGATCCCGCGCGTCTCGTCTTTACATCCAGGACCGGCCCGGCAGTCGCATGTTCGTTGGTAGACTTAGGCACGCGGTTCCGTCTGCTGATCAATGCGGTGGACTGCAAAAAGGTGGAGAAGCCCATGCCGAAGCTTCCGGTAGGTACGGCATTCTGGACGCCGCAGCCGAATCTGGAAATCGGAGCAACCGCATGGATCCTGGCGGGCGGAGCGCACCATACGGCGTTCTCTTACGATTTAACGGTGGAGCAGATGGAAGACTGGGCGGCAGCGATGGGTATCGAGAGCGTTGTTATCGATAAGAATACCAATATCCGCGATTTTAAGAAAGAACTGCGTTGGAACGCGGCAGCATTCTGATTCGTTGCGGCGGAGAGATAACGGGATAGAAATCATAAAGGAGGATGTTATAATGGGGTTTACAACGGAAGAAGTAAAGAAACAGATTGATGACGGCCGTACCGTGCTCGGCATTGAGCTCGGCTCCACCAGAATCAAAGCGGTTCTGGTGGGAGAAGACAACGCGCCGGTCGCATCCGGTTCCCATGACTGGGAGAACAGGCTGGAGAACGGTATCTGGACATACAGTTTAGAGGACGTCTGGAACGGACTGCAGGACTGTTACAGGGACCTTGCGGAGGATGTGCGGAAGCAATACGGTACGGAACTGCGGAAAATCGGCGCGATCGGATTCAGCGCGATGATGCACGGCTATATGGCGTTCGACGAAAAAGGGGAGCTTCTCGTGCCTTTCCGTACATGGCGGAATACGATTACCGGACAGGCATCCGAAAAGCTGACGGAAGTATTCAACTACCATGTTCCGCAGAGATGGAGCATCGCGCATCTCTATCAGGCGATTTTGAACGGCGAAGAGCATGTTCCTTCGGTGCGCTTTTTCACGACGCTGGCCGGTTATGTGCACTGGAAGCTGACCGGTGAACGCGTTCTGGGTGTGGGGGAGGCGTCCGGCATGTTTCCGATCGATATCGAGACAGGGGACTTTAATGCGAAGATGATTGAGCAGTTCGACGAACTCACGGCGGATAAGAAATTCCCGTGGAAGCTGCGGGAAATTATGCCGAAAGTGCTGACAGCCGGAGAAGCAGCGGGAACCCTGACGGCGGAGGGCGCGGCGTTGTTAGACCCGGCCGGAAAACTGCAGGCAGGCATTCCGCTTAGTCCGCCGGAGGGCGATGCGGGAACCGGTATGGCGGCGACCAATTCCGTGGCGAGAAGGACGGGAAATGTCTCTGCGGGAACGAGCGTATTTGCGATGATCGTTCTGGAAAAAGAACTGCAGAAGGTATATGATGCCATCGATCTCGTGACGACGCCCGACGGAAGTCTGGTCGCGATGGTGCATTGTAATAACTGCACCTCCGATTTGAATGCATGGGTTGGCATTTTCAGAGAATTTGCAGAGAGCATGGGCGTCAAAGCGGATATGAACGAGCTGTTCGGCACGCTGTACCGCAAAGCGCTGGAGGGCGATCCGGACTGCGGCGGACTGCTGGCGTACAATTATTTTTCCGGCGAGCATATCACCGGTTTTGAGGAAGGCCGGCCGCTGTTCGTGCGCACACCGTCTGATAATTTCAATCTTGCGAATTTTATGAGAGTACATCTTTTTACCGCGCTCGGCGCGCTGAAAACAGGGCTGGATATCCTTTTGAAGGAAGAGGGCGTCCAGGTGGACGAGATGTTCGGCCATGGAGGCCTGTTCAAGACCAAAGGCGTCGGCCAGCGCATCATGGCGGCGGCGATAAATGCTTCCGTCAGCGTTATGGAGACCGCGGGAGAAGGCGGCGCGTGGGGCATGGCGCTGTTAGCTTCCTATATGCTGCATAAGGAGGAAGGCGAGACATTAGCTTCCTTCCTGGAGCAAAAAGTATTCGCGGGACAGGAAGGAACGAAAGAAGCGCCGCAGAAAGAGGATGTAGAGGGCTTCGATCGATTCATGGCGCGTTATGCGAAGGGACTCGCGATCGAGCGTGCGGCGGTAGAAAATTTATAAAAGAAAGGAATCGGGACGATGTTAGAAGAATTAAAGAAACGCGTATATGAAGCGAATATGCTTCTGCCAGAGTATGGCCTTGTTACGTTCACATGGGGAAATGTCAGCGAGATCGACGAGGAATCGGGCATCTTTGCGATTAAGCCGTCCGGCGTGGACTATGATAAACTGACGCCGGAGGATATGGTGCTGATGGATTTGAAGGGAAACAAGGTGGAGGGCCGCTATAATCCTTCCTCCGATACGCCGACGCATCTGGAGCTGTATAAGGCTTATCCGCAGATCGGCGGTATCGTACATACCCACTCTTCCTATGCGACGAGCTGGGCGCAGGCGGGAAGGGACATTCCCTGCTATGGAACGACTCATGCGGACTATATTTACGGCGAAGTACCCTGTCTGCGCTGTCTGACGGAGGAAGAAATCGCCGAGGCTTATGAGCAGAATACAGGGCTTTTGATCGTAAGCGAATTTCAGAGGATGGGTAAAGACGTCATGGCCGTTCCGGCGGTGCTGTGCAAGAATCACGGTCCTTTTGCCTGGGGGAAAAACGCGCATGACGCGGTGCATAACGCCGTTGTTCTGGAAGAAGTGGCGAAGATGGCATACCGGGCGGAGACGATCAATCCCCGCATCCAGCCCGCGCCGCAGGAATTACAGGATAAACATTATTACAGGAAACACGGCGCGAACGCTTACTACGGACAGAGTAATTAATTGAAAAATATGGCCGGGAAAAATTTTTCGGGTACAGGCATCCCGGCTGTTGTGGTATAATATTGTCAGATATTATACCGCACCGAGCGAAGCGAGTGTGCATCGCGAAGCGTACCATGTCTGCTTGCAGACATGGTATAATGAATCAAATGAATGTATGGAGGTTGACAATGAACAAATCAGAGTTGCAGAAAACGGCTAATGAAGTTCGTAAAGGTATTGTCACAGCGGTACATGGCGCGAAAGCCGGGCATCCCGGCGGTTCCTTATCGGCTGCGGATATTTTTACTTATTTGTATTTCGAGGAAATGAATATTGACCCGAAGAATCCCAGGATGGAAAACAGGGACCGTTTCGTATTATCCAAAGGACATACGGCGCCCGGCCTGTATTCCGTACTGGCGAACCGGGGTTATTTCCCGGTAGAGGATCTGCCGACGCTGCGCCATCTCGGTTCTTACTTACAGGGACATCCCTGTATGCAGGAGACGCCGGGCGTCGATATGTCGTCGGGATCCCTCGGACAGGGCATTTCGGCGGCGGTCGGTATGGCGTTAGCCGGAAAAATGGATAACAAAGATTACAGAGTCTATACGCTGCTCGGCGACGGCGAGATTCAGGAAGGCCAGGTATGGGAGGCTTCCATGTTCGCCGGCCACAGAAAGCTGGATAATCTGGTAGTTATCGTGGACAATAACGGTCTGCAGATCGACGGAAAGATCGACGACGTATGCTCGCCCTATCCGATCGATAAGAAATTCGAGGCTTTTAATTTCCATGTGATCAATATTGACGGTAACGACTTCGACCAGCTCGAAGCGGCGTTTAAAGAAGCGAGAAATACTAAGGGGATGCCGACGGCGATCATCTGCAAGACATTGAAAGGAAAAGGCGTTTCCTTCATGGAGGGCAATGTCGGCTGGCATGGAAAAGCGCCGAACGACGAAGAGTATGCGATCGCGATGGCGGATCTGGAGAAAGTAGGTGAAGCGTTATGTCAGAAATAAAGAAAATAGCAACAAGAGAAAGCTATGGCAATGCGCTGGTAGAATGCGGGGCGGATTTCCCGAATCTGGTCGTATTGGATGCAGACCTTGCAGGTGCGACTAAGACCGGCGTTTTCAAGAAAGCATATCCCGACCGCCACATCGACTGCGGCATCGCGGAATGTAATATGACAGGGATTGCGGCAGGGCTCGCTACCTGTGGCAAAGTGCCTTTCATCAGCTCCTTTGCGATGTTCGCGGCAGGCCGTAATTTTGAACAGGTCCGCAACTCGATCGGTTATCCGCATCTGAATGTGAAGATCGGCGGGACTCATGCGGGCATTACGGTCGGCGAGGACGGAGCGACTCACCAGTGTAACGAAGATGTGGCGCTTATGAGAACGATTCCGGGAATGACCGTTATCGTTCCTGCGGACGATGTGGAAGCGAGAGCGGCCGTCCGGGCGGCGATCGAAAAGGAAGGCCCCGTTTATCTGCGATTCGGCCGTGCGGCCGTTCCGGTCATCAATGACAGGCCCGATTATAAATTTGAAATCGGAAAAGGCGTTCTGTTGAAGGAAGGCAGCGACGTAACGATCGTGGCGAGCGGTATTACGGTCGCATCCGCGCTGGAAGCGGCGGAAATGCTCGCGGCGGACGGTATCAGCGCGGAGGTCATCAATATCCATACGATCAAGCCTCTCGATAAGGAGCTGATCGTCGCGTCCGCGAAAAAGACCGGGAAGGTCGTTACCGCGGAAGAGCACAGCGTTATCGGCGGGCTGGGCAGCGCCGTATGCGACTGTTTGTCCGAAAACCAGCCGACCCGCGTAATGAAGATCGGTATGCAGGATGTATTCGGCGAATCCGGTACGGCCGCGGCGCTGGTGGAGAAATACGGCCTGGATGGAAAAGGCATCTATGCGAAAGTAAAAGAATTTGTATAAATTGACATCGAAGAATGGCTCGTCAGAGCCATTCTTCATGGGTTTTCTGAGGAGGAGATTTTTGTGAAAAGAATTTTATCACCGTCTATCCTCGCGGCGGATTTCAGGATTCTCGGACAGCAGATGAAAGAGGCGGATGAAGCGGGAGCGGAGTATATTCATATCGATGTCATGGACGGCGTGTTCGTGCCGTCTATTTCCTTTGGAATGCCCGTTATTTCGACGATTAGGCCGGTAAGCCGCAAGGTGTTCGATGTGCATCTGATGATCGTGGAGCCGGAGCGTTATATTGAAGAATTTGCCAGATGCGGAGCGGACAGCATTACTTTTCATCTGGAAGCGGCGAAAGACGTGGACAGCGTGATCGAAAAAATACATGGCGCCGGCTGTAAGGCCGGGCTTTCCATCAAACCGGCGACTTCGGTGGAGGCGGCCAGGCCGTATCTGGCAAAACTCGATATGCTTCTGATCATGACGGTGGAGCCCGGATTCGGCGGCCAGAAATATATCCCGGAATCGACGGAGCGCATCCAACGCGCCCGCCGGATGGCGGAAGAAATGGGACTTGATCTGAATATTCAGGTGGACGGCGGCATTACGGCGGATAATGTATCCGTCGTTCTCGATGCCGGCGCCAATGTAATCGTGGCTGGTTCTTCCGTTTTTCATGGAAATATTGGCGGGAATGTTAAGCGGTATCTGGAAATTTTTGCAGGGAAATGATCTTATACGGTAAGGAATGACATAAAAATGAAGAAGTTTGGAAGGAATGACCCGTGCTGGTGCGGCAGCGGGCGTAAATATAAAAACTGCCATATGGCTTTCGATGAGAAAATACAGCAGTATGCGCTGAAGGGCCATATTGTGCCGGATCACGGTATACTCAAATCGAAAGAGCAGATAGAAGGGATTAAGGAGAGCAGCAGGATCAATATCGCAGTGCTCGATTATGTGGCGGAGCACATCCGGATCGGTATGTCCACCGAAGAAATTGACCGTCTTGTCTATGAAAAGACAACGCAGATGGGCGGGATTCCGGCGCCGCTTGGATTCGACGGTTTTCCCAGGAGCGTATGCACTTCCTTAAACGATCAGGTCTGCCACGGAATTCCTTCCGAAAAGGACATTTTAAAGGATGGAGACATCGTCAATGTGGACGTTTCCACGATTTACCGCGGCTATTTTTCCGACTCTTCCAGAATGTTCATGCTGGGCGACGTTGCGCCAAAGACAAAGGAACTGGTAGAGAAAGCGCATAAATGTCTGGATATCGGCCTTGAACAGGTAAAACCCTGGAATTTCCTGGGGGATATGGCGCAGGCGATCAACGACTATGCGAAAGAAAACGGCTATTCCATCGTCCGGGAAATCGGCGGCCATGGCGTAGGGCTGGAATTTCACGAGGAGCCTTTTGTCAGCTATGTGACGGGCCGCGGGACGGAAATGCTGATGGTGCCGGGCATGGTGTTCACGATCGAGCCGATGGTCAATATGGGCAGAGCGGACATTTACATCGACGACGATAACGGCTGGACCGTTTATACCGAGGACGGCCTGCCCTCCGCGCAGTGGGAAATTACCGTGGCGGTCACAGAGGATGGGCATGAGGTGCTGACGTGGTAAAAGAATATATGTACGAAAATGCCTGATTCATAAGCTGATGCATAGTATGATCAGGGAAAAGTCAGGTATAAACTATTTCCCAGGAGTGATATCAATGAAGCAGGTGCATCTAAGAGTTGACGATGATTTATATAGTGAATTGGCTGCCTGTCCCCTGATGAAAAATCAGACAATGCAGGATTGTGTAAGAGAAGCTGTCGCATATTATGTTACCGATATGAGAAGAAAGCAGAGTGACGTTAAAAAGCGGCAGTTTACATTTATTGATTTGTTTGCCGGAATAGGCGGGATGAGAATTGCGTTTGAAAGAGCAGGAGGACACTGTGTTTATTCCAGTGAATGGAATAAGTACAGTCAACAAACATATTCTGCCAATTTTGGCGAGCGGCCGGAAGGCGATATTACACGGATTCCTGCGTCATCCATACCGGATCATGATATTCTGGCCGCAGGATTTCCCTGCCAGCCATTTTCTATTGCAGGCGTTTCCAAAAAAAACAGTCTGGGAAGGGCAACAGGGTTTGAAGATAGAACACAGGGAACCCTTTTCTTTGATATTTGCCGGATAATAAAAAGGAAAAGGCCAAAAGCATTTATGTTGGAAAATGTAAAGAATCTGTGCAGCCATGATAGAGGAAGAACATTTAAAGTGATATTAGAATCCTTAGAAGAATTGAATTACAGTGTATTTTACGCTGTGTTGGATGGGCAGAATTATGTTCCGCAGCACAGGGAACGCATTCTGATTGTGGGCTTTGACCGTGAAAAATATGGAACAAATATGCATTTTGAGTTTGATTTAACGCCTGAATTTCCCAAACCGGTTATGCGGGATATTTTAGATAGGAATGTTGATGAAAAGTATACTTTATCGGATAAACTTTGGACATATCTTCAAAATTATGCGGAAAAGCACAGAACAGCAGGAAATGGATTCGGATATGGCATTGCGCCGTTGGATGGCGTATCAAGAACAATCAGTGCAAGATATTATAAAGACGGTTCAGAAATACTGATCGAGCAGAAAGGGAAGAATCCAAGGAGGCTTACGCCGCGTGAATGTGCAAGACTGCAGGGATTTCCAGATGATTTTAAAATTCCGGTGTCTGATACGCAGGCATATAAACAGTTTGGAAATTCGGTAGTGGTTCCATTAATAGAAAATGTAGCGAAATTGATAGTACAGAAACTTGAAAAATCAGATATTCCGGAAAAACAGAAGTGCAGAGGATGATAGTTTGGGCGGCTGCAGGATATGTTTTTACAGACTCTGATAAGGAAATTATAAGTTGGACAAATATCCCGGTTTGTATAATATTTGAAAATGATTGAAGGGAAGTAATATGGATATTAAAAGCCCGGAGGAACGAAGCAAAAATATGGCGGCTATCCACTCAAAAAGTACCAGGCCGGAAATATATTTCAGGAAGCTGCTCTTTGCACAGGGTTACAGGTACAGGCTCAATTCTAAAATGGTTCCAGGACACCCGGATATATATTTGCGCAAATATAATACGGCAATTTTTATTCATGGATGTTTCTGGCATAGACATTCTGCCTGCAAATACGCTTATATGCCAAAATCAAGAATAGAATTCTGGCAGAAAAAGTTTGAGGCAAATATGAAAAGAGATTATATCGTTAAAGCCGAACTACAGGACAGAGGCGTTAAGTGTCTGATTATATGGGAGTGTACGGTAAAGCGAATGGTAAAAAGCAGAGAGGACTGCGATAAATATCTGAAAATAACAGAAGCATTTTTCCAGGAGGATGATTTATTTCTGGAGCTATAATATATAAAAGATAATCGATAAAATTTTTCAGAACCTTTTGACATATAAAAAGCCGGAAAACATCAGCCATAACGATGTTTTTCCGGCTCTCTTTCTGAAAAGTTTGTGAAAATTTCCGGTATTGCATTTGTAAAATAATTCTGATACCGTACATTTATAATCTTTTGAAGTCATTTCTATTTGAGCTCAAAGTAATTCGGCGATTCGCCATGATTCCAAATGATTTGATACAAAAAACAGGGTTAGAAAATATGGGAAAGGCGGTTATACCGTGAAAAATAAATTTTCACATAGGTCCTGTTCATATTGCGAATACTGTGCCCTGCGGCAGCAAATGTTGCGGGCTGAGAGAAAGGAGCGGTTATTTATATGAGAGAATTTATGACAAGAGTGTCGGATTATATCAGCGAGAGAAGGAATGATCCGGAAAAGAACGGGAATTTTGTGGTTTTGTGCGTTATCGGTATGGTGATATTGGCCAGTATTATTTTGTGCCTGTTGCTGCTTTGGCAGAAAAACGTGAGTGGAGAGCAGAAAATGAAGGCGGAAATATCGGCGGAGAAACCGGAGATAATGCTTGCGGAAAATCAGGCGGGGGAAGAATTGGAACAGCAGTATTTGATGGATATCGAATATTTTGGAGAGAAAATAGAGGAACTGTCCGCTTCTATGGCGCGTGTGAAAGAAACGCTGGAAACGACCGCCGCGGTACAGGAAGATAATCTTTTGCTGCGGGAGCAGGTGGAAGAGATCACGGGAGGCATTACCAGTTTTCTCACAAAGCTGCAGAATACGCAGAACACGCTGCATGCTCTGAACGATTTGGTGAAAGGGATGGACGCTGAAACGATCCCGGTCATTCAGAAGCAGCTCGGCGAGATTGCAAAACAGATGGGACAGGTGGACACTGATGTAGCGGCTATCTATGGACAGATCGATGCGCTTGAAACGACGGACAGCGAGCTGAAAATAAAAATCAGGGAAATGCAGGGCGCATTAAAGACCTCTATCGAGCAGAACGTGGCCGATATCACCAGCCGGTTCGAGAGTGTAAACGGACAGATACAGCAGATGATAACGCAGATGGAGGATGCCCGGAGACAGCTTGAGGATACGAAAGGGCAGGTGGAGGACACGAAAAAAGAGCTGGGGAATGCGCAGGAACGGATTCGGGAGCTGGATACACAAATGCTGCGATACCGCTACGATGAGGCTGAAAATACGTTGTATTTATATGAGAATCAGTAATGGGAATTTGCAGACAGGCGATTTTATCAGGAAAGCGGTTCCTTCTGTGGAACCGTTTTCCTGAAAATACATTGAGTGGAAATATCAGCCGGATACCGAGGGCAGATTTCCGAGATTATTATTTTCGGAGCCGTCAGGAAGGGATTTTAAATATTCCGTATCCTTCCGGTGAGCGATTCCGACTCCTCTTATTTCCCCATCCCTTGCAAGGGCAACGCCCTCTTCCCTGGAGACGGTGGTGCCGTCGGACAGCTGATACCCGTTAATCCGTCCGCCGCTTTTTACCAGGCCGACAATTTCTTTTGCGCCGCTTTTGGGCTGGGGAATATCATCCAGCGTATTTCTTGCGAGGGCCTCGCCTAAAGTGTCTTTGTCGATATCTTTCATGAGTTATCCTCCATTTCTGTCGAAAAATTCAGGCCGGGCATTCATACCGTAAGCATTTGGGAACTGCCTGGCCGAACAGATATAGTTTGTGCGGAAGAAAGAAATTTATGTGCGTTTATAGAAACGATGATGAAAAACAACGATGTGGAAAAATTCCTGAATTCCCCCAATTGACAACCTGAACGCTTTATGATAGGCTGACACTATATCGAAAAGGCAGTGACGAAGAGAGTAAGTATGCGGATTCTCTACAGAGAACGTCCCGTTGCGCTTCCTGCGTCCGCAGTTTTGCGGCGGCTGAGAGGGACGAAGAAGAAACATACCCAAGATGGCTTCTGAGCGGCGTGCCCGAACCGGAGGGTAAGGGCGCGACAGGTTCCGCCTGTTACAGCGGCAGGGTATCGGGAGGTACCTGATGAGGCTGTGTCCGTGAGGGCATGGCGAAAAGAAGTGGTAACACGGTCGATGGCCGTCTTCTTATATCAATAGATTCTATATGATATAAGAAGACGGTTTTTAAGTTTTAACAGATTTTCAGGAAAAGAAAGGATGGAGGAATATGAACAGGGGAAAATATTATATCACGACAGCGATCGCCTATACGTCCGGCAAGCCTCATATCGGGAACAGCTATGAGATCGTATTGGCGGACAGCATTGCGAGATTCAAGAGAAAGGACGGTTATGATGTCTTTTTTCAGACAGGTACGGATGAGCACGGGCAGAAGATAGAGTTCAAAGCGCAGGAGGCGGGCGTTACGCCGAAGCAGTTCGTGGACGGTGTGGCCGGAAAGATTCGTTCTATCTGCGACTCTTTGAATACCTCTTATGATAAATTCATCCGTACGACCGATGATTATCATGAAAAACAGGTGCAGAAAATTTTCAGGAAGCTGTATGAGCAGGGAGATATTTATAAGGGCTCTTATGAAGGGCTATATTGTACGCCCTGTGAATCTTTTTGGACGGAATCGCAGCTCGTTGACGGCAAATGTCCGGACTGCGGACGGGAGGTTAAGCCGGCCAGCGAGGAAGCGTATTTCTTTAAAATGAGCAAATATGCCGACAGGCTGATCGAACATATCAATGCTCATCCGGAATTTATTCAGCCGGTATCCCGGAAAAATGAGATGATGAACAATTTTCTGCTTCCGGGCTTACAGGATCTGTGCGTGTCAAGGACCTCCTTTAAATGGGGCATACCGGTGGACTTTGATGAAAAGCACGTCGTTTATGTATGGCTGGATGCGCTGACAAATTATATTACGGGTATCGGTTATGACGCGGAAGGGAACAGTACGGAGCAGTATCGGAAGCTCTGGCCTGCGGATCTGCATCTGATCGGGAAAGATATTATCCGTTTTCATACGATTTACTGGCCTGTCTTTCTGATGGCATTGGGGGAGCCGCTTCCGGAACGGATCTTCGGGCATCCGTGGTTATTACAGGGCGACGGCAAGATGAGCAAATCGAAAGGGAACGTGATTTATGCGGAAGATCTGATTGACTTTTTCGGCGTCGATGCGGTCCGGTATTTCGTGCTGCACGAGATGCCTTTTGAGAACGACGGCGTTATCACATGGGATTTGATGGTGGAACGGTTCAATTCTGATTTGGCCAACACGCTCGGCAATCTGGTCAACAGAACGATTTCCATGAGCAATAAATATTTCGGCGGCTTTGTGGAAAATAAGAAGGTCGGTGCGGCGGCAGGCGAAGAGGATGTCGATGCCGATTTGTGGAAGGTCCTGGTGGATACTTATACGAGGGTCGGCGCGAAAATGGATGATTTGCGCGTGGCGGATGCTATTACGGAGGTTTTCGCATTATTCAGGCGCTGTAATAAATATATCGATGAGACGATGCCCTGGGCGCTGGCGAAGGAGGAAGCGAAAAAAGACCGCCTTGCGACTGTCCTTTATAATCTGCTGAACGGCATTCTGGCAGGCGCCAGTCTGTTAGAGCCTTTCATGCCGGAGACGGCGGCGAAGATCGCGGAGCAGATCCGGGCGCAGTTAGTTAGTTTTGAAACCCTTGAAGCGTGTGCGAAGGAGCAGGACATTGCGAGGGCATCCAGCCTTTATCCGTCGGGCAGTCAGGTGACGGATAAGCCGGAAATCCTTTTTGTACGCCGCGATCTGGCGGAGGTCATGGAGAAGGTGGAAGCGATGTTTGCGGAAAGAAAGGCGGCTGAGCAGCGCGAAAGCGCCGGGGAAACAGCCAAAGATGCCGCCGGCGGGGAAGAGAAAGAAAGCGGAAAAGAAGAGGGAGAGGAGAACGTTGTGGATATCGAGCCCAAGGAAACGATCTCTTATGATGATTTTGATAAGTGTCAGTTTCAGATAGGGGAAATTCTGGAATGTAAGGAAGTGCCCAGGTCGAAGAAGCTGCTCTGTTCGCAGGTGCGCGTCGGTTCTTCCGTAAAACAGATTTTATCAGGAATCAGGAAGTATTACAGCGCGGAAGAAATGGTCGGCAAAAAGGTGATGGTGCTGGCGAATCTGGCGCCGAGAGAAATTGCCGGAATGACATCGGAGGGAATGCTTTTGTGCGCGGAAGACGCGGAAGGGAATCTGGCGCTCATGACGCCGGAGAAAGCAATGCCCGCGGGAGCTGAAATCTGTTGAGAGAAAGGATTATAAAAGGGGAAGTTTCAATATGATACGGAAAGAAGAATTTTATTTTGATTCCAGAGACCGTCAGAACAGGATTCATGCGGTGAAGTGGATTCCTGATGTGGAGAAGCCTGTCTGCATCTTTCAGATCGTGCACGGCATGGCGGAACATATCGAGCGTTATGACGAATTCGCGGGATTTCTGGCGGAGAAGGGAATCCTTGTCGTAGGAGAAGACCATCTGGGGCATGGGAAGTCTGTGCCGGAAGGAGGTACCTACGGTTATTTTTGTGAGGAGGATGCGGCGGGCGTCCTCGTGCGGGACGTACACCGGCTGAAAAAGATCATGCAGGAGCAGTATCCGGGTGTCCTTTATCTGATCATGGGCCATAGCATGGGTTCTTTTATTACCAGGAATTATCTCTTCCACTATGGAAGCGGTGTGGGCGGCGCGGTCATCGTCGGGACGGGAATGCAGCCAAAACCCGTGCTTCTGGCGGCGCGCACGCTCACGGCAGTCCAGAAGGTTTTCTGCGGTTCCCGGCATGTTGGCAGATTAATCGACAGAGCGTCTTTTGGAAAATACAACGACAGGTTTCAGCCTGTCCGGACGGAAAGCGACTGGCTTTCGAGAAACGAGGAAAATGTCGATCGTTATCTGGCGGATCCGATGTGCGGTTTCGTCTTTACCCTGAATGGTTTTGCGGCGCTTTTTCAGCTGATCTGTAATTGTTATGATACGGCGGGGATAGAGAAGATGCCGAAGCAGCTTCCGATTCTGTTGATTTCCGGCGCGGATGACCCGGTAGGAGACTATGGAAAGAGCGTAGAAAAGGTATATCGCTCTTATCAGGAACACGGCCTGAGGAATGTGCAGATGAAATTGTATGAAAAGGACCGCCACGAGCTGTTAAATGAGGTGGATCGGGAACAGGTATACGGGGATGTTTACCGGTGGATCTTACAGCAAATAGTGTGAGAAGTACTTCTATAGTTAACGACATTAAAAATTGCCATTTCAGCCTTGCAAAAGCTTGTGTATATGGTTTTTATAAGAGATGGGATGTGCAATTTGTTATGTCGTTTACGATAACCACTTGCAGCGAGAGCTGCTTCGCATGGATTTGCTTTATAGTGGAGGATTTTTATGAAAAAATGGTTTGGGAGCCTTACGGTATTTCTGCTGCTTTTCTTCAGCAGTGTTATGGGAATGACGGCGGAGGCGGCGGAGACGAAAGATACGGTCGTCGTGCTGGGGGCCGATCTGTCCGCGGAGCAGCGGTCGGAGGTGCTGGCACTGATGGGGCTGACGGAAGAAGAGCTGGCGGGATGTACGGTGCTGTCCATTACGAACGGGATGGAGCATGAATATCTGGATGCGTATCTGGACGCTTCCATTATCGGCAGCAAGTCGCTGTCCAGTGTAAGGATCACGAAGGCCGCGGAGGGAAGCGGCGTCAGAGTTACGACACAGAACATCAATTACTGTACGACCGGAATGTATCGGAATGCGTTATTGACGGCCGGAATGAAGGATATGGACGTGCTGGTCGTCGGACCGGCGCCGATTTCCGGAACGGCAGCCCTGATCGGCGCGTTGAAGGCATATGAGGTGATAGCGGGCGAGGCGGTATCGGATACGGCATTCGATACTGCCCTGGATGAGCTGATCACGACAGGAGAACTGGCGGAAAGCATACAGGGAGACGCCGGTTCGGATGAAGCGGAAGCGCTGATTGCCTGGCTGAAAGGCAAGGTCGCCGGCGGGGAGCTGGATATCGGTGATGAGGAGAGTATCCGGTCGGCGATCGCGGAGGGAGAGGAAACCTTTGGCATCAGCCTGGCGGAAGAGGATAAACAGCGGGTCATCGGCCTGTTGAAGAAGCTGGATTCGCTCGGGCTCAACGCGGATTATCTTTTGGAACAGGCGCAGAATCTGTATGAGAAGTACGGACTCGGCATTGTAGAGAGC
This sequence comes from Bacteroides fragilis, assembly GCA_023664485.1. Classification (GTDB taxonomy): domain Bacteria; phylum Bacillota; class Clostridia; order Lachnospirales; family Lachnospiraceae; genus UBA3282. Next base: position 4,241 of record JAMPFK010000006.1, on the reverse strand, counting down.
GCGAACGAAGCGATCAATGAAGCCGTGGAAAGCGCTTTGACATCGGCGGTCAAAGGTTTCTTCGAAAATCTGGCGAATTCCATAGCGGACTTTTTCAGGAATCTTTTTTCCTGAGCGGCAGTTTTGGGATTTTGCAGTATAAGAAAAGGGCTCCGCAACCAGGAATGAAAAACGGTCCCTTTGCACATACTGGATAGAAAAAGGAGAAATCTGTCATGATGAAAATTGCATTTTTCAGTACAAAGCCTTATGATAAAATCTGGTTTGAGCCGATGGGAAAGGAATACGGGTTCGATATCCGTTTTTATGAGGTGCCTTTTCAGGAGGAGACGATTTACCTGGCGGCGAATTATGACGCTATCTGTATTTTTGTGAACGATTCCATTACGGCGGAAATGATAGAAAAGCTGTATGAGATGAAAGTAAAGGCGATTCTTTTAAGAAGCGCGGGATTTAATCATGTGGATGTCAAGGCTGCGGAAGATAAAATACTGATTCTCCGCGTTCCGAGCTATTCGCCGGAGGCGGTGGCGGAGTTCGCGATGGGAATGCTTCTGACGGTGAACCGCCATATTCACAGGGCCTATGGGAGGACACGGGACTTCAATATGAGCCTGAACGGCCTGATGGGAATGGATTTGTATCATAAGACGGCAGGCATCATCGGGACCGGCAGGATCGGGCAGGCGATGATCAGAATCTGTAATGGATTCGGTATGCAGGTGCTGGCTCATGACCCTTACCCGAATACGAAGCTGGAAGCCGATTATGTGGAATTGGAAGAGCTTTTTGAAAAATCCGATGTAATTTCTCTGCATTGTCCGCTGACTTCCGGGACGAGACATATTATCAATGCGGATTCCATCGGCAGGATGAGAGAGGGCGTTTATCTGATCAACACATCGAGAGGAAGCCTGATCGATACGGATGCGCTGATCGACGGGCTGGTCGATGGGAAGTTCGGCGGCGTCGGGCTGGATGTTTATGAGGAAGAAGAGGGCATTTTTTATGAGGATAAATCCAATGAGATCATTCATGATGAAAAGCTGGCAAGGCTGATGACTTTCCCCAACGTGCTGATCACCTCGCATATGGGCTTTTTTACGAAAGAGGCCATGCAGGCGATCGCAAAAGAAACGCTGGAAAATGCTTATGCGCTGGAAAATGGACTCCCGCTTGTAAATCGAACGGAAATACGTTAGAATAGAATACAGAAAGAAGGGAGAGTATGCAGGCACAGGTTCCATACCAGATCAGAAGCGCATATCAGGATGAATGGGATGATGCGATGATGTTAGCCTGGAAGACGTTCATGAGGTTCGAGGCGGACGTTTATTCGGCGGAAGGCATCCGGAATTTTGAGGATTTTATCACGGATACGACGCTGTACCGCATGTTCCTTATGGGGGTATATCAAATGTTCGTTGCATTGGACAGGAAACGGATCGTCGGTATGCTCACATTGCGGAACGCTTCCCATATCTCCCTGCTTTTTGTAGACGAGAACTATCATAGAAAGGGAATCGGCCGGGCTCTGATAGAATATCTGCGGGAATATCTGCTTTCCGAGGCGGGTATCGGCAAAATAACCGTAAACGCGGCTCCATACGGGGTGGCATTCTATCATAGGCTGGGTTTTCGGGATTTAAGGCCGGAGGAAGAGAAGAGCGGCATCAGATATACGCCGATGGAATTTATCCTGTAGGCGTATTTTGCGGCCGGAGATAAGAGAAAAGGATGGAAGAGCATGGAGTATATTAAGAGCAGGGATATTTTCGTTTTGACGAGAAATACTTTGAGACTGATTCATCCGAGACTGATGGATCACGGCTCCAGAGTCGCTTATATGGTATATAAGATGCTGGAGGGAAAAGGGGGTTATGAGGAATTCGAGCTGGCGGATATCGTGATGGTAGCGACGCTGCATGATATCGGCGCGTATAAGACGGAGGCAGGGGTTTTGAACGATATGCTCCGGTATGAGTCGAGAGACAGCCGGGCGCATACGATTTACGGCTATCTGTTCTTCAAATATCTGTCCCCGGTAGAGGATCTCGCCAAAGTAATCATGTATCACCATATGGACTATGAGCAGCTGAGGAAGATGGATTATGCCTATAAGGATATCGCGGCCTATATCAATATCGCGGAGAAGATGGATATTTATTTTTCAGCGATGGGAAGCCAGTTCAATATGCAGATGTTCCATAAGCAGGCGGGGAAAAGATTATCCGGGGAAGGTCTGGACCGTTTTTATGAAGTCGCGAAAAAGTATGATATCTTTACGAAGCTGAAAACGGGCGAGTACAAAGAAGAGCTGGAAGGAATCATCGATTATATGCTTTTTTCCAACGAGGGCAAAAAAAAATTCCTGGAAATGCTCATGTACTGCACCGGGTTCCGCAGCGAGCAGTCCGTTATCGATTCGATCACCACGATACATATTTGCGACAAGCTGGCCGGCCGGCTGATGATGACGGAGGATATGAAAGAAAAGCTGTATTATGGCGCTTTGCTGCATGATATCGGTATGCTGGCGATTCCCAAAGAGATTACTGACGTGCCCAGGAAGCTGAATTCCGAAGAGATCAAAAAGGTGAGGCTCCATGTGAGCGCGGCGGAAAAAGTGCTTGGGAACATGCTGCGGGAAGATGTTTTGTCGATCGTGCTCGGACACCATGAAAGAGGCGACGGCAGCGGCTATCCGAGGCATTTGAAGGCGCAGCAGATGGAACAGGAGCAGAAGGTGCTGCAGGTGGCGGATACGATTACCGGTATGACGAACCGGCGGCCGTACAGGGAACCGCTGTCCAAAGAGAAGGTTATCGACGTCTTAAATGAGGAGGCTGCCGGAAACCGTCTGGACCGGCAGACTGTCAATACTTTTATCCATTATTATGACGACATCATGCAGAGCGTGCAGACGGAATCGGCGGAAGTCCTGAAAATGTATCAGATGTTGAATTCTCAGTATGCATTGGTAAGTAAACGGTTTAAAATGTAATCAATTTCAAAACTTTTGATAAATTTTTATAAAATTTTGTCAGATCATCTGGTGTTTTTAGTCAATCATGACTATAATAGACAGAAGAAAATGGAACAGAACGAGGGATATATTCATGAGTAAAATTTTTGATTTGGACAGCCCGTTCATGCGGGTATTGAATCGGATCGCCGATTTGATGATTCTGAACTTTTTAGTGATAATCTGCAGTATTCCGGTTTTTACGATCGGGGCGGCGTGTACGGGAATGCACTATGTGCTCCTGAAGACGGTGCGCGGAGAAGAGGGATATCTTGTCAGAGGATTTTTTAAATCCTTTAAACAGAACTTCCGGCAGGCGACTGTTTTGTGGCTGCTCATGCTGCTCGTAATCGGCGTATATGTGGGAGATTTTCTGATTTTTACCTATTCCGGCGTAAAATTTCCGACCGTTCTTATGATTGCCATACTGGCGATCGCGATCGTGTTTCTGATGGTGGCGGTATATGTTTTCCCGGTGCTGGCAAGATTTGACAATACGATAAAAAATACCCTGAAAAATGCCTTCTGCATGGCGGTTTTGAATCTGCCGAAAACGCTGCTGATGAACCTGCTGCTGGCGGTTCCCATGGTGATCATGTATTTTTCGGCCTACGCGACAATTTTTGTTATCCTGTTCGGTATTTCTGCGCCCGCCTATGCTTCGGCCTGTTTATACAGCGGAATCTTTAAGAAATTTGAGCCGGAAGAACAGACGATCGTGTCTGATGAAGAATTTTCCGTGAAAGCCGACGATGAAAATATTTAGAGGCGGTCGTGAGGAAGAACGGTTTCGTGGCAGGGAATAGCGCCGCGCCAGCCGGGGATACCGACATTTTGGGCAAGGTGTACAAGAAATGGACAGTTTCTTGGGCAACTTGTCAGAAAAAAGAAAACTGCATAACGAAAGTGAGCAAATTCTACAATGGAAAATAAAATCTTTGTGAAATAGTGGTATGGAAAAGATTTCGGAAGTTCGATATACTGATTTCAGACTTGATTATCGCCCGATAATCATGAATAAAAAGAAATGAAAAATCAGGAGGCACAAGCACATGGCAAGTTTATCATTAAAAAATGTCTGCAAGGTATATCCTAACGGATTCGAAGCAGTAAAAGATTTCAATCTGGAAATTGCAGACCAGGAGTTCATTATTTTCGTAGGTCCTTCAGGTTGTGGTAAATCTACAACGCTTCGTATGATCGCAGGTCTGGAAGA
>JAMPFK010000005.1 GCA_023664485.1 Bacteroides fragilis | reverse complement strand
AGATTGAACAAAATTCTTTATTCGCAACTAAAGGTTGCCAAAAAGAACTTTCATGTTGGTGGTAAATAGCATTGTTATTCTGTATAATACAATTAGTAAGGGAGGCATGACAATGAAATTATCAGAAAAAATTATAGAACTAAGAAAAGCAAACGGAATGACTCAGGAAGAACTTGCAGCAATATGTAATGTCAGCAGACAATCCATATCTAAATGGGAAGCCGACATTGCGTTACCGGAGACAGAAAAACTATTGATACTGGGTGATACCTTTCGGGTATCTATGGATATTCTGTTAAAAGATGAATTGAAATTAAATGAGGTGAAGAATATTCACAGCTGCGGCAGTAACGCAGTTCAAAAAAAGAAACAGGAATTATATGAAGGCGTATTGATCAAAGAAAGCATAGTAGACGACAGTATCATTGACTGCCTGAATATTCATAAAATTGAGTTGTGGAATACCGGTGGGAAACCCAAATATTGGACAGCGTTGTTTTTTACAAGCGATATAAAAGATTTTCCAGAACAAATTTCAAAAGTTATGCGCTCCGCCTCTGATACAGGTGAGAATTGGTTTGTTGATTTTAAGGCAAATAATAAAAAATATATTGTGTTTAAAGATAAGATTTTAAAATATCAGATTGGAAATCAGACTGAAAAAGAATATGTATGCAATGAGTGCAGGAAATCAGGTATTGCCAGTGAGCAGATGAACTGGTCAGAATAGGAGGAACAGGAAAGTATTATTAACATCAGCGGGGTGGGAAACTGAAGAAATCAAAGAGTGCTTGCAGATATGGCAGGTAAAGATATGCCTTCCATCAAAAGAGTTATTTATTCCCACGGCGGCAATAGATGCATATGCAATAGAAGATTTGTGCGGCGGAAATACACATTATTTGCTTGAACGAATCAATGCTACGGGGTTTCGTAAGTCTTTGACGGAGCATATCAATAACAATGGACTGGTAATAGGTGTAAGTGCCGGAAGTCTTATTTTTCCCAATAATTTGGGATTAACAGATACAAAATCAGATGTTCATTGTGCAACGGGAGAAAAACGGGGCAAGCTGGTATATCCATCCGCTAAAAAGCAATGTAAAACTTACAAATACATGTGCGCTTGTAATACGGGATTTCCCAAATGGTATGGAAATAATTGGTGAATAGAAAGAGGATAAAATGTTTCAGGGATTTAATGAATCAACCATAATGTATTATAAGTTGATTCGTAAGGAAAATTGTAAGAAGATGTATCAGGATAATGAACAACTATATCTTGAAGGTGTGAAAATTCCTTTAGATGAATTATATTTTGAATTGTATAACTATTTTAATAGTGTTGACAGAGATTTATTGAGCAGCAAAAGGAGATGTGTTTCGTCGGCATATAACGACGCACGCTTTTGCTGCGGAACACCTATAAAGGAATATTTTTACATACGATTCAAATTGTATAACACGAATAAGAAAAATGCATTAGGATTCTTTTTCGATGCATCTTTAGACGGATATAAATATGGGTTGAATATCTATAATTCGAATGCAAACGGAATGAATAAAATCCGAGAATACATATTGGATAATAAGCACTATGCAAAAAAAGTAATTGAAGATTTTAACAAAGCAGGATTATTAGACATTCATGGAGAAAAATATAAAAAAGCATGTTATCAGAAAGAGGACATTATTTTACAAGAATGGCTGGAGCGCAAAAGAATTTCTTGTATACATGAAGAAAATCTCAATGCTGTTTTTTATGAGAGAGAAATTTTAAATTATGTTTTTTCGGCATTTAACAGTGTAAGGGAAGTGTATTTTATGTTGAAGGAAGCATTATGGTTGACTCCTTAAGGCAAGTAAATTTATTTATATCCACCACTTGGGAGTAAGTTCACCAGAAGTAATGATTTCTTCTGTTTCAAAATCCATCAGAATTTCAATTTCCTGATAATTATTGGGCATGAGCTGAACCATCAATTCCCGACAAGCGCCAGATTTTCCATTTGGCATAATGGCAAGCACCTTTTTTATTTCCTGTTCTCCATTTGTTATCATGTTAAAAAACGCATTTCTTTCAGCACAAATTCCTGATGTGGAACAGGTATCCACACAGGCACCCCCTTCTCAAAAAAAATAAGGAAATCCAGATATTTTCCCGGTTTCCTCACTCTTAAACTCAATGCGGAAGATGGGACTTGAACCCACACGACCTAACGGTCACAAGATCCTTAGTCTTGCTCGTCTGCCAGTTCCGACACTTCCGCTTACGTTCACAAGATAGATTTTATTTTACCATTGCATACAGCAAAAGTCAATACTTTTTAAATAGGTTTTCCGTTATCGCAATTTCGGATAAGATATGAATATTACATTTTTATAGCTAACGACATTAGAAATTGCCTTTTGGGACTTGTAAAAGCTTACCTATATGGCTTTTGCAAGAGCCGGAAAGAGCAATTTGTTATGTCGTTTACTATAGAAATAATGGAAATGATGTAAAAATTGAATCTTAAACAGAAGCACAAAAAAGCACAATTAACAGACCTGCGAGATCTGATGATTGTGCTCCCTGTTTTCCAGGCATCCGAAAAAGAAATCACCCATTCCTGGAATTCCTTCTTTTCAGCCATCGCGTCAATTCTTATATTTCTCCACGATCGCCTGCATTTCGTCCCATTTCGCTTCCATATCCGCCACCAGCCTGAACTGCGTTCTCGCCCGATCCAGATTATGGCCGTCTCTGTGAACCTTAAAATAAACATCCCCTTCCAGATAATCCGCCAAAAAACGGATGCCGCATTCATAGGTCATCAGCTTCGCCCCCATGGGAAGCATCTCGATTTCCTTATCGGTCAGCCTGCCGCCGCAGCCTTCCAGATATCCTTTCGTAAAAACCTCATACAGGGACAGATCCAGCTCTATCCTGCTCAGATCTTTTTCATCCTCTTCGCCCGTACATGCGCCAAAGCGGATGGAATCGCCGAAATCATAATGCGAAAGGCCGGGCATGACGGTGTCCAGATCGATAATACACAATGCCTTCCTGCTCTCCGCGTCGAACAGAATATTGTTCAGTTTCGTATCGTTATGCGTCACACGGAGCGGCAGCTTTCCATCGGCAAGAAGCGTTGTCAGGATAGAAGTGTCTTTTTCTCTTGCCAACGCGAAAGCGATCTCCTCTTTTACGGATGCGGCCCTGCCCATTTTATCTTCTTTCACCGCCTTCTGGAAATCAAGAAAACGGGACGGCGTATTGTGAAAATTCGGAATCGTCTCATGCAGCTTCTCTGCCGGATAATCCGCAAGCATTCGTTGAAAATTGCCGAACGCTACCGCGCTGTCATAGAAATCCTTCGCGCTCTCCACCTTTTCCAGGCAGATTGTCCGCTCTATAAATAAGAACATTCTCCAGTAATTCCCGCCGTCGTCCCGATAATAATTCTCACCGTCATGCGTTTTGATGACGTTCAGGGTCTCTCTCTCCGGCTCTCCTCCCTGCGAGAGAATGCGTTCGCGCAGGTATTCCGTTACATTGACGATATTTTCCATAAGCTGCCGCGGCCTCTTGAAAATATCATGATTCATTCTCTGTAAAATATACTGTTTTTTCGCTCCACCCGGCATTTCATAAACAAGCAGAAAGGTATCGTTGATATGGCCGTTTCCATAGTGGCGCTGTTCCGCCAGCGTTCCTTCAGCGGCAAACTGCGCGGCAGCCTCCTCAATTTTTGCATAAGCCATGTTTTCCCTGTTCATAAACCCTCCTCTCAATCCGCCATATCTACCCAGATCATCTCCATCGGCGCCATAGCAAGTTCCTGTACCAGTTTTCCCTGTACATAGAGCGCCGTCACCCTGGGCTCCTTAGAATTGTTGATTACGGCGATCTTTCCGGTATCCTCGAACACAGCGAGCTCCGTATCCACATTAGAAACATAAAATTTCTTCATCTCTTCTTCCCGATGCGCGGCATAATAAATGGCGCGCAGAAGAATACGGCAGTTCTGCGGAGAATAGGGCAGGCCGGTAAAATAAACGCTTCGTCCTTTTCCATACGCGTTGACCACCAGGCGGCTGTATCCGCCGTCCATATTCAGAATCTGGTAATTCCCGCCCTGCGCATAAATGCGGCTCTTGCCTTCCCCGAAGTCGATCTCGCCTTCGATATCCTCCAGAATAAAATGCCTGCTGTCCATTTCATTATATTTATCCGTGCACATGGAAAAACCGAGCTCCCGGTCCACGCCCAGCACATCGCTGAGCTGGAAATAGCGGCCCTCATACTGACAGGCGCTGGGTTCTCCCACACCGATAAAGCCGCCTCCTTCGTCCACGAATCTGCGGATTTCACATACCACCTTCTCATCCTTCCAGTTCTCCGCGCCGCTCCACGCGGTATAAGCGTCCCCGGCATTGATGATAACCCTGATGTCCGGATCGATCCCGTTCCGCACCTCATCGAAAGTGATAAATTCCACATCGACCGGCATACCGCTCAGGCATTCGATAACGCCTACATAAGAATAAATTTCCCGATACCAGAGCGCATGATGTACCTGGTTGGCCATCCATCTGCGCAGGTTGCCCCAGCAATTTAGAATGCCGACCTTAAAAGGCGCGGTATAAGCTTTCGTGCCCCGCATATTTTCATGAATCTGGCGAAATTCCTTTACGACTTTGTGAATCTGCTCGATAAAACCGGGCCATTCGCTGGCAAGCTTCAAATAGCCGCCATATCCGATTCTGTCCAGCGGCGAACGCAGAATCGCACGCCTTGCCTTCATCCAGTTATCCTGCGCTTCTCCGATCGGATCGCCGCCCTCCCTGAATACATCGGGGAAAAAATAAGGCAGCAGGCGTCCTTCCGTATACTTCACGCCCTGAATATCCGAAATCATACGGAGCGTAACGCCGTCGCCCACCGAACCGACTACCGCGTCCAGCCCGATATCTTTAAAATATTTTCCGAAAGGCTCCGTTCCGATCCAGTGGTCTCCGAGAAACATCATCGCCTCCTTACCGTAGCTGTGCACGATATCGACCAGCTCTTTCGCGAGCTTACAGACTTCTATCTGCTGGAATTCCATAAAATCCCGGAACTCTTTAGACGGAACCCTGAAAATGGAATTATGGTATCCTTCGTCCACAATAAATTCCGGCCGGAACCGATAGCCCGCCCATTTTTCAAACTGCTCCAGAATATAAGGGCTGACGCTCGCGCTGTAACCGAACCACTCCACGAACTTTTCTCTCTTCCGGTCATCGAAAGTAAGCGTGAACTGATGGAAAAAGGTCGTAAACCGCACAACGTCCACATGCGGATTCTCCTCGCACCATCTTTTCAGCTTTTCTTTCACATAAGCCTGCGTCTTCGGCTGCCTTACATCATAGGTGAGCTGATGGGGGGCATTCTGCCAGTCATTTGTAATAAAATTATACATATGTACCGGATCCCATATCAGAAAAGCCAGAAAGCTGACGGTGTACTGATGATAGGGGATCGATTCGATGACCACCTCGCCCGACGCTTCGTCGTATTCCCATTTTTCGGTGGAAACGACCTGTCCCGTCGTTCTGTCGATTACCTCCCACCAGCGTTTCGGGGAATCTATCGTATTGACTTTCAGCTGCTCGGTATGAAACCCCTTCATCAGCCCGATGCGGAGCATATTCCCTTTTGCCGTCACGCGGTCGCTGATCAGATATTCCTGCTGAATCTCTTCCGGATTTTTCATCGCCCAGTCATTATCTTTTCTGGTCGTATAATAAGTCGCGTATATCCTGGCGTCCTGGCTAAGCAGCTCTTCCGGCATCGTCGTCCCGTCGCAGTCCCGCAGCGCGTCGGCTCCAAGCAGTTCTTTCAAACGAATCGTTTCTTCGACCATATCAACATCTGTCGGCAGCGTCAGCCTGCCAATGTTTCCCTGCTCCATTACCCTGTCACCTCCATTCTTCATGCTATTGGAACTTCTTATTATAAAGATAAAGAAGAATCAGTATTCCCGCAAGACCGACGAGCATCGTTAAGAGTCCGGCAGGGCCGATGTTACGCTGTCCCGTTACGATAAGCGCCATACTGCCGATAAATATAAGCAGATAGATCAATCTGAGCATCCATTTCATAGTAACCCTCCTTGTCTTTTATGAAATAAATCAGCCTTTTAATCCGCCGAGGCTCATGCCCTGCGTCAGCTTTTTCTGTACCATGATATACAAAATCAGGGTCGGAAGCATGACGATCACGAGTCCTGCATAAAGCTGTCCGTAATTCGCGGCCGCTTTCTGTGCCTGCATGAGCTGCATCAGGCCTACCGGAAGCGTCTTGGCGTCCTTCGTCAACAGTGTCATCGAGATAATATATTCATTCCAGAAAGATAAAAAGTTGAACAAAATGACCGTAATGATACTCGGAAGCGCCATCGGCATCATGATCTTTACCATCGTCCTGAAATAGCCGCTGCCATCCACATAAGCCGCTTCCTCATAATCCCGCGGTATGGTCACAAAAAACCCCGACAGCAGATAAATGGTAAACGGCAGCGCCGTAGACGCGTAGACGAGGGCCACAATGAACAGATTATTCAGGAAGAATCCGTCCCCTCCAAGCCCTTTTAAAAATTTATCGGCATCCACAAACATCAGGAAAATCGGCACCACGATATAATTCACATTGATGAACAGGCCGCCCATGAAAAGGGTATTGATCAGCCTGCTTCCCCGGAAACGATACCGCGCGAGCACATAGGCCGCCGGCAGCGCCACAACCAGAAGGATAATAAGCGCAAGCGCCGTCACCAGAATGGAATTCATAAAATATTCGCCCATTTTGGCCTTTTCAAAAGCGTCGATGAAGTTCTGGAAATAAATCCCTTTGGGCATCGTCCACGGGTTTCCGTAAAATTCAGAATTTTCCTTGATTGACGCCAGAAATACCCAGCCGACCGGTATGACGATGCTGACTGCCAGCGTAATCAGGGCGACATAGATAAAAAGCCTGTATAATGCATCAAAGCTCATTTCTTTTCTTTTTTTCATGCGCTCACCTCCCTAAAATTCAAGCGGTTCCCGTTTGGTCACAAGGTTGACGACAGCCGACAGGCCAAAGGAGAATAAAAAGACAACGACGCCGATTGCCATGCCGTATCCATAAGAGGAATTGGTATAGGCCTGTTTATACATATAACTTAAAAATACTTCCGTCGCGCCGTCGGGTCCGCCGCTCGTAAGCGCTTTTACGAACAGGAAGCTCAAATTGATCGAACTGATAACGAAAAATGTAAGCGTAGTCCGCACATTGGTCCAGATCAGCGGAAGCGTGATGGAGAAAAACTGCTGTATCCTCCCCGCCCCTTCCAGATTGGCCGACTCGTAAAGGCTCTCCGGAACGCTCGCCATACTCGCCATATACATGACCATATAATAACCGATCGCCTGCCAGATCATCGCGATCACCAGACTGTAAATAACGAGCTTCTGGTCGCCGAGCCAGAGAATCGGTGTCTCGTCTTTCCCCCGGAAAATCCCGATAATGCTGTTCAACAGACCGTTATTCGGGTCATAGATCGCGGAAAAGATCGCCGAAATGACAACCACCGATAAGATATTCGGTATATAAAATATAATTCTGTAAAAATTCTGCCCTTTGATCTTCTCTCTGGAAAGAATCGCCGCAAAGATCAGCGAAAGCGCCATCGTTACGACCGTCACGCAGACAATCAGAAGAACCGTGTTCTGAAAAGAACGGAAAAAATTCATATCCTCCATCAGTATTTTGAAATTGTTGAATCCTACAAATTCCTTCGTATTGGAATACCCGCCCCATTTATAAAGCGACATCTTGAAGACATTAAAAGTGGGAATCAGCATAAAAATCGTAAACAGAATGACTGCCGGCGCTACGCATACCCAGATAAAAACATTCCTTGCCCTGCCCTTTTTCATGTCCATACCTCCGTTTCCTGTTAAAAAACGCAGGCTCCGCAGCCTGCGCTCCAGGAATTTACCATGTAAATCCCTGTCTGAAGTCCACTACGATACTGTATTTTCCGATAATATACAAAAGTGCTCCAAAGGCGGAAACCCCTGGAGCACCCCTCAAATTCTTATTCCATTGCCGCTCTTAACTTATCGCTCGCTTCTTCTACCGCCGCCTGCCATTCCGCAACGGTCTTGTCTCCGCTTACAATACTGTTCACGGTACCGCAAAGCGTATCTAACATATTCACGCCTTCTACCGGAGCGGTCGCCGCGAATCCGCCCATAACTGCGGTCGCGCCATTGTCATAAATGCTGTAGAACAGTTTATTGTCGCCTTCCAGATAATCGCTGACGCCTGTGATCGGCTGAATCGCTGCGGATTTTGCAAAAATCTGCGCCGCCTCGTCGGAATACATATATGCTACGAATTCCTTCGCCATATCCTGATTCTCTGCCGCCGCCGGAATCCACATCTGCTCGAACCAGCAGAAGGAACATCCCGCGCCGCCCGCATTGACTGCCGGAATCGCCATGAATCCCCATTCAAAACCATCGGCTCTCGGCGCGTCCGCCATTTCTCCGGGCAGCCATGTGCCGTTCGGACAGAAGATCGCTTTGTTGTCGAGGATCAGCTGCTGGTTCTTGGTAAAGTTATCGTTATTCGCATTTGCTACGGTCGTTGCTTCCGTATACTCGCCCAGCTTTGCAATGAGGTCGAATACTTTCGTCGCATCTTCGCTTTCCCAGATACCGTCCTCATAAGTCATACAGCTGTTGAAGAAATCGGAACCGCCCGCCGAGGACAGTGTCGCATAGGTGAACGCGTCGAAATATCCTGTCGTCGGATATGTAAACAACGCGATGCCGTCCGCTGCCGCCGTATCGCCTAACGCCCACATTTCTTCCCAGGTTGTCGGGACATCCCATCCTTTTTCCTGGAACAGGCCCGCATTATAGAACAATCCGCAGGGGCTGTAGAACATCGGCGCATAATATGTTACGCCGTCGCCGTAAGGATTTGTCGCAAGCGTATCGAGGAAACCGGGAACGATCTTATCTTTTACTTTAACATCCTCGCCGGGAACGTTCATTTCCAGAACGTCCGTCAAAGGAAGCAGCGCGTTCTCTTTCGTCAATGTTTCCGTCAAAGCCGCCTCACGTCCGGTCGCAAGATGTACGACATCCGGGTAATCTCCCGCTTTCATGCTGGGGCTGATAACATCCTCAAGTTTTTTGTCAACGGTAAGCTCTACCGTGACGCCAGGGTGGGAAGCTTCAAAAGCCGCCGTGACCTCCGACCACATATCCGCGCCGTAGCCGCCTTCAAAAGCCGCAACTTTCAAGACCTGCTCTTCGACCGCCGGCGCTTCCTCTTCCGCCTTCGTCTCTTCCTGTTTCGGTGCCTCCTGTTCGGTCTGGCCCGCCGTATTGTCAGCCGCAGGCGCAGGCGCCGAATCCGTGCTGCTGCCGCTGCCGCCGCATCCTGCCAGCAAAGCCGCCGTCATGGTCAAGGCCGTTATCGCTGAAACCACTTTTTTCAATTTCATAATAATTTCCTCCTTAAAAAGAATCCTGAACCTTTACTGCATCGAGTCAACTCTTTCATGTACCCTAAGTATAGTGGAACGAACTCCGATTATCAATCTGATTGTTGCTCGCAATTTTATAGATATTGCTTTTTATTAATTTTCTTATAAATATCGAATGGACATTTTTTTGATTGTATAAATTACATATTCATTCCGCCTGTTTTTTTGTATTTTTATCCATTTTGCCAAAATCAAATGTTCTAATGAAAAAATATCTACTTTTTAAAAATCATCTCTTTCTTTCCGTTTTCTCCCCCGTTTTTCGGTTTTTTAGAGATTTCAGTCAATATCGTGCATAGACAAAATATATAAAATCTGCTATATTTAATGCGAGAACTATCAGAAAAAGAGGATTCCTGTGAAAAATAAATTTTTCACATATGAACATGTTCATATTGCGAATATTGTGCCCTGCGGCATCAGATATCGCGGGCTGAGAGAAAGGAATGGTTATTTCAATGGGAAATACGAGACACCGCATCGAGGGCAGCAGACCGTCTTCCTTTGAACGCTCCAGACTGTTATATGTATCGACTTCCAAATATGAAGGGGACTGGCAGAGCATTCTGCATTCCCATCCTTTCAGCGAGCTGTTCTATGTCGTAAGCGGCAGCGGCTCTTTCGTCGCGGAAGGTTCGGAGTTTCCGGTAGGCAGGAACGATATGGTCATCATCAATCCCCATGTACAGCATACTGAAAAATCCCTGCATACAACGCCACTCGAATATATCGTCCTCGGAATCGACGGCCTCTCCTTTTCCTTCGAGAATATCGCTTCCGCACAGGACGGCATCTCCATGCAGACCGCTTCGGGCGCCGTATATAAATACAATATGCCCAATTCCAACGTTTATGCCTATTTAAATATCATGCTGGAGGAAATCTCCCACAAAGAGGAAAACTACGAATCTGTCTGCCAGAATCTTCTGGAAGTGCTCTTGACCTGTATGCTGCGGAACAGCCATCTGTCGATCGTCCAGAGCAGCAACACCATTTTAAACAGAGAATGCACCCAGATAAAAAACTATCTGGATGCAAATTATTCTGAGAATATTACTTTGGATACGCTGGCATCGATCACCCATATGAATAAATATTATATGGCCCATGCCTTCACGAAATATATCGGCGTTTCACCGATCAACTATCTTTTACAGAAAAGGATTCAGGAGGGAAAATCCCTGTTGGAATCCACATCCTATTCGATCGCGCAGATTGCTACGATACTGGGCTTCTCCTCACAGTCCTATTTTTCCCAGACCTTTAAAAAAGCCACCGGAAAGACGCCGATTCAGCACCGGAATGAATTTCGGAAGGAGAAATGATCTTCTAACCGAAATACGCCACGCCCGCTTCAAAAATCTTCATATCCTGCTCCCCGTAAATATTCACCGCGACGCCGTCGCCCCTTCTTTCGGAATGAGCCATCTTGCCGAAGCAGCGGCCATCGGGGGAAGTAATCCCTTCGATGGAAGCATAGGAGCCGTTGATATTCCATTCCCCGTCCATCGACACATTGCCGTCGATATCCGCATACTGGGTCGCCACCTGCCCGTTCGCGAACAGTTTCTCCAGCCATTCTTCCGACGCGACGAAGCGTCCCTCTCCGTGGGAAACCGGGTTTACATAAGTACTGCCCAATACCGCCTTCCCAAGCCAGGGCGATTTGTTGGAAACGACTTTCAGATAGGCCATTTTGGAGATATGGCGGTTGATCGTATTAAAGGTCAGAGTAGGCGAATCCTCCTTCTGGCCGGTAATCTCGCCATAAGGCACGAGGCCCAGCTTGATCAGCGCCTGGAAACCGTTGCAGATTCCCAATGCCAGACCATCCCTTTCCTGCAATAATTTCATGACAGCTTCTTTCATTCTCTCATTCCGGAAAGCCGTCGCAAAGAACTTTGCGGAACCGTCCGGTTCGTCGCCCGCCGAAAAGCCGCCGGGGAACATGATGATCTGCGCCTGCCCGATGGCTTTCTCGAACGCTTCCACGCTCTCCCGGATGTCCTCCGCCGTCATGTTTTTAAATACTTTCGTTATGACGTCCGCACCGGCATTTTCAAACGCCTTCGCGCTGTCGTACTCACAGTTAGTTCCGGGAAATACCGGGATAAAGACGGTCGGCCTCGCTGTCTTATGCTTACATACATAGACCCCCTTCGCATGATAGCAATCCGATGCGACCGGGCTTTTATCCCTGCCGGCCGTGTAAGGGAATACCTTATCCAGCCTGGAGATCCACGACTGCAGCGCCTCTTCCATCGCAATCGTTGTTTTTCCATATACAAAAGCGGGCTCTTCCGTTACCGTGCCGACGAGCACGCAGTCCTGCTCCTTCCGCGCCAGTTCTTCCGCTTCCGCCGCCGGCATCTCCGCGAGGATTTCTCCCAGCCCGTTTTCAAAAAGCTGTTCCGCCCGCAGCGTTTCTTCTATTATAATGCCGAGCCGATTGCCGAACGCCATCTTGCTGGCCGCCGCTGCCACGCCCTTTGCATCCAGCGCATAAGCCGCCGCAATTTTTCCTTCCGCCATCAGCGCGAGAATTTTATCATACGCCTGCATGACTTTTTCATAGACAGGCAGATCATATTCATCTCTCGCGATTTTAAAAAGCACGAGCTTATCGCCTGCTTTTTTCAGTTCCGGGCTGACAATATCCTGTTTCTTTCCGATATCTACCGCAAAAGATACGAGTGTCGGCGGCACATCGATATCGTTGAACGTGCCGGACATAGAATCCTTTCCGCCAATCGAAGGCAGACCATAGGCGGTCTGCGCCGCATAAGCGCCGAGCAGCGCCGCAAAAGGCTGGCTCCAGCGTTCCGCTTCCTCCGTCATGCGCCGGAAATATTCCTGGAACGTAAAACGGATCTTCTTATAGTCTCCGCCGTTCGCCACGATTTTGGCCATCGACTCCGTTACCGCATAAACCGCTCCGTGATACGGGCTCCAGCTCGACAGATAAGGGTCGAAGCCGTAGCTCATCATCGTTACGGTATCCGTTTTCCCTTCCAGTACAGGCAGTTTCGCCACCATCGCCTGCGTTTCCGTCAGCTGGTACTTCCCGCCGTATGGCATATAGACGCTGCCTGCGCCGATGGAAGCGTCGAACATCTCCACAAGTCCCTTCTGGGAACATACATTCAGATCATGCAGCAGGGCCAGCCACGCTTTCTTCACGCCGCCCTGTTTTAACGCCTCTTCCACCGCAGGAACCGCCGTCTTTTTCAGGTAATTTCCTTCTGGTTCCGGCATATCCACGCGGACGCACGTTTCCTGATGCGCGCCGTTCGTATCCAGAAAGGCTCTGGAAATATTGACGATTTCCTTCCCGCGCCATTTTAAGACGAGCCGCGGCTCTTTTGTCACGACGGCTACCGCCACCGCTTCCAGATTTTCTTCGGCGGCATACTGTAAAAAAGTATCCACATCCTTCGGCGATACGACGACCGCCATTCTCTCCTGCGATTCCGAAATCGCCAGCTCCGTGCCGTCGAGGCCCGCATATTTCTTAGGTACTTTATCCAGATCCACAACAAGGCCATCAGCCAGCTCCCCGATCGCTACGGAAACGCCGCCCGCGCCGAAATCGTTGCATTTCTTAATCAGCCTGCTCACTTCCGCCCGGCGGAACAGGCGCTGGATCTTCCGTTCCGTCGGCGCATTTCCTTTCTGCACTTCCGCGCCGCAGGTCTCGATGGAGCTTTCCGTATGGACTTTGGAAGAACCCGTCGCGCCGCCGCAGCCGTCGCGCCCGGTCCTGCCGCCGAGCAGGATGATGATATCGTCCGGATCGGAAGTCCCGCGGATAACATTTTTTCCTGGCGCTGCGCCCATGACCGCGCCGATCTCCATCCGTTTCGCCACATAGTCGGGATGATAGATCTCCTTAACGAAGCCCGTCGCAAGGCCGATCTGGTTTCCATAGGAAGAATAACCGCCAGCCGCGCCGCGTACGAGCTTTTTCTGAGAAAGCTTGCCCTTCAGCGTATCCGCGACGGAAACCGTCGGGTCCGCCGCGCCTGTAACGCGCATCGCCTGATACACATAGCCGCGTCCTGAAAGAGGATCGCGGATCGCGCCGCCAAGACAGGTCGCCGCACCGCCGAAGGGTTCGATTTCCGTCGGATGGTTATGCGTCTCGTTCTTAAAAAAGACGAGCCATTCTTCGGTGACCGGCCCGTCGCCATAATCCATCTCTACGGGAACGACGACCGAGCAGGCGTTGATCTCATCGGACTGCTCCATATCCTCCAGTTTCCCGTCCTTTTTCAGCTTGCGCATCGCTATTGTGGCCAAATCCATCAAACAGACGAACTTGTCCGTTCTGCCCGCAAAAATTTCTTCCCGCGTCCGCAGGTAATTCTCATAAGTCTCCCGGATCGGCTTCTGATAATAGCCGTCCTGAAAAGAGATATCCGTAAGCTCCGTGGAAAAAGTCGTATGACGGCAGTGGTCGGACCAATAGGTATCCAGCACGCGGATTTCCGTCATCGTCGGATTCCTGTGTTCTTCTCCGTCGTAATAGCTCCGAATATGCAGGAAATCTTTGAACGTCATCGCCAGCCCCAGCGAATCATACAGCTTCCTGAATTCCGTTTCCGGCATAGAACAGAAATCCTCAAGCACCGCCACATCCGCCGGCTCCTCATAAGCGGCGATCAAAGTATCCGGTTTTACCATATCCGTCTCTCTGGAATCCACCGGATTGATACAATATGCTTTTATTTTCTCAAATTCTTCATCCAAAATATGTCCTATTATTAAATAAGTTACAGCTGTTCTGATAACAGGCTCTTCATCCTCTTTCAGGAACTTCACGCATTGTACCGCGGAATCCGCCCTCTGGTCGAACTGCCCCGGCAGGTATTCCACGCTGAATATCCGGCCATCCGCCGGAACCTCGATTTCCTCCTCATACAGGATATCGACGGGCGGCTCCGAAAATACGGTCTTGCAGGCTTTCTCAAAAACCTCCTTCGATATGTTCTCCACATCGTACCGGATCAGCACCCGGACTTCCTTTATACCGGTAATGCCGAGGTAGCTTCCGAGTTCTTCTTTCAGTTCCTTCGCCTTTACCGCAAAAGGCTCCTTCTTTTCCACATAAATGCGCTTCACATTTCCCATGCCGAATTTGATTCCTCCGTATTCTTAATCTACATCGATGAGCAGTCCCGCCATAATATAAAGAAGCTGCTCGTCAACCATCGCCTCCGTAATCCCCATTGTCTGGGAATTAATTTTCATACCCTCCAGCACATACATAATATTATTCGCGGCTCCCTTCGGATTTTCACAATAGAACTCCCCCGAAGCGATGCCAGACTCGATGAGCTTTTCCAGGACCCTCACGCCCGCATCGAACTGCCTGCGAAGCATCTGGTCCTTTTTCTCCTTATTTTCAAAAGCATATTCATAAATCGCCATCGTCAGGTTATTCTTTTTCCGCAAAAGCTCCTTCTTCTGCTCTTTTAAAAACAGCGTCAGGATATCCGCTGCCGAGTCCTCTTCCGCGATCGTCTCCGTAAAAACATCGTCGATTTCCTCCGCCTCCTGCTGTAATACCGCAAGCAAAATCTCCTCCGTACTGCCGAAATATAAATAGAGACCGCCCCGGCTGATACCGCATGCTTCCACGATATCCTTCATTGTCACATTTTTGTATCCTTTCTCAACAAATACCTTCCTGGCCGTCTCCAATATATACTGTTTCTTTTGCAGCGATTTTTCTCCCATAAAATACGATACCTTTCTCTATCCCTATCGGCCCATCGGCCTGTCCCAGAATTCCAGATTTTCCTTCATTTTCTTTACAATATTCAGGAAAATGCGATTCTGCACCGCTTCCGTCCACATCCGGCCCTTCGTCATGCCGCCCGTCACATATTTGGACAAAATTCCTTTCAGGATATCCATACGCGTGATATCCGAATTGGAAATTGCCCGCAGCTCGTCCTGCTGCGTAACAATTCTGTTTCTGGAATAAACATACCGATAATTCCTGTCCAACAGGTTCGTACGCTGTACCTCCCTGACGAATCCGAGCAGCGTACTGTCGTAGACCGGGAAGGAAATGGAATGCTCCCCGATGCCGGAACCGCTATAGGTCTCCGAAACATTGCTCCCCGACTTCTCTTCCAGCCAGGGCAGATACCGTATCAGCCTCTCCACATCCGCCTTATACTCCTGCACGACCTTTCTTCTATATTCTATGTCTTCCTTGTCCATCGCCATAAGATTCCCTGTAACCCTTCCCAATATATTTATAGAACGAACGCTATAAATATTTTATCATATCCTGTCTAAAAGTACAGCACAAATTTGGCCGGGCCGCCCTGTCCGGCCCCTGGAACGCTGTATCCGGCACGCTGAATTCCTCCTGCCAAAATTGATTTTCGTATTTTCTCCCTTATGTACTATACGCCTTTCCGCAATTTTGTGCTATAATAATAGTGTTGTGTATACGAAAGTGTGTCTGCAGCTACAGACAGAGGGGAGTTATTTATGGCAGTAAAAGAATTTTCGGCGGGAACCGTTCTCTTTCAAAACGAACAGACGATTACCGCCCTGCACGTCATTACCAAAGGTTCCGTGAAAGCATCTTATCCGGGAGGGGAATTTTATTTGTCCAAGGGAGATGTGATAGGAGTCTGCGGGCTTTTTTATGATTCTTATTTTATTTCCTATCAGGCAGTAGAGGATACGACGCTCGCTTCCTACGCCTGCACCAACGGACATCTGAGCGAACTGCTCCGTACGAAATCCGATCTTTCCAATCTCATCGTAGGTTCTCTGTTCCGACAGATAAAAGATATTCTGGACCAGTATGAGATGGCAAAATTTGACTGTGACAGCTTTTACCAGTATTTAATGAAGAGCTATTCCGAATACGAGCGTTTCTGTCTGAAACACGGGATTTCTCCCAGAGTACTTCCGGGACTCGAATCGGTAACGGAATTAAAACTCGAAGAAGATGTTCCGAACTGGCTGAACAGCTATTACAGGCAGCTTCAGCGCATTATGAAAAGCATCACCGCCAAGTCACAGATCGCTGACTTTATACTCGGCACGCTGCTAAAGGCGAGTCAGGATGTTTACGATATCATCTATGTATGCCGTGAGCTTCATGAATATAAATCGGAGATCGCCGACCTTCTGATGAATGAGAACAAACTTGATTTCTTCGACCTCTATGCCAGCATCCTGTACCGGATCGGTGCGCACAATGAAGACTCCACCGCAATCACGGCCGCGCTCGGCACGATGATGATCCAGCTGGAAAATCAGGATTCCATCGATAAGGAAATGTACCGGGACCGCGTTCAGGAATATAAAAGGAAACTGGAGGCCCTGCACGACGCAGCGGATTCCCCGGAAGAACACGATGCCGCTCTCGAAGTTCCCGACCTTACGGACTCTCTGCATACCATCTTAACCTATGCGGACTGCGATGAAAAGACGACTGCCGACTTTAAGGCCGCCATTGCGAAATACAATAAGCTGGCCGACAAGAACGCTTCCGACGACAACAGCAGGAAACTGCGCATGACCATTACCAAACTGTTCTACCAGGTTTATTCACAGGCCTTTATGAAAAGCCTTTCCGATACCAAAATACCGAAAATCGTCAAAATGTTCTTCAATTTCGGCTATGTGGATGAAACGCTTGCGGGTATGGAAAACGCCTCTTATCTTTATTCCATTGTGGATTCCCTGCCAAGCGACCCTTCCCGGAATGTCTACACCGCTTACGAGTGGCTGAAGGAAGTCTATGAAGGACGCAAAGCGCCATGCCGCAACGAATTCGACAACGACTATGCAGCATATGTGCACGAATTAAAGGTGACCGGCAAAATAACGGCGGCTGAGGAAGCGCCCATGCTGACCGACCGTTCCAAACAGGTGCAGTTCGAGCTGGATAATATGTTCCAGTCCGTCAATAAAATAACCTTCGGGCGCATCAGCATCTTCTGCCCCGTCTTTTCGGAAAGCAACGTGCTGAAAGACCTTCCCGAGTCCCTCGTATCCGCGGATAAGGTAAAAGAGAGCTTTGAACGCATCCGCGCCACCGATTTCAGCGCATACTACCGGGATACCATGTACAGCAGGCCGGATATCGGCATCGCCAGGGAATCTGTCAGCGTGGAAATACTGCCCGATGTCATCCTGATGCCCAATGTCGGCATCCGCGGCGTTATGTGGCAGGAAATCGAGGGCCGGAAACGTACTACGCCGGCGCGTATGATGGTATCGCTTTTCCAGATGGAAGATCTGAGCAGCATCCTTGTCCGGCTGACCGGCGAGTACCGCTGGGAAATGTGCAAACGGATTCAGAGCGCGCGATGGAACGACGTTTCGGAGCCTTCCCTCACGAGCGAATACTTCGACTATATTCAGTTTTACAAGAAAAACCGGGAACTGTCTGCCGATGCCAAGGATAAAGTCAAACTCAGTATGCAGAAAGCAAAGAACAGCTTCAAGGAAATGTTCATCCGGGATTACGAATCATGGATCATTTATGAAGGCGCAGGCTCGCCCCGCCTGAACAAAGTGGCCCGTGGGATTCTCTTCTCCTACTGCCCGTTCTCGAAAGAGGTACGGGACAGGCTGAAATCTAATCCTCTCTATAAAGAAACGATGGACCGCTACGGCATCAAACAGTCCCAGAAGATCCACCATATGGATAATCTGATTCAGAAGATAAAAAATTCGGGAGCGGAGATTCCGACGGAAATCGCGGAACAGAGAGCGTATCTGCTGAAATAAAATCCTTAAGCTTTAAGGGCGGGGGCCTCACAGCCCCCGCCCTTTAAAAAAAGTCTCTTCCTTCTTCTTATTTTATGCTTTTGCCTTATCCGTAGGTTTTACGAGTACAAGGCTGAGCACCAGTGCGATAATATAAAGCACGATCGTCGCATAGAGCACGCATTGATATCCGGTCGGATTTACCGTAATCATCTCTATCGTTCCGTCGGAAAGCGCATGTTCGATTTCGATCGACTCGCCGAAATGGTTGACGATCCAGGTCGCCATCTGATTACCCGTCAATCCGGCAAACGCCCATGCAGAAAGGGTGATTCCATGTATCGCGCTGATATTTCCCATACCGTAATGGTCGGAAAGGAGCGTCGGCACATTGGAGAACCCGCCGCCGTAACCCGCATTGACAACGAAAATCAGGCCGAGTACGAGGATGATCAGCAAGGCATTGCCTTCTCCATTCTTAATACCGCTCGTCAGCATGACAATCGCCGTAAAGACGATAGAAAGGACGAAAATAAGCTTATAAATGGTATTTCTGTCTTTCATCGTATCCGCCCATGCGGAAAAGCCGAGACGTCCGCCCGCGTTGAAGATCGCGGATACGGTAGAGATAATGCCTGCAAAGCTCGCCAGGCCGATACATTTTACGATCATTTTTTCCTGCGAAATCAGCGCCAGGCCGCAGGTAATGTTGATATAGAACATCAGCCAGATACCGATATAATTGGAAATCGGCCTTGTTTTCAGAACCGCCATAATGCTCTGGCTCTCATCCTTGCTCTGCGGCTCATGCCAGTCGTCAGGTTTTTTCAAAAGAAGATGGCCGACGAACATCATAATAAAATAAACAACCGCCAGGATCAGGAACATCTTATAGATACCGCCCTCGCCAAGACCGTTCAGCATTCCCTGCATGATCGGGCTCGCGATCGCTTTCGCCGCGCCGAAGCCGGCTACCGCCAGTCCCGTCGCAAGACCTTTCCTGTCCTTAAACCAGAGCATCAGCGTTTTGACCGGCGACAGATAACCTGTTCCAAGGCCGATACCCATGATGAATCCATAACATATGTAGATTCCAAGCAGCGCTGCCATGCTTCCTTTATGCGCCCCTCCGTAATAGATAAAAAATCCTGTGCCCGCCATACCGGCCGCAAAGCAGACAGACGCGATAAGAGACGATTTGTGGATATCCTTCTCAACAACATTCCCAAGAAATGCCGCCGACATTCCGAGGAAAAAAATAGCAAAGCTGAATGCCCATTCCGTCGCTCCTTTGGAAAAACCGATGTAGTCTGCAATTTCCTGGCTGAAAATCGACCAGCAATAAACAGTACCGATACTGCAGTGAAGCAGCAAAGCGGGAACTGCCGCGCGGATCCATTTGTTCGTGCGCCAGCCTCCCTGATTTTTCACACTTTCTCCCATAACTACACTTCCTTTACCTTTGTATTTTTACTAATACTACTTTACACTAAACTACCCTATATTTCAATCCTCTTTTTCCGTTTCATGCGCTCTTCTTTCCCTGTTTCATGCGCTTATTCGTAACCGTTCATCCAGCTGGCCGTTATGCTATACCGTTCCCGCGCGGGACTTTGAAAGCGCTGTCCGCTTTCCATACCCGTCTACTCGATTCGACACTTTTCGCTAATATCGTTCTATTTTACCAGAATATATTCATAGACGAAATTCAAATAAAATTATATAGTAATTATAGACTTAATCACGGAAGTTAAGTCGGTAATAGCAATTCCGGAAGAATTCCCCTTTTACACAACAGAGCCCCCGAAGAGATTCGGGGGTTTCTGTTTTTTATCTTTTTCTGTTTTTTATAACGATTTGCACCTTTTTGCAAATTTTGGCCATCAAATCAATATAGTGTTATTCGACGCTCATATTATATTACGATATATTCTATGAAAAATCACTTCAATACAAGCACCGAATAGCCCGGCATCGTGACCGCGCCGCCCTCTGCGCGGATTTCCTCCGCTCCGCTCTCCAGCATGCCGCGGATACTTTTTTCCGAAATTTCCGTACCATTTACCGTAACGCCGCTCATATCGAGCGTTTCCGTCTCCGCGCCGGTATGGAAAACGAGAAGTACCTCGGAGCCCTCCCATACTTTCCGCAGAACGCAAAAACTGTCTCCCGAAAGTTCTTCCAGGTATTCTACCCTGCCCCGCGCGATCTCCGGGTTCTGGTTCCTGATCTTAATCGCCTTTTTATAATACTGATAGATAGAATCCGGGCTCTGCTCCTGCTCCTCCAGACTGTCGAATTTCATCTGAAAATCATCCATATCCGCGGGACCGCCGCACATGCCCTCCTTTTCCGCATCCCTGCTCCAGTACATCGGCGCGCGTTTATTCTCGTCCTTGCCGGAACCCTTCATGCCAAGCTCCTCTCCATAATAAAGAAACGCGGAACCGCTCATAAAAAGGTTCATTGCGCCGGCAAGCTTCGTCTGCGCCTCAGAATTTTCACCCGCATAATATCCGGCGCTTCTTCCCATATCATGATTGGTATAAAAAGGCGCGTCGATATAATTTTCGTTATACTGCCCGAAAGTCTCCTGTAAGGATGCGCTCGCGGAGCCATATCCTGAAGCAGGCGAACCGTTTACCACCCTGGAAATAATTCCGTCCTTATCCGCAAAAGCGAAATTGAAAAGGCTGTCGATACCGCTTTCATAATACTGCGCATAACCGCTGATATCGAGCCACGCTTCCCCGACCAGATAGGCATCCTGCTTTTTTTCCCTGACCATTTCTGCGAACCAGCTCAGAAACGCAATATTGGCCTGTGGGTTTCCCGTATAGAATTCCTTGACCGCGTCCAGCCGAAAACCGCCGACGCCCATATCCAGCCAGAAGCCCGCTATTTTTTCGATCTCGGCACGGAGCGCCCCGCTGTCCAGGTTCAAATCCGGCATCTCGCTCCAGAACTGCGCTTCATAATACCAGTCCGTTCCCTCCACCGCATAACAGCCCGCGCCCTGCTCTTTGGAAAAATGATAATAATCAAAAGAAGGACAGGCCTGCGCATCCGGCTTTCCATCCCCCAGTTCCCGCAGATAAGCGCAGGCATCCACAAACCACGGATTCCGGGAAGAGGAATGGTTCAGCACCAGATCCATGATTACTTTGATTCCCCGTTTATCACATTCCGCCAGCAGCTCTTTAAAATCCTCCATCGTACCGTAATCGGCGTCGATATCATAATAATCCGCCACATCGTATTTGTGATAAGTGGGCGACGGCCCGACCGGCATCAGCCAGATACCGTTGCATCCCAAATCCGTATCCGTCGCATCGTCGCCGTCGTTAATATAATCCAGTCTGGAAATCAGCCCCTGCAGATCCCCGATTCCATCCCCGTCGCTGTCGCAGAAGGAATAAACAAAGACCTCATAATAGGTGCGGTAATTGTCGTCTATGATATGCAGCGGAATTGTATCAGTAACGTCCGTTATTTCTTTTCCTGCCGCGTTGTCCTGTACGGCCTTCTCTTCCTCTGTTCCGTCTCCTGCAGCATGTCCGCTTTCTGTCCCATCTTCGACGGCCCGCTGTTTCGTCTGCGTCCCATCGTTTCCGCCGCAGCCTGCCGCCTGAAACATGATGCAGAACGCCAGAAATGCCGCCAGAGCCCGTCTGTATCTTCCCCGGTTCTTTCGATTCTTTCCCTCATTCCCATCTATCTTATCCATATTAATCTCCATTTCTGAGCGACTTGACGCGAAGAGGCGGCGGGGAATTCGCTTACTGCTTGCAGTATTGCGATTCTCCCGTCTGCCATCAAGGCTATTTGTTTTCGCTCAGAAACAAATAGCCGGTTGAAAAATAAGCTGTCAGGATTATTTTTTAATCTAATCCTCCATTCTTACCCAATTGCGACATTTGTGACTGACAGGAACAAATTCGAAAATGCAGACCGCCCCTTTCCTCTTCAGACGGAGCAGTCTGCACTTCTGTTTCTTTCTATTCATTTCTATTCATAAAACAGAACACTATCGCAATCTCTTTAGAAGTCCTTCCCTTTTTAACCTTTTACAGAACCGCCCGTAACACCTTCTACATAGAATTTCTGCATCAGCACGAACAACGCGGAAATCGGGATAGATACGATAACGCCGCCCGCACAGAAGATTGAGAAGTATTTATTGATCAACGATTTATTCAGCATATTGAACAGGCCGATCGCAATCGTCCAGTCCGTCGCGATACCGGAATTCAGCATCAGCTTTGCCAGTACGAAATCGCCCCACGGTACGAGGAAGGAGTTGATGATCGTATAAACAATGATCGGCTGTGACAACGGAATGATGATCTTGAAGAAAATCGTTGCCTCCGAGGCGCCTTCCAGCCATGCCGCTTCTCTAAGCGACGTCGAAATCGTATCCATAAAGCCTTTGGTGATCAGATAACCAAGCCCGGATCCCGCGGAATACACGATGATCATACCGAGATGGCTGTTCGTCAGCCCGATAGACTTCATAACGAAGTATACGGCGATCATGGACAGTACGCCGGGAAACATATTCAGAATAATGCCAAAGCTCATCAGCCCTTTTCTGCCTTTGAACCGCAGGCAGCTCATCGTATAGCTGACCATCAGTACAAAAGAGGTGGAGACGATACATGTGAAAATCGCGATGATCAGCGTGTTCTTGAACCACGCGCCATACTGTACAACGGAATCCGGCTGTAAGAACAGCACCTTATAGTTCTCCAGAGACCATTGCTCCGGGAAGAAGTGCGCCGTATTGATTCCTTTATAAGCGCTGAAAGAAGTAACCAACAGCCAGAGAATCGGTACGAGCCAGATAACGACAAGGAATACCAATACCAAATGTCTTATAATTGAACCTACTGTCTTTTTCATTATCGGAAATCCTCCTCTCTATTGCCTTTGATCGTCTGTGTAAAGGTAACGAGCGTAAACGCCGCACAGATAATAAATACGAGAATACCAATTACAGATGCTATCTTATAGTTATAATATTCATTCGTCAGCCTGAACAGCCAGGTCACGAGCAGATCCACTTCTTTCGCATTGGAGTTCGCGAGCAGCTGGTCGGATGTAACATATACGTCCTGCGTCAGCAGGTAGATAACATTGAAGTTGTTAATATTCTTTACAAAATCCGTAATAAGGCTCGGTCCCGTAATAAAGAGAACATACGGCATCGTGATCTTCCAGAAGATCTGGAAACTGTTCGCGCCGTCGATTCTTGCGCTTTCCAGCTGGTCTACCGGGATATTCATCAGAACGCCCGTCGCGATCAGCATCTGATAGGGAACGCCTACCCAGATATTGATAATGACGATCATGACCTTTGCCCATGTCGGATTCGTCAGGAACGGGATATATGTCAGGTTCGCATTTACCAGGCCGACGCTCTTTAAAAAGTCTGTCAGGCCGATCGTAGAGCAGAACGTATTGACAATACCGCTGTCCGCGAAGAAGTTACGGACGAGCAGCAGCGTAACGAACTGCGGCACCGCTATTGCGACCATGAACAGGGTCCTCCACAATTTCGGAAGCTTTGTTTTCTTATTATTGATGAACTGCGCCATCAAAATACCGCCGATAAAGGTCGTCAAGGTAGCCAATACCGCCCATTCCAGCGTCCAGATCAGGATTTTTCCGAAGGAATAACCGAATGTCAGCGTCGTTGAATTGGTAAAAAGCTGCTTGAAGTTCCTAAAGCCTACCCAGGTAAACAGCGCGCTGGGCGGCATATGCTGCTGGTCATAATTGGTGAACGCTACCGCGACCAATACCAGAATCGGTATGATATTCATCAGGATAATGCCAAGACAGGGCAGTGTCAGCAAAGTAATATGAAATTTTTCATTGAACAATGCGCGAATGTCTTCCCGGAAAGTACTGATATGCTTTCCCTGTTCTTTCCGCACCTGTAAGCGGTAAACAGCCTTGATATTTCCAATGTATACTAAAATAAAAGCCGCGATTATGAATAATGAAATAATGGAATTCAACAAAATCAGAAAAGAGTTATCATAATCATTTACTTTACTTGTCATCGTCAGTGGGTCAAAGACCTGCTCAAACTGAACAGTTCCCAACGTACCGAATTTCGCCAGATTCGGAGCCGCATAAAAAACGCATGTTATGATAAAAACAGCTTCCAGCGCTATCATGATCAGCCCGTTAATAATCTGTTTTCTCGCAATATAGCCTGCCCCCATGACGAGCAGGGATAATTTTACCCCGATATCGCCTTTTGCTACCGCTGTACCGAATTCTTTAAAATAATTTCCGCTCAATTTCTTTTTATTCTTCATAGGAAACCCCTCTCAGAATTATTTTGTATGATTTTTCCAGATAAGAATGATTTAATAATACCCCGCATCCCGGCTAAAGGCTGCGGGGTATCAAAAGTCGATAGATAGTAACCCGAATTTATTCGATTGGAGCCATAATACCTTCTACCGCGGTATCCAGTACGCTCTGAAGGTCGGAACCTGCGCTGCCGTCAGCGAGGATCTGTCCTAATGTCTCTGCCGGTGCCCAGAAGTTGCCGCCTACACGCTGAGGCGTCGCATACGCTGCCTGTGCCGCCAGAGCGGAGATCGCCGGATCAGCCTGAACTGCATCGGAGGATGCTGCAGCGATATTTGCAGGGCCAAGGCCTCTTGCTTCAAATCTTGCCGTCTGAGATGCTTCATTGGTCAGGAACTCTGCAAGCAGCATCGACCAGCCGACATTTGCGGAATAAGGATTTACGCCGATCAGTTTGTATCCTGAATAGGAGGACATCTGGCAGTCCTTGCCTGCTACGCTGAAGGTAGGAAGTTTGGTAGCCGCATAGTTCTCGCCCCATGCGTCGGATGCCGTTTCCGCTCTCCATGTTCCGTTTACTGCCGCTGCTACGGTGCCCTCCGCAATGGCCGTTGCCATTTCTTCATCGCTCATATCCACCAGTACGTTGGAACCGAACAGATCTACGATCGACTGCGCTACGTCAGTTCCGCCTGCCGCATTCCATGTACAATTGTTGGAACCGTCGTCGTTCAGTGTCAGTTCGAGTCCCGCGCCCTGGAAGAATGCGTAAATATACCAGCCGTTGGAAACGTCCATTGCGATCTTCTTGCCTGCCGCATCCGCTACTTCTATCATTTTCTCAAGAGACTTTACATCGTCCTCTGTGAATACGGAAGCGTCATAGAACATGAAATATCCGTTATCCGCTGTCATCGGATATGCGTATAATGTACCGTTTACCGTCGCCGCATCAACTGCGCCTGCCGCATTTGCGCCCGCTACGTCATAAGTATAGGTAGCCGCTACCGGCTGAAGCGCGCCCGCCTGAACGAGTTCGTTGATCTGGTCATCAGCAAATGCAAATACATCCGCCGCTGCCTCTACGTCTGTCAGAATCGTATCTTTTGCCGTAGATTCGGATTCAGAACCGAGTGTGATATCAAATGTCACATCGGGATATGCCGCTTTGAAATCTTCAAGAAGCTGTGTTGTCAAGGTCTGGTCCTCTTCGGATGCCCATACGGTAAGCTTTACCGTATCCGTTGTCGCCGCGATCAGGTTTGAGACCGGATCGTCGGAGGATGCTGCAGAGCTGTCTGCCGCCGCGGTATTGTCCGCCGCTGCGGTGTTGTCTGCTGCCGCAGAGTTGTCTGCCGCTGCGGTATTGTCTGTTGTTGCCGCGGAATTATCGGCTGAAGTGTCCCCCCCCGCCTCGTTTCCGCATCCGACAAGACTTGCAGCAACCATGGATGTTGCAAGTAATGCTGCTAATACTTTTTTCTTCATAACTTTTTCCTCTCTCTCTTTAATACTTTTTACTGCTTTATATAAAATGTGCCGCCACATCTTATAACATTTCTACGGCGCTCCCTGTATCATCTGCGAAACATTGCGGAAAATATTTTCGTAAACTTTCGAGCAAAGTAAATATAACACCAATTATGGCGTTTTGTCAACTATCCTTTCTATTTTGGTATCCTTTTTTTGCCTTTTTTGACGGATTTTCAGGATCATTTTTGGTCATTATGCCAATCATTCCTCTTTTTCCTTGAAAATTCGATTTTTTTTTTATATAATGATAAGACTCTGACAGAAAATTCTGTCCGGAAAATCTGATATCAAATAAAATTGGGGAAAACTTCTATGGCTACAATCAAAGACATCGCAAAGCGGCTCGGCGTTTCCGTCAGCACCGTTTCCAAAGGGCTGAACGGCGCCAGCGACATCAGTGAACAGCTTCGTCAGACCGTACTGGATACCGCCGTCGAGATGGGGTATACGCCCAGGCAGATGCGCGCCCGCGAGTCGGGAAAGCTCTGTATCTTCATCGAGAACATGGGTTATGAAACCTCCGAACAGTTCGGCTACGACATCATTCTCGGTTTCAGACAGGCGGCATATCCGGCGCAGTACAGCGTTACCGTCATGCCCGTTACTCCCGCTTTCCAGGCAGCTGAAAAATACGATACCTTTATGCTGAAGAACGGATATATGGGCGCCTTTTTCGTCGGCTTTGCCCTGCAGGACGCCTGGCTTGCCCAGCTTCACGGCACATCCATCCCGACCACCCTTTTCGATAATTATATCCGCAAGAACCCCAATGTCAGCTATATCGGCACCGACAGCTTCGAAGGCATCGACGATGCCATCGAACATCTCCTCGCGCTCGGCCACCGGAAAATCGCCCTGCTGAACGGTTCCGCCCATTCCATGATCACGGAACAGCGGCGGCAGGCTTATATCGACAGTATGAACGCCCACGGTCTGAAAATCAACGAAAAATGGATGCCCTACGGCTACTATGTGGCCGCGGCCGCCAAAGACCATGTCGCGAATCTGCTCTCTCTCGGCGCTACCGCCATCGTCTGCGGCAACGACCTGCTCGCCTCCGGCGCGCTGGAAGAATGCCTGGCGAACGGCTACCGGGTCCCGGAGGACGTCAGTATCATCGGTTTCGACGACATTCCGGTCTCCGCCAAATTAAATCCCCCTCTGACGACCATACGACAGGATCGGATTGAACTCGGCAAATGCGGTTTTTATACGCTTCATTCCGTCATCAACCACGTTTCTGTCAGCAAGAACCTGCTGCGCCCGCAGCTCATCGTCCGCTCCTCGACTGCCCCCGTCAGAAGTCAAAATCCCTGATTGCTTCCAGCGCGGGCAGTGCGTTCCCATCATAATCGAACAGCGCCTGATTGGCCCATTCATTACCTCCCGGCCCTTTTTCGCCCATATAGGCAATAGCGGCTTCGGTTGCCCAGCCGGAGCCGGCCGCCGGGATCCATGCGGCCTCCCAGTAGAAATATCCCCTGACCTTTCCGCCCGGCACCTGTTTCATTTTTTCAAATAAATCTAACAGAAACTGCTTCTGCCCTTCCTTTGTCATCGGATAGGGCACCTTCGCGGCAAGCTCCGGCTTCGCCGCCATTCCTTTTCGCTCATGCGGCGCCAGCTTTTCATAAGCGGCATAATCTTCCATCGTATAGGCCGTCGATACTTCCGCGAGCATCAGCTCCTTGCCGTACCGTCCGGCGATATCGTTCATATTATCCGCCAGATCGTCCAGCGTCCCATGCCAGAAAGGATAATAGGACAGGCCGATGATCTGGAAATCCTCACCTTTTTCCATAAAGTGGTCGAACCACTCCCGGTAAAGCGCATTGTTCCCGCCGTTATCCAGATGAATCATCAGCGGAATATCCTTATCCACGGCTCTTGCCCCGCGGATGCCGGCATTTAAAAGCCGCGCCAGATTATCGTACTCCGGCACTCTGCCATGCGGCCATAAGATGCCGTTCGTTACTTCGTTCCCAATCTGTACCAATGTCGGAAAAACGTCCGCTTCCCGCATGGCTTCCAGCGTCTCTTTCGTATACCGGCAGACCGCCTCTTCCAGCTCTTCTGGACTCATGCCCTGCCATGCCCTTGGAATCCGCTGTTTGCCGGGATCAGCCCAGAAATCGCTGTAATGGAAATCGAGCAGCACCTCCATGCCTTTTGCCCGCGCCCTTCCGGCCAGCTCTATCGTCGTCTGCAGGTCGTTCGTACCGGCCCCGAACGGCTCCCCGTCCTCCGCATAAGGGTTATTCCACAGCCGGAGCCTGACCGCATTGATATCATAGCCCGCCAGGATATCGAATAAATCCTTCTCCCGCCCCTTATCGAAGAAACGCCCGCCCAGGCTTTCCACCTCCTTCAGTGTGGAAATATCCACGCCTTTTAAAAATTTCATCTGTTATCTATCTCCAATTATCTTTTCTTCTAATCTCACTCCGGAAGAATGGCCCGTCCGTTCTTTTAATCAAAATCGAACTTCGTGAACCGCTTCATCGCGTCCTTATACCGGAACCTCACCAGCTCGTTTTTCTCCAGGACATCTTCTTCCGTTCCCACATACTGGCAGCGGATGCAGTGATATTCCTTTTTCTCTTTATCATAGAACATATCGATATCCAAATCCCGCATAAAACAGGAAGGACACCTGTAATTTAATCTGCCTTTGCCAGATTGAGCCATGTTGCAAATACCTCCTTATCTTTCAATTTGGCCGTATATCCCAATGTGAACATCGGTGAGAAAGCATAACCTTCTCTGATATAGCCGACCGCCTCTTTTTTCTCACAGCTTAAAGAAACCCTTGTCTCGATTTCAGGAATGACGGAAACGACTTCCTTCGCGCCCTCCATCCGCTCTTCGCGGCATTTGTAAGCATATCTGATTTCTTTGCTCTCTGCATCGCCGATACAGGTCAGCGTAATATTGCTCATATCCTCGGAATATTCCGTCGTGCCGTAACATGCGACCATATATTCGTTGATTTCCACTTCCGCATCCGGGTCGCTCATTTCCAGAATATTTCTCTCGATCTTCACATTGGAGCTTCCCTCTTCAAAGTAAATCTTCGTCTGTAACTTCACGGTCAGGTCATAGAATTCGATATCCACCGGGTCGAGCGTCAGAATCCTTGTTTTACCTTCCTGTAAATCCTTTTTCTCTTCCGAAAAATGCGCTTTCGTCCTGCACAGGCACAGATCCACCTCTTCGCCCTTATAAGTCAGCTTCGCGCTTCTGACGGTCCCTTCCCCCGCATAATGGGTAAAATATCCCGCTCTGTATTTTTCCTGAATCAGGAACGGATAGGAAGCGTCCGTGACATGCTTTGTGCCGATGCCGACAGGCCATTCCAGTTTCGCCGCATAAGGCCTTAAATCGACGATGGCTCCGCCCTGGTCCATGTTCACGCAGACTCTCATGAACGGGTCGCAGTACCAGAACAGCTGTTTTTCCGAACCGTACAGAATATCTCTCCAAAGCGCGCATTCCGGCTCCGTCAGTGTCTTTTTCCGGCGATAGTAATCGGCGAACTCCGCCATCGTCATATCGTCCAGCTTCCCTTCCTTTTTCAGCCGGCCGTAGTATGCCATGCCGTCTTCGTAGGATTTCAGAAGCAGTTCATAAGGCGCTTCCCAGCGGCCCATCTTATTCATCCAGCCGGGCCCTACGAACATCATATTGTAAGCATAACCATTGTTATATTTTGCGAGATCGCGGTACTGATCGATCAGATTGTACAAATAAGGGAATTCCCATGTTTTGGAATCATAGCTCATGCTGCGCAGTACGTTCTGCGGATGGGTTCCGAAATTGGAGCCGTTGCCGTCATAGCACGCGATCAGATCCCTCGACAGATGTGGAATCGCCACGATGCCGCTGTCCTCTTCTGCATTTGCGGCGGGCGCATGCACGTTCTGCCTGCTCGGAATCCAGGGTGCCCACGGGCCGCCGTCCATAAAGGTATACCAGGAGTTATTGCAGGTGTGGTATGCTTTCGGCCCCTCCTCCCAGCAGGTAGCGACCGCGCACTTGATCATCGGATATTTTTCTTTGATATAATTCACAAGATCGGCATCCATATAATAGGAACCCGTC
Organism: Bacteroides fragilis; assembly: GCA_023664485.1. Classification (GTDB taxonomy): domain Bacteria; phylum Bacillota; class Clostridia; order Lachnospirales; family Lachnospiraceae; genus UBA3282. The sequence continues at coordinate 89,356 of JAMPFK010000005.1, read as the reverse complement.
GATTCCGGGTAAAAGCCGAAGCGGTCGTAAAACTTGCCGAACACGTCGTCAACGATGGATTTTTTGTCCTCCATTGAGAACATCCAGATGCAGAAATCCTTTGTTTTGTATTTTTCTCGGAACTCCCTGCAGGGCAGCCCTAACAGCGACAGAGCGATTTCGTCCCCATATTTCTCATGGTCGGCTTTCGCAAGCTCCACGGCCTCATCGTTGAATAAAGACGCATACGTCATCTGGATGGTTGTTTTCAGACCGTTTTTATGCGCGATCGCCTGCTGTGTCCTGAAAATATCCAGCGATTCCGTCAGCAGGGCCTTACGGCCGATGTCCTCTTCTTTTCCGTGCCCGGTCACTTTCTCCGCATATTCGGGAACCATCTCCGGACGATGGATGATGTTCACAATAAACTTATTTTCCATGTTGTCCTCCATTCTTCTTTTTTGTTTATATTTCAGCCTGCGGCTTATAGAATTCCCTGTTTTTCAGGTGCGCAAACGGTTGTTCATATGGTCAGGATAACAAACGGAGCATCCGCTGTCAATGTTTATATTTTACTATTTCCGGCGCAGTATTTTATCTATTTTGCACAAGAGCGCTCCCTATATTCCTTTCGTCGATTCCCGCATGGAAATCCGGTAGCCGAGAAGCGACCGATGCGGAACCTCCCGGCCGCCTATCATGGCGAGGAGCGTTTTACAGGTCGTCTTTCCGAGCTCCTCGATATCGAACTGAATGGAAGTCACGGACGGCGTATAATTTTCCAGAAAAGAACTGTCATAAAAAGACGCGACTTTTACCTGCTCCGGCACTCTTATTTTTCTCTGTTGTAAGCTGTTTAATACACAGCCGCACAAATAATCGTCCGTGGAAATAATGCACTGGATTTTCTCCTCCAGCAGTTTTCCGATAATTTCCTCCACCGCTTCCATATCTTCTATATCCGAAAAAATATAGTTCCCGCTGCTGAAAACCGCTTTTTTCCCGGCCTGCCTGCAGGCATCCTCAAACCCCTGCACCCTGTACCGGTTCACCATATGATTCCGGCTTCCTCCGATCAGCGCTATCCGTTCCATTCCCTGCCCGATGAGCCGGCCCGTCAGCTCCCGGCAGGCCTTTTGATGATCGTTATCGATCCATACCGCCGACGCGTCTTCCGTGCTGCCTATCGCAACAAAAGGAATTCCCGTTTCTTTTAAATACGCTGCCGGCGCATCCCTTACGAGCGTGCGGGTTAAGATAAATCCGTCCACCTTGTGATTGACGACGACCCTTTGCAGTCTGGAAATATCGTCGGCCGTAACGATGGAAACAAGCACGTCATAGTCCATCGAAGAGGCGATCTTGCTGATACCGAGCATACAGTTCTGAAAAAAAGGAAGCTCCACGATATTATAATCCCCCGGTATCACCAGCCCGATATTATAGGTTCTCGACTGCGCCAGCCCCTTTGCGATTACGTTGGGCGTATAATGATGTTCTTCGATGTATTGGCGGACCCTGCTCCGGGTCTTTGCACCAATGCGCCCTTTGCCGGAAATAGCGCGGGAGACGGTCGTTTTGGAGACTCCCAGCGCATCGGCGATATCGTTTATCGTCAGATTTTTATCCTCTGCCATAAAAGCGGCACCTGCCTTTCCATTCCTGCGCTTCATAACATATCGTTCCATTCCCGCATAATATAATGCAGAGATCCTTACTTTTATCAAATAGAAACGGAGACTTTTTTATGGAAACGAACAAACATACGATTCCTTTTTCCCGTAACACCAACGATTATCTGGACGCCTATGCCTGCATTCTGAAAGAAATGATATGCGGTATGACGACCGCCAGACTGTCCGACAGCATTTCCCATAATTTCATCGTACAGATGATTCCCCACCACAGGGCCGCCATCCAAATGTCGCGGAATGTGCTGAAATATACGACCAACTGTGATATTGAGCGCATCGCCTCCAATATCATTACGGAACAGACGAAGAGCATCGACAATATGGAAAAAGCCCTTCCCTGCTGCGCCGGAAAGACCAATTCCAAAAATGACCTGTGCTCCTGTCAAAAACAGGTGGAAGAAATTTTCCAGACCATGTTCCACCGTATGCAGACCGCCAAATCGTGCAATTCCATCGACTGCAATTTCCTGTGGGAAATGCTCCCGCATCATGAAGGCGCCGTGGCCTTTTCCGAGACCACGCTGGAATACTGCATCTGCCCGGAGCTGAAACCCATCCTGCAGGCGATCATCAGCTCGCAGAAACAGGGCATCCGCCAGATGAAGGAACTCCTCCGCGGCCTTTCCTGCTAAAAAATATAACAGGCGAAAGCAGAGGGCCGGGGCATGCATAATTCCTGCGGCGGCTCTGGAAGAGCGTCGGCACTTAGTGAAAAAGCCGCTTTACGGCTTTTGAACTTAGTACCGCTGCTGCTCTTCGCGGAGCGGAAGCGTGCCGGCAAAGGAATTATGCATGCCCCGGCCTTCTTGCCCCGTTCTGACGACACTAAACTGCATGATACCTGAAAATCGATTTCTATATCCAAAAGGCCCTTTACCTTTCTTCCTTTTCATGGTAAAATTTATATATGTTATTGCGCAAACGGTTGTTCAATAATAGCGTATCAAAAGAACGGGCATATTACAATAGCGGATATGCACAATTTACAGGGAGGTTTTTTATGAAAACAGACAAACTGTTATTCGGGGCGGCGTATTATGACGAATATCTGCCCTATGACCGGATCGAAACCGATATGGAAATGATGAAAAAAGCGCATCTCAATGTCATCCGCATCGCGGAATCCACCTGGAGCACCTGGGAACCGCAGGATAATGTTTTTGATTTCACGCATTTACACCGTATGCTGAAAGCATCCGAAAAGTATGGCATCCAGGTCATCGCAGGAATGCCGACCTATGCGGTCCCCACCTGGCTTGCCGCCAGATATCCCGATATTATCACGCAGACGCATCAGGGACAGGAACGCTATGGACGCAGGCAGAATATGGATATCGCGCATCCCATGTACCTGAAGCATGCCGAACGCATGATCCGCAGGCTGATGGAGGAAACCGCTCCTTACGGGCACGTCATCGGTTTCCAGCTGGACAATGAAACCAAATCCTATGACACCTGCAGCCCCTATGCTCAGAAAAAATTCGTCGAGTACTTAAAAGAACTTTTCCACCACGATTTGAATGCCCTCAATCATGAATTTGGCCTGGATTACTGGAGCAACCGCATCAATTCCTGGGAGGATTTTCCCGATGTCCGCGGCACGATCAACGGCAGTCTCGGCGCCGAATATCAGAAATTCCAGAGAAAGCTGGTCACAGACTTTCTGGCATGGCAGTGCAGTATTGTCAAAGAGTATGCGCGCCCGGAGCAGTTCATCACGCAGAATTTCGACTACGACTGGCGGGGATTTTCCTATGGGTTACAGCCGGAGGTGGATCATTGGGACGCCGCGCGTCCTCTGACCGTGTCGGGCGCCGATATTTACCATCCTTCCGCGCAGGATCTGACCGGGGTTGAAATTTCTCTCGGCGGCGCAATCGCTTATTCTGTCAAAAAGGGGAACTATCTGATTCTGGAAACTGAGGCGCAGGGCAATCCCGGCTGGCTTTCCTATCCAGGCCAGCTCCGCTTACAGGCTTTCAGCCATCTCGCCTCCGGCTCCAATTCCGTTATGTACTGGCATTGGCATTCGATCCACAATGCGGTCGAATCCTATTGGAAGGGCATTCTCAGCCACAATTTAAAAGAAAATGCCACCTACCGGGAAGTCTGCCGAATCGGTGAAGAATTTGCCCGTTATGGCGGCCGGCTGAAAAATCTGAGGAAAAAAGCCTCCGCCGCTATGCTGCTTTCCAACGAATCGCTCACCGGGCTGCAGTGGTTCGCCATCCACGCAAAGCTTTCCTATAACGATATCGTCAGATGGATTTATGACACACTTTACGAAATGAACATCGAATGCGATATCCTGAGCTGTGACGATATCGGCTTATTCAGTCAATACTCTTTGCTGATCACGCCCGCGCTTTACAGCGTATCCGATACGGTCATCGATGCGCTGCGCGCCTATGTGGAACAGGGCGGTCATCTGTTCTCCACTTTCAAAACCGCCTTTTCCGACCCGATGTTAAAAATTTACGCCGATGACCAGCCTCACGGCCTCACCGACGTATTCGGCATGACCTATGACCAGTTTACAGACGCGTCTAATGTCGGACTGAAAAATATCGTTTTTTCCCAGCGGACCGACAGCACGGATGACCCCGCCGGTCACGGCAATACGGATACGGATGTCTCCGTTCATTATTGGATGGAACTTTTACAGCCTGGCTCCGCCCAGGTACTGGCCTCCTATGACCATCCCCACTGGGGCTCTTACGCCGCAGTCACCTGTAATCGTTTCGGACAGGGAAGCGCCGCCTATGCGGGCTGTTATTTTGATCGGTCCCTCCTCAGGGATCTTCTGCGTTATCTTTGTAAGGAAGCGGAAATACCGCTTCCGGATACGGTATTTCCCGTCGTTATCAAGCGCGGCGTCAACGATGCGGGAAACGAAATCATTTATTTCCTGAATTACTCGGACGATATGCAGACCGCAGTTTACCATGGCAGGGACTGCAGACCGCTGGCAGGCACGGATACCGTGAAAAAGGAATTCGTAAAAGACGGGGACAGCATAACGCTGCCCGGATGGGATTTCATCGTACTGGAAACGGCAGAACCAGTAGAATAAACGTATGGAATCCGGAGTGGAACAGAAACGGTACGGGATTATTTCTTCCCGCATTCGCTTTCTGTTTCCTCCAGATTTTTCCTCGTTTCCCTCGTTTTGGCATGGCCGGCGCCCAATTTTAATGTTCTGATGGACAATGCTTTTTCAAAACATTCTATTGCCATTTCATAATTTTGGATATCACGGTAGATCAATCCCATATTATGATAGCTTCTCGCGGTTTCGAGGTGAGCGCCGCCGTATGTTTCACAGGATTCCCTCGCAGTCTCAAGATACGCAAGCGCTTCTGAATACCGCTTTAGAGCGCGCAGGGCCAGGCTGATGTTGTTATAGGCATTGATCGTCTCAAAATTTTTTACCCCCAGTTTCTGTTCCAGCACATCGATCGCTGTTCTGTGATACTTCAGCGCGGTTTCATAATCACCCATATCGCAATAAACGACCGCTATATTGCTGTAGGTCCTTGCGGTCTCCGGATGCTCTTTCCCGCAGGAAATTTCGTAGGCCTTCCTGGATTTTTCATAATATTTCAGGGCCTTTTCATTGTTCCCGCTGTCATGATATACGAGCGCGATATTATTATATACTTTTGCGGTTTCCGGATGACTGCCCCCCAGCCGCTCTTTGTTTATTTTTAAAGCCAGCGCATAATACTGGATCGCCTTTTCGTAATTTCCCATATTCCAGTAAACGATTCCTGTATTGTTATATACTTTCGCCGTATAAGGATGATTTTCTCCGAGCTTATCCTCAACGATCCCGACAGCCTTCTGATAATAGAACAGCGCGTTTTTATAATCGCCCATATCGCTGTACATGATTCCGGTAAAATTATAAGTTTTCCCTATATTCACATGATCCTTATCAAGATTTTTTTCATAGATATCCAATGCGTCCTTATTATATTTCAGAGCCTGCCCATAATCACCGGCTATCCAGTATACGATCGATATATGTTCGCAGATTTCCGCCGTTCTCGTATGCTCCCTGCCAAACTGCGTTTCACACATAGATAACGCCTGTTCAAAATACCGCAGCGCTACGGAGGTTTTTCCCATATCCTTATAGACCACGCCCAGATTATCATAGATTTCAACCATTTCCGGGGTATTCTCCTGCGCTGCAGCCGCATAGATCTGCTTCGCTTTCTGTAAATAAGCAAGCGCGCCTTTCCAGTTTCCGATATGACAGCGGTTCAATCCTATGCTGTTATAGGTTCCTGCGGTACTGGCGGAGTTTTCCCCGTAAATTTCCTTTTTCAGGCGCAGGTCATATTTCAGGTATTCCAGTTCCTTCTCATACAGGCCGAGCATCCTGTATGCTTTCGCGATTTCAGAATATAAGGAAACAAACGGTTCCTTCTTTTTCATACCGACGCACTTTATCAGATTATGGACAATATTTAATTTGCGGTTCGTCAGCGTATATTTATCCGTATCGTTAAAAAAACCGTTCTTTTCGTCCGCTATATACTCCACAAAAAATTCCAGGGAGCCACAGGGCAGAATCCCATCAGAATAATTCGATAAAATGATTTCTTTGATCAAGGGGTGAATCGAAAAAAATCCCCCGCCGTAATCCAGCCAGCCTTCCTCCTCCAGATTGGCGCAGTCTGTCTTATTCAGGTTCATCCATCGTTCCGCTTCATCGATCGATATCTTTTCCAGCGTCGGCAGCGCGGAAAAATTCAGCAGCGTTTTTTTTTCAGATTCATTTCTTTTCTGCAGATCGAACAATATCTTCAAATGCTCGATTATCAGTTCTTTTTTTAAGTCATAATTCGTTTCCACAACGGCAGAATCCACGGACTGAAATCCATTTTCCCGCAGTTTCCCGATATACTCGTCCAGACTCCTTTCATATTTCGCGCCTTTTGCCAATAATTCAATCGTCAGGGTATGATTCAATGCGAGATGGACAAGCTCCATAATCTTTTCTTCTCCCCCGCCGCCCTTTATAAGGCCATCTGCATAAAACGCCTTTTGCGGCAGATAGTAAAGGAACAATTCCAGACAGGAGCGGTCGTCCAGAAACCCCACTTCATATGTCCGGTAGGAAAACAACCGGTCGTACCGGGAAGTAATAACGACTGTCGTATCCGGCCAGCCGCTTATGTTCTTTAAATTCGTATCCTTTAACGGATCCTGTTCGTTCTTAATATTATATTCCACGTTATCAATAAAAAATAATTTTTTTAACCCATTATTCATAAGGGAATCCGATAAAATCTTCCATCTTTCCTCCAGTGTAATCTCCTTTTGGCTCAGCCGCGCGTCTATGGATGGGAAAATCGAAGAAATAAAACTTGACTTCAAATCTTTTTCATAAGGAATCCAGGCGGCCTGCTCAAATTCCTGGTGCATTTTATGATATAAAAGCTTCGCTATCGCCGATTTCCCGATTCCTCCGAATCCATTGATAATAACAAAGCTCTTTTCCTGATGTATCAACGCCTGCAGATCGCTTATTTCCTTTTTCCTGCAGATAACGTTTGTTTCATCCAGATAAGAGGGCTGTTCCGTCAGGAATTTCATTATTTTTTTCCTGCCGGGCCGTACGATTATGTTAGAATCGACAATAATCTTTGCCCCTTCCGCATTCCCTATTTTTATGACATTTTTTCTGGTATTGATATTCATTTTCTCACGTCCTGTCTGATATTCCCGGTGACTTTATCCGCCCTGATCGTATTCTTTTTATGAAAATAATGTTTTGTCTCTTCCCCGACGTCCTGATCAATATTTTTTGCTTCTTTTACCGTTATGCGGTTTTCCTTCCCGCCCTTTTCTTTCTTCCTGGAAAAAAAGCCGACGAATAAAGAAGCGCAGACGCTTATCAGAAACGCTCCCAATACTGTTGACGGATCGATCATATTCAGGAACCGCGCTAAAAAGTCCATCCCCATGCCCCCAATCATCTTTTTACTTTATCTGATACAGATAAAAATCGTCCAGCGTCCCCCGGCACTGTATTATTTTTATTATACAATATCCCGCTCCTGAAAAAAAGGGCTTGCGAAAGCATGGCCATCTATGCTATAATACAGTTCGGTGATTGCAAAAGAAATTTTTCACCGGATACCTTATAAATAGGGGCATAGTTCAAAGGTAGAACAGTGGTCTCCAAAACCATCGATGTGGGTTCGATTCCTACTGCCCCTGTAGCAAATCCCTGAGGATAACGATTGTTACGTTATTTTCAGGGATTTCTGATAAAATACCAAATGAAAAGGAATGGTTCTTCCATGAAGATTTTGAAATCTGTTTTTGCATCGCTCCTCTGCGTGTCCCTTCTTACTGCCTGCGGAAAAGAAACGCCGCTTTTGACAGCGGCTGACTATGAATTGAATCAGGATACCAATACGACCAGCAGGGGCATCGGCATCGGCGATACTCCGGAAGCCTTTCTTAAGGCTTACGGCAGTTACGATATCGAAACCTCCATAGAATACGGCGCATATCAGGCGTTAGACACCGATGAAATTCCCTTTACGGATTCTATCCGGACGATTCTGCCAACCTTCTTCATTGACGGAACGCCGGTCACGATCGAACAGATTTGTATGGAAAATGAAATCGAACGGGCCGATCTGTTATCCCTTCTCAGCTCGGACGAATATCTGCAGAAGCATACGGTCATCTATAACTATCTGATCTTCACATGGGACGGCGGCCTCATCTCCGATATCCACTCGGAATTTATGGACTATAACGAGGATGCTTCCTATTATGAAGATTTGGAAGCCGAACCGGTAGAAGAAGAATAAAAAATCGCCGCTAAGCGGCGATTTTTTATTCCAGGGATTCCTATCTCGCAAACTGGCTCTGATAGAGATTGGCGTAAAAGCCATTCATCGCCAGCAATGTCTCATGATTTCCCTGCTCTATGATATTTCCATCTTTCATGACCAGAATGACATCCGCTTCCCGAATCGTTGAAAGCCGGTGGGCCACGATAAAGCTGGTCCTTCCTTTCATCATGACGGCGAACGCTTTCTGAATCTTAATTTCCGTTCTCGTATCGATAGAAGACGTCGCCTCGTCCAGAATCAGCATCGGCGGCAGGCACAGCATGACCCTCGCAATACATAACAACTGTTTTTGTCCCTGTGAAAGATTGCCGCCGTCCTCTGTGATCACCGTATCATAAGCGTTCGGCAGCCGCTTAATAAAGCTGTGCGCATGGGAAGCCTTTGCCGCCGCGATCATTTCTTCGTCCGTAGCGTCGGGTTTTCCCATAATCAGATTTTCCCGTATCGTCCCCGCCTTCAGCCAGGTCTCCTGCAATACCATGCCATAGCTCTCCCTGAGGCTCTTCCTTGTCACCTCTCTGATATCATGGCCACTCACGCAGATAGCGCCGGCGTCCACATCGTAAAAGCGCATCAAAAGATTGATAACGGTCGTTTTCCCACATCCGGTAGGGCCGACGATAGCGATTCGCTGTCCCGGTTTCACTGCCAGATTAAAATGCTGAATCAGCTTCTTATCCGGCACATAGGAAAAAGAAACATCCTGCAGGGCCACTGTGCCGTCCACCTGCCGCAGCGCAAACGCATTTTCCGCCTCCGGAATCTGCGGTTCCTCTTCTATCAGTTCAAAGATCCTGGCCGCGCAGGCAAGCGCGTTCTGCAGCTCCGTTACCACACCGGAGATTTCGTTAAAGGGCTTCGTATACTGGTTTGCATAGCTTAAAAAGCAGGAAAGCTGCCCTACGCTGATACCGCCCCGGATCGCAAATACCGCGCCGGTGATCGCCACACCCGCATAGACGAGATTATTGACAAAGCGCGTTGACGGATTGGTGATCGATGAAAAAAAGATCGCTTTCAGAGAAGCGCTCTGCAGTCTGTCGTTAATCTCATCGAACTTCTCCAGAGACTCGTTCTCATGGGAAAATGCCTGCACGATCTTCTGATTTCCCACCATTTCATCGATAAAAGCCGTCTGCTCGCCCCTCGTTTCGGACTGCAGCTTAAACATCGTAAATGTCTTTTTCGCGATAAAAGCCGCCACGAGGAAAGAAAGCGGCGTAATCAACACAACAACACCTGTTATCCCAACATTGATGCTGAGCATAAAGCCCAGCGTTCCGATAATCGTAATGACGCCGGTAAAGAACTGCGTAAAGCCCATGAGCAGACCGTCTGAAAACTGATCCACATCCGCAATGACGCGGCTCACGATTTCCCCGTAGGAATGCCCGTCGATATATTTCAGAGGCAGGATTTCGATTTTACAAAACGCCTCGTTCCGAATATCCTGCACGATACGGTAAGCCATCTTATTATTGCAGACATTCATCAGCCATTGGGCGAACGCGGTAATGAGGATCACGACCGCCATTTTCTTTAAGATCACAAAAATACCCGGAAAATCCACCAGTCCTTTCGCAAGAATCAGATCGATAGCATTTCCCGTCAGGATGGGCAGATACAGGGTGAGCGCTACCGTCACCGCCGCCGCCACGATCGACAGAACCAGATAAATCCAGTATTTTTGAATATAACGAAGCACTTTTTTCAAAGTCTCAGCCTGTTTCTCTCCCGTTCGTTTCGCTTTCATTTCCATCTATTCCCTTTCCGTCTCTATTGCGTCATCAAAAGTCCTGTCAAGCCTGTGAATAATGAATTTCCTGATAGACCTCGCAGCTTCGCAGAAGCTCTTCATGGGTTCCAAGGCCTACGGCCCGGCCATCTTCCAATACGATAATCTGATCGGCATATTGAATGGAGGAAGTCCGCTGGGACACGATGAAAACCGTCGTTCCCTCTCCCATTTCCCGGATCGCCTTCCGCAGTCTGGCGTCGGTCGCATAGTCCAATGCGGAAGCGCTGTCATCCAAAATCAGGATTTCCGGCTGCTTCACGACCGCCCTTGCGATCGTAAGCCTCTGCCTCTGTCCGCCAGACAGATTTTTGCCGCCCTGCGCGATCGGCTCTTCCAAGCCCCCAGGCTTCGCATCGACGAATTCTTTAGCCTGGGAAATTTCCAGCGCCCTCTCCAGCTCCCGCGTCGTCGCGTCCGGCCTGCCCCAGCACAGATTCTCGCGGATCGTTCCCTGAAAAAGAACCGCCTTCTGCATGACCATACCGATCTTATCCCGCAGCTCTTCCATCCCATAATCCTTCACATCCCTGCCATCTATCCTTACCTTTCCCCGCGTCGCGTCGTAAAAACGGGGAATCAGGTGCACAAGCGACGACTTACCGGAACCCGTACCGCCGATAATGCCGATCGTCTGCCCCTTTTCCACTTTAAAATCGATATCGCTCAGGGATTCCGCGCCGGCCCCCTGATAAGTCAGGCCGACATGTTCAAATTCCACCGCATAAGACGGCGCGCTTTCCGGCGCGCTCCCATGCCCGGCATCCTGCGCCGCCCGCTTATCCGCATCTGTTCCGCCATCCTTATCAGCATATGCTCCGCCATCCGCCCACGCCATGCTGGATTGTAATTCAAAAACGCTCTGAATCCGGTTCGCGCAGGCGAGCGCTTTTGTGATCGTAATGATCAGATTGGCAAGCTTCACGAGCTCGATCAGAATCTGGGACATATAATTAACGAGGGCCACCACTTCGCCCTGCGTAATACAGCCGTTATCAACCCGTACCGCCCCTGTGTAGATCAGGGCGATCGTCGCAACGTTGACGATGATATAAGTAACCGGATTTGTCAGCGCGGACAGCTTTCCGACAAAAAGCTGCATATGGGTCAGAACGCTGTTGCTCTGTTCAAATTCCTCTGTTTCCTGTTCTTCTTTATGGAACGCGCGGATGACCCGCACGCCGGTCAGATTTTCCCGCGTCTTTCCGAGCACCCTGTCGAGCCCCGCCTGTACCTTTTTATAAAGGGGCATCGTAATCATCATGATGCCGAAGACGACGATCGAAAGCAGCGGAATCGTTACGACGAAAACAAGAGCCGCCTTAACGTCGATGGTAAAGGCCATCACCATTGCGCCGAACACGATAAAGGGAGAACGCAAAAACAGGCGCAGCACCATATTGACGCCGTTCTGTACCTGATTGGCATCGGAGGTCATGCGCGTGATCATCGTGGACGTTCCGAGCGTATCCATCTCGGAAAAGGAAAGCTCCTGAATATGTTTAAATAACGCATGTTTCATTTTTGCCGAAAATCCGACGGCCGCCTTTGCCGCAAAATACTGCGCGGTGATGGAGCATGTCAGCCCGATCAGTCCGAGCAGAACGAGTACGCCGCCCATTTTCAGCACATACGGGACGTCCGACTGCGCGATGCCGCGGTCGATGACCGCCGCCATAACGAGCGGCACGAACAGCTCAAAGCCAGCCTCCAGCATCTTGAAGAGCGGCGCAAGAACCGTCTCTTTCTTATAATCTTTTAAAAACACCAGTAATTTTTTCATTTTCCCGTTCCCTCTTCTATCGCCTTTTCCCGCAAGCCGTGTGCTCCCCGGTTTTCCAGCCCAAAACAGCAGTTCAATTTCCATCAAACTGCCGTTAAATCCTATCGAATAAATTCCACTGTCTGCTGCTCTATCTCTTCGCTCAGCCCGACGACCTGTTTTGACGGCGTATATTCCTCTTCCGTATATAAGAGCTCATGCAGCATCATGACGTTTTCCTCCAGCGTCGTCGGTATAATGCAGTCGCCTTTGCTCCCGATCGAGGCGTTCGTGCGCTCGCTCTGAAACGGAAATCCCTCCGACTCGACCACCTCGTATTCCGCCACGGTTCCGAGCACGCTGATAATCTCGTTGACGTTCAACGAAGTGTTGACGGACGGCAGTACCGACGTTACTACTTCGCGCAACGTCGAAAGAGAAGCGTCCTTTGCCTTGAGCATCATCGCTCCCAGCACATCTCTCTGCCGCTCGGCGCGTTTAAAGTCGTCGCCTTTCGTATACCGGATGCGGCAGTAGGCCGTCGCCTGCATACCGTTCAGCGTCTGCAGGCCGGTCTTTGTCACCGGCGTATAATCGATGCCCATCTCTTCCGCCATACAGAGCTGATAATTGTTCAAATGGTTGATCTCCGACTCCATGATCTCGATTTCGATTCCGCCCAGACAATCGATCGCGTCGATCAGGCCGCTGAACCCGACCGTCACATAATCGGTAATATCCATATCCAGATTCATATTCAGCATCGTGATCGCCTGTTCCGGACCTCCTTTTGCATAAGCGCCGTTACATTTATTATAACTGTCGTTTCCGAGGTTCAGATAAGTATCCCTGTATACGGAAACCAGCTTGATCTCATGCGTATCCTGATTAATGCTCGCAATAATGATAGTATCGCTTCTTGTCCCCCTGCCAAGCTCGCCGTCCCGCGCGTCCACGCCGAACAGCGCGATGTTCCGATACCCCTTTTTGACTTCTTCCGTTTCTTCCTGTTCCTTTTCCTTCTCTGTCTTTGTCTCTGCGACTTCTTCGTTGATCACAATATTTTCTTCATCGATCGCCGTGCGTTCGATTTCATTCGTTGCCGTTGTAACCACATACAATATGCCGATTGCGACTGCCAGGACCAGAACTTCCAATATCAAAAGCGGGATACTCAGCTTCCATTTCTTTTGACCATTCATAGCAGCTCCTTAATTTCTACATTTTACGATGGAACAATCTATTCTATCACAAAAAAATTTTTTTGAATATATAAAATAACCTTTTGTTCACAGTTTATTAATAAATGTCACACTTTTGTCATATTTTCTGTACATCTCAACTCTTTAAACAGGCCGAAATTGCGTCCTGCACCGAGGAAACGCCGATAATCTTCACGTCCTTTCTATTTTTCAGCTGTTTCTCACATACTCCGGGAATCATGCAGGTCGTATATCCCAGCCGGGCCGCTTCCTGAATGCGCTGCTCGATCATGCTGACGCTGCGCACCTCGCCGCTTAAGCCGATCTCGCCAAAAGCTGCCAGCTTATCGTCGATCGGACGGTTCTTAAAGCTGGAAGCCACCGCCATCGCGATTCCCAGATCGATTGCAGGCTCCGCAATTTTCATGCCGCCCGCCAGATTCACATAGGCATCGCAGTCGGACATCTGAAGCCCCACTCTTTTTTCGAGGACCGCCATCAGAAGATTCACCCGGTTAAAATCGGTCCCGTTCGCCTGTCTCCTCGGAAAACCAAAATTGGTCCGGCAGACTAACGCCTGAATCTCGAACAAAATCGGCCTTGTCCCTTCCATCGAGCAGGATACGATGGAGCCGCTCGCGCCCTCCGGCTTTCCATCCAGCATGAATTCGGAAGGATTTGCCACCTCTGCGAGCCCTTTTTCCTGCATTTCAAAGACGCCGATTTCGTTCGTGGAACCGAACCGGTTCTTCACGCCCCGCAGGATCCGGTAGGAAGCGTGGCGGTCCCCCTCGAAATACAGCACCGTGTCCACCATATGCTCCAACACACGGGGCCCCGCCACAGTCCCTTCCTTCGTCACATGTCCGACGATAAAAATGGAGGTTCCCATGCCTTTTGCCAGCTGCAGGAAAACATTCGTCGCTTCCCGGACCTGCGACACGCTGCCCGGCGCCGACGCGACTTCTTCCTGATACATCGTCTGGATGGAGTCGATGATCGCGATATCCGGCGAAAGACGCCGGATCGTCTCCTCTATGATCCCCAGATTCGTCTCGCATAATAAGAAAAGATTCTCCCCGAATTCGCCGATGCGGTTCGCCCGGATCTTGATCTGTTTTAACGACTCTTCTCCGGATATATATAGTACTTTCCTGTTATCCGATGCCATATACCGGCATACCTGCAAAAGAAGCGTGGATTTGCCGATGCCCGGATCGCCGCCCACGAGAAGAAGGGAGCCGGGCACAATGCCGCCTCCCAGGACTCTGTCCAGCTCCGGCATATGGGTAGACATTCTTTCTTCCTTGTCTAAGGTGATCTCCGAAATCCTGGAAGGCTTCTCCGCCTCCCGTTTCACCCGCCCTGCCGTGCCGGAACCTGCCTCTTTTGTCTTTATTTTCTCTTCCACAAGGGTATTCCATTCCTTACAGCCGGGACACTGTCCCATCCATTTGGAAGATTCATAGCCGCAGTTCTGGCAATAGAACACCGTTGTCATTTTCGCTTTTGCCATAACGTTTCTTACCTGGCAATCTTAACGCTGACCTCGCCGCTTCCCGCAAGCTCTACGCTGAGATTCAGCTTCCCGCCCAGATTCGTTTTCATTCTGCCGATTTCTTCCCCGTTGACCCAGACGTTATATTCCGTTTCGTCCTCCAGGCCGACCGTGATCTGCGCGTCTTCGTCGCCTTCTACCTGAAAGCTGACGCCGTTCTCCTTTTCCACGAAATTGCTGACACTCGTACCGGGTACGGATTCATAAGCGAAAAGGCCGTTCTTTTCGAGCTTCGTAATGCTCTTATAAGTCTTTACCTTCCACAAATCCCCGGCATGCTCAAAATTTTCCACCTTTGCCTTCGCATCCAGCCTGTGATTGCCAAAGCTGATCGCGTCGTCTTTTTCTGCGCGAATTAATTCTTCTATAATAGCCATTCCCTTTTCCTCCTGCGTTTTTTATTTCTTATCCTCTTATTTTTTATCCCTTTACTTTATAAACTACCTTCTTATTTTTCAGAACGGCGGACACCCTGTCTCCGCTCTTAACGGCCCCGGAAAGGATCTCTTCCGCCAGCGTATCTTCGATTTCGGTCTGGATCGCGCGCTTCATCGGGCGCGCCCCCATCCTGGCATCCGTGTATTTCTCCACAATATATTCTTTCAAAGCAGGAGATACCGATAACTCGATCTCCATCTGTCTTCTGCATCGCTCTGTCAGGTTTTTCGACAGCATCGTCACGATCTGCTTCATATTATCGCGGTTCAGCGGATGGAATACCATAATCTCATCGATCCGGTTAATGAATTCCGGCTTGAAGATGCGCTTGACCTCTTCCATCACATTTTCTTTCATTTTATCATAATTCTGCTTTTCAGAACCTGCGGAAGTAAAACCGAGATTTTTAGGTTCCATGATCCGCTGCGCCCCGGCGTTGGAAGTCATGATCAGGATCGTGTTCTTGAAGCTCACCTTCCTCCCCTTGGAATCCGTGATATGTCCGTCGTCGAGCACCTGCAGCAGAATATTGAATACATCCGGGTGCGCTTTCTCAATTTCATCGAACAAAACGACCGAATAAGGGTTTCTCCTGATTTTCTCGCTAAGCTGTCCGCCCTCCTCAAATCCCACATATCCCGGCGGCGAACCGATCATCTTGGAGACCGAATGTCCCTCCATGTATTCCGACATATCGACGCGGATCAGAGCGTTTTCCGAACCGAACATCGCCTCCGCGAGCGCCTTGCTAAGCTCCGTCTTCCCGACGCCTGTAGGACCGAGGAACAGAAAAGAACCGATCGGCCTGTTCGGATCCTGTAACCCGACACGGCCCCTGCGCATAGCCCTTGCAACGGCCTGAACCGCCTCTTCCTGGCCGATGACGCGTTCGTGAAGAATGGATTCCAGCTTCAAAAGGCGTTCGGACTCCTTTTCCGCCAGTTTCTGCAGCGGGATTTTCGTCCAGAGCGAAACGACCTCGGCGATTTCATTCTCACCGATCACATAATCCCGTTTTTCATCGTCCTTCTCCATCCGTTTCAATACGCGCTCATATTTTCTGATCAGGTCGTCCTGCTTCCTTTTCAGCTCTCCCGCCTGTGTAAAGGCTTCCATACGGATCGAGCGTTCTATCTGCAGATCCGTTTTCTGTATCTCCTCCGCCAGTTCCTTCAGTTTATCCGGCCGCTTTGCGCCGCCTAAGCGTACCGCGGCGGCAGCTTCATCGATTAAATCAATGGCCTTATCCGGCAGATTCCTGTCGTTGATATATCTTGCCGACAGAGCGACCGCCGCCGAGACCGCTTCCGGCGTGATGGCCACCCTGTGATGCTCTTCGTATTTATGGGCGATTCCCTTTAAAATATTTTCGGCCTCCTCGATGGTGGGTTCTTCCACCGTCACCGGCTGGAACCGTCTCTCCAGCGCGGCGTCCCGTTCCACATACTTCCGGTATTCCGCAATCGTCGTCGCGCCGATCAGCTGGATTTCGCCCCGCGCAAGAGAAGGTTTCAGGATATTCGACGCATCGATCGCGCCCTCCGCGCCGCCGGCCCCGATGATGGTGTGCATTTCATCCAGGAAAAGAATGATGTTGCCGTCGTCAATCACTTCCTTAATGACTTTTTTGATCCGCTCCTCGAACTCGCCGCGGTACTTGCTGCCCGCCACCATACCGGACAGATCTAACGTCATAACGCGTTTCTCCTGCACGGTAAAAGGCACGTCGCCCGACACAATGCGCATTGCCAGGCCCTCTACGACAGCCGTTTTGCCGACGCCCGGCTCCCCGATCAGACAGGGATTGTTCTTAGTCCTTCTGCTCAGAATCTGTATCACCCGGCGGATCTCATCCTCTCTTCCGATGACCGGATCGAGCTTTCCATCCCGCGCGAGCGCCGTCAAATCCCTGCTGTACTGTTCCAGCGTCGAAACCGGATTTTTCTTTTTCTGCTTCTTTCCCAGATCCTCTTTATACAGGGATTTGTCCTCTCCCATCGCCGTTAAGACTTCCATATACAGTTTCTGAATGGAAACGCCCATCGTATTCAAAAGCCTGACCGCCACGTTTTCCCCTTCCCGGAGCATCGCGAGCAGAATATGCTCTGTTCCGGTCTTATCGCTGTGAAAACGTTCCGCCTGCCTGTGGGCATCCTCCAGGATCTTCTCCGCTCTGGGAGAATAACCGTCCCGTTCCGCCAGCATGACCGTGCTTTCCGGCGCGATCAGATCCCTGATCAGCTCTTTCAGCTGCTGCATCTCCACGCCGTTTTCCATCAGCACCGTAGCCGCAACTCCCGTATTTTCCCGCAGAAGGCCGAAAAGAATATGCTCTGTTCCCACATAACTCTGTTTTAAATTCCTGGCCGCACGTTCGGCTAATGCCAACGCCATTTTCGCCTTGTCCGTAAATTGTGGCCGCATGATTAGATTCCTCCATACTCCTCATATATTTCATCGATAAGGGAATGTACCTCTTCCCTCGAAATATTTTTGCAGACGGCCTTTGCAAGAACGACCTGCAGAGCGCCCCGCATCTCTTCCAAAGCCTGCATTTTGTCGATATCGATCGCGATAACGGCTCCGCGCCTTCTGTCCACCTTCACAAAGCCTTCCTGCTTCAACACGGAATATGCCTTATTGACGGTGTGCATATTGATCCCGATATTTTCCGCCAGCTGTCTGACCGACGGGAGCGCGTCCCCCTCCCGGAATCTGGATGTCGCAATTCCCAGTACGATCTGGTTCCTGAGCTGTAAATATAAAGCCTCATCGCTGTTAAAATCAATTTCTATAACCATAAGTGCCTCCATTTCAGCACATCTGTTCCTTTGTTCCTGTATTATAACAAAGAGACGGTCATCCTGCAACCGCCCCGTTGTTACAGCCCCTGCAAGGCCGCAGTTTTCCTATAGACCGCTTTTTACATATCTCTGTCTTTATCCTTCATGTTCAGGAATTCAAACTCAAATTCGTCGTCATCCATCATGAAGTTCTTCGCTTTACGCTTCGTCCCAGTCCTTACCTGGACATCCACATCTTCCTCATATCTGACTTCCCGTTCAGGCACAGGACGCCGTCCGTCCGGTGTCCTTCTCGCCTCGGAGGAACGCCTTGCGTCGCCGGAACGGCCTGCTCCCTGGCTCCTTCTCGCCTCGGAAGGCCTTCCCGCTTCTTCCGGGCGTCTTGCATCCGTCCGTCTTGCGCCGCCCTGCTTTCCCTGTTCAGCCGGCCGTTTTCTGGCTGCTGCCGGATCGTCGCGCTCTTCCCGCCTTCTTCTGGACGGTTCCTCCCGCCCTCTTCTTCTGTCGTCCTCTTCCTCATCATCCTCGTCGTCTTCGTCATCGTCCTCATAAGAAGCATCCCGCAGCTTAAAGACCATGACCGTTATAATAACCGCCAGCAGGACGATGACCGCGATCAGGGCAATAATGATAATGCGCTGTTTCGCGACCGTTTTCGCATCGATGGACTGATTGACGTCCAGCGCATGCACCGCCTCCAGAATCTCGCCCAGCTTCTGCTGCGTCACCTGTTCTCCCGTCCTGTCGAGAAGATACCACTCATAATTGCCTTCGCTGTCAGGCTGGTAAACGAGCTCATATTCATCCTTTACTTCCGGCTCCTGCGGTTCCTGTTCCGGTTCCTGAGGATCCTCCGTCGGCTGTTCCGCCGGCTCCTGTACCGGGACCATATCGCCGAGCGTTACCAGATCGGAACGGACATAACCGGACTTTTCGGTCCCGTCTGTTCCCGTAAACGTCACATAATACCATAGTTTATCGCTTCCGGTCGTCTGGCCGCTGATAACGACCTGCGAGCCGTCCGGCAGGGAGTCTACAACGCCCTTGCTCGTAGATGCCGCCGTCCTGATTTTGGCCGCCCGTACTTTGATCGTCGCATACTGGGCATCCAGCGGCGCCTCCGGACCGACCTCCGCGCCCGGCGCAAAACCGGCGCTGTTCGTCTGCTGTGCCGCATCCGGGGCGGTATCGGAACCTCCGTCTTTTTCAACCAGGTCAGAACGGACATAACCGATTGTATTGGCATCCACCTGAATCTCATACCATACGCTTCCCGCGGAGTCCGTCACTTCATTATTGATCGTCACGACGGTCCCCTGGGATGAGGTCGCCACCGGCTCGCTGTTCTTATCGGCAGACTGTCTGATGATTGCAGAACCAACCTTGATTTTGCCTGTTCCCGCCGCCTGACTTGTAAACTGCCCATTCAGGAAGAAAAGGACGGCGCAGGCCGTTACCAGTACGCCTCTCGCCAGACTGCTCTTATTATGTTTCCACTTTTTTTCCATTCTGATACCCCGTATCTTTCTTTTGTGTTTCCGTTTTTTATTTATTTTCGCGTTCAAAACGCTTCGCGCCTTCTTCGCCGCGGCGGTGTTCCATGCCAAACCCTGCCATCATCTTTTCGTTTCTCGAACTCGTCTTTTCCGCTATCGCTTTCTTAAATGCCGGTTCACATTTACTGCAGACCCTGCCTGCCCGAATGCTCGCGCCGCACATTTCGCATTTCATAAAAGAACTGGAATTTTCGGCAATTTCCAGCCGGGATTCTTTGAGCATCAGACGAATCGTTTTCTGTTTTACACCGGTCGCGGCCGATGCCTGCGCGGCCGTTGCCCCGGCGTGCCTTTCTACATAATTGCGCACCTTGCCGTAATCGTCATACGCCACATGCTTACAATCCTCGCACCGGTACTCTCCACACCCTCTGAACTTCATTTCGCCGCCGCATTCCGGACATTTCGTCGGCCTGTTATACACATCCAGATCCTGAAAATCCGTTAAGCTATTCATTGAAACTCCCCCTTTTATTCCCTTACCTTAACATTTATGTTTTCTCCTCAACGTATGATCATTCGGCTTCGGCCTCATCGATCGCCTGGCCGATATCCCTCCGCATATATTTGTTATCGAAATCGACCCATTCCGCCGCCGCGTAAGCGTTGGCCCGCGCCTCTTTTAACGTTGCCCCGGCCGCCGTTACGCCGAGCACCCTTCCGCCATTCGTCACAATTCCCTGCTCCGTCCGCTTCGTGCCCGCGTGGAAACAGTAATACCCGTCTTTCTTTTCAAACCGTTCCAGCCCTCTGATCGGAAAACCTTTTTCATAAGAAAGCGGATAACCGTCCGATGCCAGAATCACGCAGACCGCCGCGTTATCCTCGAATACGAGCTCCGTCTTATCCAGCGTGCCGTCGATGCAGGCGTCGATCACATCCAGAATATCATTCTTCATCCGGGGCAGTACGACCTGCGCCTCCGGATCGCCGAAGCGGGCGTTATATTCCAGCACCCTTGGCCCTTTCTCCGTCAGCATCAGCCCGAAAAAGATGACACCCCTGAAGGGCCTTCCTTCCGCCGCCATCGCATCCACCGTCGCCTGATAAATATACTTCCGGCAGAAATCGTCCACCTCCTCCGTATAAAAAGGGCTCGGCGAAAAAGTTCCCATGCCGCCCGTATTCAATCCCCGGTTTCCATCCTTCGCGCGCTTATGGTCCTGCGCCGAGGACATGATGCGGATCGTCTTTCCATCCACAAAGGAAAGCACGGAAACCTCTCTTCCCGTCAAGAATTCCTCGATGACCATCCGGTCGCCCGCGGCGCCGAATTTCCTGTCTTCCATAATGGTCCTGACGCCGTTTTTTGCCTCTTCCAGCGTATTACAGATCAAAACGCCTTTTCCGAGCGCGAGCCCGTCCGCCTTGAGCACCGTCGGCATCGGCGCTGTTTCCAGATAAGAAAGCGCCGCCTGCGGGTCGTCGAAAGTCTCGTACGCCGCCGTCGGAATATGATATTTTTTCATCAGGTCTTTGGCAAACGCCTTACTTCCTTCCAGAACCGCCGCGTTCTTCCGCGGGCCGAAAGCGCGCAGCCCCGCCGCTTCCAGTTCGTCCACCAGCCCGCCGACCAGCGGGTCGTCCGGGGCGACGATCGTTAAGTCGATTTCCTTTTCTTTCGCAAAATCGACGAGCTTATCAAATTCCATCGCGCCGATCGGCACGCATTCCGCAAGCCTCCCGATTCCCGCATTGCCCGGCGCACAGTAAATCTTATCCGCCCTCCTGCTTTTTGCAACGCTCGCCGCGATCGCGTGTTCCCTGCCGCCGCTTCCCACAATGAGTATTTTCATCTGACTGTCCTTACCTTTCCGCCCTCTATTGCAATTCTGCCATTCGCGACCGCATCGATCGCCTGCGGCAGAATCTTCCATTCCGCCTGTTCCATTACTCTTTTCTGTAATACCTCCGGCGTATCGTCCTGCTCCACGGCTACGGCCTTCTGAAAAATAATCGGTCCCGTGTCCGTTCCTTCATCGACAAAATGCACCGTCGCGCCGGTCACCTTTACGCCCCGCGCAAGCGCCTCTTCATGAACCTTCAGACCGTAATATCCCTTTCCGCAAAAGGCCGGGATCAGCGACGGATGAATGTTGATGATCCGATTCCTGTACTCCCGGATCATTTTTTCGGGAAGCACCACCAGAAAGCCCGCGAGCACGATCAGATCCGGCCCCTTTTCTTCCACCGCCCGCAGAAAAGCCTCATGGAACTGCTCCCTGTCCGTATAATCCTTCGGCGATATGCAGATTCCGTCGATTCCCGCCGCCTTCGCCCGTTCCAGTGCATACGCATTCCGGTTATTGCTGATGACGCGGACGATCTGCGTATTCGTAATTTCACCGTCCGCGATCCCGTCGATAACGGCCTGTAAATTCGTGCCGCCGCCGGATACACATACAAGTATTTTTAACATCGGTAAACCTGCCCTTTCTAAAAGCCCGCAGGCCGTTTTCTCCTACAACAGCGTAATCCCTTTCTCCCCGGCAATGATTTCTCCGATAAGATACGGCGTCTCTTTGGCAGACCGGATCGCTTCCATCGTTTTTTCCACGTCTTCCTTCTCCACCGCAAGCACCATGCCAAGACCCATGTTATAAGTATTATACATCATTTTTTCTTCCAGATTGCCTGTCTTCTGCAATAATTTAAAAATCGGCAGGACCGGACAGCTGTCCTTCCTTATCTGCGCATTGACGCCCTCCGGCAGCATCCGCGGGATATTCTCATAAAAACCGCCGCCCGTAATATGGCTGCATCCTTTCACCGTAACGCCCGCCGCTTTGACAGCCTTTAACGCTTTTACATAAATTTTCGTCGGCTCGATGAGCGCCTCTCCAAGTGTCCGGCCGAGTTCGTCATAATAAGTATTCAGGCTTTCCTTCGTCATCTCAAAAACTTTTCTGATAAGGGAAAAACCGTTGCTGTGTACGCCGGAAGAGGCGATGCCGATAAGCGCATCTCCCGGTCTGATATGTTCTCCGGTAATCAGATCTTTTTCATCCACGATTCCGACCGCAAAACCCGCCAGATCATACTCGTCCGCCGGATAAAATCCCGGCATCTCCGCCGTTTCGCCGCCGATAAGCGCCGCCCCTGCCTGAATACAGCCGTCGGAAACGCCCTTGACGATCTGCGCGATCTTCTCCGGATAATTCCTGCCGCATGCAATATAGTCCAGGAAAAATAACGGCTCGCCGCCCGCGCAGGCGATATCGTTCACGCACATGGCAACGCAGTCGATGCCGACCGTATCATGCTTCTCCAGCAGAAAAGCCAGCTTCAGCTTGGTGCCGACGCCGTCCGTTCCCGACACAAGCGTCGGTTTTTCCATTTCTTTCATTTTCGCGAGGGAAAAAGCTCCTGAGAATCCGCCGAGCCCGCCGAGGACTTCCGGCCGTGCCGTTCCCTGCACATATTTTTTCATCAGCTCTACCGATTGGTAGCCGGCCTCGATATCGACGCCCGCGCTCTTATAGTCCATCATGATCGTCCCGTTCCTTTCCCGGTCCGCGGGCTGTAAGCCCGCCGCTGTCCTGTGCGTATATTTTATAGTAAACGACATAACAAATTGTACATCCCATCTCTTACAAAAGCCATATACGCAAGCTTTTGCAAGACTGAAACGGCAATTTTCAATGTCGTTAACTATAATAGTTCTTATAACCGACTTCTTTCAGGCGGGCGTCTTTTTTCCGGACGCTCTCTTTCAGGGCCTGCGAGTAATCCTTTAACCGCTGTAACAGCGCCGCGTCGGAAACCGCAAGAATCTTCGCCGCAAGAATGCCCGCGTTCTGTCCGCCGTTGATCGCCACCGTCGCCACCGGGATGCCCGACGGCATCTGTACGATAGAATAGAGAGAATCCACACCGCCCAGATCAGAGGTTTTCATCGGGACGCCGATGACCGGCATCGGAAAAACTGCGGCGCACATACCCGGCAGATGGGCCGCCTTGCCCGCTCCCGCTATGATGACCTTAAAGCCTTTGTCCTCCGCGCTTTTCGCATATTCAAAAAAAACGTCCGGTTCCCTGTGTGCGGAAATAATCGCCATCTCATAAGTAATGCCGAGCTCTTCCAGAATATCTGCGGCCTTCGCCATGACGGGCATATCCGAATCGCTGCCCATTACGATTCCTACCTGTGCCATTTTCTCTCCTCCGTTCTGACATAAGACTGAAAGATTTTATTTTTACAACTGAAAGATTTATCTTTCACAGCTGAAAGATTTATCTTTCAGCTTATACAACATCTTGTGGCAAAAGAATCCATTCCTTTTTATATTCTACTAGATTTTATGTCAATGCGCAATATGAAAATATGATTCAAACGCCTCATTCAACGCCTCCGTTCCCGCGAGCACGAACCGGCCCTCTATAATGACCGGTATCACCTCGCTTTCCTTCGTGACCACCGACAGTTCCCCCAGCTCATCGTACGGAATCGTAATGTCCGTATGACAGTTGAAATAGGCTTTTTCCATATCCTCGCCGCGAAGCGCAGATACTTCGTTTTCCTTCGCCACGATTTCCTTACCGTCCGGGTTATAACTTTTGACCTCTTCCTCATGGGAATAACAGGTATCGCCCAGCGCAAAATGCGGCCCGGTCTTTTCCGCGATCAGAATGGGCATCTTTTCTTCGATACCGTATTTTTTTGCGGCAACATAGGCCGTCGTGTTCGTGCCGATTGCAAATTCGCCGATCGGCAGGGTGTCATGGTGGAACAGCACATTCTCTTTGATATACCGTTTATTTTCCTGCCCGGAGCCGAAATTGCCGCAGTCATATTCCGTGACCATACCGTTCTCGAAGCGGATGGAAAGATCCCGGTACTCCAATTCGTTCAGGAAAACGCGGGTGACGTGGAGAAGCCCTTCCGTTCCGGCAAGCTGCGGGGAAGTAAAGACCTCTCCCACCGGAATATTCACGTCTGCGACGCAGTTCTCAAAATTCGTTTCCTTTTCCGGCGCATTCAGCGTATGCAGCTTGATTTTCAGGTTCGTCCGATTCTCTCCCATGCCCTTTACGAGCACATGATCGCCCTGATCCAGCGTATCGATGATCGTCTGCTGAATACCCTGATACAGCTGGTAATCGAGCGTATTGATACGGATGATCTCGTCGAATATTTCATCGTATCGATCTCCGATTTCCGGCACCGGAAAAGCGATGATCGTGAAGCTCCGTTCTTCGCCCCTGATATAGCGGTTCTGCATCGCTCCGGCTTTGGCGGCATATTCCACCGAAAGCTTCTGCTGCTTCTCATGAAGCTTACAGGCCGCTTCCCTGTTCTGCGGCACAAAAGGCTGCTCCCCGAAGATTTCCAGCACCGCGGGGCCTCCGAATACAGCCGCTTCCTCCTTAAACTGTTCAAAAGCGTTCTGCATACATTCCAGTTTCCGCTCCACAAGCTTTTTATCCAGAAACAGCGCGCTGTCCTCCCGGTGGTCGTAATCGAACTGTTTATTCGGATTGGCGCCGAAATATCCGTTCTTGTGTACGCTGCGGCCCTGAAAAATACTGACGCCGGAACGATAGATCGTCGGCTTTAACCCCATCTTTTCAAAATTCAGCACCGCTGCCCGTATCATGCGCTCAAAACCGAGGCAGTACCGTATATTGACAGTTTTCTTGATCGAAATATCTTTATTGCACACTTCAAAACCGATCCGGTAGCCTTCCGTATAAGTATCCGCCATCAGCCGGATCGTCTCCTCAGGAAGCTTCGACAAATGTTCCGCTGTCCTGATTTCATTTTCCGACACATATTCACCGTAATTATATAAATAACGGACATCCGATAAATCGCTCTCCATAACGATGCGCGCCGCAAAATCCCGCTCCGGGCAGACCATACCGGCTACCTTATCGTAAGATTCCGGCTCATAATAATCGCTGACATACCAGTACGCGATCTCCCGGATCTCTTCCACGGACGGCAGCTTAGAACCGATCTGCGGCAATACGGCGCCCGTCCGTTCCGCCTCTTCCTGCGCCGCGCAGCGGAATGCCTGACAGACCTCCAGCAAAAGTTCCATACGGATGACCATACCGTACAGGCTCCGCTCATAGGCCGCCGCTATCATGCCGCGCAGCTCCGCACACAGAAAAGAAAGCAGCTGCCCCATCGGCTTTCCGAAGCATTCCGCCGCATAAGAGGGATTTGCATAGCTCCCTTCGTAATTTTCGGGCAGAATATCCGCATAAAGCGCCCGATTATGCTGTTTCAGTTCTTCCAAAGAAGCCTTTCGCAAAGCGCCGCTCCCCACAAAATCCCATGTTTCCTTCATCAGCAGGACGAATTCCGCCATTTTCCTGAAATAATCCTGATATACGCCGTCTCCGCTTTCAGACGCCATCTGTGCGATCCGCTCATACGCCAGTTCAAACCGCTCCGCTTCCAGTTCCTCTTTTTCTTCCGCCGTCATCGTTTCCCGCATTTCCATCAATTCTCCTTTTCCCAGATTTCAATTCGTTCTTCCCACACGCTATGCCGCATAAGCTCCCGCATACAGAACCGCGCTGACTCCGCCGAGCGCGAGCACATTCAGCAGAATACCGAGGTAGGAAAAGAAATAATACTTATCCCGTTCTGTCCTGGAAAGTGCTCCGAGCGCCGCACCCGCCAGCGCAAAAATCATTGCGAGAAAGACCGCCGCGCCATACTGTATCGGCACGTCTCCGTCGCCCCGATAGCTCATGACCACCGTATAAACAAGCGTCGCAAGGGAAATAACGCCCAGAATCGTCGCCATAATGCCTTTCTGCGTATGGCTTTTATTGGTAAAAATAAAACTGTTCCTATGACTCATAACGATCATGATACCTTTCTGCAATGCGTCCACAAATCTGCAAATGGGCATTCCTGCCGGAATACCCATTCATTCTTCAGAATAATATTTTATTCCTGGCGGCCAGAAGCTTTGCGCCGCCGATAATCAGAAGAATACCGCCCGTAATCCCCATTACCAGACTGATAACTCCGACCGCGATATTCATCGCCCCGGCTCCTCCCATTGTCTTATATGTTTTTTCTTCCATTCCTGCACCATCCCTTTTTATTCAGATAAATTTATTTTGCTCCATACTGCGCGTAATATTCGTCGATAGCCGCTTTCAGCGTGTCGTCGATATAGACGCTTCCCTGACAGGGTTTATTATACAGGCATTCTACGACATCCGCCATCGTGACGATAGCGTTCGCTTCAAATCCGTATTTCTCTTTGATTTCTTCCAGCGCGCTCTTCGTGCTTTCCAGCCCCCGCTCCATCCGGTTCAGCGATACGATAAGCCCTTTAATGTCCACATCCGCCTGCGCTTTAAGAATCGGGAGGGTCTCCTCGATAGACTTCCCGGAAGTGGTAACGTCCTCGATGATAACGACCCTGTCGCCATCCTTCAGTTTACTCCCAAGAAGAATGCCCGTATCGCCGTGATCTTTGACCTCTTTCCGATTGGAGCAGTACCGCACTTCCTTCCCGTATAATTCACTGATCGCCATCGTAGCTGCAACGGAAAGAGGAATCCCTTTATAAGCCGGGCCGAACAGCACGTCGAAATCCAGACCGTAATGGTCGTAAATCGCCTTTGCATAATACCCGCCCAGCCTGCGCAGCTGCGTTCCCGTCACATAAGCGCCGGCATTCATGAAAAAAGGGGACTTCCTGCCGCTCTTTAAGGTAAAATCGCCAAATTTAAGCACCTGGCTGTCCACCATGAATTCGATAAATTCCTGTTTGTATTGTTCCATATATCCTAAAACCTCCGTTCCATTCAATGATTGCTCCGCCGCTTCTGCCTTTCCGCGGCGGACCAGGAAAAGAACTCTTCAATACTTTTACCATTTTATCACATCCGGCATTTATATTCAATCGATTTTATATGATATACACGGAAATCAGTTTTCGGTATGATACAGGAGCAGATTATCCGGCTGGGACATCCTTGCAAAGCCCCATCGATCAACTGAAAATCATCTGTTCTTATGAAGAAGACTCCTCTGCAAAACAAATCAAAATAAATGCGGAGGATTTGAAACCCTTTTTAAGGCTTCCAATCCCCCGGAGATCCGCCTGTAAAGATCGGAGGAAAATCCCCCTCTGGCGGCTGATCTTAAATTTTCCTGTTATCTTTTTGCGAGTGCCTCCGCAATATCTTCTTTCATGGCGAGCACCGCCGCCCTGGAAGCCTCCGCAAAATGCTCCGCGCCATATTTCGCATATTCTTCCTGTTTGTATGCGGCAATAATGCCTCTCGAAGAATTGACGATCGCACCGAGCCCGTCTTTATGAAAGAAATGCACCAGATCCGCTCCTTTTCCGCCCTGCGCGCCATAGCCCGGCACGAGGATGAATGCCTTCGGCATCAGTCTGCGCAGCACCCTGCCCTGCTCCGGATAAGTCGCGCCGACAACGGCGCCGACATTGCTGTAGGAACTGCCCATGCAGTCCGCGCCCCACTCCGCGACCTTTTCGCCGACGATTTCATAGAGCGGCCTGCCGGCGGTCTCAACGCCGCCTGACGTTATCCCTTCCCGCACCATACGGTCCTGAAATTCCCCGCTGCTCGGATTCGATGTCTTTACAAGGACAAAAATTCCCTTCTTTTCTTCCTGACAGACCTTGATAAAAGGCTTGACGCCGTCGGAACCAAGATACGGATTGACTGTGACAAAATCTTCGTCAAATCCCCGGCAGAACCGGTTTCCCACCTGTATTTTCCCAAGATGCCCTACCGCATAAGCCTCGGAGGTAGAACCGATATCGCCGCGTTTCACATCGCCGATCACGATAAGTCCCTTTTCCTTACAATATTCTACCGTTCTCCGGAAAACGAGCAGACCTTCCACGCCGAACTGCTCATACATCGCGATCTGGGGCTTTACCGCCGGAATCAGATCGTATACATGATCGACGATTTCTTTATTGAAAGCCCATACCGCCTCCGCTGCGCCCTTCAACGTCTCTCCGTACTCTTCAAAAGCCCGTTTCTGCAGATGCTCCGGTATATATTTTAACATCGGATCCAATCCCACCACGATTGGCGCGCCTGTCCGTTCAATGTTCTGAATCAGCTTATCTATCATTTTTATGGCCATGCTCCTTTCTTTGTCCCTGCCCGCTTCAAATCAGAGTTCCTTATCCTTCAGATCCCGCAGTACGAACTGATTCTCAATATACTCCTCGAACTGCTCCCGCTTTACCCACTCATACTCGCCGTATTCTTCCGGCAGAATGATGTGCTTCTCTTCCTCCTCCGGAATAGAACAGATATAAGCGATACCGACGCAATGCGTATCGCCGAGCATGCTGGACCATGTGTATTCTATTTTCTCTATTTTACCGTCGATTGACAAAAGTTCCTGAACCGCGCGGAGCACCGCTTCGTCGGGAGCTTCGCCGTGATTGACTTCCGTATCGATAAATTCCCATATAAAAGGTTCCGGAATATGGTCGTCCACCCATCTTTTTACCAACAGATACCTGTCGTCTTTTTTAATGATCCCTTTCACACGCAGAAAAGTTTTTCCCATATCTCATACCATGCCTTTCCCCGCACCGCCCCGGATGCGGAAATCAGATTTCCAGATAATCAGCTTCTTACATCAAATCCTACTGGATATAGTACCATTGCATATAATCCCTGTCAATCAATAACCTGCGCGCCGCACGGCCTGCAGGCGGCGCGGAGCCTATCTGGTCTTTAAGAACTGATACTCCCGCTGCGCCGCGGCATCGTCAGGATAGGATTTCAGATAATCATTCATCAGAGCTGCCGCCGTTTTGTAGTCCTTCATATACTCATAAGCGGCGATTTCATTAAATTTGAGGGTCTGCATCATATCATTCCCCTCGATATTCATTGCAGACTGGAACGCCATCAGCGCCAGTTCGTATTCTCCCATCTGCATCCGGCACAGGCCGAGCTGGTTATAGATTTCCGGCTGGCTCTGGTCATTCAGCGTATAATCGTTATAGATGCTGGAAGCGTAGTTATAATCTCCCAACGCCTCATAGGTCCTCCCAAGATACAGGGACGCTTCGTAATTTGCGGAAATCTTTACCCTGGAAAGATAATTTTTCGCATTTTCGTAATCTTCCAGATAATAATAGATGCGGCCCATATCATAATCGGAAATCGATTTTTCATTGTCCGCTATGACCTGCGCAAAATATTCTTTGCCGGCGTCCTTATAGCCGTTATCGACCAGCGCAATATAGATTTGAATCAGCCGGTCGTAGTTCTGTGCATCCATGGAAACTGCCTGGTCAAAATCCGGTTTGGCTCCTTCAAAATCACCGTTGTACAGTTTCACACAGCCGCGCAGATAATAAGCCTCCACTTCTTTAGGCCGCAGGGCCAGAATGGCGTCATAGGAGCTGACCGCGTCTTCCGCCTGCCCGTTCCTGAAATAGGCCGTCGCCAGATAATAATTAATATCGTAATCCATATCTTCCGGCCTTCCGTCGCTCAGCTGCAATGCCCTTTCCAGGTAAACGATGGCGTTTTCGTACTGCGAGAGCCCCATATAGGCAAGCCCCATTCCGCGGCAGAGCTGTCTTTCGTTCTCGCCCGCCTCTAACGCAGCCTCAAAATACCGGAGAGCCGCTTCGTACTGCAGATTCTGAACCGCGGCCATACCCTCGCTGATATTATCGGTTTTCTCTTCCGCAGCGCATCCCGCACATATAAGCAGCACGATGACGAGCAATGTTATGAATCCTGTTTTCCCCATATCGGTCATTTCCCTCTTGTATCATTTTACCCGCCACTGATTCCGCTCTGCAAAATCTCAAATCTGTGCGGAGAATGCCGCATCTTTGGCATTCTCCAGTGCGAGAAAGATTCGCGAAGCGAATCGTAGAACTTCCTGGCGAAATGCCCATTGGCATGAGCTTTAGAAGTTCTTCTCACACTATTTTACCATATTACGCGATTCCCGCCAACGGCTAAATCAGATTTCCGCAGAGCAGGTCCTTCACGATGCCGAAAAACTCCCGCACCATATTGTTTGGCTGAAAACAGATGTCAGCGGGCGCAGCGATTCCGCAGACATTCTGAATCCCCTGATGCCTCGCGAGGCGGACCCCTCTGAAAACATGAAAGTTATTCGTCACGATTCCAACGCGGTCTGTTTCCATATCCAGGAAAGCCGAACTGAAAGCGATATTTTCCGAGGTATCCGTCGATTTGTCCTCCATGATGATCCGTTCCCGCGCAATTCCTTTTTCCACCAGATAACCATACATTCCCTGCGCTTCGCTGCACGGCTCGTTCGCCCCCTGTCCGCCGGAAACGATACAGATCGTATTTTCATTTTCCACCAGATAGTCATAAGCCGTATCCAGCCGGAATTTCAAGGCGGCGGAAGGCCCCTTTTCCTTCACCTGCGCGCCGAGCACGATGAGATAATCCAGATTTTCTTCCCCTTTGGCACGATAACCGCTGATAATACAGCCCTCCACGATAATGAACGCGAAAATCCCGCATACGAGCGCGGCTGCGATGACCTTCTGCAGACCGTGCGGCAGCCCTGACCACATATGAAAATGCAGAAAGACCGTAAGCCCCAGAAAAGAGCATCCGCCCAGCCCCCATACCAGATAGAAACGGGTCCCTGACCTGATGCTGTAGATCACAAAGCAGTAAACGAAGCAGAACAGACTGCATAAAATGCAGAAAAACTCTTTCTTCATGATTTTTCTTAAAAACCCCTCTCCATGTGCGAAGAATGCCAGTTCCCGCTTCATCGGAAACTGGCATTCTTTCCGGTCGATGACCGCTTCTTCTGACTATTCTTTTAATTGTCCCGTCTCGAAGAGCATATCCAGCGCCGCTCTTACATTCTCTTCCGCCTCTTCACCTTCTTCTGCCCAGACGACCGCATAGACCGCATACTGTGAATAGCCGTTCTGCGCGATATAGAAAATGCCGGTATCGCCATCGGCCTTCATTTCCATCATGAGCGTTCTGCCTAAGAAAGTCTCTCCCGCATCGTCTATCACGAGATCCGTCACATCCTCGCCGAGCACCTCTTCAAAATAGCTTTGCGTATATTCCAGATCGGATAACATTTCATCGATCACGCCCTCGTCGTCCGCATAGTCCTCTTCGATCGAAATATAGCCGTATTCTCCTATCGCGTCTCCGTTCGGCGCAAAAACCGCCTCGCTGTAGGAGCTTTCGTCCTCATCCTTTTCCCAGCCCTCCGGCAGCTCGAATGTCATATAGCCCAGATTGAAAGCATCCGCGTTATATTCGTCGCTGTTTTCAAATTCTGTCCGCTTTGCCTCTGCAAAAGAATTATCCCAGCCGATATCGACCTGATAAAAAGAGGATAATTCCGCTATCATATCTTTCGTCCTGCCCGTCGTTTCATCCGCTATAATGCAGATATCCACGAGCCCCATGACATTATCACCCAGCTCTTTCAGACAAAAGACCTGATAATACGGCGAATAGCTGCTGTCATAGGAATCGAACTGCATATAGGTAACGACGCACATCGCGGCATCTTCTCCGATTTCCTCAACTTCGCCGATATCGACTCCATAAAGATACGAGGAATAGGACATTTCATCCTCTACATAAGCTTCCAGATTTTCGCCCGCCGTATAGTCCGCCGCATTATATTGGAGATACGGGTCTATATCCACATCCACGACAACACCCATGCGTTCGCTCGTCGCATAGGAGCCGGAAACGCTCGGATAATCCCCGTCCGGCACGAAAACGGACACGGTCTTTTTATCGCCTGATTTCGTATTGGATGTTGAAACCAGTTCTTCCATCAGATACTCGAAACCGTCGTATCCCTTTGCCTCGTCGGAACCAAACACAACACCGTCCACTGTCTTTGCCGCTTCCTCCGGTTCCTGTACTTCCTCAGCTTCTTCTCCCGTTTCATCCCCATCGGCTGCTGCGGCATCCTCCATATCCGCCACCCGTTTCCTGTTCGTCGTTAAATCAGATGCGCTCGGCTCCTTACCGCCGCATGCCGTCAGGCCGGACAACATCGCTGTGATCAGCAATGCGGTGATTATCCTGTTCTTCATTCGTTCTCTCCCTCATTATTTTTGCTTCCCAATAAACGAATGGTCTTCCTGTCCATTTTACCTGTTTCTCCATTCATTCAGAAACGGATCCGTTTATCCGATTTCACTATGTTTTCCGATACAGGCAATGATCTCGTCCTGCACCGGGAGAATCTGTTCCAGGATCGGCCTCGCTTCTTCCGGTTTTCCAGTTCTAAGTAAATCGACGATTTTGGTATAGGCCTCGTAAACAGGCGTTATGGACAGATTCCCGGAGATGCCTTTTATCGCATGCGCCTTCTCTATCGTCTCGTTATAGTCCGTGCCGTCAAAGTCCGCTTCGACATGATAGGTATTAATTGATTTTATGAAAGAACCCAGCAATTTCGTATATAACTTCTCGTTCCCGTTGATCCGTTTCAAACCGCCGTCAACATCGACGCCCAGTTCCTTCAGCTCCTCGAACAAAGTCATGAAAATTTCCCCCTTTTTCTTTTTTACTTTTGTTCCTTTCTCATATTACTATGTTTTTTCTGAAATTACAAGTTCCGGCACAGAAACTTTCTTTCCTGTGCCGGAATCCTTCTTTATTTATTTCCCCGTTGTTTTCTTAATGATCAATACTTCCCGAAGTCATCCCCAAGAGAAATGACCTGCTCGTTCATTCCCGATGAAGAAGAGGAATAGGAACCGCCGCCATAGGAAGATGAGCCGCTGCCCGAACCAAGATTGTAGATAGAGAGCATCTCCCGCATTCTGGACGCCTGATTGGACAGTTCTTCGCTGGCTGCCGCACACTCCTCGCTTGTAGCGGAGTTGGTCTGTACGACCTGGGATACCTGCGTAATCGCCTGCTCGATCTGCGCAACCGCTGTCGCCTGATAATTGGAAGACTCTGCGATACCGTTGATGATCATCTCGCTGTCCTGAACCACTCTCGTAATCTCTTCCATTGCCTTGGAAGTATCGTCCACGATTCTGGAACCGGAACTTACCTTCTCGATAGAATCTTCGATCAGTTCTGCCGTCTCCGCCGACGCAGCCGCACTCTTCGCCGCGAGGCTTCTTACTTCTTCCGCTACGACCGCAAAGCCTTTGCCGGCTTCGCCCGCTCTTGCCGCCTCTACCGCCGCATTCAGCGCAAGAATATTGGTCTGGAATGCGATATCGTCGATTGTCTTGATGATCTTGGAGATATTTTCGGAAGACTTGTTGATATCCTGCATCGCCGCCATCGTATCCTGCATCTGCCTGTTGCCGCGCTGTACGTCTTCGATCGCTCTCGCAACGAGAGATGCCGCTTCATTCGCCTGCTCTGCGTTCTGTTTGGTCTTATCGGCAATTTCATCGATAGATGCCGTAATCTGCTGAATCGCGCTTGCCTGCTGTGTTGAGCCCTGTGCCAGCGCCTGGCTTGCACTCGCTACCTGTGAGGAGCTGATCGTTACCTGGGAACCTGCCTCGGAGATGTTGCCCAGCGCATGAAGGTTATCCTCTACCAGTTTCTTTAAGGAGTTGCCGAGCATATCGTCGGGCGACGACGGTTTTACATTGACTGTCAGGTTGCCGTTTGCCACTTCTTCCGCAATGTTCGACTGATATTTGATATTGTCGATTACCTTCGTATACTCGTCAACCAGCTCGCCAAATTCATCGTTATTATACTTCGTCAGCTCGATATTATTAACGCGTCCGATCGCAATATTCTGTGCAGCGTCGGAAAGCTGTTTTACGGAACGTGCGATTACTTTAATCAACGCCGTTGAAATAAACAGTGTAATGGCAACGGAAACAATTAAAAGCCCTATGCTGACCCAGTTCGACATACCCATCGTGCTTTCCAGTGTCGTGATGCTGTCGCTGTTGTTGCTCTCAACGAATCCGCCCAGCTGATCGCTGTAACTTTGCAGCGTTTCGATTCTTCCGTCCTTATCTTCATCGATAAGCGCTATAATTCTGTTGAGTTCATCTGCATTAACGCCGTCCATCTTATCCAGTTCGGCTTCAATTTCCACGGTGGTCTCTTCTTCCATTGCGCTGACGGAATCCACTAACTGCTGCAGGCCGCCCGTAACCTGTGCCGCGCTGTTCTCATTCATTAATCTGACCGCATCGACGGCTTTGTCCGTAACAAATACTCCAATCAGTACATTGATAATCGTAAGTATAACAGGAATCGAAAAGCCTAAAATCAATTTTGTTCTTATCTTCATGTTTTTCATCTCTCATACCTCTCATTCTTCATCAATATTCATTTCACTTGCCTGTTCCACAACTGTCAGATCCTGGTCGTTCAACAGCTTATCGGGGTCTAACAGAAGTTTAACCGTATCGCCGACTTTGCCGATGCCATAAACATATTTGTTCTGTACCTTATCGGTCCGGCCGACGCTCGGAGGCGGCAGAATGTTATCTTCTTTGATTTCAACGACCTCCGCTATTTTCTCGACGATCAGCCCAACCATCATAGACTTCACATTAATGACAATGATACAGGTCCTGTCATTATACTCAAACGGTTCCTGCTTGAACCGCAGACGGACGTCAACGACCGGGATGACCTTACCTCTCAGGTTGATCAGGCCCTTGATATAATCCTCTGTCTCAGGAATCGCTGTAATCGCCTGAAGCTGGATGATTTCATTTACATACTGGATTTCCAGCCCGAAATACTCGTTTCCGGACTTAAAGGTCATGTACTTTCCCTTTTGCGTATCGTGTCCGTTGGAACCGGCGCCGTCTACCTGCCTTTTCAATTCGCTCATATTCTCCATGCAATATCCGTTCCTTTCTGTTTATTTATTCTATCAATCCCGGAGCGTCCAATATCAAAGCGATGCTTCCGTCGCCCAGCTGCGTACAGCCGGATAAGCCTTTGACCTTCTTGATATAAGAAGGGATCGGTTTTACGACGATTTCCTGTTCGCCGATCAGCTTATCGACGAGAAGACATACTTTTTTATCTTCCACTTCAAGAATCAACATAACCCCCTCTTCTACAGATTCTTTATATTCTTTCAGCCCATACCACTGGCCGAGCCTGAGAACCGGGAAACACTCGCCGCGGATCATGATGTACTCATCGCCGTTCGGTTCATGAATCATCATATCCTCCTTCACACGCACAAATTCCTTGATCGCGCCTGTCTCCATAACGAAGGATGACTGGCCTGTCTCCATGACGATGCCGTCGATGATCGCGAGCGTCAGTGGTATTTTCAGGCTCATAATCGTCCCGAAGCCCTTTTTGCTTTCGATTTCCAGAGAACCGCCGATCGCCTGAATATTCTGAACGACGACGTCCATACCGACGCCTCTGCCCGAATATTCCGTAACGACCTCGTTCGTCGAAAAACCGGGAAGCGTGATAAACTGGAATACCTCTTTATCCGTATAAGCGCTGTCGGGTCTGCCGTCATCTAACAATCCCTGTTTTCTCGCCTTCGCCATGATCTTGTCTCTGTCGAGGCCGCCGCCGTCGTCCTCTACGCTGATCCACACCTTGCCTGCTTCGGTCTTCGCGGATAAGGTCACTTTACCTTTCTCCGGCTTTCCGCTGTCAAGCCGTTCTTCTTTCGTCTCGATGCCATGATCCACAGAATTTCTGACGATGTGCATCAACGGATCCGAAATATGTTCGATGATATTTTTGTCCACTTCCGTCTGGTCGCCGACCATAACGAACTCGATATCCTTGCCGAGCTTTCTCGATACGTCGAAGACGATACGGTTCATCTTCTGGAAGGTATTCGTAAGCGGCACCATCCGCATGGACATAATGACATTCTGTAAATCTGTCGATATTTTGGAAAGCTGCGCCGCCGCCTTATTGAAATTATCAAGGTTCAGCCCCGGCACCTTCAAATCGGAATTCTGAAGCACGACCGACTCGGAAATAACGAGTTCCCCGATCAGTTCCATCAGCTGATCCATCTTGCTGACATTCACGCTGATAAAGGACGCCTTCTCGCCTTTCGGCTTATCTTTCGCCAGTTTCTTCTGCTTTCCGGGTTCCTTGGATTTGATAACGAAATCACCGGGCGCAATCGCAGGCTTCGCGGGTTTCTCCGTTTTTTTCTCTTCCTTTGCCGCTTCTTCTCCGGCCGCCTGCGTCCTGGAATCGATTTCTTCCACGCTGGATTCCAGATCGATCAGCGGCGTCGGCGCCGATGCCGCTATGAGATCCTGCTCGCTGAAATCGAAGCCCTGCAAGAACTCCTCCGCCTTACATTCATAAATATCGACCTTCTCGATATCATATCCGACGCCGACGATCTTGCGGATTTCCTCTTCGCCTGCCTGCGCCTGCAGAAGGATCTTGAAACCGTCCTTGATAATCGTCTCCGCAGCGTCCGCATCCGAAATAATATCCTCGGGAGAATACAACAGATCCTCCGCAATTTCCTTTAAAGCGTACACGATTTTGTAAGCGTGCACGTTCGCCATCTCTGTTTCCGGGAAAAAAGAAACATAAATCTTATAAAAATGGCTGGCGCTGGTCGCCATCGGCGCAATATAGAACTGTTTTGGCTCCTCGTGTTTATTTTCGGGAACTGCCGCGCCTTTTTTCTTTTTGCCTTTTCCGCCGTCGCCGCCTTTGATCTTCTCCAGAAATTCATCCAGCGTCGCGACAATCTCTCCGGCCTGACCGTCCACCGGGTCGCCGTTCCGTATCTTTTCCATTTCATTCGAGATGAAATCGGCCACTTCCAGCACATGGTCCACAAGTTCCAGATGAGGAACATTTTCAGGATGGGATTCTCTTAAAAAGTAAAAAACATCCTCCAGCTTATGCGATACAGCCGTTATCTCGTCGAACATCATGATACCAGAAGAGCCTTTAATGGTATGCATGGTTCTGAAAATTTCATTGATACTGTCTTCATCAAAGCAATCCGCATCTTTCTGTTCGAGGACCATATCCTGCAGCTGCTCTAACAGCTGGCCGTTCTCGAACAGGTACATATCCAACATACCGTCTGTACTAAATTCTTCTGCCATATCGTTCTCCTTTCCTGCATATTTCGATTAAGTTCTTTTGTCAGGCCAAACCAAGTTTTTTCAATGCCTGCTCAAATTTTTCCTGATCTATCGGCTTACCGGAATAGATAGTACATCCCAGCTCAAATGCCATTTTTACATTGGCTTCGTCGTTCAGCGCCGTCGTCATAATGACCTTGACCGCCTTATCCTCCGGGATATTCCTTTCCTTCTCCAGATTCCGAATTCCCACAAGCGACTGATAACCGTCCATGACAGGCATCATGATATCGAGGCATACCAGATCGTAAGGTTCGCCGTCCTCCAAAGCCATCATGAATGCGTCTACCGCTTCCATACCGTCCACGGTCACATCGCATTCACCGTACTTTGACAGAAAATTTACCATAAATTTTCTTGTGACAAAATCATCTTCGGCTAATAGAATTTTCATATCCTTTCTCCTTTACATATTATTTAATAACGCGTATGTTCTTTTTGCGATATCGTTCAGCTTTTCCTGATACATTACCGCACCCAGATCATAAGCGACCTTAGGCATTCCATATACGACACAGGTGGATTCGTCCTGTCCGATCGTTTTGGCGCCGGCCTTCCGCATACTAAGCAGCCCTTTGCCGCCGTCGCCGCCCATACCGGTCAGGATAATGCCGACAGCGTCCTTGCCAGCCACTTTTGCGACCGACTCGAACAACACCTCCACCGACGGACAATGACCGTTCACCCGCGGTCCGGCCTTCACCTCCACCTGATAAGCCCCGTTGACCTTCACAAGCTTCATATGCCTGTCGCCGCCCGGCGCGATCAGCATATGGCCCGGCAGTACCCGGTCCCCGGTCTCCGCCTCCTTCACCTGAATCCGGCACTGATCATTGAGCCTCTTCGCATACATCTCCGTAAATTTAGGCGGCATATGCTGAACGCAGACAATGCCCGGAATATCCGTTCCATAGTCCTTTACAACGGAATAAATCGCTTCCGTTCCTCCGGTAGAAGCGCCGATCGCCACTACCAGATTGCTGCGCTGGACGGACAGATGCTGTTCCTGCTCCTGCTGTTTGATGACCGTCTTTTTGATATTGCTGATCTTCGCGGTAGAAGCTATCTTAATCTTGACCAGTAATTCGTTTTTGATAAAATCCTCCAGCTGCGCCCTGTTCGATACCGCGGGCTTTGCCACAAAATCGACCGCGCCCGCGTTCATCGCGTCGAACACCTTATCGCTCAGAGCACTGATAACGACCACCGGCAGTGGATACTGCGGGATCAGCTTCCGCAGAAATTCAATACCGTTCATCCTCGGAAGCTCTACATCCAGCGTCATGACATCCGGCTTATGTAACAAAATGAGGTCTCTCGCCTCGAACGGATCTCTCGCCGTCGCTACGACCCGGATCGCCGGGTCTTTGCTCAGATTCTGTACCAGAAGCTCTCTGAATACGATAGAATCTTCTACAATTAATACTCTAATTGGCTGCATAAATCTTTAGCCCTCCCTCTTCCTGAAAATCGATGGCTGAATGATCTGAAACGGTGTGCTGCTCCTGTCGATCGTCTCTGTCGTTCCGATAAAAAAGTATCCGCCCGGCACCATCGCGTCATATACACGCTGCACCAGATCCCGTTTGGTATTGTCGTCAAAATATATCATGACATTCCTGAGAAATACCGTATGCAGCTTCTTCTTAAAAGGAAGCGGATCCATCAGATTGAACTGCCTGAAAATAACCTCCCGTTTCAGTTCGTCCGTCACCTGATACTGGCTTCCTCCGGCAACCGCCCTGAAAAAATGCCGTTTCCACTGTTCCGGAAGGTTCTTTAACTGTTCCGCGCTGTAGATCCCCAGCATCGCCTGTTGCAAGACCTTCGTGGAGATATCCGTCGCCAGTATTTTCTTATCCCACTGGTCTTTCTCCAATCCAAAAAAATCCGCCAGGACCATCGCTATCATATACGGTTCTTCGCCTGTGGAAGCCGCGCCGCACCAGATACGCAGATCCTTGTTCCCCGCTTCTCTCGTTTTCAGCCAGGGGAGCACGACGCTCCTGAAATAGTCAAAATGTTCGAATTCACGCATGAAATAAGTATGATTTGTCGTCAGAAAATTAACCAGTATCTTTTCCTGTGTTCCGGTCTTATCCCGCTCTACCGCATCCATGAATTCATGATAATTACTCCAGCCGTTCCGTTTCAGATAATTCTGAAGTCTTCCATTTACAATGACTTTCTTCTGCCCCAGCTCAATTCCGTACCGCTGTTTCATGAACACAGAAATTCTTTGCAATTCTTCATCTGTAATCATCATCTTTCCATTCCCCCGAAAAAAAGATTTTGTTTAAGATATTTTATTTAATTTTATATTTTATGAGGTCAGCACAACTGCCTCGAAATTTTACAGCATATCGTATATATATCCGGATTGAACTTCACGCCCGCCTCTTCCTTCATGATTGCGAGCGCCTCCTCCCGGCTGTGCGCGCCCTTTTCCGTCAGATTCGTATAGCGCCCTGTAATGGCTACGATCTGCGCCGCGAGCGGAATCTTTTCGGCCTCCAGCCGTTCAGGATATCCGCTTCCGTCCCAGTTCTCATGATGATAACGCGCAATATCGATGGCCGTATTGATGAACTCGTTATAGTCGTTATTGACATAGAGATCTTCGAGCAGCCTCGCGCCGATATTCGTATGACTCCGCCGGATTTCCGCCTCGTCCGCGGTCAGATCCTCTTTTTTCTTTCTCAGGATATCCACCGGGACACCGATATTGCCGATATCGCAAAGCGGCGTCGCAAGCTCTATCGTATCCACATAGCTGTCCGATATCTTATCCTCGAACAGGGGCGAGAGCTGCATCCCCTGTGCGAGGATTCCGCAGTTACGCCGCAGCCGCTCCATATAATCGTTTTCGTAGTCGCTGTTCTGCAGCGCAATATTCGCCAGCGCGTATAAAATATTCTTTTTTTCCAGCTCCATCTGTTTCAACTGCTCGCTGACGGAAATCTGGAGCCGCCTGTTCATTTCCATCAGTTCGTTCTTTACTTCATAAAGCCGCAGGTGAACGCCCACGCGGGCCTGCACCACTTCCGGTATAAAAGGCTTCGTAATATAGTCCTCTCCTCCGAGCAGGAATCCTTCCACGATATCCATCGGATCGTCGAACGCCGAAATGAAAATAATCGGAATGCCTGCCGTTTTCGGATTCTTCTTCAAATTCCTGCACAGCTCATAACCGTCCATTCCCGGCATGGAGATATCCGTCAAAATCAGTTTGGGCGAATACTCTTTTGCTATTTTCAATGCCTCTTCCCCGTTTTCCGCCAAAACGGGAGAACATCCCAGATCACTGATGATCTCCTCCAGAATCAGCCTGTTCGTTTCCACATCATCTACGATGAGTATCCGTTCTCCGTCCAGACGCTTTGCATCATATCCCATCTGTTCCGCTCCTTTCCGCGAACTACTTTAGAAAAGCATTCAATTCCCCGTATCCGGCAGTCACCTTCTCATAACTTTCTTTCTGAACGGCCATCTTCAACCGCAGAATCACACGGCTCACCTCGCGCGGCGCATCCTGCGTCAGCTGTCTCACCGTATCCATGAACATCTCCGCTTTCTCCCAGTTCTCCATCTCCACACAGAGAATCAGTTTCGAGAGATTCTTTTTCAGGGCTTCTTTATTCTCCGGCGTGCCGTAACGCGTCACATTGTCCGAATTATCCTCTTCCTCTCCATGAAGTTCCATCGCGAACAAATGCGCGTTGCCGTCATCCGCCGGCTGCGCCTCCGCCTCTTCTCCTTCTCCGGCTCCTACCCAGATAGAGAAGGAAAAAGTGCTTCCCCTGTTCTTTTCGCTCTCCACTTCGATCTTGCCGCCCATCAGCTCCGCGAGCTGCTTGCAGATATTCAGGCCGAGGCCCGTACCGCCGTATTTCCGGGAAATTGAAGCGTCCACCTGGGAAAAGCTCTGGAAAAGCTTCTCCCTGTCGGCCTTATCGATGCCGATTCCCGTATCCTTCACGATAAAAAACAGCTCTATTTTATCTTTTACCCGCGCCGTCCTGACGACCTCCACGGTAATCTTGCCGACTGCGGTAAATTTCAGCGCATTGGACAGCAGATTATTCAAAATCTGTATAATACGCAGTTCGTCGCCGACAACATATTCCGGTATCTGCGGCGATACCGTCATAAAGAACCCGATGCCTTTTTCTGTCAATTTATTAATATGCTGACTTCTTACATAATCCAGCATGTTCCGGAAATGGAACCGGCGCGGTTCCAGCGTGAACTTTCCCGCCTCCAGCTTGGAAAAATCCAGAATATTATTGATAATCTTATTCATATCGCCGCAGCAGCGTTCTATCAGCCGCAGCGCTTTTAACGCCTGTTCATCCTTTACCATTTCGAGCAGTTCCCGCGTATTGCCGAGAATGCCGTTTACCGGCGTCCGCAGTTCATGCGTTACATTCGCGACAAACTCCGATTTTACCTTTAACGCCTGCTCCGCCTCCTGCTTTACATGCGTAATCTCCCGGTTCAGATATTCTTTCTCAAGAATATCGTTCGCCATGCAGATATAGGTATCCTGCTCGTTCTCGCTCTCTATGCTTCTTGCTTCTACGGGAAAACAGGTCAGATTCCGGCGGTACGCTACAAGATTGCGCAATTCGCTGCCGAACGGATGCTCCGCTGTGAAGCCATCCTCTGTAGACTTGAAAGCCCCCGGAAAAATATCGCTGATATGCCTGCCGCACAGATCATCCCCATATTCCAGCTTCTTCTTCGCTGCGGCATTGGCATAGGAAATGATTCCCGCGCGGTCAAAGATAAAGACCATTTCCAACGCGTCTTCAATCGGAAATGCACGCCCCTCATTTCGTTCCATTATATCACTCCCCAAACACACTAACAGGCAGCAAAAATCATCCTGTCAAGTCTTTTGCTGCCCACAATCTTTTTTATGAAAAATCAAACATCTTTATCACTTCTACAATATTGAAGAAGTCTTCCTTTGCAAGCGCAAAACATTCCAGTACATCCGGGGCAAACTGACCGCATTCCCCGCTCATGATCATGTCATATGCGATACCGTTCGCATAGGCACTCTTATAAACTCTTGGGCTTACCAGCGCATCGTATACGTCCGCGATGGCAACGACCTGCGTATAAATCGGTATCTCGTCGCCGATAAGATGATCCGGATATCCCTTACCATCCCATCTCTCGTGATGGTAACGGCAGATATCGTAA
This sequence comes from Bacteroides fragilis, assembly GCA_023664485.1. Lineage (GTDB taxonomy): Bacteria > Bacillota > Clostridia > Lachnospirales > Lachnospiraceae > UBA3282. The sequence goes on along the minus strand of JAMPFK010000005.1, from coordinate 46,393 downwards.
GAATAACGATAGAACTCACTGGTCTGATCCTTATAGGATTTCTCCAGAATATCACAGCCGATCGTCGTATGCGTTTTCATGATCTCGAACTCTTCCGGCGTTAAACGTCCCGGTTTCAAAAGAATCGCGTCCGGAATACCGATCTTGCCGACGTCATGCAGCACCGACGCTCTGGAAATCTCGTCGATCTGTTCCGGCGTGATACCGTATTTCGGATAATATTTCATGAGGTATTTCAGCATGATCCTCGTAAAATATTTGATCCGTCTCGTATGCTCGCCCGTTTCTGCGCTTCTGGCTTCTACAACGGAGCTGAGCGTATCGATCATAAATTCGGAATTTTCACGGATCTTCCGTTCCTGTTCCCTGATCTCCGCTTCCTGCTCCTTCAAGCGTATTTCCATGTTATATTTATGCTGATACAGGTCTATGATATTCTTGCTTCTCCTCTTTACGATATGAGGGTAAAAAGGTTTATGTATAACGTCCGCCACGCCGTAAGAATATGCCTGATCCTCGCTGTCCAGCGCGTCCTCGCTCGTAATCAGAATGACCGGAATGTCATTCAGCATGCCCTGCCCGTGCATGAATTCCAGCACGCCGAATCCGTCCATGATCGGCATTACGATATCGAGCAGAACGAGTACGACGCGGTCGTTGTCTTTCAGTTTCGCAACGGCATCTTCGCCGTTATCCGCTTCGAGCAGCTCATATTTGCCGTCCCTGAACATCTCCTTCAAAATCTCTCTGTTTACTTCTTCATCGTCAACAATTAAAATCTGCTGTTTTAATTTTTCCATCTCCTGATCCATCGTTTGCTCTCTCCTGTCTCATTTCTTCATGAATAATCGTCATGATATTAATATCAGTATACCGAGGGCTTACAATCCCTGTTTTCAGTGATTCCCCTATCACAACTAAAATACCATTTTTCAGCTAGGATTGTCAATAAAAAGACACGAGAATTCAAAGAAAATTATGGCAAAACGGCATCCGGCATCACCGATACAGAACATAATCCTGCATTTCGCGCTTAAAACCGCTTCCGGAAAGGGCGCTTACCGCTTCCGCTGGATAGTCCGCCACGATAATCCTCTTCCTGCCGGGATAAATTCTTCCCCGCCTGAAATCCTCCGCAAAGAGGTTCAGGATTTCCGAAAGCCTCTCCGTCTCAAAGACCCGCAGGGCCCTGCCCTGCCGTTCAAACAGGACTGCAGGCGAACCGCCGCAGAAAGCGGCGGCCGTCCCCGGAACATTGGCGAAGGCTCTGTCCTTTCCATGGGGCAGAAGCTTTCCCCAGGGCTGCATGGGGTCGGCGGCGTTCAGCCAGAGCAGATCTTCTCCCGGCCTTCCGAGCCGGGCCGTTACGCCCGCAAAATCCTCCTTCCGGATGAACTGCGCGCCGGAAAGCCCTTCTACGAAATAACCCCTTCTGACCTGCCCGGTATATTCCTGAACGCGCAGCAAAGACAGGGCCTCCTGCCAGGACATCCCATAAGCGGCCGCCGTTTCCCGGCAGAGGATCAGATATCGGTCAAAGCATGCGTTCATCTGTTCCTGCACCGTCAGCGGGCAGGACGGCCTCACCAGATCAAAACGTCCCGTATAGAACGCCTTCACCCGCGCTCCCACCCGCTGCCTTACGGCGGACTTTTCCAGCTTCTTCCTGTTCATCAGAAGGCGCACCGGCTCAAAACTGTCGGCATTCACGATTCCTTTCTCCATCAGCGAAAAAAGAATCTCATAGGGCGGCTCTCCGTCCAGCGCGCCGCCCAGCGTCTGTATAAAGCTTGCGCCCCGTCCGGAAAGCGTTTCCACAAGCAGCCTCTCTTTTTCTGAAAGCGTTTTCAAAAACACTTCTGCGCTCTTAACGGAAACCGCCTCCGGCTCCCTGCTCCAGTCGATCCGCTCCGTATGCTCCAGACTGAGCTTTCCGCCCTCCTCCATATGCCAGAAATATTCTCCGGCAGAAAGAAGATCGTCCAGCAGTTTCCCCCTGTAATTTTTCACCCGTGCCGGAAGCAGGGCATCTTCCCAGAAGGCCGCCGGCACAGCGATGCCCGTCAAAGCGGGAAGCGCGGCCCTGATCCCTTCCTCCGGCGGTTCCATGCGCCGGATGCGGGACAGCAGGAGCGCGGCATAAGCCTCCGCCGGACAGGTCGCGATCTCCTCCCTGCGGTTCTTCAACGTCCTCGCCCTGGCCCGTTTATATAATTCCGCATGATAATAAACGTCTTCATGCAAAACAGCTTCCTGCCTTTCGCACAGCGTTTCCAGAATGGCGCGGGCATCCGCCTCTTTCCATCCGTACCGCCGTGCGGTCTGCGCCGCGCTCGACGCGCCCCGGTAACGCAGCATCCGGCGGACGATATGCCGCGCGGTATCCTGCCAGCCGCTTTCCTCCGTTTCCTCCAAAGCCGCCCGGTATTCCGCTTCCTGCTCCGCCGCGATCCAGAGCCCCTGTTCCAGATAGAGCGCCCGTCCCTGCGCCGCAAGCTTTTCCAGCCATTCCGCGGGAAGACTTCCCGCCGGAGCGCTCTTCCCCAAAGTATCCGCGGCCTTCGGTATATCCAGCTCTCCGGCCGCCAGATCCCCTTCCGTCATCAGCAGGGAATGCAGCTGTTTTTCATCCGACGGCAGTTTCTCCCGCACGCCGGTTTGGGAAAGTTCCTTTTCTCCCGGAAGAAGCAGCTCTTTTTCCTGCTGCAGGGCGTCTTCCACCGCTGCGTGGATCCTGCGCGGCGTCGGCGCATAGTCGTACATGACGGCCGCCTCCTGCGCCCATTGCAGCGGCAGGGACATCGGCGAAGGCGTATCCGTGTAGATTTCACGCACCGCGATAAGACCGGAACGGATGCCGCAAAGCAGTTCCCTGACGCCTTCCACATCCCATAACTGCCGCATGCACTCCTGCCGCGTCTCCCGGATGAGCGGATGGTCCTTCTCCCCTATGACCTGCTCCATCATCTCCGCGCTCCGTATCCGCTGCATCCACAAAGGCTGCCTGCTGTTCTTCCGCACGCCCATCATCAGCGCCCTGCCGCAGTTATAGCGGAACGCGGCGTTGAACAGAGGCGTTTCGGGAAGCATCGCCGACAAAAACGCTTCCAGTCTTTCAGGATCCAGCCTTTCGAGCACGCCCTCCGGCAATGGCTTATCCCCATAGGAATACAACAGAAAACCGTCTTCTTCATCCACGCTGCCCGCTTCGATTCCAAACCCGCTCTTTATCAGCTGTGCCGCGAGCAGGGAAAGCGGCGCGTTGACCCGCCTTCCGAAAACGGAATGGAACATGATCTGGCTGTTCCCGGACTGGTCTTTAAAATGTTCCGCGATGATCGTCTTATCATCCGGCAGCATGCCGGTTGTTTCTATCTGCCTTTTCAGATAGCCGGAAGCCAGCATGGAGGCCGATTCGTCAAGACCGAGCCCCGCAAGCGCTTCTTCCAGCCTGTTGTTTTCTTCCGCATCCTGTAAAGAGCGCAGAATACGGCCGAAAGCTTCTCCCGTCTCCTTTCCTCTTCCCTTTAGTTCTCCCTTCCAGAAAGGCAGTCTTGCACCCTCGACGGGAGCCTGCGTCACCGTCACCGTATCCCGTCCGATATGGACGACCTTCCAGCCGAAAGAGCCGAGAATGAACCGGTCGCCTTTCCGGGTCTCGTAAACGAACTCCTCATCCGCCTCGCCCACCTTTACGCCCTCTTCCGTCCTGACCGTATAAAGCCCCTTGTCGGGAATCGTCCCGCCCGCGGAAATGGCGAGCATCCTGCTGTAGCCGTCCCCCTCCACCTTCTCATGGAGCCTGTCATACAATACCCTCGGTCTTACCGGCGCCTCCCTCTTATGCTCATAATCTCCCGCCAGCATTTCCAGCACGGCTTTTACGTCCGCTTTCGTCAGCTTCCGGAAGGGCCATGCCCTGGGCAGTATTTCCATGACCTCGTCGAGCGTATAGCTCCGGAAAGCCGCCATCGAAACGAGATGCTGCGCCAGCACGTCCAGACAGCCTTCCGGCGGATTCACCTTTTCCACAAGGCCCCTTCTCGCCAGCTCGGCGGTCATGCCGCACAGAACGCTCTCCGCCGCCGTCCTCGGAAACAGGTACATGACGCTCGTCCGGAAGGGATTATGCCCCGCCCGTCCGAGCCTCTGCATCGTCCCGGAAACGGTTCGCGGACATCCCACCTGCAGCACCTGGTCAATCTCGCCCACATCGATGCCCAGCTCCATCGAGGAAGTGGCGCACAAGAGCCGCAGACTGCCCTCCCGTAGCAGCCGTTCTGTCTCCTGGCGCTGTTCTCTGGAAAGGCTGCCGTGATGGACGCGCGCGAAATCCTCACCGCCGATTAAATTTACATAATATGCAAGTTTTTCCGCATACCGCCTGCCCTCGACGAAAGCGAGCACGCTCCTTTTCCCCTGGCAATACCGGTATACCAGTTCGGAAAGCTCCTGCCATACCGGATCTTTTCTCCTCCTGCCCGGCTCCGCATAGGAACCGAGGATCTGAAGCTCAACCCCTTTTTCCATCGCCGGCGCTATGATGCTGACCGGTTCCGGCGCCAGATAGGCTGCTGCCTCCGAAAGCGGAGAGATGGTCGCGGACAGGCCGATACGCTGAAGGGGTTTCTTACACAGCGCGTCCAGCCTCGCCAGCGAGAGCATCAGATGCGCGCCCCTTTTCGTATCGATCAGGGCATGAAGCTCGTCCAGAATGACCGCCCTGGCCGTAGAAAGCATATTCTGCCCGGTCTTGCCGGTGAGCAGCAGATAGAGGGACTCCGGCGTCGTGATCAGAATGTGGGGCGGCTTCCTGATCATCTGCTGCCGCTCTTTCGCCGTCGTATCCCCGGTGCGGACGGCCGCCGTGATAACCCCTTCTCCTCCGATCCCGGCGAGCGGCCTTTTTAGGTTTTCCCGGATATCCGCCGCGAGGGATTTGAGCGGCGACACATAAATCAGCTGCAGTTCCTGCTTTAAGCGGCCTTCTGCAGCTGATTTTTTCATTTTATTCAGAAAAACGAGAAATGCGGAAAGCGTCTTTCCCGTTCCGGTAGGCGCGGACACCAGCACATGCCCGCCCTCTGCGATCGCGGGCCAGGCCTCCTTCTGCACCGGCGTCGGCTCTCCCAGCGTCTCCCGGAACCATTCAGCCGTCTCCGCCTCGAATAACGTGAAGCAGTCTTTCATGCCGATTCTCTCTTTCTCACGCTAAAATTTCCCGCAGTACGCCAAAGAGCACCTCGATATCGATCGGCTTCGCGATATGTCCGTTCATGCCGCTCTTTAACGCTTCCTGCTTATCTTCCTCAAACGCGTTGGCGGTCATCGCGATAATCGGTATGGAAGCCAGTTCCCTGTTTTCCAGCGCACGGATCGACCTGGTCGCCTCATAGCCGTTCATCACCGGCATCTGCACGTCCATCAGAATCACCTGATAGTAGCCCGGCTCGGATTTCTGCAGCATATCCACGGCAATCTTTCCGTTTCCGGCAATTTCCACTTCAAACCCGGCATCTCCAAGGATCGTCGCCGCGATCTCCTGATTCAGCTCTACGTCCTCCGCCAGCAGAATGCGGCCCGTACAGACCTCTTTGAGCTGTTCTTCGGGATTCTGCATTTCTTCTTCCTGACATATCGTTTCTCCGGTATTCAGACGGAATGTAAAGGAAACTGTGAACTCGGAGCCAATGCCCTTCCGGCTCTTCACCGAAATGACGCCTCCCATCATCTCGACGATATTCCTGGTAATTGCCATGCCGAGTCCGGTTCCCTGAATGCCGCTGATCGTGCTGTTCTCTTCCCTTTTAAAGGGCTCGAAAATATGCGCGACAAAATCCTCGCTCATGCCAAGGCCGGTATCCTTAACATAAAATTCGTAGTCCGCATATCCTTTCATCGTACCGGGCGTCTCCCTGACCCTCACATAGATGCTGCCGCCGCTTTCCGTATACTTCACGGCATTGCTCAGCAGGTTCAAAAGCACTTGGTCGAGACGCAGCTTATCGCAGTAAATTCCATCATCCGTAACATTCACGAATTCCATGCGCAGCGAAAGCTGTTTTGCGCTGGCATCCGCCTGTATGATATTCTGCATGCCGTCCATGATTTCCGAAAGGCTTTCCGGTTTTTCTTCGATATGCATTTTCCCGCTCTCGATATGGCTCATATCCAGCACATCGTTGATCAGGTTCAGCAGATGATTCCCCGACGATTTGATCTTTCCGAGATACTCCTCCACCTGCTCCCTGTGGTCGATATGGGCGATAGCGAGATTCGTAAAGCCGACGATCGCGTTCATCGGCGTACGGATATCATGCGACATATTGGAGAGGAATACGCTCTTCGCGCTGCTCGCCTTTTTAGCCTGGGAAAGCGCGTCTTCGAGCTGTTTTGTCCGCGCCATCTCGGTGCGCATCTCTTCGTCGATGTTGCGGAAACCCAAAACGATCCCCCGGTTCCCGCTCCAGGAACCCGCGCGCACGGCCTTCACCTGAAAATACTGGATTCTTCCGCTGCGTTCGGTCCGATAGTTCAGATAAAATATTTTTTTCTCCGACAGCTCTTCCAGCATTTTCTCCCGCCGAAAAGTCTGCCGCAGATTTTCCCTGTCTTCCTCATATACATAATTCTGTATATAAAGCTCCATCGTTTCTTCTATGGAAGTCTCGCTGCCAAGCAGCGAATTCAGGATCGCTCCGTTCTCGATATTGTTCCGGAGCAGCGTCCCTTTGCCCGTATCGAGATTGAAAAAGCATACGAAATTGTAATCGATGCTCAACGCCTGGATCAGTTCTTTCTGATAGCGCTCGTTCTTCTTTTCTTTTAACTTCTGCTCCGTGCTGTCCAATAAGAACCGTTGATAATACAGCTCGCCATTTTCCTGCATCATCTTGACATTGCCTGCAATATGCAGTATTTTCCCGTCCTTATGCCGCACGCGGTATTCGACGCTTATGCTGTCGCCTTCCTTTTCCAGCTTTGCGATCGCCTGCGTCAGCGTTTCCCGGTCCTCCTCCACGACGGAAGCCGCGATCATATTAAAACCGGTCTTTTCCAGTTCTTCCTTAGACTTATAACCCAGAATCCCAAGCGCCGCCCTGTTAACGCTTAAAATGCGCGTGCCATCCAGAGAATGGCACAGGACGCCGCAGTCGATCGCGGTAAAAATCGTTTCGAGCGTCCGGTTCTTCTGTACGATTTCCTGCGCGTAAGCCTGCTCTCTCGTTACGTCGATGCCGACGCCGACGGTCCCCATGACGCTTCCGTCGCAGTCATACAACGGCGACTTGTAGGTCATCAGCGTTCTCATGCCGTCCCCCGTCTGAATGATTTCCTCGGCAATCCCGGTCTCCTTCGTCTCCATGACCACCCTTTCGGACTCGATGCAGGCGGGGTCGTCCTGTTCGACATCCCATATGTACGCGTGGCGCTGCCCCTGTACCTGTTCTTTCGTCTTATTGACGGTCTTACAAAAACTGTCGTTGACTTTCTCGTGCACGCCGTCCTTATCTTTATACCAGATCAGGTTCGGTATGTTATTGATCGTCGATTCCAGATACTGGCTTTCCTGCCAGTAATCCACGTTCGTCTTGCAGCTGCGCTGCCACCGCCGGAACCGGAACCGCATCTCTTCCTCCGTCATGGGAAGCATCCAGATATCCCGGATTTCTTCCGAATCGTTCTCATCAAAAAGAAACCGCCCTTTTTCCGTAAGCAGAATCAGATCGGATTTTTCCTTTTTCGCGGAAAGCAGCGTCCCCAGCGTTTCTTTCGCGTCCGCCCCGTCAAGAGCGGCCAGAATGACGTCCGCTTTCCCTGCCAGCGCGCCGTCCGGCGCATCGCTCTCGGAAAACTCATGGGTAAAATGCTCCAGCGGAGCCATCTCCTTTATCACCTCAAATAATTCCTTTTGGCGGCCTGTCAAATAAATATGAAGATGACACTGATACATGTCCTTTTCCTCCTGCGCTTGTTAAAGTAAAAATAATTCGGCTATTATCTATATTTTAACAAGCGTCGAAATTTATGTCAACATTCAGACTGTACCATCCAGCCAATTACCCCCTCCTTTCTCACACTCTCCTTCATCTCCCGGTTCCCGATGTTTCCCCTCAGCAGAATATCTTCCATCGTCCATAACGGATGTTCCTCGTATAACCAGATGATCCGCCGTATCACGTCGCCCGAAATCTTTTGCAGCCTTGCTTCGTAATATTCCACATAATCCGTGCTGCTCTTGGCATTATGAACGATAATGTTCCGCAGGCGGTATCCCATCAGCAGCTCTTCTTCTACTTTTTCTTCCAGCCTTTTCAACAGCTTTCCGGCCTCCTCCGCATCATCGACATAAGATCTGACCTCCGTTAAATAGTCCTTCGTCACGCCGTCCGGGACTTTTGCCAGAATCTCGCCCAGGGACTCCAGAAAAGGGATAATATGCAGCTCCCCCTGCAGTTTGAAATCACATTTCCGCGCCAGCTCCTCCGAAATCGGAAAAAAGGGATTATCTTCGCCGTTTATGTAAGAAAAATATAAATTCATGCAATAGCGGTGGCATTCCCAGAAATATTCAAAAAAGCGGCCGCGCACCAGCATAGTCGGCACAAGGCCGCAGATCTGGCTGAATCTGGTCTTTCGGTCATCCATTCTGCCGGCGATTTCCTGCGGCAGGGCAAGCTCATTCGGGAACAGGCTTTCCAGACTGATCCAGTCGTTCAGCAGCTTATCTTCCGGCCTCTGCGCCTCCTGCCCCTTTCGGAACTGCCTGACCGCGTTCCTTATCGTGACAGACAGCCTGTTTTCCGCCGCCAATATGGCCCCGCTGTATTTTCGATAACTTTCCTGAAATCTTTCCAGGCTGAGCCTGTCATAATCGAGCCCCCTGATCTCTCTCAGAAATCTGTTTTCTTCCGCCCGCATGCCGGTCTGATACATATTCTCTTTTTCATCCAGAACGATATACGCCGACATATCGATGTATATCGGCACATCGACGGCAGAATAACAGCAGATAACGTCAATCGCTTTCTCTACCTCCCGCTTCGCCTGCGAGATAAAATTTTCCTTATCGATATTGCATAACGTGACTGCCGCATGTATCGGACATCCGATCTCCGGAGCGAATGCGCTTTCTTCCTCCCCGTCCTCTTCCGATTTCCTCTCGAAGCCGAATTTCGGGTAAAAGACCGCGTTGTACAGCTTTACGTTGCCGATTTCCAGATCGAGGTTTTCTCCTTTGATGCCGGAGACGCCGCAGACAAAAATATAGGTCTGTTCCTGTTTCTCAAACAGCTTCGCTAAATCCTTTATCCTGTCCCGAAGCGTCAGCCGCTCCATATATTCTTCTACCTTCAGGGAGGTATCCCCTTCCTCCAATGCCGGCATAAAAGGATATTCCGTATAAAAAGCGCTCCCTATCTGCTGCCAGCCCTGAAACATCCTGCCCAGAAGCTGCTGAATGCTTTTCACGGAATACCCGTAGAGCTGCTGCTCCACCAGCAGCGCTTCCACCAGATACCGGATTTCCTCCTTCCGGTCCGTCAGCTCTCTCCCGTCGAATAAAATCTCTTCCAGATGGGTACACAGGCTTCCCGCATAATTTCCCCGCCCCATCTTATCGAGCATCTCCTGACAGACCCGCAGCGCATATTCCTTATCGGACAATAAATGCTCCGTCAGCAGCCCCAGCAGAAAGCCGAACTGTTCCCTGCATATCCGATCCTTTCCCGCCGCCTTTTTCAGATGACTTTTTAAGAATTCCAGATTCCTGCTGACTTTTTCATTCCGCAGCTCCTCTTCCAGCATGCGCAGGAGCGTATGCGGCGTCAGGGGATAGAATGGCAGGCTGTCCGCGTCCATCCGTTTTCCTGCGAAATCATAATATTCGCAGAAATAGCACAGCTTATCTTTTATGTTCTCCTCCAGGGAATCTTCCCGGATGATCTTCATGATGTAGTACATGTCCATATCTTTGTCCCCTTTCCGGCCGGGATTTGGTCCGATGTCCGTATCGGATGAGATTCAGCGCGCGTTACGAAGAAAAATCATTTGGCCTGAAAATCATTTCCCCCGTGATTCCCGGCGGATCCGGCATCGTAATGGTAACGGTTTCCCCATCCCTTAAAACCTCTGCGGTATGTATTCCCTCTTCGTTCTTTATGCGGAAACAGCGCTGTAAGCTCGACAGACGTTTTCCGTTCATACCAACGATAATATCGTTAAGCCGCACCCCAGCTTCCTGTGCCGGCACGGATACTTCTACGGTCTGCATTCCAAAAATGACGGTATCTATATTGCGAAGATATTCCTCGTATACGGAATCCCCGACAGCCCCGCGCATCGCCAGGATGTCTCCCCACAGAAAATGTCTGCACAGGGATTCTTCCATCAGAGAGGGATCGTCGTCCAATAACAGCAGATGCGCGATCCATTGATCGATCAGTTCCCCGGCATTCTCCGTATCGCCCAGCGTCAGATAGGCCAGTGCCAGCGGTTCTGCGGCCATATCCGCAAATAACGGTTCCGCCAGATAAGCTTCGGAAAGCGAAAGCAGTGCTTCCTGCACATCCCCTTCCAATATTCGGGCCCATGCCCCAAACATCGCCAGACTGATCCGATTGTCCGTAATTTCCATTTCCATCCTCATCCTCGCGATATCATCGGCGTCTTCCGGTATGACGATTTCTTCCTCTTCTATAACAGAACAGGCTTCTTCCAGGAATCGGATAATTTCCGTATCGTATAACTGCGTATATGCGAGCGTCTGCAATAACAGGGAATCAATTATGGTGCCCGTATACGCAATATCGTCCTCTTTCCCTTCCGGGGCACTGTAAGACAGCTGCAGCGCCAGATACGCTTCCAGTCCAGATTCTATTCTTTCCGGAAGCCCTCTGCTCTCCGCCGCCTGCAGATAACACGCATAACAGTTATCCAGTTCCGGCATCCGGAAAGAGATCTCCCCGTTCAGAAGGGACTGCCACAATCCATCGTACCGCCGGAACCATGATTCTTCTCCGTAATCCTCCGCAGACGTCAGTTCCGCGGTCATTCCCTTCAGTATACTTTCCGCCACGTCTGCATCCCCGCTTCCCGGTTCCGGAAGCATCCGCTCTGTTCCCCATCCGGCTGTCAATCCGCTCCATGTTCCCGCCTGCAGCGCGGAATTCCCCGGTTTCTGGCAGACGATATCCTGTTTATCATCCAGCGCAAGGCAGGGCAGGTTCCGGAGAAAACGCAGCGCCTCTTCATCCGGTGAAGGAGCCGCCAGACAGACGCTGCCGACCGTTCCCCGGATATTCCAGCAAAGCGTTCCGTCCCCCGTGATATACGCCGAATCTATCTTCCTGTTCTCCCATTGAAAAGAGGAGAGCATGAGCTGTGACGGGATATCCCATATTTCTATGATGCCATTCATACTAAAATGAAAGCTGTCTCCTGCAAAGACGGTCTCTTCCATCACGAGAACGACATACCGCATGTCGGAATCGATCAGCAGGGCGGCTGCGCCGCCGTTATGCGCCGGCGTGATCCTGGCAGCCCTGTTCCCCTCTTTGTCAAAGAGCAGGATATCCTTCGACTGCAGTTCTGCCGCCAGCCATTCCTCCTCAAAACAAATGCGCATAATTTTTTCATTACTGCAGTCCAGCTGTTTTACCTCTCCAAATTTTCCCGCGTCGAAGTCGACCGGCACGCACATGAGAGAAGGCTCATAGGTGCTGTATAAATAAACGGTTCTGAAATCGTTCGACAGCGCGGCCCTTTCGCCTCTGGAAGGCAGGGGGATCTTATCCATATCCCGGCCGTCCGCATCGGCCAGGGTAAGAGAAGAAGAAGTGACGGATACGGTTTTTCCATCCGGCCCTTCCGCATCGTTGTAATATCTCCTGAGTTCCGTATAGCTCCCCTCTGCTTCCGCCTCTGCCGCACTGCGGTTTCCGGCGGGCGGCTTCTGCAGCTCATAAAAAGATACCCCGTCATCGCGGTTATCTACGAGCAGCGTTCCGTCCTCCGTAATGCAGGCCGTCTGAATATTGTTCTCCCGGACGGGCGCCGCAGTCTCCCTGCCCTCTTTCCAGTTCCAGACATGGACGGAAGAAGGACTCCAGACGATCAGATAATCGGCATTTCCGGGATGGAAAGAAATCCCGATAAAAGCTTCCTGCCGATAATGCTCCGATGCAAAAAGCAGTTCCCCTTCTTCGGAATATACTTCAAAATATCCCCCGTGATCGGACAGGTCGCTTTGAAACTCTGCTCCATAAGAGACGGCGAAATACGCATTATCGGCGCTGATATCCATTCCTGTCATAAAATCGCTGTATTTCTGAACGCTCGCTTTCAGCCGGAGTTCTTCCATATCATAAAGGGCCGCCAGCGAATCGCTGCTGACGAGCGCAAGCGAGCGGTCCTGCGAAAGATAAATGCTGTGCGGAGAGGAAATGGACTGCTGCACCGCGGCGTCAGGATACACAAGGGCCATATCCGTCCGCGCCGTTTCCCTTCCCCCGCCGTCAAAAGAATCGATGTAGACGATCCCTTTACAGGCAACAACGGCTCTGTGCCCGTCCAGCGCGAAAGCCGCCGGGGGCTCTTTTAAAAACAGAGAATCCGCATCGTATAGGACACTGCTTTCCTCCGGCATCGGGATCGTATACTCCTGCCCTGACTCCGGCCGATAGAAGAACAGATTTTCTTCATCGCAGAAGGCCCACCAGCCCGCGGATTCCGAGAGAAAATTCACATAATTTCGCGGCAGCGGAGCAAGCTTCCGCCCGCTTTCATCCATCACATAAAAGCCCTCTCTGCCGCTTCCCAGATAATACCCTGTTCCGGGATTCCCGGCGCGGGCATATTGTACCGGAAGAAACGTCTTTCCGGAAATTATGCCGACGGATTCTTCCATAAGGACAGGCCATGCGTATTCCTGAAGCAGCAGAGCCGCGCCGACTGCCGCGGACGACTGTTCCGGCTCTAAGGACAGGGACTGCGTATAATAAAGAAGCGCCTCCTGCGGTTTTCCGGAATTGGCATACCTGCCGGCCTCCTGCGCATAGTTATCCGCAAGGATCCTTCTGTATTTATTTTCAGATACCCATATACGATAGGCAAAAATCGATACGACGATCAGAACTGCCGCCATGACCGCGACCACGCTGCCGGCCGCAATAGCCGCATTACGGCGCCTTCTCCTCTGCCTGCGCTGATAGAGGTCGTCGAACCGGCAGCCCAGGATAGGGGCCGCTATCCTGAGGGACTCTACTTTCAGCTTCTTCAGGCTTTTCTTCATCGTCTGCGCGCGGACGTCAGCGCTGAGCGGTTCGACCTTCTCTTTCCGGAATCCTTTTTCGCCCGTCGGCAGTTCAACAGGCCGCTCCTCAAAAAGCAGATCGTCAGGAAATACCTTATCCGGCTCTCCCGATACCAGCAGGGTAAGAATATTCGCCGTGCTTCCCTGGTGAGCTTCCTTGAACAACCGGATTTCTTCCATGCACCACCGCGATTCCTTCGTCTGTTCCGAGCAGACTGTAATCAGATAACGCGACTGTAAAAGCGCTTCTTTAATATCATGGCCAAGATCGCTGCTTGTCAGCAGCTCGCTCTGATCCCGGAAAATGTGCAGGGGTTCCCTGCGTTTCCATAAACGGGAATTTTCCAGCAATGCCTGGAGCCGCGATGCAACCGCCTTATCAAGCGGCATATGGCGGTAGGAAATAAAAGCGTCATAGCGATACTTCTTTGCCTCCTGTTTTTCTTTCTCATTCTCCGGCAGCATTTTCTTCCCCCTCCTTCCGGATCCGGCAGCCCGCCTTCCCCACAATATCGGGCAGGGCTTCTACAAGACGTTTATCCAGGCCGCGGTAATCGATCCCGTAATAATCCTCTGCCTGCGCCAGCTCTTCCCACGGTACGAGGCAGACATGCAATTTATTTTCCAAATCTCTGCTCTGCTCAGGCGGGAGGTCTTCAGGGCGCGCCGTCCGCCATCCCTCCTGAAAGAGGCTTGCTTCCCACCGCAGATGCTCTCCAACCGATAAATTGTGCAGAAGCTGCGGATTCGCGGCAAGTTCTTTTTCAAAAACATTATCCTGCATTCCCTCCGTCATCCGGAAGCCGGCGCACTTCAATTTCCACGGAATATTGATGGCATGGGCCCTGCTGGACCGTTTTTCATAGAGATCCGCTTCCTTCCAGAAGGATTCCGTATCCCCGATTTTCCCATAATAATTTTCATAATAACAATGAACGGCCTTCGCCATGACGTCTAATTTCCCGCCGATCAGAACGTCATAGCTGCAGATCTGCTCCATACAGCCAAAACTATGAATGGCGGCGGCTTTCAACGCATCCTGATCCTCATGGACACTGTCCATACGCGCAAAAATGGGGATATTTTCCCGCTGTCCCAAAACTTCCCGCAGCCGGAAAGCAAGATCCGCATTTTCTCTTCCTTCCTCCTGAACGAGAAAAATACCGTCCGGACGATGCCCGTTTTCCATAAAATACCGGTAAAATTCCATGCTTCCCGCCTTTTCTTCCAAAAGGGCGAGCGAGACCGCTTTAAAAAGCTCCGGCCTGCCGATTCTGAAACAGGCTGTTTTGGAATCGATTTCCTCATCGAACCAGTCGATACAGATCTCCATGCCCGCCGTCTGTATGCAGGAAGCCAGATAGCACACCAGTTCTTCCGCCGTACCGGAATATCCGATGACCGCCAGTCTCAGCCTGCGTCCGATATAACCGTTTCTGCAGTCCGCGGAAGGAAATACATCAAGAAACGAAGGGGACATCAGCATCTGTCTCGCGGACAGCTCTTCTTTCGAGATCCAGTGAATATCCCATCCCTGTAATTCCTTTATCCGGGCGATTCTCTCGCTCTTTTGCCGGTCGTACAGGACATAAAAATGGATTCCCTCCATTTTCCGGCTGTCCGTGGAAGAACAAAAGCTTTGAAGCATGGAAGTATTCTTCCAGCGGACAGGATTCATCAGAATGACACAGGTATGCTTCCGGCATTTCCCCGCGACGCGCGTCAGAAAGGCGAGCGGTCTCTCAGAAGAAATAAAAACCTTGGACGCGCCGTACTGGAACGCGTCGTTCTGCCACATTTCCCGCTGCTGTTCCTCTTCGCCGCTCTCACTGCGGCTTTGAAGGATCAGAATCGTTGCCTTGACATCACAGCGACGGATATCGCTTATCAGATAGGCCGTTTCCCGCGAAAGGCCGTAAATCAGATAAATGTTTCTCCTTGTGCCGATTATTTCAAGAAACAGCAGACGTATCCTGCCGATAATACTTCCCCCGATATTGGACAGTAAAGTGGTTCCCAAAAGCAATATTGCCGAGAAAACGGTCGTCGAACAAAGCGCCTGGTAAATTTCATATTCGGCAAGAAGGCCGATCTCTTTTAAATCGAGTTCCATCGCCATGATCCGGCTGGAACTGAAAATTGCCGAAAAGAGGCTGGAAAAAGCGTGGAAAAAGCTGTTTTCCCCCGCGCCGTCCCCCAAAAAGTAACCGCCGAAATACACCGTAAAACTCAGAAACCAGAATACAAAAAATAACGTAACGCCATATTTGCGGAACCATAAATTATTTCTGGAAATAATAAAAAGAAACAACAGAATTATGATTATGCCTGCCAGCCATGTGATAAAGGGAAATATAAAGGTATTCATATTAAATAACCATTCCTTTCTCTCAGCCCGCGATATTTGATGCCGCAAGGCACAATATTTGCAAAACGAATTAATTCGTTTGTGAAAAATTTATTTTTCACAGTAGACTTCTTTCTTAAAATTATGTTATCGTATCCAGTATATCATTTTTTCTTTCTTCTTCAATTCGCTAAATTTGACGAAAAAGCTGCAAATTTCGCGTCGTTTTTCAAAACCGGGGGATCGGGCCCGTCACGCCCCCGCAATCTGCAGCATCACACGCAGTACGCAGCATTCCTCGCCCGCATACACTTCTCTGCCGATTTCCATATCCCCGAAATAACTTCGCGCCGCGCGGCGTATGTTCTCCAGTCCGAAACCGTGGCCACCGCCTGCCTTCGTGGTCATGGGCAGGCCGCTGTGTTCATCAACGGTCAATTCTCCCGTATAGCTGTTCGCGACCTCGATCATATACATATTTTTGGCAAAATAGGAAACGACCGATATATGCGCCCCGCCCGCCGGCTTTTCCCGCTCCGCCGCCTCAATGGCATTGGTCAGGGCGTTCTGCAGGATAATGCTGATGTCGAAAGCGTTGACCTCTCCTTTCTGAGGGTAATGAAAATCACAGTCGAACGCGATTCCTTTTTCCTCCATCCGCTTTTTCTGGCCGGACAGGATCACATCCGTCACGGGATTGCCGCTTACGACATCCGGAGAAACCTTCCGCACCGTTTCTTTCAGCGTTTCGGCATATTTCCCGGCCTCTTCACAGGCGCCCCGGTCATAAAGCCGTTCCAGCGTCATGAGGTGATTGCCCATATCATGCCGCAGATTGCGCATATCCCGGTAAAGCCCTTCCACTTCCGCGATATGGCTCTCCAGATCCTGCATCTGCCGTAAAAAAACTTCCTGCTTTTTATCCTCTTCCCGTTCGTTCTTCCATTGCCGGAATACATAAGCCGTCGCCAGAATCGTCGCAAAACCGAACGCACTGTAAAGCAGCATAAGCAGATCGTGGCTCCCGTATAAATCCCAGATACTTTGTCCGGTATTCCGTTCGTAGACATCATTATACCAGCGGAACACCCCATAAGCGAATCCGCCGGACACGGAAGGGATCACGAGCAGAAGAAATTCCCTGCCGTTCATCTGCTCCCGCCGGCGTCCATAAGCCCATAACAGGCACCGGACCGCGCCGTACATGAGCAGGCATCCGAGCGTCTCCTCTATCGCCGTCTGTACCGCATAAGCGCGGAACCAGATCATATCGTCCTGACCGTACAGGAGCGTCCGTGACAAAAGGCCGAATATTTCATTGCCGATACAGCCGACAATGCGCCACGCATACCACCGGATGCAAAAAAAAGAAACGACGAGGAATATCTTCTGGGCAATATATTCCCTGTCGATCCGGATCATAACGAGAAAGGCCGCGGCTACGAGGCTGACATAAAAAAAGAGCATATTGACAGGAACCGGAATAAACCCCAGAAAAAAACCGGCCGCCGCATAGGCCGCGCCTACGCGCCACGCTTTTGCTCTTCCGGCCAGAAAAGGACTTATCCAGAGTACGAGGCAGTATGCCGCGGACAGGATAGTGCAGCTGTCATAAATCACCTGGACAATTTCATAATATCGTTCGATTCCGCTCATCAGCGCGCTCCGTTCATTCCGTCTCTTTGCAGTAATAGCTGAAATACTGTTCTCTCAGCCCTTTATAAGCGCCCCGCGGCATATAGATCTTCTTTCCGTTATCCATATGTATCTCCTTGGCGTTCATGCTTCCAATATACCCAAGATTGACGATAAAAGCAACCCCGATCCGCACAAATTCCGGATAATGGGAAAGCTGCTCATAAAGCTCCATCATCGTCATATGCAGCAGGCATTGCGAGCCGTTCGCAAAATGCATATACTGGTTCTTCCGCTGGGCTTCACAGTATACGATATCGTTTACGGACACGCGCACGAGCTTCCCGTCGATTTTTAACAGAATATATCTTTTTCTCTCCTCCTCCGCATCCTTTAAGAATCTGTCCAGAACGGAAAACAGTTTATTTTCCGTTACCGGCTTTACCAGATACTGGGAGGCGTCCACATCAAAAGCTGCCAGCGCATATTCTCTGGACGTCGTAAGGAATACCAGCTTTCCTTTGTACTCCATGCCGCGCAGCTCGTTCGCCGCCGCCATCCCAAAAGGCGCTTTTTCCCCAAAGGATAAAGCATCCTTCTTCTCCGGCATATAAATATCCATAAAGATCAGATCCGGCGCATAATTTTCTTCCCTGATCCGGCAGAGCAGTTCATCCGTATTCTCAAAACGTTCCACCGCAAACTCCAGGCCGGGATGCTGCTTCTCATAACCCCGCAATAACTTTTCCGTCCCGTCCAGCTCTTCTGTCTCGTCATCACAAAGCGCTATCAGATACATATTCCTTCCCTTCCTTTATAAACATTCACGATAAAATCTGCGGTATGCTCATGATCAGCCGGAAAACGAACACGCCGTTATCGTTTTTAAAATCATATTCGCCCTCGTATTTTTCCGCCGTCTTGATAATGCTCGAAACGCCGATGCCGCCGGTAAATTCCGCTTTGGGCTGTCCATTCTTTATTTCCGTCTCCATTCTGCAGGTATTGCTGCAGGAAATAATCAGTTTGTTTTTCTTTTTTTTGAGCATCAGATGGATAAAACATTCCCGGCTTTCCAACTTCCGCGCCTCCATGCAGGCATAAATCGCATTTTCATACGCGTTTGCGAGCACCGTCACCAGATCGATGCTCGGTACCGCCGGTTCCCGGCCGAGCTCGACGTCGAGCCTGACTTTGATATTCTCGTTCCGCGCCTTTCTGCTATAGGCGGAAAGAATATTATTGACCGCGGTATTGGCGCATATCGTTTCTACCATACCCTGCTCCGCTTCCAGATCGTATTCTTTTATATACCGCAGCAGCTCTTCCTTCTGTCCGCGGCGCACATATTCCGCAATGACCGCATTATGATGCCTTACATCATGACGGAGCCGCCGGCCCGATTCCACGGATTCTTCCAGGATTTCCAGCTGGCGTTCCAGAAGCCTGTGGTTCATCTGCATCAGCTGATTCTCTTTCTGATACTCCTTCTCTCTGCCGATATGGAGGTAGAACCGGAACATAAGAAGCTGTAAAGTGCCCGTCAGGATAAAATTTATCAGGACCTGATAGAGGCGGTACGGCGTCGCGTCCCGCAGATTGGGATTTAAGATGAAGCCGATCCCGAAAAGGATGATGATGATCATAACGGCGACGCTGAACCTGTCCATTTCCCGTTCTACATAATCTCCAAATCCCCGGATGGAATCCTTCAGCTTTCTGTTTATCAGAAACGTCATGAGCAGGATCAGTATCGCGCGCACGACGATATCCGCCCACACGTTCCGGTCAAAGAAAATAACGGCCGTTTCCAGGCCGCCGATCAAAAATACCGCCATCAGATAAAAGGTCAGTGCCAGCTTGTAAACGGACAGATAGATCGAATCGCCGCTCATCATGACGGCGAAGGCCGCAAAGAGCATATACATCGCGAACGCCACTATCCGCACGCAGCTTTCCCAGTCCACGACATACCAGATACACCCAAGCGTGATGATGACCACGCTGAAACACCCATAATACAGAATCGTTTTTTTCCTGTCGAACCGCGGTTCGCTCATCTGGGAAAACAGTAAAATGACGCCCGCAAGGCTGACCGCGAACCGAATGAACGCTATCCAAACTGAACCGCCTAACATGTTTTTCCGTCCCCCTCCTTTGTCAGCCCGCTGCAGATATCCGTCGTAAATTGTGAGAACGCGAGCATTCTGACATATTCTTCCGTCAGCTTCACGAGATACCAATGCTGTAATACGACCAGGCGTTTTTCGCACTGATAGACATAATTCTGCATTTTTCTGGCATACTGCAGCGCCTCCTGGAACAATCCGTCCTCGATCTCATATTTTAATAATTCTTCCACTTCTTTTTTTTGGATGTCTTCTCCCATATTATAACATATCCTTTCTTCAAACTGTGAATATGCCTGTAATATTATATTTTAAAAGATGCCACCGTCTGATTCAAAAGCCCGCTCAGACGGAACAGCTCTTCCATCCGTTCCATGACCGCCCTGGAGTTTTCATTGGAATTCTCCGCGGAACCGCTCATATCCTGCATCGCTTCCGCTATTTCTCCCACGAGCTCCGTGACCGCGGTAATCGATTCGTTGATTCCCGCCATGCTTGCGCTCATTTCCTGTGAGGAAGCTCCCAGCTCTCCTGAAATACCGCTGTAAAATTCGGCATCCTTTTCATACATTCCGGCAAGCTCCGTCATTCCCTGATAGTCCTCCATGACTTTACCTGTCATGAATTCCAACAGCCTTTCCGCGCTTTTGGATAAAAAGGCCACATTATCCACGACTCCTTCCGTCACCTGGCGGATCTTATCCACTGCCTGCTTTGAATTGTCCGCCAGATTCCGGATTTCCTCCGCCACAACGGCAAAGCCTCTGCCCGCATCGCCCGCCCTTGCCGCCTCGATGGAAGCATTCAGTGCAAGCAGATTGGTCTGTGAGCTGATAGAAAGGATTTCCTCTGTCAAGGCGTTTATCTCTCCAACCTTTCTGCTGTCCTCAATCGCCTGTTCCAGTTCTCCCCTTGTCTTCTCATAAAGGGAACTTACTTCTCTGACGGACTGTCTGGAGGCTTCATACTGTTTTCCTGCACGCTCCATGATACTGCTCGACTGTTCCGCCGCTTCTCCAGCCTTCCCCGCCACATTTTCGATGGCATTTCCCAGCTCCTGCCCGCTGTTTCTGATGGCCTCCGCCAGATCCCTCGCCTTCACCGTCTGCCCGATAACAAGGCCGACCGAATCCGTAATGCCCGCAATATCCTGATTCAGCGCCGCCATTTCAGAAGAAGCCCCCTCCGCAATAGAGCCGATACTCTCCGCCTCCTGCTTCGTATTCAAAATGATTTCCCGAATCTGCTGTTTTACCTCTACAGTCGCCTTTTTGATCTGATCCGTCTCATTTTTATATTCTCCGGGAATCCTTTTTTCGATAATCACATTTTCGGAAAAATCACCGGAGGCGAACTGCTTAAGCATCTGTATCGGCGCAAGCATCCTTCCAATCAGCCCGGCCATGAATACCGCCACGAACACAATGAGCACAAGGGCAACCGCTACCGCAATGACGATCATCGCCGCCAGAGAATCCGTGACATTCGCCGCCGGAACCACGACGCCCAGCTTCCAGCCGCAGCCCTCTATTTCCGCCGCCGCAAAATAACATGTGCTGCCGTCATAATCAGTCATCCTGTTTACGCTGCGCTGCGTCCCATTTAACATTTCCCCCAGTTCCGGCAGAATTTCCACCGCCAGTACCGTGGCATCCTCCGTCGGTTCATATTCCCTGTTTTTATGCGCGATATACTGTCCGCTGCTGTCCACAAGAAAACCATATACGCCGTCTTCATAATTGATGCTGCCCGTCAGATCCGTCACCGTCGCCAGCGTAACATCCAGACCGACGACCCCCGCAAGCCCGCCGTCTATATAGACCGGCGCTGCGACCGTCGTACACATCCTGCCTGTCAGCGCGTCGCAGTAAGGATCCGTCACGATGACGCCTCCCGCTTCCGCCGCCTGTTTGTACCATCCGCGTTCCACCGGGTCATATCCCTCCGGCATCTCTATCTCCCTGTTCGACCAGATAAATCTGCGGTCGTCCGTTCCACAATACAGATTTAAAAGCTCTTCCCGTCCCTGCGCATGGGCGTCCACTACGGCCTGTACCAAATCCGTATCCGTTCTTCCGCCGGCCGCAATGCTCTCCACCGCTCCGGCCGCAAGCATCTTTTCCTGTTCGATCCAGGTGTTGATCTCTTCAGCATATTTATCCGCATTCAACTGCAGGGCCTGCGTCTGATCCTGAATCGTCTGTTTTCCAGCCACCACCAGTAATCCTGCCGCCGTAAAAAGAATGCTCGCTACAACAATACCGATCATGCTGACCGTCAGTCTTCCTTTAATTGTTTTTAACATCATTTTGTCCCTTTCTTCATCTGATTTAGGATTTCAGTAAATGTGACATATAGATTTCTGTCATATTTTATCAGAAAAAGACGAATGTTTTTCAGTTTTGGTACGATTCGCATTTTTTCAGGTATACTTTGATGGCGCTGCGCTTTACGGGATGCCATCGACGGGAAACGCGTCCTCCATTGAGGCGGCAGTGACTGGGGAGAAGAAAACAGCCGCCACTACCAATCGTGACGGCTGATACTGTAAAGCATTAATCTGTCGTTTCAATACTTTTTATCTGATCTTTCCTCTTCGAATTTTACATGTTTAACCGGAAAGATAACGATATGGCTTTTCAATCATGCTTCTTGGCAGTCCGGAGAATCCGCTCCACCGCCGCTTCGGCGTTTACGGGCAGATTTCCGGAGGCCTGCCCGGCTCCGCTTTCCGTTTCTTCCACACCCCTATAAAAGGTATTCAGCGCATATCTGGCCAACAATCCCGAAACGCGTCCCCGCTCTATGGAATCCTCAGCGCCCAGGACGATTACCACCAGATCATGTTTCATGGTTCCGTCATCCGCAGTTAAAGAAGTGACCAGACAGGCTCCGGCTTTGTTGGTCGTACCGGTTTTCAGGCCGGTGGCTTCCGAAAGATTGCGCAGAAGCGGATTGGTATTACGCACTTCAAGATTCAGAGATGTTAAAGCCGCCTCTTCCAGGGAAGTGATGTCCTTAATCTGAGGATAAACTCTTAAAAGATAAGAGGACAGCCGGAACATATCTTCCGCGCTCATACCGTTCTGGCGTTTCGCGGGAACACTCTCCTCCGTATAAGAAGGAAGCCCGTGACTGTTAAAAAAGACCGCCTGGGAAAGTCCCAGCTCCGCCGCTTTCTGATTCATCATCCGGACAAAGGCTTCCTCCGAGCCGGCGACGGCCTCTGCCAGGCACAATGCACATTCGTTGCTGGAGGGCAGAAGAGCCCCCAGCAAAAGCTCCCGCACGGTAATCTGCTCTCCCGCTTTTAAGGGAATCACTCCATCGCCTGAATCCGCCAGCAGCTGAACCGCCTCGGAAACGGTGACCTGCTCTTCAAGAGAAAGCTGTCCCGCGGAGACAGCCTCCATCGCCAGAAGACAGGTCATAAGCTTCGTGGTGCTGGCTATTGGATAAGAGATATCGGACTGATATCGATAATAAATTTCTCCGGTAGAAGCGTCTCCCGCCAGCACGCTGTTGACGCCGCCAAAATAGCCGTCCTGTTCCAGCAGGGCCGGAGAAATATGGAAAGGCTCCCGCGTATTTACCTGCAGAGAGCCTGCGGCGGGAACGGTAATGTCTACATCCAGAATCATCGCCAGATCCGCGGCCATCATAAAGCAGTCGTAATGACCGGAAGGCAGTTCCATAATCAGCGTATAATAAAATACGGTCTGTCCGCTTACCTTGCATTCATTCCGCCGCAGAGGAATATCCGGATTCCCGCCGTCTTCCCAGATCTCGTTTTCCACCCCCACGGGCGCATAGGCTTCTCCCGGATTCAATGAAACCGTATTTTTCGTGATTTCCAGTGAAAACTGTTTGTCCGTATCCCGAAAGAGCATGGCGATATCCCGCAAAGAAAGATAGGTGTTGCGGGCATATCCATAGTCCAGCGTTTTTACGGTATGAACGGTTCCGGCATCCGAGCGTACCTGACAGATCCCGGGAATCTCAAAGCTCGCGTCGGCCCGGATGGGCAGAATGGACCATAGCAAAATTGCGGCCAATAGAACAGAACAGATCTTCTGCAGATTTTTTTTCATAAAAATACCATCCCTTTCCCTCAGCCTGCGCTCATTTCTCCCCGGTATCTTTTAATGTATATACTATGGGGTAAGCACCAGAAATAAGACCGGAAACGCCGGATGCAGTTTCTTCTAACAGAATCAGTTCGGCGCCCTTCCTGATATAATGCTCCGCCATTTCGGTGGCAGGGCCGGCATCAAACCGTCTGATCAGAATATCGTCCGCCGCTTCATAGACGCCGCTGCCATCATATTGGGCCTGCAGCTCCTGCAGCGGAGGCAGCAGGGAAGGGCCGCAGGACATCAGATAGGAAACCGTAGACATCCCAAAGGTCTCCGTCACAAGCGCCTCGATATCTTCCTGGCCAATGCCGCCCGTATAACCTGCCATACGGAGCCTCTCGGCCGCAAGCTCCCGAAAGGCCCCGGCAAATGCCTCATAAGCGGCCTGGCTGCAGGCATCATAGCTTTCCGGCAGGATTTTGCCGGAAAAGGTTCCCCCGGAATGTCCCGTCTGCTCCAAAGTCAGATTTATTTGAAGAATCAGTTCCGGCATATAAGATTCCATATCTTCCAGGGAAACGGAAACGGCTTCCATATCCTGCAGCCAGATAAGAGCCGAAACGGCGGCCTGTTTTGTCATATCCAGCTCCGCAGTCCACTCTCCGGAAAGATCCCTGTCGCCCGATGCGGAAAAATGCAGACAGATCAGCAAAACGACGGCGGCGCTTAATGTCAGAAGCGATATGGCCGCTAAGATATTTTTCATCATTCTGTTTCTTTTTTTCGTTCTCTTTTTCATAAGAGCACTCTCCCGACCGCAAAGCAGGCGCAGGTATCGATCCGGATTGCAGACCGGATTTTTCCATACCGCCTGTTTTATTATATTGAATATAGCAGTTCAGAAATGAAAAGACAACCCTTTTTGTCCTCTTCAAACTGTCTCCTCTGCGGATCTCCTCAAAGGCCGCGGCTCTTCAACATAGCGGAAAACTGCTCCACAAGCGCCTGCGTCTGGGGTGTAATATTGCGGCGGCGCGGCATATCCGCCCGCACCTGATTCTGGGCAATGAACTCCCCGGTCAGAATATCCTCCGCCGCGATCGTATGCTCTCTGCCGTCCTCCAGTTCAAAGTTATAGACGGAAGCGTTGTATTCACACTCATAGACCCACCTGATCCGATCCGTTCCGCCGTCTCCCAGCATGACTTCCTGCTCCGGACGCAGTTTCCCCGCCTGCACGCTGCGCCCTCCTTTTAAAACGACCGGATGGGTATCGGTGACGCGCAATGTTCTGCCGTTTTCCGTACAAACGTGAATCAGGTATTTTTCCGGCCCCGCATATACGCTCCGCACCGCAGACTCTCCTGTAGTAGTATAGACTATGTCGCCGCTCCTGATTTTTTCCACGGGTTTGCTGCTTCCATCCGCCATTCTGATGCGCGTTCCTTCCCCGAAGCATCCCCAGCGGATATTAATCTTTGGAATATATACCGTATAGCCGTCGATCGTCTGGTAGAAATGGCTTCCGCCCGGCGGCGTATCCGTTGATATGATGCTGATTCCTGCCTTAATGGATCCGGGATATTTCACGTTCATCAGCCTGATATAAAAGGATGCCTGCAGTTCCAGCGTTCTTCCCACCTCATACGACTGCGAAATATAATTCAGCTTCGACATATCCACGCCCCAGTAGTCCCCTGTCCCGGTCTTTGAAAAATCGATTTTCAGAAGATAGCCGTCCTTCACAAAGCATTTTTTGATATCATTATACCCCCTGTTATAGAGAATTTCATTCTTAGGCGGATCTCCATAGGTCAGCTTGGGCCGGAAACAGGAATCGTTCACCAGAATCTCCTCTCTATCGTCCGGCGCGATGTCATGGGCAAAGCTGAGATTCGCAGCGATCGGCAGACAGGTCTTTACCAGATTATTCGATTTGTTCACATTTGTATAGCTGTAATCGGCGCTCTCTCCCTGAAAAGGCCCCCGGTCATAGAGTACCTTAATAGGAGAGTTTCCGCATGAGGAATGGGGCGCCGTCACCGTAAACTCCTTAACGAAGGTGTTTCCCTCATCGTCCGCATACTGCGGGTTCACGACGGTATACTCTTCCGAATGCAGTATATCGTTGAAATCCACCGCCGAATATGCGGCAAAGGTCTCTATTTTCTTATGGGAAAACTGCGTGGGGGGATAGGTCATCGCGGAAGTCATTTCAGCATCGACACGGTTCACATGATAGAAATCCCTGCCGTAATCCGCGAGCAGCATGCCGTCCGTCGCATTCCTGATATTCCCCGAAAGCATCGCATAGGGCCATGTTTTGGATTCCTGTTTGTCGTCCGTCTCCCCGGAAGTGTTTTGGATATAGGTTCCGTCCTCCAGACGCATCCGCATATAGGCGGACAGCTCCACTCTTTCCTCCTGCTTACCGGGGCCGGCTATGACGCCGGAATTTACCCTGCGCATATTGGGACAGCCGACGTCCACTCTCTTTTTTTCCTCCTGTCCCGGTGCGGAACGCAGCGTCCGCATATCGATCTCATATTCCTTTGTCCTCTTAATCGCCTGCCAGACGGCGGGATACCTGTCTCTGATCATGCTCTCCCCGCCCCAGCGCTCCACCAGCTTCGCTTCATCCTCCCGATTCAGAAAATGATACCGGTAAGAACCGTTTTCCTGTTTTGTCATTTAAAACGACCTCCTTCCTCTTCGTGTTCTGCAGTCAGCTTCGTTATAAAATATCCGTCACCCAGACCGCGGCTTTTCCGCTCTCTTCCCCTGAGGCGGAAAGGCAGACGATCCTTCCTCCGTATGCGCCGCACCAGGGGCAGCCTTCCTCTCCCCAAAACGGCCGCTGTTCTTCTGTGTTTTTCCAATCATCGCCCTGATACAGTCCGGTATCCGTCAATAAGAACATGTTATTATTTCCCCGGATCCACCTCATCCACCGGGGAACCGTCTCTATTCTGCCGCCATCTGCAAAATCGGCTCCTCCTTTCTTCATTTTCCGGATGACGATACCGTCCTCCGTTGCCAGGGCGACGTATAAGATATCGTTCCTGATGCCGGCGGCAAAAGAGGAAACGCCTTCCGCTTCCAGAAAATACTGTGCCGGAAACGATTTTCTTTCTTCATCATAGACACAGAAAACGATATAACCGCTTTGATCCATCTCATAAGCAAAGACCATCCATGGAGACTGGCCGGATACGGTATCGCAGGCCGCCGCCGTTTCGATTGCCGTACCCGCATACTCCTGTCCCGCCTCCAGTTCCTGAAAGCTGCAGCTTTGGGCCGTCAGGTCGCATACGGCATAGAACAGCCGGCGGCTGTCCTTCTTTTTTCCCCCGATCAGATAAAGTTTTCCCCCGCAGATGACCGGTTCCACATCCGCCGGAAAAATGATATCCCCGTCATACTTTCCGAAAAGCTCCCACTCCGCTAAGGCAAAATCCCGGCCGAGGGCGGATCGATACGCCCGGCCTCCGGAAAACATATAGAGCGCATTCTGATATTCGAGCAGATATCCCTGTTTGGAAAAATCGGGCGCGATACTGCCTGCTTCCTCCGATTTCCTCCATTTGGTATCCCGGATAATGATGCTCTTTGTCTTATCGCCCTCCGGCAGCATCATTTTCAGCGTATAGGTATGGTCCCCCTTCCCGCGCTGCTCCAGCTTTTTTTCTCCGCTGAAACCCTGCGCCCGCAGGTCGATGCAGTCATCCTCCAGCAGGATGAAATCCGTATCCGTATCGCAGACCATATTCCACCGGAACGTGACCGGCAGATTGCGGTTCAAAAAGAACCTTCCATTCATGCCGTTCGCTTCAAAAGACAGGATGTTCAGGCCATATTTCTTGCAGAGCGTTATCGTATAGGTACAATCCTGCACATCCGGCAGGAACCGGCTGAAATTTTCCGTCCTGACCTGCAGCGCGCACACGCCTGCCTGCGCCGTTGTCAAAAAGCTTTTGACTTTGATGGCCTCCGCATGGAACGCGCTGACCTTGTCCGCCGGCGGACGGAACAGGAACGAAATACTGGCCAGGTCCGCATCACAGGTATGCGAGCAGTCCCATCCCTCCGGCTCCGCATAAGCATAGCCGGAAGCCGGAATGTCCGCGGCAAAACACAGCGCGCCGCCGGATTTTATGCTGCCCTGCGGGGCGGCCTGCGCCGAGATGACGATCCTCGGCCCCTGATGGATACTCCGCCCCTTCTCTTCCCGGCAGATACCTCTTTCCTCCGCCTGCCACAGGCCTCTTGCTTCCGGCTCCTGACAGACGCTGATTTCCCCTGCCGGAGGCTGCGTCTCGCATTTGTATAGGATAAATTCCAGGTCGCAGTAATGGCTCGCGCCATCCGACGACACAGGAATATAATTCGGCAGGACTTTCACCAGAATATAAGACATATCCTACCCTCCATTTCTTTTCAGCGTCAGATACCCGTCGCAGACGATGTTCCTCTCATCCTGAAAAAGATTTTCCATACAGGCGATTTTCTCCATTCTGTCCCGCCCCTCTCCCAGGCTGTTATCCACATAGGAGAAATACCAGGACGCATCGTCT
Source organism: Bacteroides fragilis (assembly GCA_023664485.1). Lineage (GTDB taxonomy): Bacteria > Bacillota > Clostridia > Lachnospirales > Lachnospiraceae > UBA3282. The sequence goes on along the minus strand of JAMPFK010000005.1, from coordinate 18,320 downwards.
TTCACCGCTGGCGTTGGCAGCTGCGGCGCACCGGGAATGCACATCACGCTGTCCGCTTCAAAGCACAGCATGATCTCGTCGGCAAAACGGGTATGTACGGCCGGTATATCATATCTGCCTGTCGGCAGGATGCCCGTTTGAAAATACAGGGGATTCCCAATCTCCGCGATCATCGTCAGCTGTTTCGGCCTGTCGTTGACGCACAGGCCCGTATATTCCCCGAACCTGATATAATCCGAGGCAAATTCTTCCGCATGGTAAGCGGGATAAAGCCTTGCATAGTCGAACGATTCAAAATATCCGACGATTCCTGACCGGACTCTCGACATATCGCCCGCCATCAGCGGGAATCTGATTTTCTCCACCGCCAGCGTATCGTATTCCGCATAGTCCTTCCTGAGCTGAGAGTAAGCGAGGCCGCCCCTGCGCTCCAGCGACGCCCGGCACCGGAAAACTGCAAGCGGCCTCCCCCATATCCAAGGAAGCTCCGCGCCCATATCCAGCCCGGAGGGAAGCGCCCTGTCGAGCTGCTGCCCGATCAGAAGCAGCAGATCCGTATAAGCCGTTCCCCCCTTCTTTGAATCCTGCAGAAGATACGCTATCATTTTTTTCAGGTTTTCATCCTCAAAAGGGATCTCCTCGAAAGGAATCTGCGCCTGTCCGGGCGGCGAAATCCACCTTGCCAGCCGTTTTCCCTTACGGTATACCGTTTTGAGCCCGCCGTAACAGCTTCCCTTCGCGGAATAAAACACCAGTCTGGAATTGAGCAGTTCCGGCATGATCATGCCGCAGATGGGCGAGGTATCCGGCGCCGCCTCCGCAACGACGCCGGCATTGTCCGCACACACGAAATCAAAGCGAAATCTCGCTTCCCCCATGATTCTCGGCCGGAGCAGAGCATATTCCGTATTTTCCCGCGGGTCCTTATATTCCCCCAGCACTTCCGAACAGAGAAAAGGCGCGCGGCTCGTAGAGACGCTCTGTATCATCCCGAAGGTGCTCAGCAGATTGGCTTTCTCCAACCGCAGATGTCCCGCCCTGAGCGGGAAATGGGGCAGCGCGTCGTTCACGGCCTTCTTTTCTGTCGGTAAAGCCTTCAAAATGGCCTCCGTCAGCTTCTCATCGTCCTCATTTCCGATCACGGGCGCCTGCAGCGCCCGAATGCGGGATAACAGCAGGCTGTTGAATCCGTCAAGATTCTGGGACAGGACCGGAAGTTCCTCCACGCCTTTTAAGATCTTCCCGATTTCCTCTTCCTCCATGCCGCTTTCTTTCATATATTTCGCCGCGGTATACCGGAAACGGTAAAGCGAATGCGGCGTGACCATCGTTCTGCCTGCATAGACGACCGCGTTTCCCCTGTACGCCTCCCGATTGTCATAGTCAAGGCCGTCGAACCGCCAATACGCCATGGAATCGTCCGTACTGCGGGCAGGCGTTCTGGAAGGATGGAACTTTACCCGCCATTCCAGCATAAAGGTCTGCCACGACTGCTCGAACGTCCGGCATGCCAGCGGGGAAAGCGCGCTTTTATTACAGACGAGTCCCGGCAGTTTTTCCGCCGCGCCGATGCCTTCCACCATTTTTTCATCCAGACATACGGCCTGTATCAGATAATCGCTGAAAAAAGGAATGATTTCCGGAATTCCGCCCGTGTATTTCAGGATATCCGCTTTCCTCAGCATATGCGTTCCGTCGGAAAGGCCCGTTATCGGCGCTGACTGGCACAGGAGCGGTTTCTCTTCCTCAAAGGCATCGTTCCGTTTTATGCCGTCCCCGTACAGCATCAGCACAGGCTCTTTCGGTTCATGGAAGGCGCCGTCCGGCGCCTGTGTCAGTTCGGCTCCCGACCCGGCGAGCGCCGTCCGCAGGCCGGCAAGGCTGTCGTCCGCTTCCTTCTTTTGCTGTGCGAGTTCCCTTTCCAGCGCCGGAATCACTTCTTCACAAATCCGGAAAATCTCTTTTCGCATTTCCTCTCTCGCCGGGCTTTCCGAAGCGGTTCCCTCGTACTGCAGCATATAGGAGTACCATGCCGCATAGGCATTGTCCTTCCAATAGGCGATTTCATCCCTTTTTCCTGCGCACTGCCTGCATTTTTCGTTCAGGTCAGCCAACATCCTGCCCGCGTTCTCCGGAAGCTCTCCCGCCGCGGCTTCCTCGTAATCCAGCTTCCAGATACTGCCGCCGTCCCCGGCGAAAAAGGTCTGCGCATGAATCGCGTCCTCGGTACAGGCGATGCCGTCTATCTCCTCCAATTCGTCCGCCATCTCATATTGCAGGGCATTAAAAAGCCTTTCCTTATCCTTCTCATATCCATCTTTACCGCTCCCGGCAATGATCGCCGATACCACCTCTGCAGAAGTATTTCCCAGGCCGCACCGAACCTCGCCAGCGGGCCTCGCATCGGGATACCGTCCCCGGTATCCGTCCCAGCGGATATGGCAGACTTCGCTGAACAGGACGATCCCGTCGGCATAAAACGCCTCCGCCTTCACTTCCAGTCCAAGCTCCTGCAGAATCTGCCGGAAATTCTGTTGTGTGGCATGATACAGCGGATCCTTCGTCTTATCGGAGAAATAGCCGTTGATAAAATAAGTGACGTCGCATCCTTCTTCCACCCCTGCCATATCGTCGTAGAATCCGAAAACGCTGCGGCAGTCGGGATAGTATGCCGCGAAATAAGGATTTCCGGCGCCCATCGCCGTCAAGCTGTCCAGATATCCGCCTGTTCCCTTTCCACCTTTTCCATACGCATAGGCCCGCCCCAGGAACCGATGGCTGACCGCCGGGTCTTCCAGACAGGGAATCGCCACACTGTCGTTATTGTCAAGCCCGATATAGTTGCTCTCCACGATAAAGCTCCCGTTGGAAATCCTGTGTTCTCCGTCCATAATCAGGCGCGTCACCACCCATCTGTCGGGGGCTTCAGCATATTTCCAGGCACTTCCCGCCGCTTCCTTCTTCTGGCGCGCCTGCCGGAAACACTCCGGCAGGATAAAATGCAGATGGACGCCTGCCGGAAGAGGCGGGCGCACCGTAAACGGGGACGGCTCCATATTCCCGCCCAGACGGGAATCATACTCCACCTGCGCGTAATCGGGCGAAATGCGTGCGCACATCTTATCCGGCGTGTTCTGGTCATTCGTCACATAACTTTCCGTCCGAAACGGTATCAAAAGCGGTCTGTTTCCCATTGGCCCCTCCCCATCTCTATCTCCGGTCAAATTCGGCAATGCCGGGCGCTATGATCAGCTCCATCGCGAGCTCCGCCGAGGTAAACTCCAAAACGCCGAGCTCCTTTTGGAAATCCTCCGCGAGCGCCAGGATATCCGCGCGCCCGCAGTCGTCGGCCCGTATACTGACCGTTCTCCCGGGAAGCGGCCTGCCTTCGTTTCCATTCTTCACATCGCGGACCCGGAGCGTCCTGTCGTTTTCCGGCGCGCCAAATCGCAGCCCTTCTTTCGGTTCCCGGATCTGCAGTTTCGCGAGTTCTCCCTGATAGAGGCAGAGCATGATCTCCCCCGAAAGCTGCTCCATACGAAGGATATCCAGCTTCGCCCCTGTCTTGTCCACAGCGCTGCTCTCTAAGCCCTTCCAGAGCCTGACGAGCCTCGAACGCAGAAGAAAGCCGGTAATCTGCCCGTCCTCCTCCAAAGCGCCTGCATTCTGCCGGTAGAACTGCAGCTGGTTCTTATGGATACAGCTTTTTCTCGGCTGATGGATGTTCCGCCTGCCAAACAGGTGAAAATCCGCAAGAAAAAAGCGGTTTATGCTTTTTCCCTTTTCACTCCCTGCGCCGATGCTGAGGGCGCCGTTTATCATCTGATCCGTCCAGTTTCCGTCCAGATAAAAAAAGCGGATGCTCTCCGGCGGAAGCTGTTTCTCATCCCCCACCAGCACAGAAAGCGGCGCCCCCTTCAATAATTTCAGCTGCGAGATCCATTCCCGTATCTCCTCCGGGTACAGTAACGGGAAGCTCTCCACCGCGCTTTTCTCCGCCAGTTTCCCCCGCATTTCCTTTTCCCGGAAAGCATTCCATGTATCGATAACCGAAAAATCATGCTCCCATCGTTTCATCCGTCAACCTCCAAATGCCGTCCGCCCTGTTCCCCGTCTTCCTCTCCGGCAGGCTTCGCAAACGCTTCAGGAAACGCCGCAGCAGCCTGCTCCGCCAGACTGCCGGGAGAATAACGCTCCCGCAGCTTCGTGCCGAGGAACCCGGCCGCATCGTATTTTCTGAACGCCGCTTCCACGTTTTTACGCCATTTCGCAATAGCTGAGGCAACCGCTTTGTTCCGCAGCGTCAACAGCCGCCCGGTCTGCCACGCCGTGCTGTAGGAAGCATCAAACACCGCCTTGTCCCTGTCAAAGAGCAGCGCGCCGTCAGCCGAAGCGGGCGCATTCTCCAGGCCCGCAAAAGCTTCGATGGCGGGAACCGGGTACGGCGCAAGCGGCCCTCTGTAAAAAGAAACCGTGCTCTCCCCGCTCCGGAAAAGATGCCGTTTCGGCACATATCCATGGCCGAGACATTCGTTTTGCACATCGATCCGCAGGACGCCGCTGTCGATTTCCTGCGCCAGCGCCGTGAACCCGGCCTCTTCGCCGCTTTTGGAGAAAACGCTCCACCGATACAGGGATACGAGCCGGAATTTTGAGCAGTCCGTGGAAATCACGCCGGGATCGTCGTAGCCGAACATGGAAACCAGGTGCATCGTGCTCTTTACCGTATCCAAAGCCGCAGAGGGCACGAAACGGTTTCCGATAACCGTCGAAAAATAACCGTCCTTCCGCGTCGCCTCATCCGTCTTTTGCAGCAGGTCGAGAAGCTTTGCGTGTGTAAGCAGCGCGCGTTCGCCCCTTCGCGGCGCGATCTTACAGAACAGCCGTTTATCCAGATCGATGACATGGCACAGGTCGCCGTCGCTCTCCAGATATTCCTTCGGCTGTGCCTGGACCGGAAAATAAACGTCTCTTTCTTTTCCGCTCTTCAATTCGGCGATCGTAATATCCTTTTCCTCGTATTCCGTCTCCTCCAGCGCAAGCAGGGCCAGCCACGGCTCGCCCGATGCCGTCTGATACTCCCAGGGAAGCGTTTTGTTCAACAGTGTGATATGCGGAAGCTCGTCTGAGAAATTGCCGCCCGCCTGATCCATCGGCGAAACGGAACAGACATCCGCCGGATCCATCGTAAAAGCGCGGGAAAGCACATAGAAATCCTTCGATGCGCGGAACATATCCTTCGTCACCGTTCCGTCGGCCTCCGTGATCTGCACCTTCTGCTCCGCATCGATATGGACGCGGCCTCCCGGCAGGAGCGGCTCCAGCTTCTCTATGAATTTCATGCCATAATCTTCGTCTCCAAATTCTACCGGCATCCTCTTATTTTCCCCCATAGCCATCTCATTTCCTCCCCCCTGCCTCCCATAAGGCCGTCTGAATTTACAGAAGCGCAAACTCCTCATCGAAAAGGCTCTCCGCATTGTCCGCCATCGTCTCTATACCAATCATAAAATCAAACGCAAATCCGAATTTTTCCATTTCCTCCGCCAGATCGCCCGCTTTCTTCGGAATATCGGGGGCCTTTTGTTTTAATTGGGAAAAACCGGTGTCCCTTCCCGCCGCTTCCACTTTCCACACGGATGTAAAGACATACGTTTTTGTTATTTTCTGAAAATCCGCCAGCATATCCAGCGTCAGAAAACAACCCGCCGGGAACATCCTGCAGCCCGCTGGCATTATCCTGATAGAAATGCCTGTTAAAGCATTGCCGATCAGCCCGCTTTCCCCCGCGCGGCCGTTCTTTTTCTTTTTCGCCCACATGGCCTTCGGGACATTGCGCCGGATCTCTTCCGGCAGATAGCCGTCCGTACCTTCCATGATCTGCCGGCCCGCCGCCGTCGTCCGTGACAACGCCGCGTGAAGAAGGCCGTCGGTAATGGTAATGGCAAGCTCCGAACAAAGGCTGCTGTTCTCTCCCATCGGCAAAACGCCCAACTTCCCGCCGTTTACGCTCCCTGCCGCCTCAGCGCCGTTCAAAGATACGGAATCCACCGGGATCAGCGATTCGATATCCAGCTTGAGCGTATCTCCCTGGATGACTTCCACTTCCGCGAGCTTTCCGATAACGCCCGCCGACGCCTGAATCGAAACGATACCGTTTTCCTGCGCGGCTTCTCTTTGCACACTGCCCGCCGCCCGGTTCCTGCCGGCGTCCTCCAGAAAGCTTTTCCGGAATTCCTGCCAGCTGATCTTATCGACGCGCTCCGCATCCGCGCCGAAGGAAATAGTAAACGATATGACCCACCACTTTACCTTCGCTTTCCCGCTGAACTCCGGCCCCCAAATATGCAGGTCCGCCGACATCTCCAGCGTGAAGGTCCTGGAAAAAAGCCAGAAATCCAGAGTAACGGAAAATCCAAGGCTGACACCGATGCCGATGTCATAATAGAAAGGTTTCCAGCCTGTCTCAAAATCGGCATATGCCGTGAACCATGCCCGCAGCATGCCCATCGTATAGACCGCGTCCAGTCTGCCGCCGGCACATATGGCGGACGGGGTCAGCGCAAAATACAGCTCCCCGCTCAAAGCAAGCCCGGACGTCACATTCCAGCGAAACCCAAGGCGCGGTACATCGGGATAATGGGCAGGCTTATGATATCCCCGCCGATAGCCGCCCATCGTGATGACAAAATCGCCCTCATGCCCGCCGCCAAACCAGATACAGAGCGCAAATCCGCCTGTCAGCCGGCAGTCCGCAGAAAAAATGAAGGAATCAGGCATCAGCTGCGCTTCTACGGAAAATACCCCCGCTTCCGGCAGAAAGGCCGCTTTCAGCGCAAGATCGGCTTTGGCGATCGGATTCTTTTCGGTCATCGGCGGAACCGTCATCCTGCTGATGCCGAGCAGCGCCGCCTCCAGATGCTGCCCGAAAGAAACCGTCAGCAGCGCAAACGAGGAAAACATGCCGAACGACAGGAAACTGACGCCTGCCGCCAGAAAATTCTGACCGGGCATCGTCTTTATCCTGCTTCGCAGGCCATCCAAAAGCTGCCCCGCCGAAAAAGACGGTTCGACCGCCGCCCTCACCAGTGGATGCTCCGCTACCTGCGTGATATCGGGAAGCGCAAAATACTGCTGACAGCCAAATCCTACGGCCAGGCCGGTTATGGAGAAGGCCGGGGGCCCGCCGGGCTTCGTTTTCAGCATGCCGTATGCCAGAAAAGAATTCCCGGAACAGGAGCCCACGGCCAGAATGGACAATCCCTTTGTCGAAATAAGCAGCGTACCGTCGTAATGCGAGACATTGCCGGAAACAATATGCCGGAATCCGCCGCGGATCTGCAAAGACGGATTCTGAAATCCGACGGTTAAGCCCGATAGATGGAAGGAAGCCTCCGCTTTTTCCGAAACCGTTATCGCGGCAGACAGCCCGTCCAATGACAGCGCAAACGCATCAGAAGCCAGCTCCGCATCGAAGGCGAAAGCGATTTTTCCGCCGTCAAATCCCAGTCCCAGCCGATGGATTGTAAGAACGGAAAAACGTTTTTCCAGCGGGAACCAGAGAAAGCTTCCGGAAACTTCCTTCTTCGCCGTCACAGGCGCCGCGCCCTCTTTTTGTGCATTCTCCCCGCTCCGCGCATCCTCTCTTTTCCGCTCTTTTGCCGAAAGCTTTAACTGCATCGGCTTCCCGGCAAAATTCAGGTTCAGGACGCTTCCCGCCGCATCTGCTTTCAGCTCGATATCCTTAATCGCCGCTCCATCCAGAAGATGCAGATCGCTTCCCACCAGCGGAAGCGCAGAAAGCTGAAAGATATAATCGACCGCCAAATCGACCCGCCAGGATGTATCCTGCGAAAAATCAAAAGCAAACTCTCCCCGCATCCTGCCGATCTGCATTCTGGCAGAAAATTGCTTTGTTTTCATACGGTATTCCAGTTCCGCTCCCTGAAAAGGCAGATCCGGCAGAGAAAACGGAATTTCTCCCAGACCGGCAAAAGAACAGAGCTTCCGGAAAATTCCACTGATATCCGTGGACTCGACATCCATCCAGGAAAGGAAGCACCGGAATATCCAGCCGTTCTCCGTATGATAAGCTCCTGCCAGCACAAGCTTCCAGTCTGCCAGCACGAAATCCCCGGCAATGAACACCGTCGAACCAGCGCCTTCTCTGGTAAAGCCGGCTTTCAGATTCGTTATATGGATATCCGGTTTATCGGCAAGCCGCCACACGTTCCGGTTAGCAATCACGACGCCGAAGGAATATAATGTCTTAAAATCGGAAGAAACGGACAACTCGATGTTCTCACATACAAAATTACTGAGACTGCTGAAACTTTCCGGCAGATTCAGGTTCCCGATCCCTGCGATCTCTCCGAGCCGGTTCACAGATGGAATCGCGAATACGCTTTTATCATCTGAAAACGTGCTCAGCATCCAGGCCGCGCCATCATACCTGATATGGAAGGGCATCTGAAAATCCCATATACAGAGATTTCCCTCAAAGGCAAATCCATAGACGCCGCCGAACTTTTCGATCAAAAAGGACGTTATCGTAAGCCCCGTATGATTTCCCCCTTCAAAAACCGCGGACAGATCCAGCGCAAGATCCGTGCCGAAAGAAAGAGAAACATATTTTTTCCTGTTATAGTCCGGGTAATCGTCCGATTCCCACATATCGCAGGAAACTTCTTCCGTCTCCTCAAAAGGAAGTTCATATCGGAAACAGAAATCGGAAATCTTTCCGGCCCCGCCGAATGCGCCGGGGGGAATCGCTGTCCCGAGAAAAGAAATGGCGCCGTTCATCAGATCCTCCAGCCGCAGGACGCCGGACGATAGGAACGTGACGTTCCAGGCCCCCTCTTCCTCGCAATAAGCGCACCGGCACGCTAAAGATGCGCCGGCAAATTCCGGCAGGATCATCTGGCCGGGCATTTCCACCTGCAGAACGCCGCTCCCGTCTTTGGAAAATACCAGCTCCAGTTCATACTGCATACCGTCTGGCAGCGTCCCGTCCCCTTTCATCCTGAAAATATCATTTTCCAGGGAATAAACCAGCCCGGTGAGCTCGAACGAGCGGGCCTGCCCCATGCGGGCGCCGAACAAAAGCATCAGAAAGGGCACGCCCACCGTCTCATCGCTGAAAGTGAACCGTCCGCCTTCCCTTATATTCTGTTCCACGGTATGGGCAATCGCGCTGATCTCCATAAAGCCTCCGATCTTTTCCGTTCAGTTGATATGCAGTATATTGAATCCCTGTCCCGCCATCAGCTGCAGCTGTTCTTCCTTCTGCTGCAGATATCCTCTGGCCCTGTACTGGCTGACGGTATTGGGGCTGGGATGTCCGTGATAATGCCCGTCCGCCGAATAAACGGCAATCGCTCCGTTCGCCGGGCCGGGAATCTCCGCCGGCAGATTCAGTCCCCCGATATGATAATCCCCGCCATGATGACAGGCCTGCAGGCAGTCATAGCCGGCGCCGCCATTGGTTCTTTCATTCGCGGGAATTCCTGCATAGGTCGTATCTCCGGACAGAAAAACCGTCGTTCCGCCTGCCAGCGCCACCCTCGCATAAACGCCCTGATGATGCGGGTGCGGATTTCCATGATAGCTGATCTTGCCCGACTGAATATTCGCGTTTCCGCCAACATTCGCGAATCCCTGCGCTATGCCGGCCGCTGTCACATGAAAAGCGGCGGCCGGTATGGAACTCTGCACGCTTACAAAGCTCGGCCGCGCGCTCCCCGGAACATACCATTCCGTATTCTGCGCGATATTCGCCGACAGCGTATTATTCTGAAAGAAAGCGCCAAGCGCGTTACAATGATCCATATGCCAATGAGAAATGAAGATCGTTACCCGGTTTCCCGGTCCGATATTTCTGAGCTCCGCATAAATCGCATTTTGAGAATTCCGGGCCTGCGTCTGCAGATGCGCTACCCAGGCGGACGAGGAAACTCTCGTCCCCAGATCGAAGAACGCTTCCAGATTGCCCGCGTTATCGCGGATTTCAGCGCATAACGCCGCCCCCACATAATAAAACGACACCTCGCCGAAAACGGTTCCCGCACCGATCGTCCGCAGGCCCTTATCGTTATCCCATACGCTTTCCGGCGGGATATAAGGCTGGTACAGCTTTCGGAGCATTCCCGCCTCCCGGCGGTCCCGCGGCAGGAAACTGCCGCAGGCATTTATTTCAGGGAAGTCGGCTTCTCCCCAGCTATACACCGCACAGTCATACACCCTGCCTGTCAGCTCTTCTTTGCGTTCCCTGTCCGCCAGCTCGATGCAGTACCAGTTCTCATACTGATACCTCGCATACTCTATGCTGTCGAAATAAACGGTGAGCAATAAAAAACCCGTTTCCCCCAGGTATTTACCTTTTACTTCCCGGAAACGCCTGTCCGATACCCCATACCGCCGGAAGTTCTCAACAGCTTCCGCATAGTTCCCGGCGCCCGGCCTGATTCCTTTTTCCCGATCCAGAAAACACTCCAGACGCCGCTCCTCTACGATTTCGAATTCCAGCCCTGCCCGCTGTCTGCCGTCCCTTTCCCGGACTTCCCTGGAAAGACATGCATAGTAACGATTGCTCATAAGCGCTCCCCGCATTTCCAAACGATAGAAAACGATCGCTTTCTTTTATTATAGCAAAAGAGGGCGGCGGTATTTTCTGCTATTTTTGCGGATTTTTTTACAAATTTTCTTTTGCGGCTTATCTTTTCTTCTTGACGGACGATAAAAGAGAAGGAAACAGAAACAGACAGAACCCGGCCAGCTGTAACATTGCGGCGCCTGTCCGCAAAAAGAGCCGGTTTCGCCCTGCCTGCTTAAAGATTAAATGATAATTGCATGTTGAACAGCCTGATTCTGCGTTTTACGATGAAAAATGCGCCTCTCCCACAGATCCGGATACGGCGGCTCTCAAACCCGATAGCCGCTCAATTCACAATTCATAGCCGAAATCGCAGAAAAAGCCTCTGTTGCGGAAGTCTCAATGCTCTTCATCTCTTCGTCCATTGCCGCAATCAGCCCGGAAAGATGGCTGATTTCCGCACTGTTTTCCTCAGACGCCGCACCCACAGATTCCATAGCGGTACGGATTTCTTCCAATACCCCGGCATATTCTTCCATATTTCCAAGCAGCTGCTCCATAGAAACGCGAATCCCATCTGTCTTTTCCATAAAGCCGCTGGAAATATCTCCAAATTTCTGATAATCTGCTGAAATTTCATCCTGCAGGAAATGCAGCATACGGCCGGCCAGCGCATCCAGTCCCTGAATGGCTTCCACTACTCCTCTGCTCATCGTCTGGATTTCATTGGCGGCGGCGTTGGTATTGCCCGCGAGCACACCGATTTCTTCCGCCACTACCGCAAAACCCTTTCCGGCTTCTCCCGCCCTTGCCGCCTCTATGGAGGCATTCAGCGCCAGCAGATTCGTCTTTCCTGATATGCCGAGGATCGTTTCTGAAAGCTCCCGGATCCGAAGAACCGCCTCCGCCTTTTTCTTTTCCTCCTGTAAAGAATGCGACATCTCCTTCACATTCTTTCCGATTCCGGTAAAAGACGCCTGCGCCGTATCATGCAGCCTGGCAGAAGCGCCGTTGATCTCCTGCAGATCGTTCGTATTACTCAAAACAATCTCAACAATGTTCCGGATATCTTTCGATACAAAATCCACCTGTCCGCCCACATTCCCCACAGACGCGGCCGCCTGTTGGGATGCCGCCGCCATGGAATGCATGGTATCGTTAATACCGCTGATCTTCGCCGCCGAATCCTTTACATGCGCATGAATGTCTCCCATTTTCATTTCGATGCTGCCTGTGCCACTCTTGACCTCTCTGACCGTTTTCGCGGTCTTCTCCAAAAGCCTGTTCAGGCTGTTTCCTATCACCTCAAGCTCATCTCCCGACGCGATATCCAACACCTTCGTAATATCGCCGTCATCGGAGGCCACCTCGACAATCTTATCGTTTACTTTGGTAAAATTGCGCCGCATCCTGACCGAAACGAGCAAAGCCGCCGCAAAGGCAAAAAGCACGGCCGTCCCCACCGCCAGCAGAATATTGCGGATCAGGCTGTTCAACGAGGCCTGTATGGAAGATGCCTCGTAATCCACCGCTACAATCCCCAGCACTTTTCCATCCTGAAAAACCGGCGCGTACCCGCTGTAGAAAGTTCCCCACTCATCCGTGAACGGTTCTTCCGTCACGGAAGATCTGCCCTGCATCGCCTCAAACATGGCATCCTGCGCCTCATAATCCTCCGCGTATTCCCCCGGATCATCCGGATCGGTATCCACTACGAACTGAAACCAGTCCGCATCCTTCGGCATAAGCGTATAAACATAAGTGACAGAATTCCCCACCAGAAAGAAGCTCAGACTGTCCTTGACCTCCAAAAGAGCCGTCCCGTCGCCTTCTATTGCTTCTGCAAAGATTTCTCCGTCCACATTTTCCGCCGCAATCACTGCAATTTCCATGACGTCGTCCCTGCATTTCTTTTGCAGAAAATCCCCCATATTGACGTAGGCGACGCCTCCCACGATCACCGCAACAATGATGGACGCCCCTGAGATAAAAAGAAAAAGCTGCGCCGCAATGCTGAGTTTCTTTGTTTTCATATCTTTTGTACCCTCCTTTTGATACGGGAATCAGTTTTATCATAATGAAAAATCGCTCCAGAAGGAACAGGTACGGTATATTTCGTATATTTTTGGGTACACTTTGCACAGTCTTATCGAGCGCCGATTTTGCCGGCCTGCTTCTGCCTGTAAATCAATGCGTAAGCGTAGAATTCCTTTGTTTTTATTGTGATCGTCTCCGAGTCGCTGTCTAAATCGTTATAAATAATCGGCCGTCCGCCTTTTGTAACACAGATCATCTTATACTCCCTGTCCTCATTATAAATAGCCGGTGGGATTTTTATCGTAAACTGTACTTCTCCGTCCACGCTGTATACAGGATCGGAAGGCATGTATATGTTATAAGTCCTTCCAATCGTATAATCCCCAAGGGCTGCCTCAAAAGCCTGAAAACACAAAGGCCCCTGCATTGCATTCTCTATGCGGACCGGGCTGGCGTTATCGCTTGACTGGACATACTGGACAGTCTCCTTTCCCATACAGTCATACCGCCCGATCTCCTCAGGAGTCACAGGTTTCCATGTTTCCACAGCCGCTTCTTCCCCTGAAGTTACGACAGATGCCTCTATGCCGACGCTCTCATTTCCGACGCTGTCAGAGGCCGCATGTCCGCTTCCCCCATCACCTGAACTGCTGACCGGATTCCCTGTACTGCTTCCGGTATTGTCTCCTGAGTTGCCGCCGGTATTGTCTCCTGCACCGCCGCCGGTATTGTCCCCTGTACTGCCTCCGGTATTATTCCCTGTACTGCCGCCGGTATTGTTGTCTCCTGCATCGCCGGTATTGTCTCCTGTACTGCCTCCGGTATTGTCTCCGGCATCGCCGCCGGTATTGTCCCCTGTACTGCCTCCGGTATTGTCATCATCTCCATCATCAGGAACAGGCCCCGGATCGACGCCCGGAATGTAATTATAGTGTATAGCCGGCTTTGACAATGCCAATGCCGTATCAGCTATTTTTCTGATACCGTTCCACTGCGCTTCGGCGCCTGTAAAATATATATCGGCCAGCGGACAATCCGCAAACGCGGCTGCTCCTATTGTTGTTACGCTGTCCGGAATAATGACAACAGTCATGTTGGAACAGGAAGAAAATGCCCGCATTTCAATCGTTTCCACTCCCTGCGGAATCTCCACACCGGGCAGCATGATACAATCCAGAAACATCTCCTCGCCAATATGATCTATATTCCGGGGCAGTGTCACTGACATCAGATTCCAGCATCTCAGAAACACTTGCTTCCCCAGCTTTACCTGTCTGTCCCCAGGTGCAAACGATGCGTATTTCATCGATGTGCAGCCAAAAAAGGCTGCGTCACCCACCTCCCTAATACTGGCAGGCAGGGCTATAGATGCGAGACTCATACAGGAGCCGAAAGCATTGGGGGAGATCGTTTCCACCCCTTCGCCGACAGTCACCGAACCGAGATCCTGGCATTCACAGAAAGCGCTGTCACCGACGGTTTTCACACCGGAAGGAATGGTCACGGAAATAATCGAGGAACCCCGGAAAGCACTGCTGCCGATCGATTCCACACTGGATGGAATCTCCGCACTGAGAACTCCGCACCCCCGAAAAGCGCAGGAACCGATACTGGTAACGCCTTCCCCGACAACGACTTTCCGGATCACACTGCCGTTATCGCTCCACGGCTGCTCTGCAGCGCTGTTAAAATCCGGCATGGCTCCCTCTCCGGAGACAGTCAGCGTACCCTCCTTCGTCAGCTTCCAGGATAATCCCCCGTCAAGGGTTCCTTCTGCAATCAGACTGCCTGCCTCCGAGTCATCCGGCGAAACATAGCCTTCCGGATAGCGGGTGATATAATGACTGGTGTTCCCCATGACATCGTCCTTAGATATCGCACGCCCCCAATGTACCTTTCCGCCATAGTTTCCCTCAGCGACAATCACACCGCTATCGATTACCTCGAGCACGATCACGGTATGGGTATCATTGTGAACCCGCAGGATATCCCCGACTTTTATATCCTCAAAGGCAAACCCGCCCTCGTCATACATTCTGGCAGGCAGACTGCCAAACGCCCTGTCGCTGAGTGTAAAAGCAAAGGCCACGCAGCCTACGGCAACGATATTATCTCCGCCAAGCGTCCCGCCTTTCCAATGGTAAAATCCATTGGCAGCCGAATAGGGCTTATCATCGGTCCATACCGCCCCTTCTCCATAGCCGCCCTCATCCTTCAACGCGATCATGGCCTCATAAGCTTCTGCCGGGGTAGGAACCACACCATCACGCATGGCCGGCCTGTCTGCATCTATTGTCCGCAGAACACCTTTCTCCGGTGAACGCTCTTCCGGCAGAGCCTCCATCTCATTGTCATCGGAATCCAATCCGTCCGCAGATTCTTCTGTAAGGACGTCCTCTTCCTGTAAAATTTCTTCTTCCGGGACGGTATCCTCACCGTCATCGGGATCCGGTTGATCTGCGGGTTCTTCCGTAAGAATGTCCTCTTCCTGCGAAAGGTCTTCCGGCCGGACAGTGTTCCCGTCGTCACCGGGATCCGGCAAGGCGGCGGGGGCTTCCGTAAAATCGCCCGCCTCCTGCGGAGAGTCTTCCCGGAGAGTATTGTCCTCATCGTCATTGGGATCCGGCAAGGCCGGGGATTCTTCCGTAAGGCTGTTCATCCCCGTCAGGGAAGTTTCCTCATATGCGAATGCGACTGACTGAAAAGAAACACACAGACACAATGTCAATGTAATTAGGAAAATTCGTTGTTTCACCGTTTATAACCTCCTGCTTTCACTTAAAAAACTGTTTCCGGCTTTATCGTATCATTTTTATTCCACATATGGCAAGTTATTGTCAAATTTTTTCACTTTTCCCGCGTGAAAATCACCGAAACCTGCATAACTTCGTGGAGAGTATGGTTATATTCGAGAGGAAGTACCGCAAAACGGCCAGATTTCAGTTATAGCGCGACACGCCTTCAAAGATACTTTTCCGCATTGACAGGGCTTTATTTTATAAGTTTAACCTGATCAGGTTATTCCTGAAGATCGCTCTTTTTTTCAATGCGATTTCCAATAGTTCCACTGCCGCCTGGACAGACGGACTGGATTCATATGAAGAGGGAGACCGGCTTTGGTGGGAAGGGCTTCCTCTTTTTCTTTTGTCAGTTATCCATGCAATATATCGGTAAGATCTTCTATGTTCTGTAAGGAAAAAAGAGTGCAGTAAAAAGCGGCACACTTGTATCACTGGTATTTTCACTTTGAGAATTTAATTTGCAGGAAAGCTGCAGTAGATGGGGACTTTATTCCGCCGCATTACAGTTCTGGCTGGGGATGTTAAATGACCTGAAAAACCGTGGTGTACAGGATGGACTGTTTTTCTGTGTAGATGGGCTTTCTGGCTTTAAAGAAGCAGTCAGTGCAGTCTATCCGGATGCCCAGATCCAGAGGTGTGTCATCCACATGCTGCGTAATTCTTTTAAATATATCAATTACAGTAGCCTGAAGAAATTTTCTGCTGATTTTCAAGTAGTATACAACGCCCCGAATGAGACAGCCGCCCTGTCCGAACTGGAAAAGATTCTTCCAGTGTTCAGATGATATCAGGCGCATCATGTACACCACAAACATCATTGAAGGGCTGAACCAGATGATCGTCCTGTACGGGGAGCGGCTCACCCGGCATCTTTAAAAGGAAAAAACTGGAACGTCACATTTTATAAAAAGCGTTCCAGCCCAGCCTTATCCTGTCGGCATTAACAGCATTGCCAAAATTATCCATCCTTATTCTGGAGGCCGGGTGTGGGCAGAGCCCACGAATGTAATGCATGCTGTTAATGTCTGATCTGTATGCCAAAAAACAAAACCCTGTATAGAATTTAGAAGATTGGCAATACTATTATCAGAAAAGATCATTTCCCCATAGACACAAGATTTTTTACAGCCTCATCTATCCCTTTTATAAAGTGTCTACGGTTTGGGATTCCATCTGTTATTTCAGTCCTGGCAACCATATATTATTTCCCCCAGCAGTAACTAACTTTTCAGGCAATCCCTTTCTCTTGCCGTGTCCACCTTATGGGGTACATTATATTTATACTGTATTGAACAGTTCTCCTCTACTCTACATACAATAAGTTTCTACCAACTTTATAATCTCCTGATTAGTTGGTATCCTATTATCATCCTTTTTATAGTAAATCGTAAGTAAATACACTTCCTCATCATCCCGAACTGCATAATAAATAATACGATACCCGTTGGATTGTCCTGCACGGGTATCTGTATTAGCTGACCTTACTTTAAAGGTATGCCCATCTGTTGGAATCTTTAATCCAGGAATTTCTGTTCCTATTCAAATTCCCTTTTTCCAATTCATCTGTTACTGCTTTAATATCTGCTCTAATATGGATGAATCCCTTTTTCTTAAATATAATACTTTACATCTTTTTCAAACTGCTCCGTAGGTATAATTGTGTACATTTATTTTTCTTCCTCTTTGCTCCACTTCTCAATATTGGCAAATAAGTCATTCAGGGAACGTTTGGGAATTCTTCCTTCGCGCATGCTTTTTACTTCTTTGCATGACTGTATAATAGATTCCGAAATCGTACAAGGTCTATCCATATTTACAGCTGCGTCCATTGTCTGTTCCTCCTTATCCACTACTCCGTTTTGGCTTGTTTTCTTATACATATTATACCACCCTTTAATATTTCTGTATAGTTCGTATAATATTTTCCAGCTGAAAATAATCTGACTAAAACATAATAAACGCTTTATCATGTACCATATGTTATGAAATAACATATAAATCAACTCGAAAACCTACCCGATTTTACCTTGGCAGACTATCCTCCACACACAACGCCCCATACCCCGTTGATGTCAAGTTATTGTCACGAACTTTTTCTATTTTTTTGATTGAAAATCGCTGAAAGCCGCATAACTTCGTGGGGCGTGTGGTTCATTATTGCTAAGTTGGGGCAAAATTGGTGGTAAATTATTGTCAAGTTGATAAGTCCGCAATACCGCCATTACTTTCTCCATGACTAACACCAGCAACGGCATGATAGTGGTTCTTTCTGCATTCATTGAAAAATCTTTTAAGAAAATATGCAGAAGACAAAAAAGAAACCGAACGATAAGATTATCATCGCTCTGTTTCCTTTTTGCTTTTTGGGGACTGTCGCTCAGAAGCATTATCCACTTGCAGCACCGTATTATCTGATAGTTCTTTACCTTCCAGCGGCATCCCCCGTTGTTCCCTTAATTCCCGGAGTTGTCCTATAACGGACGGCTTCTTTGCTTTCAGAGACGCAAGTATTTCATTCACATTAGACTGCATAGTGACACCGGGATACTTTTTTCCAAACTGAACCAGCATATCCCTGAAGTTCTTTTCTTCCTCCATGACTGCCGCATAAATGGTTTCATAGTTCCCTCTCTCCAATGCATCATGGATAAAGGAAACCGAATCCGCCGAAAATCCGTCCCAGCCTCCATAAAGATTATGCACTGCCATATCAATCCTGCCTTTGGAAATTGGATCATCTCTGCGCTCATGTTCCGCAAGGATTCCAATAATATCTGAAAGGTCATTCTTATACTTTCTGCCGGAGCGCAGCTTCATGGCGATGAGATGTTCCGCTGACACCGTGCGGATCTGGAGGACATTTGAAAATGTCTTGTAATAAACAGAAAACT
>JAMPFK010000004.1 GCA_023664485.1 Bacteroides fragilis | reverse complement strand
ACGGAAGATTTTACATAAAGATCATCCTTCCGGTTCAGAGCGAATGAAAAGCTGCTGGATGAAGAAAGCGGGCCAGACATTTCAGAGCAGACAATTCGTACGACAGACCTTACCCTTCAGAACAATGAGAGCACCGGCAAAAAGAAAAGCCGCGGAATCTCCGGGGCGGGTGTCTGCCTGAAACCGCTGTTAGCCCAGTGTACGCCTGGGTGGTGTAAAATAGTTTGTGTCTTTGGGAAAAATACCTCTTTTTCGTAAGCGCAAAATATCTTCCCCATTCAAACATAGATTCTAAATATGTTTTTTATCTTCTTCCGCATATCCACGAACGGTATATAATGCACACTTTGACCCTGCAATCGAGGTACACATTATCTGCTGTTTACGAAATACCCGGTCTCATTCCATGAACCGGGTGTGAGAAGAGTCCGCATACTTTTTTACCGCCAATGTGTGCTGATCCTTGATGAATGGCTTCTCTTAAAACCTACGGAGACGGAGCGAAGGGATATCTTCGAACTCCTTACAGAAGACGGAAAAATCATCCACCATTTTCCGCTCTCAGTATGAATATTCTGAATGGTATGACCAGCTTTGAGGCGATGACAGCCCTCTTGCCGATGCCATCATAGGCAGAATCGCTCATGACAGCTATATGAGCAACATCACCAGCGTTGATCCCCAAAATGACAAATCAATGCGTAAGGTATATGGCTTAGACAAGGTATTGCGCAGGTAAACTCGCAACAGCGTTTTCGCCGCACAAGAATATTCAGTTCGACCATTCAAGCAGATAAAAGGTATTTTTCCAAAAGACACAAACTATTTTATACTATCAAAAAACAAGGCTCAAACAGTTATTCACTTTTCTTTTTTAAACGTCCAGAATTTATTCAAAACAAAGTTTAATGGCGTCGTAATTAACAAGTTGATCACCGGAGCAATTGTTCCCGATATTCCAATGATTTCCACCCATAATATCAGCAATATATTGTTTAAGATCAGGCCAATTCCCGCATAGGCAATGATAGTCTTGCAAAAAGCCTGCAAAAGATTTCTATTTTCTGTTTCATTTGTCTTAAACACATATTTATTATTCCAATAAAAGGCATTGATAACACTGATAACAAACCCTATCACACTTGAAATAATATAATTTACAGCCATTAAATACAGTATCAAATACACTATATAATAAATCAGAGTATTGGACACCCCTACAACCCCAAATTTCACAAACTGAAGCATTTTCCCTGTAATTTTATTAATCCATAGAAAAAAATTTTCCATCTATGCTCCTTGTTTATTTTTGAAATCTCTTTTGCATATTACACTGCCTGCTCCGGCAATCACAATCATTACTTTCTAAATAAAAAATGTCTTTACAACTGCTCACTAATAATTCCATGCCAACGATAAGAGGAATTTTGCATCTTCAACTCACTTTGAACTCCATGTCTCATATTATAAGCGCCTCCGCTTTTATAAAAATTTAACTACATAGATTACTTTCTCGCAATGATGCCTATATTTCCTACATTAATTCCAATTCTGATTTCTGCCAGCTTAGTTCCATCCAGTATTCTTAATATACTCTTTTTCATCTTAGTTGGAAAAGGAAAAAGACGAATCCAGTATTTTAATGGATACTTATTTCGTAATGTAAAAACGGTAATCCGCTTATAACCGACTTTTTCCAACAGCTTTCTGATACTTTTTTTCGAAAAAAGCTGCAAATGTTCAATATCATAAATTGGTGATTTCATGCCTAAAATCCTATTTACGATCGATTTATAATTATGGCAGACAATATAAACCAGACCATTATCTTCCAGAAGCGTCCTTATGTCGTTTAACAATTTATTAGAATCAGGTATATGTTCTATCGTTTGGAAACAGGAAACCATATCAAATTCAGCCGGTATAAAACTATCTTTTTTAAATATATCATTTATAATATACTTTCTTATTTTATCATCCGCCTTCTGAATCGGCGCTACACTCGGCTCTACACCCAACGCCTGTTGTACCCCCCCCCGGAGCAAAAATGACAAATATGAGCCATTTCCCGTTCCAATGTCCAATGCCTTTCTTTTAGGAAAATCCGGTACATATTTTTTCAAATATTCAATATATGTTTTAGAGGCATCATCCGCCTCGCTTCCGCTATCATAATCCGCCTCTTTATACTTTTGATAAATCTCCTCATTCTCTATTGTCCTGATAGAAGAGATCAATCCGCACTTTTTACATTCCATTAATTTATAGTGCATATATTCTGGCGTTTTTCGTGATGCGAATCCATAAGAATCCAGGGAATTCATATCATAATTTTCATTACTATAGAGCGACATCTCTTCACCACATATAAAGCATTTAGCCACTTATATCAACTCCTTCTTCCACAAAATTAATTCTTTTTTCCTCTATGACCAACGGCCGGTTCATAACTCTCGTATTAATGCTCAATATATATTCACCTAAAAGTCCAATGAAGATAAGCTGCAAGGCGCCAAAAATAAATACACCTATTAAAATAGGCGCTGTTCCAGCCACAAATCTGTCCCAATAAACTAACTTTAAAACTAAATAGATTAATGCAATTATAAATCCGGCACCAGCCAATGCAAGGCCTGCAAAAGTCGCACAGCGCATACCGATTTTCGTATAAGAAGTAAAGCTCAGCATAGCAGCATCATATAGCGAATAAAAATTATTACTGCTTTTTCCAGCCTTCCTTTTCTGCTGCTCATAGGGAATTTCTTTCCTCTCATACCCCAATTCCGCAACAATTCCCCTTAAAAACGGGGAAGGGTCTTTTAAATCCTTTAAGACCTCAATAAATTTCTTATCATATAACCCAAATCCGGTAAAATGTTCAATCTGTTCAATCTTTGACATTTTCTTAATAATTTTATAATAGCAGCTTCTCAGCAAATACATCATTTTATTTTCCCTGCTTGTTGTTTTAATACCAATAACAATTTTATATCCCTTTTCCCATTCTTTTACAAAATCAACTATCATATGCACCGGATCCTGAAAATCAGCACATAACAGAACCGTACAGTCTCCGCTTGCCTGCTGTAGGCCATAATAAGGCGAATTAAACTGGCCAAAATTCTTTACATTAAAAATGGCCTTAACAGCTTTATCATTTTCACATAATTCCTGAATTTTTATGCGTGTGCTATCCTTCGAGGCATTGTCAATAAATATAATTTCATACTGATATTCCATTAATTCTTCTATAAACAATTTTCGAACTTCATTCGCAATTGGCTGAACATTTTCTTCTTCGTTATACGTTGGTATTACAATGGATATTTTCTTCATCTGCTGTCACTGCTCCCTCCATATTTATCAATAATCTTTTGAATCCCCACTCCAAAAGGCACCTGCACACTCCAGCCAATTTTCTGTAACTTATGAATATCCGGCCATATACTTACCATGCCAGTATCAGGATATGGCACAGCGCCGAACAACAATTTACTTTCTGAATGCGTTACTGCATACATCTCGGCTACATAATCTTTTAGCGTCCTGACATCACCTGATCCAAAATTATAAATTCCATCATCACACTTTACTTCCAGAAGCTTCATGATACCTTCAACGGCATCGCTGATATATAAATAATCCCAATTTTGAATGCATTCCGTCAGCTCACACGGTTCATTTTTTAACATTTTTTTCAGAATATCTATAATCATAGTTGTTTCGACATCATTTTCCCCATATAAACTGAAAAATCTGGGTTCCTTGAATGCTATCCCATTCTTTTTACAATGCTCACTCGCATCCCTAAAAAACGCAAACTTCCATTTTCCATACTCGGTTACGGGATGACAAGGCATATCCTCTGAAATCTTTCCATTAATATTGCCGTATTCTGCTTGTGAACCCGCACTTATAAAGACTTTGCATCCCATATCAGTCGCCGCATATAATGCCTGCATGGAATATAAATAGTTTTTTTGCTGTCGTTCTGCATCATCACGAGTCTTTCCTCTTGTTCCATCCCATGCAAGTGAAATAAAAATATCACATCTTTCAATCTTTTTTATAAGATGTGCATATTCTTCCATATTATTTTCTACTATACGAACCCCTTTTTGAACAAACTCCGCAAGTTCGTCCTGTTCTCCCTGCCTGACTACAGCTACAACATAATATTCACCCCGGCACATCCTCCCTATTAAAGCTTTTCCGATAAAACCATTTGCCCCAGTGATAACTACCGTTTTTTTCATTTTTTTACTTATATGATGTTTATGAAATTAAAACACCGTACTTTCCTTTCTTTTAATGTCGGGATTTCACCGAAATACACCTCTAACTGATACAAAAACCTGTCTTTTCATAATTGTTTCCGCTTTTATAGCTTTCAATTATTGCTTTTGCAATGGATGCTCCATCTAATCCATAAGCCTTTCTAATATAACTTTGCGAACCCGCAAAAGCCGCATATTCATCTTTTATTCCCAGCCGCAGCATACGAGGCCGCTTTGCTCCTTCTACAAGGATTTCAGCAATCGCAGAGCCAAATCCCCCCGATAAATTATGTTCCTCCACCGTTACCACAAAATCGAATCTTTCTAATTTTAAACGCAAATCTTTCTGATCAATGGGCTTAATATGTGCTAAATTGTATACTGCCGCCGCAATTCCCTGTCTTTTTAATATTTCTGAAGCTTTCAGCACCTCCCATAAAATTGCGCCGGTCGATAGGATACAAATATCACAGCCATTTTTAATTACATTTAATTTATCGACGTTATATCGCTCGTCAAAATCTTCGCCATCAAATAATAATTCTGGCTCCCCGCCTTTATTTAACCTGATATAACATGGTGACTCTAATTCATATACTGCCTTTGCAACCTCGACAGCTTCCTTCGGATCACAGGGCACATAGACATTCATTTGAGGAAGGCTCCTCATAATTGCAATATCCTCCGTTGCATGATGACTCATCCCAAGCGCTCCGTAAGCAAAACCTCCTCCCACCGATACAACTTTAACATTCGCATTATGATAGCAGATATCATTTCTAATCTGTTCAATACAACGTAATGTCGGGAAGTTCGCAATAGAATACAAATAAACTTTTTTTCCCTCCATAGCAGCCCCTGCCGCCATAGATGCCATATTCTGCTCACAAATACCTGCATTAAAATACTGTCCGGGTAAGTCTTGACGAAATTTATCTAATACGCCAAATCCCAAATCGCCCGACATCAATATAATATCTCTGTCCTTTTGGGCAAAAATATACAATTGATTAATAAAGGCTTCTCGCATTTAACCTTCCTCCAATTCCTTTACAGCCTTTTCGTACCATTCGCCCTGTGGATCCCTGTAATGCCACAATAGCTCATTCTCCATAAAAGAAACACCCTTTCCCTTTATTGTATGAGCAATTACACATTTAGGCTTCTCAATAGATTCTGCTAAAAGAGCCTTCCTTAGCTCTTCATGTATATGTCCGTTGCACTCAACTACCCTAAAGCCAAACTGTCTCCATTTTTCAGCCAGATTTCCTACATAGATCTGTTTATCACAATCGCCCATTGCCTGCATCTTATTATAATCAACAATGACTGTCAGATTATTCAACCTGTGAAATGCCGCAAACTCCGCAGCCTCCCATACGCTCCCCTCTTCACTTTCACCATCTCCAATAATCACAAAAACTCTGTGTTTCTTGTCATCAAGTCTCGCAGCCAACGCCATGCCAACAGCAATCCCAATACCATGCCCTAAAGAACCCGTAGAAACTTCCACACCGGGTACACCTTTATGTGAAACATGACCGGATAATTTACTTCCATCCTGATAATAAGTCATTAATTCTTCCTTTGAAAAAAAATCCAACTCGGCTAATGCAGCATAGATTGCCATTCCCGAATGTCCTTTACTCAAAATCACCCTATCCCTTGCATCATTCCGGGAATCATTTGGAAAAACATTCACAATGTCTGCATACAGAACTGCTATGATATCTGCTACTGATAAAGCCGACCCTATATGAGAAGCATGTGTCATATGTGTCATTTCAATAGAGGCTCTTCTGATTTTCTTAGCTAACTCCATACTATTCATTCTGCTTTACCTCCATCTTGTTCATAACATTTTGTACGATTCCCGCACTTATTAAACTTATCCTTTTCCTGCTTAATGTCTACTCACTTCTAATACAATCAAAATTATCCTGATTTAATTGTTTATTTTTATTCATAAAGAGTTATAATAAATAACACATTTTGTTATAAAATGTGTTATTGAAAGGATGTGATTGGAATGGGAACAACGAAACCCATTAGAAAAATGGAAGATATAAAAAAATTAGAATGCTATTTTAGGGAGAAGGAGGAATGGAGAAATTACACTTTAGTTGTAATAGGATTAAATACTGCATTAAGAATCAGTGATATTTTAGAATTAAAATGGCATGATGTATATAATTTTGCTGATATGAAATATAAAGAGCATATTGTGTTAAAAGAAAAAAAAACTGAGAAAGAAACGCAGATTAAGCTTAATTGCCGTAGTATAGAAGCTTTGGATTCTTTCAGGCAGGTTATTGTAGAGTTAACGCCTCAATTATATATTTTTAAAAGTAGTAGAACTCATGAAAATCGACCTATTAATCGTTATCAGGCTTATAAAATTATTAATCAGGCCGGCAAGGAAATAGGGCTTGATTATGCGATTAGTTGCCATTCATTGAGAAAAACATTTGGTTATCAGGCATGGCAACAGGGAATTTCACCTGCATTATTGATGGAAATTTATAATCATTCGTCTATGGAAATTACAAAAAGATATTTATCTATTAATCAGGATGATAAAGACAGCGCGTTTTTACAGGTGATTTTATAAAAATAGATTTTCAGGATAAATAGAAAACATTTTATAACAAAATGTGTTATTGATAAAATAATTAAACAATCTTATCTATCCCCAAAGATATCCTTTTATTTCTGTGAGCTATATTTTCCATATCTGGAACTATAGCTCCATTTATATGCAACAAAACAGACACATTGATAATATAAAATCAACATAAAATGCTGAATTCAAAATACAACCATAACAGCGCCTATAATAATCATTCCAACCCCTAATATTTTTCTTTTCGAGATTTTCTCCTTCAAAATAAAACCAGACAAAACCATTGTCCAAATATAGGTTATCGATGTCATTGGTAAAACTACTGAATAATTTAAAAACCGCAAAATATAAATATTGATTCCGGCAGATGCAACATAAATAAATCCTCCTACATATAAATTAGGGTTCTTAATCAGATTTAAGATTCCATTACTACCGGATGCTTTCTTAAAAAATAAAGATGCAATTGCTCCCATTAGCGTCATAATAACTATCATAAAATAATAAATCATTCTTCGTCACCTCCACCAATCATAACCACCCCCATAATAATAATAATTACACCCAAAAATTTGACGATAGTAATCTTTTCTTTAAGTAAAAATGCGCCCAGCATTAAACTTATTACATAATTCATGCTAAGCATTGGTTGTAAAACAGACAAACTGCCATACCTGTATGCAATCAACATAAATAATGCCCCTATTCCATACAGGCCAAATCCAATAATCATTTCTATCCAACTGCCATTTGTAGACAATTTCCACAAAAGCTGTCCAACACAAGCAAAAACGGAAGAACAAAGCATCAATATAATGCCAGTCCGATTTTTTAAAAAAGATTCTTTCATTTTACTATACCTCATTTACTTATTCACTAATAGATTAAAAGAAAAAAATTTGCATATTATACCTTATCTATAGTATAATATGATTATAAATATTATTATGGAGGAAAATATGTTATTCTTGGCAGCATTCTTTGTGTTTACGATATACTTTTTATGGTTTTCTAATAATCATATTTCTATCAGCCATTTTTTCATTACTTCTCCAAAAGTATCTTCTGATTCTCCCTTATCTATTGTACATATATCCGATTTACACAATAAATGTTTTTATCCCAATCAATACAATTTAGTCCGAAAAATCCGGTCACTCCATCCCGATATAATTGTTATTACAGGTGATCTTGTCGATAACTCTCAGTACAAAAATGCAGAAATCTTTGTTCAAAAAATTTCCAGAATCTCTACTGTCTATTATATAACTGGCAATCACGAATCCATGTCCGGTAATTTTGATGAACTTAAACAAATATTAAAACAAAATAATATTATAATATTAGACAATACTTCCCTGTCATTTGTAAAAGGAAAAAACGTATATAGTATATATGGATTGACCGACCCACACTTTTATGGGTATGAACGCAATTACACTACACTCATCAGAAAACATTTAGATTCCTTTACTATTTCAGATAAAACATTCAATATTCTCCTTTCGCATCGCCCTGAGCTTTTTAACCTTTACAGCAGTTATAATTTCGATTTGGTTTTATGCGGACATGCTCATGGCGGTCAATTTCGATTGCCCTTTATCGGCGGATTAATTGCCCCGAATCAGGGTCTGCTTCCTCACTTTTCGGAAGGACTGCATACCTGTAATCACACAAATGAAATTATCAGCAGAGGATTGGGAAACAGCATTTTCCCTTTTCGAATATTTAATTTTCCCGAAATTATATCTATCCAGATAAAATAAAACTTTTCTGCAATTATTACTTTCCTAAGATAAAAATTCTTTAATTTGCTCATCCATACATAACATTACGTTTTCTCTTTTTAAATAAATATATGACCACTCTACTATTTTCTCTATTGCAGTTTCTACATTCCAGCGAGGCTTCCATCCAAGCTTAACTCTTAGCTTTGAACAGTCTAATTTCAGAAAATTCGCTTCATGCGGCCCACCATCGTACTCATTCTTCCATTTAATCCAATCTCCTGTTTTTTCATTCCATTTATTACAAAACAGAGTTACCAAATCTCCTGTTGTCCAGCAATCCGCCTCCTCTGGCCCAACATTATAATTTCCGGCATATTTGATATCTTCATATTGAGCCTTTGCAATCATTAAATAAGCTGCAATGGGTTCTAAGACATGTTCATACGGTCTAATCGAATATGGATTTCGAACTATAATGTCTTTCTTCCGCTCTATTGCCCGTATACAATCCGGAATAATTCTATCATTCGCAAAATCTCCTCCGCCAATTACATTTCCAGCCCTGGCAGTTGAAACTCCAACTTGATTTTCTGAAAAGAAAGAATTCCTATAGCAGCTCGTTACAAGTTCAGAACAGGATTTTGAATTAGAGTATGGATCATATCCGTTCAATTCCTCATTTTCTCGATATCCCCATTCCCATTCGCGATTTAAATATACTTTATCTGTCGTAACATTTAAAAATGATCTAACCGACTTCGTAAGCCTTACGCATTCACAAATATTTACTGTTCCCATAACATTTGTTTCATAGGTATAAACAGGATTCTTATAGGAATCTCTAACAATAGGCTGTGCCGCCATATGTATTACGATTTCCGGTCGATAATGTTCAAACACTTGCTTTAAAGATGTCAAATCCCTGATATCACCTGTAATTGATATCATTTGCTCATTAATATGGCATAATTCAAATAAGCTTGGATCAGTAGGCGGTTTTAACGAGTATCCTATTACATTTGCTCCCGCATTAATCAGCAGCTTACACATCCATGCACCTTTAAATCCCGTATGTCCGGTTACGAATACTTTTTTCCCGGAATAAAATTCTATATCTAACATATAATTTCCCTTCATTTTCAGTCTTATTTTATAGAAACTATTAGCAATATTTATCTCTAAATTCTCTGAATGATTGTAATTTTTTATCTTTTTCAGAAAGAATAATCTTCCCATCGACCAATTCTAACGGCCATTGAATATTTATATCCGGATCATTCCATCTTATCCCATCATCATATTCACCATAAAATTTCTCAGCACATTTATATGAAACAATAGAATCTTCTAAAACCAGGTACCCGTGTCCAAAATTTTCCGGTATTAAAATTTCCATATGATTTTCGCCGGTTAATTCAAATCCCTGCCACTTCCCAAATGTCATGGAATCTGGCCGTAAATCAACTACTACGTCATATATATGGCCAGATATACATCGAACCAGTTTTGCCTGCTCCTTTACTCTCTGGAAATGTATTGCACGAATAACACCTTTATAAGATTCCGTATAAAAAACCTCTTTTAAATCATGTTTTATCCCATTTAATTCAAATACTTCTTTTGAGTAATCTTTCACAAAAAGTCCTCTTTCATCATCTGAAATAAAAGGATTTATTAACTTTACATCTTTAAACTCAGTATCGTGAAATTCAAAGTTTCTTATCATATATTGCGCTCCTTTACATCATTATTTTGATTTTTGATATCAATTTCCCTGATAATATCCCAAATAGTATTGCTAATATTATTTTTACCCAAATACTTATCAGGCTCATATTATCTATTCCTGATAAACAAAATATCTTTTCAATAAGAGGTCGAAATATTATATTATGCCAGGCAAAAATATAAAGAGAATTACGACCTGTTAAAGCAAAAAGCGAAAATTTTTCCCATTTCATTGAAATCCATAATATCCCCCCTATTCCTATTAACGATGCCGGAATCGTCAGCCATTCGATTCTATAATTACCCCCTCCCATATTTAGAAATCCGCCTCCCAATACTTCATTTGCCCGTCTGATTATTTCAACCAATAAAAAACATACACCGGCATAAATTACTCTCTGTTTGCAATTCCTCATCAATTCCGCGCAATGATAATAAGCAAATATCCTCCCATTTGTGAAGTAAAAAACAGCAACTAATGCAATATCCGTATTCCAGACAAGTGGTCTGTTTATCACTTTTGCATATACAAGCCCAATCAGCAACGATAATATTGCTCCTATATATTGATAAGATATTTTTTTTAATATTCTATACATCAAATATGCTATTATTTCAGTAATTGTCAAGCATGCCAAAAACCAAATTGTCCAAACTCTTTTTTGGGAAATCACATCACAAAGCATGTGAATCCACTCTTTGCATGTATACCCCCCCCCTGGATAATATCAATGGGATTGATACCCAAATATACGTTCTTACCCTGCGCCTGACTTTATTTCTCCAAAATAAAGAGAAACTACCATATCTCTCTGCATGAAATATATAACCTGAAAGAAAGAAAAATAGCGGCATATGAAACATTAATATCCATTCTCCCAATTTACCACCAAGAAAATGCTGTGTCACTACCATTATGATACCTATTCCTTTTGCGACATCCAGCCACTCTTCACGTTCCATCATTATATATCCTTTTTATTCCTGCTATAAAACAATTATATCCATATCTTATAATAATCGGACAAACTACACCCATTATAAAACATATTAAACTGTGAGAAAAAACAAATGAAGTATATTCTTTCGATTCTCCCAAAACCTTACTTGCAGCCCAACACAACCGAAAAAACAGAATGTGTAAGACCATAATGTCAAAACTATATTTTCCGCATAGCTCAATTATATTCCATTCTCCCCAATTCAGCCTGTTTAACAGCTTTACCCAGTAACCGGTTAAATACAGACCTGCAAAAGTAATAATATAAAAAGTATACGGGCTTAAAATAATACCGCTTCCCATACTAATTGATATACCATAATATTTATATGCACCTATTATAATGATAACAGATAAAATACCCCCCCCCTATATTAGTTTTGCATATTCCGTTATATCTCTTTATTAACCACCCCAGCAACACAATCGGCATCACTAATAAAGTTGTTTCAAATCGGTAACCATTCCTGTATCCGGATATTATTAATACTTCTCCTAATATCCCCAGGCAAATACATACTACGCTCACAAGCAGCGCCGGTCTCTTATACCTGTTGCATTTCCAGCATAAATATCCAAACAGAAACGTTGAACATATCCATGGTACAAGAAACCAGACAGCTCCGCATTCCGGTTCGTTATTCAACAGAAAGAAACTGACAAATTGATTGATATAATCAAATCCCTGGTATTTCACTGACACATCATTGATCACTCCCGTATCAATAAAAAAATTGTGAAAAATCATCAATATCACCATATAGATTATATACTGTGACAACAATGAATAAATCCTTGTCCCTATTAATAACGGATAATTCGCCGCATACTTTTCATAATTATATGTATAACCAATTACAAAAAAGAAAATTGCAACATGATACATATATAAGTACGGTTGGATAAATCTACAACAATGGCCCAAAACTACCAAAATTATTCCAATACCTTTTATATAACTTACTTCTTTATTATAATTCATTCTGTACCTTCTATTAATTAATGCACTTCTTTATCTTTACGATAAAGCAATTACATCCATATCTTATAATAATCGGACAAACTATACCCGTAAGGAAACACACCATAGTATGAGAGAAAACAAATGAAACATATTCTTCCGGTTCCCCCCAAACTTTACTTGCGGCCCAACACAACCGAAAAAACAACATATGTAAGACCATTATGTCAAAACTATATTTTCCGCATATCTCAATTATATTCCATTTTTTCCAATTCAGCTTATTTAACAGCTTTACCCAGTAACCGGTTAAATACAGACCTGCAAAAGTAATAATATAAAAAGTATACGGGCTTAAAATAATACCGCTTCCCATACTAATTGATATACCATAATATTTATATGCACCTATTATAATGATAACAGATAAAATACCCCCCCCCTATATTAGTTTTGCATATTCCGTTATATCTCTTTATTAACCACCCCAGCAACACAATCGGCATCACTAATAAAGTTGTTTCAAATCGGTAACCATTCCTGTATCCGGATATTATTAATACTTCTCCTAATATCCCCAGGCAAATACATACTACGCTCACAAGCAGCGCCGGTCTCTTATACCTGTTGCATTTCCAGCATAAATATCCAAACAGAAACGTTGAACATATCCATGGTACAAGAAACCAGACAGCTCCGCATTCCGGTTCGTTATTCAACAGAAAGAAACTGACAAATTGATTGATATAATCAAATCCCTGGTATTTCACTGACACATCATTGATCACTCCCGTATCAATAAAAAAATTGTGAAAAATCATCAATATCACCATATAGATTATATACTGTGACAACAATGAATAAATCCTTGTCCCTATTAATAACGGATAATTCGCCGCATACTTTTCATAATTATATGTATAACCAATTACAAAAAAGAAAATTGCAACGGAAAACATACTTAAATATGGTTGAATAAATCCGCAACAGTGGCTTAAAACTATCAAAATTATTCCAATACCTTTTATATAACTTACTTCTGCTTTATAATTCATTTCAGATTCCTTTACAATAACTCTCTTTATCTAACCAATCAAAAATTTCTTCTATTACCTTCTCTATGCTACTTTCCGGCTTCCAGCCCATGCAACGTATCTTTTCAGATTTGAACAACAAAGGTTTTATTTCCTGTATTTGCTGTTCTGTCACTTCCGGAACCTCTAAAAACACCTTCCCATGATATTTACTTTCATAAACTTCTGCCACTTTAATTGCAATTTCTCTAATGCTGTATGTTTTCTGCATACTTATATTATATATATCATAAATATTCTTTTGCTTTTCATTTTGTTGCATTAATACCAAAACAGCCTGCGCGACATCCTTAATTGCAATAAAATCCCTGATTGGCAAACCATTTGACTTCATAGTAATCTTTTTTTCATAATAAGCCAATCTGCAAAAATCATTAACGGCCAAATACCATTTATCCACATCCGCCAGGGGAAGCCCTATACCATTTGCCAGGCGTATGACCGAAACTTTACAGGTTGTCTGTTCAGATAACTGTTTCAGAAAACATTCGGCAAAATAGTGTGATAAAGCATAATCTGTTTTAGGATGTATTTCAGCCATTTCATCAATTATTCCGTCACTTTTACCATATACATGAAAGGTTGACAGATAAATAAACTGTTTTACTCCATTTTTCACCGCGTCCAAATATATTTCTCTTGTCGCATATGAGTTTGCCAGGAAAGCTTCCTTCGTCCTCTCCTTTATAAGCCGTTCGTCTAAATTAGCCATATGAATAACGATATCTATATCTTTACAGCACCCCTCAATTGATTCCGTATCCAGTAATTCCAGGTAACGGCAGGGATATCCCAACACGTTTGCAGTATTTTTTCTGGAGGTAATGATCACTTCATATCCCATCTCTTTTAACAAATTACACACATATTGTCCAATATAACCAGTTCCACCTGTTACCAAAACTCTTTCCATAGCCGTTCCACCTTTTTATATTATTTCTCTATATAATTATCATATTGCTGCCTGGTCACAATAACAGAATCATAATATTTATCAAAATATGATAAATCATATAATTCATCCCTAAACTGGACCGATCCGCCATTAATACCCAGATGCCGCAAGTGACACTGCTCAATATTTCTAATATTTACGAACAGTAATAACATAAGCGCAAACACTACAATTTCTCTTTTAATAAAACCTGTACTATGCTTAGTGTTTTCTAATATTTTAGATTTGGATAAGACATAAATCATTGCATATATAAAAATCAGAATAGAACTAATAAAATAAATACTTAATATCATATCATCATAGTAGTACAATATTGGTAATCCTATTAAGATTACTAATGTCAAACCATAAGATAATAACAATAAAGAAATAGCAATTAACTTTTCTTTCCAATTATCTATACAAAACCATAATCCAATAAAAACCCCAAAAACTGCACCTAATATAATATCATTAATAAAAGTTTCCCGCAAAATCTTTACATAAATTTCCAGACTTTGCCGCACATATATAAAATCAAAATCCGTAATAACCATTGAAATATTATGCACATGCTTTTGTAATTTTACCGGCGTAAAATATTCAAACAGCCAACGTCCCCACCATTTATCATATACAATATACATAACCAATACAGCTAACATATTTATACTCAAACGCTGTATTCTTTTCCGATACAGCATCGATAATATCGAAATACCAAACAAAAAAACACATACAGCTATCACTTGTTCATCAAATGTACATAAAATAAATAACAATAAAATGCACAAAATATTTTCCTTCCATATTTGTGCATATTGTTTTATTGTCATATCTTCTTCCAGATGATTTATACCATAATTTATAATTCCAAGTCCTAAAACCGGCACAAGAATTTTAGCAGATCTTAAAAATAAATATGTAGCTGTTTGAATATTAGGAATAAATAACATAACTGCGCCAAATAATATTCCCCATACCCATGAAACATCCGTGAAGTTTTTCCTGAATACATATCCCCATACTAATATTGACGCCGGGATTATCAATAGCGTTAATGGCATTTTAATCCCAAATCCGGGAATTAATCTATCAAGCACAATCATTAGATTCGTATCAATATACTGCCATAGAAAAGCCAATGCCCTTGACCGATATAACCCATGCTCAATCATTGTGCAATCAAAAACTTTAGGTATTAAATTTTTCAAAAATAATCCACGGTCCTTATTTGCATACTGCGCAAAATCACTATATGCTTCAGGATGAATTATATGCGGCCACAGAAAGTAGTAATAAACATATATTCCAATTAATATTATTGTAAAACAAAAAGAAACCAGAAATGTATATTTCCTCATTTTATAAATCAAATCAGAATGCTTATTATACTTTTCCCGTTCTGTTTTGCAATAATTTATACCCATTGTACATAATATAATGCATAATGTCAGTCCCCAGAAAATGTATTGATACTTCTGCTTATAATTACATACTTCAATACTTTGTATTAATATGCTGCTTTGAGGAATATTACTTAATGAGATAATACACTCCTTCGATTTACAATCATCCAAATTAAAAATATTATCTCCGATTCTTGTTAGCAATATTTTTGATTTTTCTTCATTTTGTTTATTTCTATAATAAACATGTGTGGTTAATGCTAAAGCATCTGTCCCTTCCGGATTTTCAAAATCCAAAACATTTATTACAATAGATTTAATACTATAGCTCTCGTGAATTCTTATAATGGAATCAGCATCTTCCGCATATATATTATTGTTATCTAATACAACGGCATTTTCGAGAAGATTATTTTCAACTATATCTTCCAATAAATATATTGTTTTATTTTCATAGCTTCCCCACAAAAATTTTACGGGATTGCTCTTTATCTCTCCAAAACTCCAGAATGATATGATACAATATAATGCAATTATCATATTTACAACAATAAATATCGTAAAAGATATTCGTCTTCTCATGCCCAGCCTACTTCCAGAATTCATTTATTGCAATATGCCGTTTCCCATTCATAATATTTTGAGCGGTTTCAAAGGCATTTTCAATTGAATGATCCATATTGTTGTACCAAAATAAACCATTTCTTCCCGCTAAAGTCAGATTTTCAACACTATTATTAATATCATCAAAAGCTTTTCTTAATTCTGTTCTGTAATTTATCTTATAAATTGGGTATGCCTGATATAACAACTGATGTGAAATACCCACCACTTCTTTATCCGAATCAATTAGTCTAACCTTTTTTAAATCCGCTAATACTCTATCATAAATACTCTCCGGATTTTTCATCACATCACTATTATCTCTACAGGTAACTTCAACACAAAGTCCATAATACCCCTTTGGCGCTTTATAAGGAGAAAAACGCACAGTATTATATAAACGGTTAAAAATCAAATCGTCATCTACATAATAAATCCATTGGTCCTTCATCTTAGGTTCGCCTTTTAACTTTACATTATAAGTAATAATATTTAAATATTCTAACTCCTTTTGAGGTAAATGTAGTACTTCAGCCGCTTCATTAATAGAACCTGTCCACACAACATGATCCACATTTTCTTCTTTACTGCCATCTGTAAAATTAACCGCTATGATTTTTTTATTATTTATTTCACACGTTGTTGGCTTAGTATTTAAAATAATTTTGCCGCCCTTTTCCTCAATCCGCTTCTTCAATACTTCACTAAAAACGGAGATTCCTTCGTTCGGATAAATAATTGTAATATTTTCTTTCTGCGGAAAAATCGTGTTTTTTACTACATCAAATATTGAATTCATTTTGACTTTCTCGTTAATTACAGCACGGTTAACACCCGCCTTTGACCAATCAGAATGCAATTGATTTGTTGGGATTTTAGCAAACTTTGCTGTGTA
The DNA here is from genome assembly GCA_023664485.1 of Bacteroides fragilis. Classification (GTDB taxonomy): domain Bacteria; phylum Bacillota; class Clostridia; order Lachnospirales; family Lachnospiraceae; genus UBA3282. Next base: position 148,801 of record JAMPFK010000004.1, on the reverse strand, counting down.
TGGATCAAAATCAATTCTGTATAACGTTTTACCATACCTCTGCAATACATACTCACTATAATTATCTACATCTTTCGGCTTCTTAAACATTAAACGGATCATATCTATAGCTGCAAAAAACATCACTTTGAAAGGTAGTTTTAAGACAACTTTTAATGAAAGCGGCCAATCATAATATTTCCCCAGAATATATACACTACTGGTCATCTTCATAGATAAATAATTCTCACCTAATATATCCTGAATGAACGCAATCACTTCCGGATTCTTTGTATAAAACCTGTGAGGACCGCTATCAAAAGCAAATTTCTTATCTTTATATGTCCTCGAAAGCCCGCCAACCGCATCATCTCGTTCGACGATAGTCACATCATAACCAGCATTGATTAACTTATAACCTGTTGTAAGGCCAGCTATGCCGGCTCCAACTATTACCACTTTTTTCTTCATCTCACAGTCTCCTTTTTTCGTTTTATCACTAACACTAATATAAATATTACTATACTACCAATACTTATTGCAATACCGTATTTCAATGAACCCGGTTTATATACGAATCTCACATCATGTTCTCCCGCTGTCAAATATACTCCCCTCAAAATGTCATCTGTCCTGATTACTTTATCTTCTACTCCATCAACATATACTTTCCAGCCTGGATAATATAAATCCGAAAGTATTAAAAGCCCATTTTCTTCCATTGCACATTCGATAACTACTGAATTATTATTATATTCAACTATCTCTATTTCATCGACACTTCCGGCGCTTTGCCCTATCTCGATATCCCCATCGTCCTCTGTTTCAATCACCGCAGTCATCGATAAATCTATATCCTCTTTTAAATACTGCAAACTTGTTTCTTCGCAATCTGAATATAATAAATTATGAACAGCAAACGCTTTATTACAGGCAGAATTATTATGATATATAGTCACTCCATCGCCTTCATATATTACAATTAAATCAGGGTCCTCTATTGTAACATAATTATCCGTCAACACATACTGAACGCCTAATAAATCAAGATACCTCTTGGAAGAGGGAACGTACACATTTGACTCCGTTGTAACCATTTGCAGATCAAGATTATGATCCAAAACTAATTCATTCATAAAATTCCAATAATGAATCTCCGGTGTCGGTGAAATTCCATTTAAACTGCAAATTTCATATATTGCCGACATATTTCCCATAAGTAATCCATTTAAACAAAATACTCTATCATAATCATTCTCTCTGCTGCTCTTTAACACCTCAACAAATTCCGGTTCATGAAATGCAGTCTCTTTATCAATTCTGATTATATTCTGAAACATTGGATAACTCATTAATTCCAGAACAATTAAACCGCTGCATGCAAATATGAAAAGTTTCACATTACTATATAATATACATATTAACATTATTCCTATTATAAATACATAAATTACCTCCATATAACGTAAATATGTTACAACCAGTTCATTCATATTATAAAAATTAAAATGATTATTCAGCAAAGCAACTATACAACACAGTAAAACCAAAAAACATGTTATAAATTTTCTTCTGATATTCACCTCTCGCAACATATCATCAAATATCATAGCCACCAGGCATGCAACTCCAAAATATATTGCTGCATTATACTTAGTAAAAGATAAATTAGACAATATTGGGAGCTTTCCTATCCAGTTTATTAATGGAAAACCAAGTATCTTTAAAGAAAACAATATAATAAATCCAACGAAAAATATCTTTTCAGCGAAAAATTTCCTGTTTTTTTTAATAATAATCTGTGAGACTATAAAGATACATACCATTACCCCTAAATAGGGCATTAGCAGCCCACGACGCGTATGATCAAATAATCCAACTGGCAAAATAAATCCCATAAATTCTTTTATACTTTTTATTGACATTCCGGCGTGTCCATGGTATGAATGGCAATTTAAGTACAATGTAATAAAAGAAAGCCAATATCCCATAGTTAAAGCTACCGCAAAAATATAAGCGGCTAAATACTGAAAAAAGTCGATAAATACCTCTTTCCTGAAAACACGTCGAACATTCTCCTGTTTAGCACAAGTTAAGAACAGATAGTAAGAAACAGCCAACAAACATCCGGTAATAAGATTTTGTGGATTTCCACCCAAGCACATGAATACGATAGAAAGAGTTACCAAAATCCAGTTTTTTATCGTATGTTTATTTTTATAATGCAAAGATGCCCACATGAGCATCGGTAAGAAAGTATCCACATGCAGGAAAAAGATATCCATATAAAGAATTACATACCCGGAAAAACCAAATACAAATCCGCCTGTAAAAGATCCAAGCTTCCCTATCTGCATCTCTCTAAAAAAGAAATATGTAAAAATCATCATGATAAAAAGGCGCGCCAGATAAACGAAATTCCACATTGCCTCTGAATCGTTTATACTAAGCAGCCATGCAAAAGGCGCTAACGTACTGCCATTATTATTATCAATAATTGGCATTCCCATAGAACTGTAGACATCCCACAATGGCATTTCACCGTGCGCTATACATGAATTTGCTGCAGCAACAATCGGAATTTCTACCCAGTCAGCCGCGCCCGCGTCCACATATGTTCCACCATGCATAAGATATTCATATATACTTTCATCACCCACCAGATAAGCGGTAGACCTACCCAGGTATGTCATAGGATATAAAGACTTTTTTCCAAAAATGACAGGAAAAAATGTGATTAGCAACAAAAAAATATATATTACACAAACAGTCGCAATCTCCTTTATTCTACCTGCAAACAGCTTTCCCATATACTACCATACCTTCCACGGCGCCTTATTGGCAGCCCACATTTCTTCCAGTTTCTGCTTATCTCTCTGCGTGTCCATACACTGCCAGAAACCTTTATGCCGATAAGCTACTAACTGATTTTCTCCTGCAACTCTTTCCAAAGGCTCTCTTTCAAATACTGTACTATCATCATCAATATAATCAAATATCTGTGGGTTAAGCACCATATACCCGGCATTTATCCATCCGCTATCACTTTTACTTTTTTCACGAAAAGCTTTTATGGTAGAATTACTGTCAATATCAAGCACCCCAAACCTTCCCTCTGGACGAATTGCCGTCATTGTAACCATTTTACCATGTTCACGATGAAATTTCAATGTTTCTGCAATATCCACATCAGCAACCCCATCGCCATAGGTAAGCATAAACGTCTCATCACCAATATATTCTTTAATACGCTTAATTCTCCCGCCGGTCATTGTATGCAAACCAGTATCTACTAATGTAACTTTCCATGGTTCAGCTACGTTATTGTGAACGGTCATCTTTCCACCATTGCTGAAATCAAATGTAATATCGCTATTATGCAAATAATAATCGTTAAACCACTCTTTAATAACATGCTGCTTATATCCACAACATATCACAAACTCGTAAAATCCATAATATGCATATTCTTTCATAATATGCCACAAAACAGGTTTCCCGCCAATTTCAATCATGGGCTTTGGTTTCAAGTGACTTTCCTCGCTAATCCTTGTCCCAAATCCACCTGCTAAAATTACTACTTTCATCATAACAATCTCCTTCCCTGCTTATAACTCTATAACTCAAAACTTCTGAGAAACCTCATAAAACAAGCTCTGCAAACATAAATAATTTCGAAATTCAAAACCTATACTCAGCCATTCCTGTTCTTTCTGCTAATCAAATAATGATATATCTTATCTTTAAATGGGAATTTTATATTGATAAGTTTCACTACAATTCGCCACGTCAAACTATCCTGAATATTCTGCACATATTTTAATTCTGCCGCTGACATCTGATTTGCCGGGACATACTTATTATCTGAAACGCCTGCCTCCATTCCTCTCCAGATAAATTCTTTATCATATGAATTTTTATCATATTCTGCCTTTTCCTTTAAATATTTTTCATACAATACCTGATATTCCTTACACATCTCTTCTTGTGTTTTTAATGTGATTCTCTTACATTTTTCAACTTCATTCTGATATAAGTCCACATTGCTCATCAATCCGTCCAGATAACTCAATACTTCCTCGACTATATTGTTAACCGGCACTGCCTTCCCAATACCTGTTTTGCGTACACGCTCTCCAAGCGCCCCGATATCCGTTACAAAAACTGGCCTGCTCATTCCCAACGCCTCCGATAAAGTGTAAGAAAAAGTTTCCGGCAATATAGACAAAATGCCTATAATATCAATTTGATAAGCATTTAAAATTAGATTTAAATTTTCCTGTTTATACTTCCCAACTTTTATTAAACGACTGTTTTCATATTGTAATAAATCTGCATCTCCTATATCGCCTATAATAAACCAGCGCGTATTTTTACTTGATTTTTCTATAATCTTTTTTATTTGTTTTGCTCCTTTTATCTCACTGATACCGCCAATAAAAGCAACGTGGAACTTATCTTTACCATTCAAACATGGTTGTATTCTCCCACTGATTTCTTTGATTTCATAGAAATTACTTTCGCCTTCACTAACATATACGGTTAATTTATATTTTTCTTTTTCAATTCTCCACACGGGGATATTGACTTTAAAAACCAGACCGTACTCTAAAAAAGCCGGTATCCAAAGCCCTGTTTCATTACCACTTTCAACTTTAATATATACACTGTCTATCACTTTCTCTGAATTTCGAAAAGCGATCTGTCCTTTCAGGACCAGACACTCGTTACTGGTCTCCAGGCTATATTTCTCCAGATAAATATTCTCGCATTGCAGATATTTATCCGTAATTTTCATTTGTTTTCCGATATCCAGTCCATGAGAAATTATCCTGATCTTACTCTTTAAGTCTGGATAATAGTTCCCTATAATTTCCTTAGCGCTTTCAGAAGGAACCACCAATGCTTCACATAAACTTAATGCCTCGCATAATTGTCCTCTCCATAATTCAATATAAGAATTCTTCTCGTATATCTTTGCATTTACAGATAAACATTCTCTACAGCGATTATCTTCTTCTTTCATACATATTAATCCACTTGTATTACGAAGTGTAATATTAGGACACACACTCCAAAAATCATGTATTGTAAATATAACAGGAATCTCCAGTTTATTCGCTTCATAAATAATATCAAGGGACAATGACAAAAGATGATGTACATGTACCAGCTCAATCTGAAATGCAGTATAGATTTCCTTAAAAATCCTTGCAAAATTGCGATCCCTGAATCTGAAAAAACTGGCCTTTTCACCAACAAAAAAACGATAAATATATTCTTCCTGTTCTATATATGCAGTAAACTGCAGATAGCTTCCATTAATTGCGGCAACAAAAATATTATTACTATTTTTAAGACCTTCCGTCAAATGCTTCACATGCATCTGCGTCCCACCGACATTATTTTCTGCTCCCTTTCTGAAATCTGATTGTAATACATATAATATATTCCTTTTCCCATTATTAACTGCCCAGAAACGCTCAATATTTTTTCCAATCAGTTGATTTGGATTACTTCCAATATGCATTTCATTTGCTTTCATCTGTTTTGGATATCTATCATATAAAACTTTCTGATGCGCTTCAATATATTTTTCCTTTTCTTTGGATACAAAGGACCTGGTGCCGCTATGATATATATAAGTATTATCACACATTACATGAATATATCCCATCTGTTCGGCACGATTACAAAAATCATTTTCTTCGCCATAACCACGCCCAAAGGTTTCCGCGTCGAAATCTCCAATTAGTTTTATTACTTCTCTTTTAACTAACATGCAAAACCCATGAGCCACAGATATTTGCGGGTATTTTTTTAGACTACATTGCTCTACAATTTCTGCTGCCTGATCAACATTCATCCCAGGAGGTAATTCATTTTCTTCAAAAAGCTCCGGTACAGAACATAAAGTCGCATTGTTTGATAACGGCGTGACTGTTCCAATTTCTTTACTGCTATATGCACATTCCATCATTTTTTCAACCCAATTAGAGGTAAGGATCGTGTCTGAATTTAATAAAATCACATCATTAACGCCGGATTGTGCCATCCCAATATTAATATTGTTAGAAAAACCCCTGTTTATTTCATTATGGATTACTATAACATTTTCCCTGGCCTGTTTATCAAGAAAAGGGCGAATTCTTTCATCCGGACTGTTATCATTAATTAATATCAATCTGTTCTGCTTTAAATCTGTATATTGATACAGGCTATTCAAGCAGATTTCCAGATCTTCAAATGCATTATATATCGGAATTATAATATCTACACTATTCATTTATTTTTTCCATCCTGTCTATGCTTTCACATTAGTCTTTTGTAAATTTCTATATACCGCTAAAATTTTTTGAGTGTGTACTCCAAAATTCAAATCAATAGATGAATTACAAATATTTTTATTCATTTTATTAATTTTTTCTTTATTACTCAACAAGGTCAATATCGCGCTTTCTAAATTATCTTTATCAGGTTCTACTATGATTCCTATTTCCTTATAATTTCTTAAAAAATCTTTTGCTCCAACATTGGCAGTCACTACAACAGGTATGCCATGCATAATGGCTTCTAACACTACAAATCCATATGTTTCAGCGCATAAACTCGGAACAATTAGAACATCCATATCATTAAATACGTCATCTATATCTGAATATTGATATCTTTTATGTGGAACAATATATTCTCTATCCATATCATTTTGAAAATATATATTCAGGAAAAAATTATACTTCTTCTCTGCATATATCTTATCTAATACTTCTCTTAAAATTGGAAATCCTTTATATACTTCTCCATTTCCCAAATATCCAAACCGGATAATATCTCCACAATATCTCCTCTTTCTTTTATCAATAATATCACTATGCATAATTCCCTCTAACAGAAATACATGATGCCCCCGAAATTCCTCATACACTTTCTGAGCAACAGTACTATTATAATGCATTAAATCAATCCTTCTAAAAATCTCCATATAATAATTTTTTAATTCTTTATAATCTGTTTGCCGTATCCCTGTGTCATTCTTCTTTTCTTTTGGAATAATATCTGTTTTTTTTCCGATTTTTTTCCATACAACCTCAAGTAAAGTAAATAAGAATGTACATTTAACTATACCTCTAAACCAATGAGACTGTCTCCTGACCAGAGTTGCATAAGAATCCGGATGATCACAGCACTCTGCACATTTGCTCCAATCAATATCATGACAAATTCTTTCTCTATATAGCAAAATGGTTTTAGGACATATTCCAAAATAATCATGACTGGTAAAAACCTTATTTATATGCAATTCATCCGCCGCATCCAGTAATTCTATATGAAGCCCCTGTAAACTGTGAAAATGTATCATTTCAATCTTATTTTCTTTCAGAAATTTATAATATACTTCTTTGTCGGCTTTCTCTGTAAAATATTTTTCATTACACATTCCAAATGCACCAGGCACAGGTAAAGGATTAATAATCTCAAAATATTTTATTCCATTTTTCACGTTTCTTTTCCGGATACAGACCTTTTTTCTTCCACGAATGGCTCCTGGATATAACAAAAAAACTTTTTGATTATAATCTGCCTGTTTTTCTGCTAAATCTAAAGCATATTTAATTGCACCGCCTTCTCTTATCGGCGGTATTCCCATGACATAATGTAAAATATTCATTTTCTACCCACTCTGTTTTCACACAATATGCTCCTTATCATTCCCTTTTGATACCCTGGCGTTTGATTCTTCGGATTAAATCAGCGTTTTCTCAGACATACGCCTTTCAATTTCTGCCACCCCCTTGATATCTTCCATATGATGTTATACTTTTTAAGTTCTTCAATCTCCTGCTCCATGATTTTCCGGATATTTTCATGATGCTCAATCTCACGCTCCCTGATCTTCTGAACATTTTCGTAAACAGTCCTGTTATCCAAATATTCAAAAGTCCCGCATATTGCCAATTCTGAATAATTACCGGGAGGAATCTGGATAATAAATTGCGGATCCATTTGCATGAATAACGTCGCATCTTTTTCTTCGGCATTAACAGCAATAACTTCTTTTTCCTTTTCATCTAAAGTACAACTTCGAATAAAACATCTACAATATCGATATTCTACAGGATCCCATCGAAGCGCCTCTATTCTTTTAGAACTATCTAAAACTACTTTTATATTAAATTCACCATTTTGTAACTTTATCTTGATACACATTTTATCAGCTTCGGAAAAGCCATTTCCGTAATCAATATAAAGTGCGGAACAGAGTGAATTAATATCCTGGAAATCCTTTAATATCTGGTTTAAATCAACTTTCATAACCGGAATGGTCGCATTATCCAAATCATCGCAGGAAACATATCTTGTAGCAAAATAAATTGCCCATGATCTGAAAACTGCCGTCATCTCCTCTGTTATACCATATTCCATGTATAATTCTTTCCTTGGAAAATATTTTTCCGCCTTTTCATTTTTTGCATACCATTCATTTAACATCCGCCAAATAATAAACCTGGCCGGAACCCAAAAAGGGCAAACCCATTCCGGATCAATTATTACATAATCCTCCTTTCCTGGGTATATATTATCGAAAATTAAATCTATATTACAATTTTTAATACACTCCAATTTACCAGCATATTGCGCATCACCAAACCATTTTTTAAATTCCGCAGTATAAATTTTTTCCTCATCAGAAGAACTATCCAAAATAGACGCACATATCATATCAATCTTCTTTTTAATTGTCTCTTTCTTTCCGCTTGTCATCATCTTTGCTAAAAATACATCCATATTTTCTGTTTGAAGATAAGGATACTTCACTACACCATTATACAATTCCCCCTTTAAATAGGTAAAACCGGATGGCAGACTCATCTCCTGATTTTTATATATCTGGTTTATGTGCGAAAGAGCATTTTCACTTAAAGCGGCTTTTTCTACTTTATATTCTCCTTCTTCTAACAGTATTTTAGTAGAAATACAAAACTCCTTTCTTCTTGTATTATTAGCCTTTACATATACAATATCAGTAAGATTTAAATTTCCCGTAGCCAATTCGACTAAAAAAGAATTTGAAAAAACATCCATTATTTCTTCTTTCTTAAAAGTCTGAATCATTTCTATTTCATTGATTAACTCCACTCTTTCTTTTTGGTAATTACGATACACCTTTCCATAATTACCTGAATTAATATTTGAATCAGAAAAGATCTCCGTAGGAAATTTATAATCAGGATATGGATAATAAAATTTCCATACATTTATACTGCATCTTTTAAATATTTCTTCCAGCTCTGTTTTGGTAAATGTTCTGACCGTATTATTATTTGGATAATTATTTAAACCCAAATAATATTCATTTACATGATCTTCCATTGCTCCTGTAAAATATTTTATTCCCAAACGATTCTCAATAGATATCAATATTCTACCATTATCTGTTAAGTATTTTTTTAAATTATTCAAGAAAGAGACATATGGATCATCCGAATCAGTAAAACTGATTGCATACTCAAATACACCTGTTAAGATTACATAATCATACTTTTGGGTTAACTCTATCTCATTAAAGTTTCCAACAATAATTTCAAGATTATCATATGATTTATGCCTCTCATAATTAATCTCTGCCCTTCTCTTCGACAATTCTATAGAAGTGACCGACTTTGCTCTCTGACAAAAAAGTTCTGTAAGCGCGCCGCACCCCGATCCAACCTCCAATATTTTATCTGTCTGCTTAAATGGATACCAGTTCAAAATATTCTCCCGCTCTGAGGATAAGTGATACATGATAGGATAATAATTCTCGCTACCGGCATACTTTGCATAATTCTCACCATTTTTTACAATATTCATAATCGTATTTTCGATATCGCCATCCGAATATAAATTTTCGCCGCTATAATAATCCAAATTAAATATTGCCATTTTATCACCTATCCGATTTCTATTTCAGAATTTGAATCAAACACTCCTATTGTATCTCTGTTCGCTAATACCGAAATATTGCATATGTCATATAGTCTATGATATACTACCAATTCCCCATCCCGGAAGCCCGTACACCCCAGACATAATAAATACTCATAGCTTTGTAAAAGCATTTTTTGTTTAAAAGAAATTACTCTGATACTTCCCGCTTCTACTGTTCCAGGCACAATCTTCTGCAATAATGTATTTGTACCTGTTAATTCAGTTCCCTTCAAATCTTTTATTGTAAAAGCAAAAATTGGCTCATCTATGGTCTCATAGAACCTCACTTTCATACAAATTTTAAACTCCGACCCTTTCATAATATTATTGGTAATCGTACCAGAATCATCAATCAAAGCAAAATCTATAATCTCAGCCTTTTTATTGCCATATTCTAAAATCTCCGGATTCGTAATCAGCTGATCTTTCCAAAAAGAATCTGATGAAACTTCTACACTTTCTGTTTCATGTTGTGATTGTCTCTTATCGTCTGTCTTTTTCTCCAACGAAATTTGTTTGTTATATAAATCAATTATCTCCTTTGGTTTTCCTTCCGCAAGTTTCTGTCCCTTATTTAGCAAAATCGCTCGATCACAATATTTTTGTATAGTGCCAAGTGAATGACTTACAAACAGAATCGTTTTCCCTTGTTTTTTAAACTCTTCAAATTTTTTAAAACATTTTGACTGAAAAAATACATCTCCAACAGCCAAAGCTTCATCGACAATCAGAATATCCGGCTCAATGTTAATTGCTACCGCAAAAGCTAATCTTACAAACATACCACTGGAATATGTTTTTACAGGTTGATACACGAAATCTCCTATATCTGCAAAATCCAATATATCTTGCAATTTCTTGTCGATTTCCTTTCGCGTATATCCCGTCATTCTTCCATTAATATAAATATTCTCAATGCCCGTATACTCCATGTTAAACCCTGCTCCTAATTCTAATAAAGCAGAAATTTTTCCTCTTACAGTAACGGTGCCCGAACTCTGCCTTAAAACTCCTGTTACAATCTTCAACAAGGTTGATTTACCTGCTCCATTGGTTCCTATTATACCTACGCACTCCCCTCGGGATATACTCATATCCACATTTGATAATGCAAAATATTCTTTATATAATTGGCCTTTTGATAAATTTAAAGCATCTTTTACGCGATCTCCCGGTTTATCATACAACTTATATATTTTGCTTATTTTTTCACATTTAACAATGACATCTTCCATTTTTATATTTATTCCTTTCCTCTTTAACATACTGCTCATCCTGCAAATAAAAAGCTCACTCACAGGATATTTTTCTGAATACAATACTTTAAATCACATCTGAAAAATGATCTTTCAGTTTATTAAAGACTCCTGTTCCAATATATAAACAAATTAATGTAAAAATCCAAAAATATACTGTCTGGTATTCCGAATCCCAAAAATATTTATGATACATTAACGCATCCCTGTACCCCTGAATAATATAATAAAGAGGATTTATCTTGAAAATAATCTGTAACTTATCAGATAACATATTGCTATTCCACAAAATGGGAGTCATCCACATAGCCACCTGAAGAACTACCACGATTATCTGGGCTAAGTCTCTAAAAAATATCACCAAAGCACTTGTTAAATAAGTAATCCCCATAACAAGCATAACTAAACAGAATGAATAATATATTAATTGTAACCATGCCAGACTGGGAGAAATGCCATTAAGCAAAAATATGAACAACATAAACATTACAAAAAATACATGTACAAAAAGTGATGAAACAATTCTTACAGACGGTATAACTTCTATATTAAAAACTACCTTTTTTACCAGATAACTATAATCCAATAAACTACCTGTTGCACTATTTAACACCTCATTGAAAAAAAACCATGGAACCAAACCGGCAGTCAACCACAGAACAAAAGGTGCACCGTCTACCGCTCCTGATCGAAATCCCACCTGAAATACAAACCAATACACTAATATCGTTACAACAGGTTGTATAAAAGCCCAAATAATCCCCAGGTATGATCCTGCATATTTAGTCTTAAAATCATTCTTCGCCAAATCAAGCAACAAACCTCTATTACCCATAATCTCAAGCAAAAAGGCTGTCAACTTCCTTCTTTGTACATAACAAATAATGCAGATCAAATCAAAAGCAACACAAAGTATTATCTTTTTTCTAAAATTATCATTCGCAGCATAATCTTCTAATAGTCTGTCTAATTCCACAGAACTAAGATCATAAACCACATAAGCGTCATTACCCGTGCACAATATCCTGATACCATTTTCGGCTCCATCATATTTCAACATATTCTGTAACAAAACCGTGTTTTGATATCCCTGTATAAGATCAACAGATACTGTTTTATAATTAATACATAATTTCTTTATAAAAATCTCATCAGTCCCGCCTTCAAAATCCAATCGAAGATATTTTGTCGTCACAGGCATCTTAAATGCAACTGTTTTATCTTCTTCTGCATCACATATAACCGTTTGTGATTGTGTTTCGTCAAACTCCATGGTCTCAGACATAAATGCCTGAATTGTCAATTCTTTTTCTGCCCTTATTACAATATCTAATTCTGTGCTGATATCATCTGTATATTCTACGGTTAAAAAAAATACATTGATCAGCATAACACCCAATAATATCAGCACTCTTCTAAAAGCTTTTTTCATTATATTTCCTTTCAAACCACACTATAGTTATCTACTCTATATAAAAAATGAAATAACGAATAACAATTTTCTATACAAGAATACCATTTTTTCTTAACATACGCAACTTCATCGTTTTATAAAATCTTAATTGAAAATCTTATTCAAATTAATTTTTTCTTTCTAAAACTTTTCTATATATCTTTGCCGCTTCCAATATATTCCGCATATAAAATCTCATTCGCTCTTTCTCATTCGCAATCGTCTCTGTCGCCCTGCCTTCCATATGCCATACCTTTAGCTCCGGCTGATATACCATCTTCTTTCCGTGCCGTCTACACCATAACGTCTGAATATTTTCTTCATAAAAAAATCGCGTTTCGGGTTCAAATATCTTTCTTCTCACCTTTATATACTTTTGAGCATAAATCAAACAGGCACCCATCAGACAGATGTTTTCCTGATAATTCCGGTAATTGGTTTCAACCCCTTTGCTCTCTGCTTTCTGAAAATATTTTTTCATAACAGGATGCATTAATGGATATAACGCAATCATGCACCAATTCAATACAATTGTCTTATTTATCCGCTTCTTATCTGGCGGTTCTATTGACATTGGACTTTGATGAATCCTCGTTTCAGGATTAAAAATATCTGGCCCCAAAATATCAAACCGGCTTTTTTGATACTCTTCTTCAATTCGCTTTGTAAAATCAGGTTGGATAAATTCAACATCATTATTCGCAACAATCAAAAATGAAGGATTCCATTTATCCACCGCATATTGACAGCCATCATTATTCCCCCTCGAAAATCCATCATTACTTTCTCTTAATAAAATATAAATTGTTTTCTCATCGCCATACTTAACTGCCAGCTGCCTTCCTGTTCCATTCGGAGAAGCATTATCAACAATCACAATCGCAATTTCATCCTGATTCTCCATTCTCTGAATGGACTCGATACATTTTTCCGTCTCTTCTATAGCATTATAATGTAAAATTACAAAACAATATCTTACCATCCTGTATTGTCTCCATTTTATTTTTTCTTCAATAGAATCCTGCTATATTTTAATACAAACAAATCTATTGCTCTCTTAATGACAAAAGGCAAATCACATTTTTTCCTAACCGCCTTCCAATCATCCTTTATATCTTTAAAGTCATTTTTTAATAATTCACATACATAGGCGGAAAAATTTTCCTTCTCTTCAGAAGCCGCATTTCTATAGATTACAAATTCAAAATGCGCTAAGGCTTTTAAAATACCCATATGAAAATAAACTCTGCTATTTTCAGGCGATATTGCAACAACTTCCTGGTACATTTTCTGAAATGCTTTATATGGAAACAAAAAAACAGCTTTTTTATCTTTATGATGCACAGCCAGACTATTCATAGCCGAATTGGCACGTTGAACATAATGATATCCCGCATTTTGCAACACTCCTATATGCCTGGCTATTGCATTTGAAAACAGGACAATCGGCACGTCTTCTGCTCTTGCACCTTTTTCCGTTACAAACTCAAGATGATAATCGTCCCAAAACTCTTTTAAATACAACCTGCTGCATGTAGATGATATTCGATAAACCCATTCTTCATGTTCTAATCTCCTATATACCCCCGGTATAACTGCCTTGCTCCTGCGGCCCTTCAAATATTCTATGGTATAACCACCAATCACTAAATCAGATTTCTTTCTTTCCGCACATTTTACCATACCTTCAATATAGTCCATATCTATATAATCATCCGCATCGACAAACAGCAAATATTTGCCCTTTGCCATCTGTAAAGCCGTGTTACGCGCTTTTGCAACCCCCTGATTATTTTGGTAAATATATTGTACTTTAGAACTTAATTCACATAATTTTTGTACAACTGCACCTCCATTATCAGTACTTCCATCATCTACAACAATAACTTCCAGGTTAGGATAACTCTGTCCAATAATAGAATAAATACATTTTTCGATATACTGTCCGCAATTATATAATGGCACAATCACAGATACTAACGGCCCCATATTCTTACTCCCCAATCTTCCCCTCCAGCTCCCGAATCCTCTTATCCATAATCCCCATTTCCTGCACCATCTTCCTGACCTTCCTGTCCAGTCTGGAAACAATGGATGTCAGCGCCATCAGGATCATCAGGATAAACGCGATGCACATGATAAAAAGGCCGTTCATATTGTCCTCTATCCCGAACAGATGGATAATCGATACGAGCAGTTCCGGGAAAACCACCAGAACTCCCATAACGGCTCCCGCCAACAGCCAGAGCAGCGTATATTTCAGATTCAGCACCCGCTGTTTCAAATAATACAGGATAACAATAAAATAGCATATCACGCCTGCGATCAGTGTAAACCGCAGGGTAGAGGGAATAATGTCCATGATCTGCCCCTTTCTCCAAACGTTAAAATATGCCGCTCTCAGTCTTTCGCCCTTCTGACCCCGTAACTCAGCCGGCAGACCAGAATCGCCAGCGTTACTTTGATCATATAATAGACCGACTTCCGGAAATTAATCGAGCTTTTGCCGCCTTCTCTCGCCCGCATCTGCACCGGCACTTCCATCACCCGGCCCCGGTACATGACCGCGGTAACGATCGCCTCCGGTTCGGGGTAATCCGTCGGATAATCCCTGGCATAAATACCGATAAATTTACGATTCACCGCCCGATACCCGCTCGTCACGTCATAGATTTTTTTCCCTGTCGTTAAACGGATCAGGCGGCTGAGCATTCTGACTCCGGTCCTTCTCGCCAGAGAGGACTGAAATCCCTCTTTCCTGAGGAACCGGGAACCGATGACCACGTCCGCCTCGCCGGCTATGAGCGGGTGCAGCATTTCTTCCAGATAAGCGATATCATGCTGTCCGTCGCCGTCGATCTGCACCGCGATATCATAGCCGTTCTTCCAGGCATAAACATATCCCGCCTGCACCGCTCCGCCAATCCCAAGGTTGATCGGAAGATCCAGATAATGATACTGCCGCTCCTCGCATATTTTCAATGTATCATCCGTAGATCCGTCGTTGACGATCACATAATCGAATTGAAAGCCGCCGCTGTCCGCGGTGTTCAGGGCCGTCTGGCGCTCCGTTATCTGTTCTATCACCTGCTCGATGTTTTCCGACTCATTGTAGGCCGGAATGACGATCAATACCTTTTTTGCTTTATCCATATAAAATTCTCCAGAGTTCTCATGATAAAACAATTCATGAGCCTATCGATATACCCCCACGTCAATTTTCCCAATAAACTTCATCCGGATTCCATCTGCCGTCCGCTCCACCCGGTAATACGCGCCGTCCTCTATCGTATCGTCCTCCTCAAACAAACTCCCATAGGATTCCTGAAAAACCTCTCCCGGATGAAAAAGAAACAGATACTGAGCGTCGTCCAGCCTGTCTTCCAGGGCATCGCAGGGCAGGATTATGCCCTTCTCCGAATTCTCTTCGCCCCGTCCTGCCCGAATCTCATTCTGCCGGACATAAGCCGCTTCCGAACCATAGATATCATACTCCTGATAAGGCGTTAAAACAGGGCTCACCAGATTCTTAAAGATTAAATAGGTGCTTCCGCCGCCCCCGTTGCACACAAAATAAATTTTTTCCGTTCTCGCCGAAATGCTCCTGAAAGCCTCCTCGATTTCCCGGCTCCCATATAAGTTCTCTTCCTTAATCTGCGTATCCATATTTTTCACAACAAAATTCTGCATCGGCGTGCAGATGATAATTCCCGCCGTCAGGCCGGATATGACCGCCAGATTCAAACGTTTATTCTCCGCCTCTTTCTCCAGCGTCCTCAGTATCAGCAGGCTGGCAAAGGCAATGACGACGCCGCCCATAAAAGAACCAAAGTATCTCCCATGTGATACAAGCTGGAGCGCTTCTCCCATCGGGAAGGCAAATAAATATAAAAGCTCTAATACAAGAGTATAGCATATTCCTGTCAGGAATGTAAAGACGCCGAAAGATGCCATTTTATCGGCCCATGATCCCCAGAAACCTGCCAGCCAGAGCCCTCCTGTCAGTAACAGGAGCAGAATATACATATCGACATAAGAAACGCTGACGCTTCCAAGCCAAAAAGTCTCTCCATCGAAGATTTTGATCAGGTAATTCTTAATGGCCTGATAACGATACCCGCCGTCTTCATGCCTCAGCAGCCCCAGGATACCGTCTATCGTAATGCCGCTCGCGCTCGCGGTGCTCTGGAAAGCAGCATCTGCCGGGCCTTCCCCATCATACGACGAATCATCTTCTCCGCCGGACAGCGCCCCCGGCGCAGCCCCATCTATACTGGCCGTTTCCTCATAAATGCCCGCAAGCATCGGGATATTTTCCTCTTCCTTCACAGCTGCGGCCGTCCTGTTTTCCGGCTCTTTCATCGGAATGCTCATATAGATCTGCCAGCTCATATAGACGCCGACGACGAACAACGCGCAGGCACAGGGACAGAGCAGGCTCCTGACGGCCTTCTTTTTCTGCCGGATCGACTGATAAAGCCTGTCCGCCGCCATAACCGCCGTCAGCAGCCCCGCGATGACCATTCCCATGTCTTTTGTCAATGTCATGGCGAAAAGGCATCCCAAAATACGCAGCAGATTAAAACCTTTCAGCTCTTCCGTGTAATAACAGATCAGTACATAGGCCGCAAATACTGCCAGCATTGAGTCCACATAAATGCTATTATAAATATCGTAAAAGAAAAGAGCCGGCAGGAGCACCATAATGGCAATTGCGGGTATCAAACAGGACTTTCTTTTCCTGGCAGCGCCGCAGACCACGATCAGGGCATTCAGCATCGCGGTCTGGTAAGCGATATAAACCAGTTCCTGCGAGAACAATCCATTAGCAAAGACAAAAAAGTATTCGATCAGTGTCGCAAAGGGAACATATCTCGGCAGAGTTACCGTCGTATTTACATGCTTGGCGAAGGAATCATAATAAAACATATCTTTTACCGCCAATCCCCAATGGCTGTATTCGTCCCATCTTGCAAACCATGCTCCTTTACAGTTAAGCGCGATCAGCAGGCAGATGACCCCATAAACGATCAGCGCCGGCGAATACAGATTCCCGGCGGATAATTTCTTCTTATGATAAAAATAAATCGAAACCGGAAGACTGACGCCGGCAAGCACATAAACGAGCGCCATTCCTGCCGGAAGCTTATCAAATAAGCCGGCCACATATAAAAGCGCCGCGATGCCGAACATGGACAGACCGATACATTCTTCCCATTTCCGTTCCCAAAGTATCATGAACAGCAGGGAAAACGCCGCAAAAGAACCAAAAACGGCAAGCAGCTGAATCCACAGCGACGGCTTTACGGAAATGATTTCAAAAGCGGCGGCAGCATTAAAATCCGTACCGTCTATCGTACATCCGGCATATTGGCTTCCCGACGCGAACTGAAGAGCGCCCTCTTCCAAAACATCTTCATAACGCAGGCATATCCGGTACCGCTCGCCCGGTATCACTTTGATTTTGGGAAAATCCGGTTCCAGTATTCCTTCTTCCCCCGCACGGAATACGCATTGGATGTCCGCCTGCGCCAAAATCTCCGAATAATCGTCGGAATAAATGAGAAACGCCATATTCCCGCTGAAATCCGCCATACTGGTATAGGGTATCCGAACGCCCGAAATATTTTTCACAGGCGGCTGCCATGTCTGCTCCAATACCGTCTGGTTTGTGGAAAAAATAATTTGAGAATCCGGATTCGATACGACAGGTATGGAAAAAGAAGCGTCCCGCATAACGACACACAGCAGAATGACTATGAACAGAACAATAAATGGAATGTTTTTCTTCAACAGATCTTTCACAGATATTTTCTCCTTAAATTACTTTCATTTCGCGCAGAATCGTCTCTACCTGTCCATAATAATTTCTGAACTGGAAATTCTCCTTAACATGCCTGTATCCCGCCGCTCCCATTTTAACAAGATTTTCTCTGTCGCAGATTATTTTTTCGAGTTTATCTTTCAAATCTTCCTTGTCGTTATCTTCAAAGACATATCCTGTCTTACCGTAATCGATATAGCTTGCCGTCCCGTTATCAGAGCCGCTGACAGCCGGTACGGAATAAGCCATCGCTTCTATGACCGTGATCGATGCCGGCTCTCCCGTACTCGGAACGACATAAACGTCGGCTTTCTTATATTCTTCCGCAATTTCCGTCCTTTTCAGATTCGACAGAAAAGTGACCCTGTCTTCCAGCCCATGCGCTTTCACATAATCCGCCACCTTCTGATAATATTTCTCATGAAAAGAATTGGAAATCTCTCCCGCAATCGTCAGATGCAGATCATATCCGGAAAGCAGTTCTTCAACCGCCTCGATCATCATCTGATGATTCTTCCGTTCCTGATATTTGCCGATACAAAAGACGTTGATTCTTCCATTGGCAAAGTAAGTCTTTTCTTCCGGCGGCAGCTGGGGTTCCATCAGAAATGGCGCCCAATATCCGTTTTCATCCTTTATAAGCCCCGTAAAATCGATCCCGACAAGATTCGTCGGCGTCATACGGTATCGGGGCGTGAGCTTCCAGACAATCTTATGTGCCAGGTCCATTTTTTTAGGCTTGTCCCATACCGGACTCAGATTATAAAGGATGGCCGGAATATGATAGTGTCTGCAAAGGGCATACATACAAATCGTATACACGGAACGTTCCCGCAGAATAGCCACGTCCGGCCGGAACTCCCTGATATATTTTGCCAGCTTCCAAAGCGGCGGAATCCCATATTTTAATTTCATATCGATTGCAAAGGGGTCTTTCCGCTTCAGGAAATGCACATACAGATAATCGAAAGCCCGGAAAACAGCGGAATAGCCTACTACGATGGGTTTTACATAAGTATAGTCTTCCA
The DNA here is from genome assembly GCA_023664485.1 of Bacteroides fragilis. Taxonomy (GTDB): domain Bacteria; phylum Bacillota; class Clostridia; order Lachnospirales; family Lachnospiraceae; genus UBA3282. Next base: position 129,292 of record JAMPFK010000004.1, on the reverse strand, counting down.
CTTTTCCGGCATACTGGCTCAAAAAACGCAGCTCATGCCCGTTTTCCTTCCATCCCTTCATAATGGTCGTCTGGTTTGTATGATATCTGTGTGACATATACAGGACTCTCATTTATCCGCTCCTTCATTTCGCTTACCTGCTTTATATACGGCCTTTTCCATCGTCTCCGCCGCCCATTTTATCAGCTTCTCTGTTTTTAATACTTTGAACAGCTGCTGCCTCAGCCACTCGACAAAACCGCAGGCCGCAAAAACAGCGATCAGAATTCCCATAACAACGAGCAGGTTTCCTTTCTCCGCAAACCAATAATGAACTCTGCACTTTTCCCATAAGTAATGCGACAGATTCACGTTATTATGAATCAGGTATATCCCAAATGTCAGCCCCCCGACCCTGTTAATTGCCCTGGACAATCCGGGGCGTTCAATCCTGACAGAACAAAAGAACATCAGCAGGCACAAAGAAGCGCAGAGCATGGGCAGAGAATTGGAGGAATACAATATTGCCGGAGCCTTGACAGCGATTTCGGTCCCTTCCAGCAAAACCGCAGCGAATCTGACGAGCGGTACAATCCCTATTGTACCCAGAAAACAGTATATCCATTTCGATTTATATTTCTCTGCCATTTCCCGGCCATAATTCCTGATATACGCTCCTGCCAGATATAAGAAAACAAACCATACGATGCTGTATGCCCCGCTCTCTCCCATCCAGCCGCTGGCATAGAAAAAAGTCGGAATTACGCTGAACAGGATTCCCAAAACGATGAGCAGGTGTCTCAGCTCCCTCTCTTCGGTACGATCCACCATAATATTTAAAAACGGCATCAGGCAATACAGGCCTATGTATACCGTCGCGAACCAATACTCCCTGTGCGTAACAGGCAGCACGACCGCCAGCAGTCTGCTGCTCGTCAGATCCACATGCAGAAAGACCATCAGCGCCGCTATTGTTACGGAATAAAAAAATACCTGAACATATAAACGCAGCAGCTTCTCCAGCCTGAACCTCGATTCCTTTGAAAAATATCCGCTGATCAGCACAAAACAGTTATTGCCCGTTCTGCAGACGGCCATCAGAATCCAGCCCGCATAGTACATCGGCCTGCCGGCTTCAATATCCGTAATAGCCTCCGTTTTATCCATGAGATGTATCATGACGATCATGAGCATGCTGAAAACCCTCAGCAGCTCCATATTCGACATTCTTTCCTTTTGTCCTTCCATACCGTTTCATCCTTCTTAATCTACCTGTCTATCTGTTTTTTTATCTGCGCAAGATACGCATCATATCCGGCTTTTCTATTCGCCTCTTCTCCGACAATATCATGCTTCGCAAGCTTTTCCTTCCCTTTGGCCCCGCCAAGATACCATTCATACTCCATATCCAGATTCCCGATATCGAGCGCCCGGTATCCCTCCAGAAATAGTTTCTCCGCGAGAAACTTGGCGGCAACACCCAGAGAGATCAAAAACAATCTGTCTTTAGGATACTCTCTGCAGCATGCCATAATTTCATCGACTCTGGCATAAGCCTGCGAACCCGGCCCGATAATCCGTTCAACACTGCCCGCCGTATCGAGCAGATCGTTTCCGACGCCGTTATGGCTCCTTTCCCCCTCTACCACGACGACATCTTTATCTTTCCAAATCTGCCGGATACCTTCTATCCATTTTCCACACCTGCTTTTATCCTCCAGCGCATAATAAAATCTGGAAATGGACGTATTATAATACGCTTTTGCGGGATTACAGTATCTTTCATAGATCCGCCGGCTGAACAGAAGATGGTCCTTCCAGAACTGTCTGCTTTCCCTGCGGTAAATCGACAGATCGCCGAAGATTTCAGGTATCGTGACAAGCATTCCTTCATGCTCATACGAAAGCAACCGTTTCAACCCTTCTATCATTTCCGGCTCCGCCTGCTGTAACACAAGGCTCCTTCCCCGGATCATGGTGATCTCGCCATCGCCAAAACGAATCATGCTCTTCTCCGTATTGGCAAGCTCTTCTATCGTTTCCTCGATCGTATGAACCTTGATACGGCACTTTCTGACACCCGCGCGGTACAGGGAATAATCGATCTGCGCAAGTACATCCTTTATGAATCTTTTCAACTCAGAATTTCCTCCTTATTCCTCTGTTCCACCTTTCCATCTCCGACTTCATAGATAAAATCCGCATTCCGAATCGTCGTCAGCCGGTGGGCGATGATGATCATCGTTTTCTCTCCATGAAGCCTTTCGATCGCTTCCATGACCGCGGATTCCGTATCGTTGTCCAGCGCCGAGGTGGCTTCATCCAGTACGAGAATTTCCGGGTCATGATACAGCGCTCTTGCGATTCCAATGCGCTGCCGCTGTCCGCCTGACAATCTGACGCCCCTGTCACCCACAAAAGTATCCAGTCCCGCCGGAAGCGCATCCACAAACTCATATAACTGTGCCTGCTGTAATGCCTTCATAACAGCCGCTTCATCGATTTCCTGCTCATCTACGCCAAAGGCTACATTATTCCGAATCGTATCGTCCGACAGATAAATACTCTGCGGTATATATCCGATCTCCTTCTGCCAGGTCGCGAGGTTTTGATATACATTCATATCGTCCGCACAGATCTTCCCATACTGCGGCGGCAGAAGCCCCAGCAGAATGTCGGCCATCGTCGATTTCCCGGCCCCGGATGAACCGATAAACGCCGCCGTTTTTCCTTTTGGAATCGTAAAACTCGCATTTTCTATCACATTTGTCTCCCCGTCAGGATAACGGTAGGTCACTTTTTTCACTTCTATCTTCTCTTTCAGTTTCCAGCTCTCATCCTTTTCCTTCCTGCCGATCTCCAGCTGTTCAACTTCCCGCAGGTCATTATAAATCAACTCCAGGGATGGAAAAGCATACAGGACCGCGGAAACATGTTCATTGATTTTGCCGACGGAAGGAAGCAGACGGAATGCGGCTACCGCAAAGACCGCCAGCTGTGGGACAAATTCTACCAGCGTCTTCTGTCCAAAAAACATTTTAATAATAACCGCGGATAAAAGCCCCGTCATACATACCATTTCAATACTGTATTTCGGAATCACGCCGATCAGGCGGTTCAGCCGGAGGACCCGGACATACTTTGCAAAATAGTTATCGTAATGCTCAATAAAATTTTCTTCCCTGTTCAACACTTTAATTTCTTTAATACCGCCCAGGGACTGGTTCATCCACTGATAGATCTTAGACTTGTGCCGCTGTCCCTCTCTCCCCCATGCGCTGGAATATTTCTTCGATATGACAGAGAAAACGGCCAGGCATAAAATCAAAAGGCCAACGATAATAATCGTGATCGATTTGCTGACAATATACAGATAAATGCCAATTGCGACACAGACGCTCGCTTCGGCGACCATTTCCATCAGATGGATGATCCCCTTCGTGAACTGATCCGTATCTTCCTGCATACTCCTTTGCAGAACGGAGATATTTTTTCCGAGGTGAAAAGTGTACGGCTCGTTCATATATGCCCGCAGCAGATTGGTGGAAATTTTCTGCTGCGTTTTATAGGAAAATTTATAAATCGCATTTTTTTCCACGATCGTATAGATATCTTTCACAATATAAATGACGATAATACCGCCCGCGACAAAGGCAAGAAAATACTCCTGTTCCCGAAAGGAAAACATCCGGTAAATACGGGCTATCGTTCCATCCCCCTGCAATACCGCCGGATCCATGATCATATCGATAAAAGGAGAAAAAACAGAAACCGCCAGCAGTTCCAGAAAGCTTCCAACGATGACCGCTATCATCAGAATACCGATTTTAACTTTATCCGCGCCTGTAAAAATATAGTTTAATTTTCTGAACATTCCTCTGTTCCTTCCTTACTCTCCCGGCAGCGCGTCCATCTCGTTCACGATATCCTGTGTATAGGTATCGAATGCGCCGGTATTCTCATTGCGTGCAAAGATCTTTGCGAACATCTCCGTATAGGATAACGCACATACCGCAGTGAGCGCGACGACGCCTATCGCGATATTCCTTTTCAGCCGTTTTCCCGTTTCCGTTTTCCATCCTGCTTCCTTTATCATCCGCTTCTTTTCAAGCAGAAAGCTTCTCCACTCACCATAGCCGCATATACTTAGAGGAAGCAGCAGCGGGAAATACAAAATCGCATAAAGCCCCTCCGCTTCCCAGATCAGATGAAATACGACCCCTCCAATAAAAGTCATTGGCAGGATTATTTCCTGCAGGCTGCTTTTTCTGAATCGAAAGAGCGCGTAAAAAAGAGTCCCGGTCAATATCCATGTATGCAGCAGATTGACCCATAAAATATAAAGAGCCCTGCCGTTCCCATACAGGAACCGCATATCGTCATTTCCTCTTTCTTCCAGTATCCATAACGACTGAAAGGTCGGGTTATTCCATTGAGAGGACAGCTTCTTGACAAAAAAGCTGATGCTGGTCATCATATCCTGCGGGTAGCCGCTCACGATCCTTTTGATCTCATCGACGGCCGCCTCTTCCGTTTTTTCATAATTATAACCGTTTTCCTCATAAATCCTGTTATTATAACCGTTATACCAGCCCGGCGCGGCCTTTCCATCCTGTAAGCCCATCGCCACCCAGGCCGTCATCGGGATTCCTTTAACTTCCGTCCCATCGTTGAGATTCCTGATATAAGCGTTTACACCGAATCTCCCAAGCAGGAAGCAGAAGAGGATTGCCGCTGCCAGAAGCATTCTCGGCCGTACTGCTTTGCCCCCCCCCTTAACTGAAAAAATACGCAACAGCAGATAAATGATTTCTGCTATCATATAGATCATATAATTGGACTTCAGCACGGTTGCAATTCCCATGCTCAGCCCGCCCAGCAGAAGATAGGCTGCTTTAGCATCTTTTTCAAACAACAACACCATATAAAAAGAAAATACCGCAAAAGCCATACCGACTACCGTACCGTAAAGGAATGTCGCATAAAGCAGATATGGAAAAAAGAGCAGGCCGACAACGGCGCTTCCGGATTCATACGGGTGCTTTCTCCACAAAATGCCGGCAATCTTCATAAAGAAATAATAAGTCAGGACGATCCACAATCCATTGACCGCCTGCATCGCCACATAATTCGTCTCCCCGAACAGCAGCGCCAGCAGCTGATAGTACAGAACGATGCCCGTCTGAAAGGGAAAAACGAACAAATATGAGCCTCTGCCAAAATCAGAAGTATCCCCTCTGTTCAGCGCGGCCGCCGCTTCTACTACATGCTTCTGGTCGAACTTGGGCAGATACTGCCCTTCCAGAACGACCAACAGTGATAACAGGCCCGCCGCAGCACAGACGAGCGCCCCGAAATACTTCTTCTGAAAAAGCTTTTTAACGCCTTCCATTCTGCAGGAAACGAGCAGAATGGAAAAGAGAAGGAACACGATGATATGCGGTAAATACTGGTCGCGGATATAAAAAGTATGCTCCAGGTTGAGCTCCATCTCCCCCGCGCCGATACTATAACTGTATTTTCCAAGATAACAGGTGCTGAAAACGCTCGCTATCAGGAAATAGCCGATAACCGCTATAAAAATAAGCCACACCAGTTTCTTTATCCCTTCAACGGGCTTCCCTCTGTCTACTGCCATAACAAACTCCTTTAACCGATAAACGGATTCTCCTCCAAACTGTACTTTCCGCCCTTTAAGAACTTATGCCGGATGACCCACCACCCCGGAACCCATATATATTTATGCATCGCCGGAGACGCGCTTCCGATCATCCAGCAGTTCCGGGTACATTCCTTCGTACAGCGGCGGACCTCCTCCGCCTGCGCGGAATTCCACAGCTCTTCCCAGCTTGACTCCCGCAGATTGCCCATAACAGCCTTCTTCTCCATGCCGTTACAGGGAATGACATCGCAGAACGGGTCGATAAAAAAGGCGTTCTTCGACATATCGCAGGGCAGGAGCCTCTTATTGCCGTAAATATAATTGATCAGCCCGTGGTTAAAATAAGCGCGGAACCATTTTTTCGGCGAATTGCTCTTCAAAAGCTCGTTGATCAGCTTTTCCAGGTTCTTCGCCACTTTGTATTTATCGTCGATTTTATTGTCCGTTTTGCGGAAATAAAAGGAATTATGCAGCGTTGCCGTCGCGAACTCCATTCCCATATCATTCGCGATATTGTAAAGGGGCACAAGATCCTCGCAGTTCATATCCTGTACGGTCATGCCGAATCCCACATCCGGATGTCCCATTTCCACCAGCGTTTTCAGGGTCTTATATCCCCTGTTAAAGCCGTCCGGGATGCCTCTGATCGCATCGTTCGTCTCCTGTAAGCCTTCAATGCTGATGCGGATCCCCACTTTAGGAAACTCCCTACAGAGCGAAATGATCCTGTCCGTAAAATAGCCGTTTGTCGAAATGACAATTCTGTCGGACTTCCGATAGAGCTCCCGGACGATTTCCGGGATGTCCTGTCGAATAAAGGGCTCGCCGCCGGTAATATTCGTAAACGCCATTTCGGGCAGCTTCTTAATATCCTCCAGCGTAATTTCTTCCTCCGGCCTCGTCGGGTCGCGGAAACAGTCGCACATATTGCAATGAGCATTGCACCGATAGGTCACGATGACTGTGCCGTATAAAGTTCTTCTCGCCATACTATAAAATACCCGCTTTCTGAAATCTACGCAGAATGGCCCGCCGGAGACATTCTTTGCTCGTTTTGATAGACCTGTGCTATTATTTTACCACAATATTCCCAGGTTGTATCGAATTTTATCTTTTTACAGTTTTCCCGGTACGCCGCGCACAGCTTTGGCTGTTCCCACAGCCTCTTTATTTTCTCCCGCAGAGCGGCCGCATCCCCTGCCGGAAACAGTTCCCCGGTCACGCCGTCCTGTAGCAGTTCCGGGATACCGCCCAAATCAGAGGCGATCACCGGCGTCCCGTACGCCTGCGATTCCATCACGGAAAAAGGACAATTCTCATACCATTCTGAAGGATACAGGCAGAAAGCCGCCCCCGCGATCAGCCGCCTCAGGGCTTCCCCCGTCACAAAACCGGCGTTCCGGATATTTTCCGTCTGTGACACGCTGTCCTGAAGGGGCCCCGTTCCCGCGAAAACAAATGACACATCCGTCATTTCTTTACAGACCTTCAACAGTGTCCTGACTCCCTTTTCCTCGGAAAAGCGGCCGAAGTAGAGCGCATACCGTTCCGGCAGCCATTCCCGCATACGGCTCCACGCGGCGGCCTCCGCTTCCGCCTGGGCGGCGTCCTGCGCTGCTCCGGCCTCCGGCATAAAATTATGCATCATGATCGTCTTATCCGCCAGCAGCGGGTTCGTATCGAGTTTTTCCTTCATGAAACCGCTGGGACAGACGAGCGCGTCTATCTTCGCATAAGTCTTCCGCCATCGGTAAAAATCCGCTTCCAGCGTGCCGAGCAGGCTCCTTAACCGGGAATTATGAATACAGCGGTTCTTCGCGCAGTTCCCGAACCGGCCGCCCCGGCAGGCAAAGCACAGGACGCCTGTAGAAGGTATCATCATCATATGATTCGGGCATACCCACTGATAATCATGGGCGGTAAAGACGATGCGGACCGCTTTTCCACTCTTTTTCTCAAAAGCGCGCACCTCGTCGATCACAGAGGGCGTAAGCTGGAAATTGATATTGTTCAGGTGCACCACATCCGGCTCAAAATCCGCTAAGACCGGCCTGAGCTTTTTACGCGCCTCGACGGAATAAATAATCCTGAACGGGTACAGAAGTTTCCGTATGCCGCCCGTATGAAAGTCCATATCCGCCGTATAGCTCTCCACGCGGTTTCCCACGACTCTTCCTTCGTGCTCCATGCCGAAATACTGCACCTCGTGTCCCATTTCCTGTAACGCTTTTCCCAGACCGAAAATATAAGTCTCGGAGCCGCCGTTTGGATGGAGAAATTTATTGACCAGCAAAACTTTCATTTCGATAAACCCCCAGCGTCTTTTCCACCACATCGTTCCAGTTATATTTCCCGCAGATAAAATCGCTGCTCTCCCGCCGATAGCGCTCTGCGATTTCCGGGTTGTCCAGCAGATATTGCAGCTTTTCCCGCAGATCCCCGACATTTCCCTTCCGGAAAGTGACCGCCTTGTCCTCCACAACCTCCGTATTCTCGCAGATATCGCTCACCAGACAACAGTTCCCATAGCTCATTGCTTCCAGAAGGCTGAGCGCCATGCCCTCCACATCGCTTGGCAGGACGAAGGCATAGGCAGAGGAAAAAAGCTCCGCGAGGACTTTTCCCTGCACGAAATCCGTCATAACGATCCGCTCGTCCGCAGCGGCCATACGATGGATTTTCTCCATATAATCGACCGCCTGGCTGTTTCCGCCGGCGATGACCAGCTTTTTATCCGTATCGAGCTCCCGGAACGCTTCTATCAGGTAATGGAGCCCTTTTTCCGGCACGATCCTGGCGAGGAACAGAAAATAACCGTTCTCTTCCAGGCCGAATTTCTCTGTGATCAGCTCCGCGCGTTCCCGCACGGGGCGGTCTATCCCGTTAGGGATAAAAACGGTATCCCTTCCATAGGTATCTTTAAAATAGCGCTGCACATTTTCCGAAAGGACGATGACTTCGTCCGCATAGGAGGCCGCCATTTTTTCGCCGAATCTGATCACGCGGGAAGCAAATTTTCCCCACTTCGCCCGCTGCCAGTCCAGCCCGTGAATCGTCGCGACAACCCTTTTCCCGAACAGCTTCGGCAGCCAGAGCATGGCGCACGGCCCTTCCGCGTGATAATGCAGTACATCGTATGGCTTAAAAAGCGTCCGCAGAGTCGCAAAAAAGGAATACACGATCGCGTTCAGTTTACTGCTTCTGAAGGTCGGAACGATCCGGATCCGGATCCCCTTATAATATTTTTTATCTCCCCGCCCGTATTCCTCATCATATTTTTTCCCCGAAACATGATGGCCATACCTGTTATAGGCCTCCACTCTGTGCTTCATCGCCGCCATTCTGACGGCTAACGCCTCCACGACGATTTCCACGCCGCCCTCCCGCGACGGGATCCGCTTATGCCCGATCATGGCGATCCACAGCCTGTCCGGATCCTTTTCAAACCCCATCGATTCCATACAGGTATGGTATACGAACGAGAAATTCGTGTTCAGATAGCGGGGAAGCATCCGCCTGGGATCCTTTAAGATGCGGTACACCCATTCCATACAAAACCTCTGCATCCATTGCGGTGCGCGCTTCACCGTTCCCGCCTGAAAATCAAAAGCGGCGCCGACGCCGATCATCAGGCCGTTCACCCTGTCCCTGTGCTCATACATCCATTTTTCCTGTTTCGGCGCGCCGAGCGCGACCCAGATGAAATCCGGCTTTGCCGCATTGATCCGCTCCACGGCCTCTCTGTCCTCTTCTTCGGTCACATCCCGAAAGGGCGGAGCATACATGCCGGCGATCCGCAGGGCCGGATAATCTCTTACGAGCGCTTTTCGCAGCTCTTCCAGCGTATGTTCCGAACTTCCATAGAAATAATGGGTATATCCCGTTTCCTCTGACAGCTTCAGAACAGCCGGCATCAGATCCGGCCCCGGAACCCTTTCCGCCTCGCGATAGCCCCGTCTGCGGCTCACGATGGAGAGCGGCTGGCCATCCGGCAGCGCCATCGCCCCGCAGTTCTGGATCTTTCGGTAATTTTCATCCCGATATGCCATCACGGTCGTGTGTACATTGGATACGCAGATATAATCGCCCCGCAGTTCTTCCAGATGCTCCGTAATATACCGGATGGTCTTTTTCATCGTCGTGACATTGATATTCGTCCTTAATATGGTGCAGTATTGTAATTCTTCTTTCATGAATGCCTCCTCTTTTGCAGAAAAATTCCGGCACACAGCAGATATCCCGCAAGAGAGCCGACCAGCGCGCTGCCGACATAGTATCTGGCCGTTTCCAGCATGACCGCATTCCCTTCTATGACCTGCATTCTGGTATCGGCATCCACATAGTTCATAATACGGTAACCCTCGTACGCGGGGTCATCCGCGCTTTCCAGATATTCGGAAGTCTCAAATAAGCCGTCCGTATAAAACCGCTGGACGACATAGCCTTTGGGCGCGGCATAAAGAATCCCGCACAAAACGACGCCGGCGAGCGCCCCGGCCAGAATCCCTGTAAGAATCTGTCTCCGGCGGGCTTTCCACAGATCCGCCAGCCTCTTTGGCAGTTCCGTCCAAAAACGCCAGACTGCCGGAACAGGCACGTCGATTTCCCGCCGCAGAGACGGAAGCAGGCAGTATTCCTTTTCCCCGTCCTTCTGTCTGAATAACAGTTCCCCCAGAAAAAGCAGGGTAATATTTTTAAAAGAGGTATTGAACAGTAACTGCTCCGTAAATCCGGCTCCCAGAAAACAGATCGTTATCACCGCTTCCCTCGTTTTCTGCATCCGGCATTCCTCCGCCACAAGAATCAGATAGGCCGCCATGAACAGCAGGAACGGGATGAGGCCGTAATTGATATAACACCACATATAAGAACAGTCGATGGAACCGAAGGGCAGCTTTAACAGCGCGACCTCCGCGCCAAAAAGGCTCTTAAACTCCGGCGCCAGGAACTGGCCTGCCAGAGAAATCCGCGTATTGAGTACGGAATCCAGCGTCTGCATCCATGGCGCAATCTGCTGCGCACCCGCCTGTTCCGCATAAAGATACGGCAGCAGGAACGAAAATACCACGCAGACCGGAAGCACCAGATTGACCGCGATTTTTTCCCACAGGCAGAACTCTGGCCGGAACCGCACATAAAGCTCTCCCGCCAGAAAAATCGTTACGATGCCCAATCCGGTAAAACTGGCCGAATAGAAAAAGACGAGCGCATTGCCGAGCATCAGCAGTACAAAATGCTTCAGACCATATTTCTCCGCCAGTTCATAGATGATAAAGGCGCAGAGCGCCAGATAGGTAATATGCAGGACATTCGGGTGTGTGAATCCCAGACTCCAGCGGAAAATATGCCCCAATCCCATTTTCCGGTGGACGCGGTATATCGTATCCTCCAGCCTGAAAAAGGAAAAGACGCTCAATACGGCCGCACAGAGGGACCATACCCATAAACCGATCCGCATCACCTTTTTCACGGAAATATTTTTCATTCCCAGAATCGTGAACATGAGAAAAAGGATTCCCTTTTCATGGGAATTATAATAGACGAACAGCGTCAGGAACAGAAGCAGCGCCACTGCCGCCCATTGACGCTTCGTATAGGGCGTTACCAGGATTTTCAGCAATGCACAGAGAAAGGCCGGTATGATCAACAGCAGGAAAAGCTTCTGCCCGTCGTAAAAACCAAGCCCCTTCGTTACAGATAATATAATAAAAAATCCAAAATATGAAATTTCTTCCAACGATATCTTTTCTGTCATGCTCTAAAGAACCTTTCCCTGCGGCGTAATCAGCGTCCAGCCCGCCCATAGCTCCTTCATCTGTTCCGGGATACATACCTGCGTATTTTTATGAATGGAGGGCCTTATCATAATCTTCGATTCGTACGGATTAAGTCTCGCCCCCCAGAAGCTGAAGGTGCTGTTGGCGCAGATATTATGCTTACAGCGGCTCATCAGCATCATATCACAGACGTTGTTCCTCCCCCGGTTCCAGTCTATGATTTCGCCGGCTTCTTCCCGGTAATGCTCCTCCACATAAGGAATGTCGTCCGAGAAAAAGAAAAAGGACGCCCGCGGATATTTCTCTTTCATATAAGCGATCGCCGCCTTATAGTAATCATCCGTGCTGATTCCGCCAAAAATGGGGCGGTTCGCCGCATCGAGATAATCCCCCCTGCGGATATGCACGCTGACCGACTCCGTTTCCTGCATCCTGCGGGCCGTCTCCCGGTTCCTGCCGTCCCCTTTTGGAAACCGGATTTCCGAACGCAGCTTATCCAGAATATCCGCATAATATTTTTCGCAGGCCCAATATCCGACCAGATATTTATCCGTGAACTGAAATACCTGCGCATGATACATATCGCTCTCTATAAAGCAGGGATCGGAAGCTGGCATCAGCTTTCTTTTGATCCTGGATACCGTCTTTTCTTTCTCTTCCCACAGCCTTCCGAGCACGCCTCTGATTTCTTCGGCTGCGGCCGCCCGGTAGGAAATCCCATCCAGACGGTCCAGCTCCAGCTCCCTTTCCGCCAGAACCGATTTCTGCACGCCGGCGTCCTGAAACCAGGAAATATCCAGCCGGACGTCTTTTCCCATGCTTTCCAGTTTCTTATATAACGCATATTGCTGCAGCTGGTTTCCCAGACCGCCCATCGCTCTGATAATGATCATATCGATAACCATTCCCTCATAAATTTTTCACTCTTTTCATTATATAAAAAATGCGCCCTGAAAACAAGGCGCAAGTTTATTTTATGCAGTTTTATACGGTTTTATTCCTGGTGATCCGTGCAATACTGGTAATCCCTTCCCGCATGGAACGCCATGATCATCAGCTCAATATTCTGTGCCGTATATAACCGATATTGAAAAAAATACTTCATCGTATTGACAAAATCATCGATTCTTTCTGCCCTCTCCGACAAAAGCACCGTATCCTCCGGATTTTTGAACAGCTGTGCGCGCAAAATTTCGCCAACTGCATCTTCGTTCACATAGACCAAATCGGCAGCCTCTTCCGTATCGATTATCTGCAACGGTTTATGCCGCAGAAGCCAAAATGACGTATAGGCCAGTATTTTCGTATCATTGACCAGATCCATACCCTGGAAATCCTTCAGCCGGTAAATATCAACAAAATAATCCACGATAACATGATCTAGAATGGCAGGAACAATACGAACTCTTTCCTCCAGCCTTTTCCTTTTCAAATAGGCCGACAACAGTTCGTAAAGACAGTTATAACGGCTCTTTACCTTCTCTTCCTTAAATTTGTCAAGAATAAAAAGATATCCTTCCTTAGGTTCCTTAACCTCCAAAATATACACATCCTTTCTGTGCCAGCCGCCAGTCCATCATTGCATGGCCACAGGATCCCATATAACGATTCAGCTCATATACCAGCAATTCTTCCGGGCCTCCCGTAAAATCCTCTCCATGATTCATCAAATGATTTTTGGGAAATTCTCCGGATTTAATTCGTTCCACCAACTGCGTTCCAAGTTCCCATCCTCTGCTCTCCTGTTTCATTTCAATCCTCCTGTTGATCGACAAGCTGATTCCTGAATTTCCTGAAAATACCATCCGTTTCTTCCAGCTTTGCGATAATTTCATCAATACTATCTATATGCTCCGATAATGCGGTCCATACATTTTCCTGCTGACTGAAAACGATCCCCTCTTTATCATGTACACTCTTCATCGTATCATTCAAAATATCGGAAAGATGCGTCAAGCGGTTCAAAATCTCTGAAAGCTGAACCAGCGCGTCATGTGACCGGTTTTCATCTTTTTTGTACACATAATTATGATCGCATTCGCTCCATGCCTCATCATAAATCGTCCGCAGCTGAATCTCTATATAAGTCTCCTCATAAGAAAGAATATAATGGATGCCGCGGTATCCGATTTCCTTCAGCTTAACGCACAGGCCCTCATCCCTGTATTCCTGAATGGGATCGTTCTGCGCATAGTACACGATAGGCCATTCCGCCTGAAACTTTTCTCCCGCACGATGCTCCAACAGTGGATTTTCTACATATAATTCCTTATCGAACAATGGAAAATTTCCCAAAATCTTACGATGAATGTCAATCCACTTCCCACGATAATTAATAATCAGCCTTATCCCGACTAAATCTGTAATGATCTTATCATAATTAAATTCATCCAGGTTATAATATTTACTGTCAAAAGCTGCTATATTTTCCTGGCGTTTATCGATTACTTTACGCAGCAGGCTGTCTTTTCCTTTCACGCGGCCGCTCTTTAAGTATACGCCTTCTATTGCGTTAAACTCCGTAATGCAATCCAGTTTGACAGCTTCCAGACGCTTTTGCATCGCATCGTAGCGCTCATAAATCCCTCTGCAGATTTTTTCTGTACGAGGGGCATGTTTTAAGATAATTTCTTCATATCTGTCCAGTTCTTTTACTTTATTATTTAATTTTTTCTCAGCTAATAAATTCTGCCAGTATGCTTCCCACTCCATGATATTTCCTCTTTAGAATACAATGAAGAAAGTTTACCACCAAAATCCCCGTGGGACAAGCTTTTAAGCAATTTTAGCACAAATTCAGGCAAAATTGTACCGTATTGTTAAAATTTCATATAAATTAACGCTTCTATATCTCCAGCATCAACACTACCCCCAGCGCCCAGGGATACGCCCCGTACTGCTGCGGATACTGGGAAAAGCCCATGCACTCGCCAAGACAGTCGTATACCCTGCCGTTCTTGATGGACTTGCGGAGCGCATGAAGCCCCTTGTCCAGAACGATCTGATAAGCCTCTCCCTGAAGCATCCTCGTCCGGATGCCCTCCTGTAAGGCGAGACAGATCATTGCGGTGGCGGAAGTGTCCGCCGGGCCTTCCATCGCCTGAAGCTGCCAGGAAAAATAGCCGTCCTTTCGCTGCCAGGCGATGACCACATCCATCAGCCGGCAGTAGGATTCCTGCAGCCGGTCCAGCCCGTAAACGGCCGTCATACATCCCGTCATGCCGCGCAAAAGCCAGCCCACCGCTCTTCCCCAGCCGATAATGCCGTATTTCATTCCCGTTTCCACTTCATAACCATGATAGGGAAGCTCCGTCGTCGTATCGATGCCGTAGGCGAGAAAGTTCGCGATCTGCGAGACCGCCAGCTCCATGCCCTCGTCCTTCCCGTAGACTCTTCCATACTCGTACAAAAAAGGACAGGAAAGGCCGACCGTATCGACATAGATATGCCCGCTCTGCCGTGCACTGCGGTAGGGAAAGCTTCCCGTCTCATCCGTCGGATAGGAAAAGGCATATTCTGCGAGCTTATCGACAGCTTTCCGGTATTTTTCGACATTTTTTTCTCCGATCATCCCATTGGCCTTCCGTCCGTTCCGGTATTCCTCCAAAATGGCAAGAAACACCTCCCCGGAAAGCAGGTCGTCCAGATAATAAATCGGACATTTCTTTTTTTCCCATCTGGCAAAATAAGCGGAAAGCGCCGTTTCGATCCGTTCCGCCACCGCCATCGCTTCTTTGCTTCCATCCTGCACGAGCTTCTGCCGGCAGTGCCACAGCCCGGCCGCAAGAAGCCCCGTCGGCCAGAAGATCGGATCATTGGCCGGCGTCGGTTGTCTGAACGCATATTTTTTTAAGAACATCTTCACCTTTGTCTTCACATTCCACAGACCATAGGTCAGAAGTTCCTCGCATGCTGTTCCGATCAGTTCCATCTTTGCTGTGTCCATTGTCACTTCCTCTATCCGTTCTTTCTTCTGCATATCCATGCCCCTGTCCTTTCCCCGGCCTGCTGCCGCAGAGCGGTCCGCCGTCAGCGCCGGCGCGGAAATTTTCGGCTGATCACCGACCACAGATACATAAATTCCTCCGTTTTCCGGAACAAACATATAAACGCCAGGTTGTAAACGATCGTAATGATTCCCGCCGTCAACAGAAACGTCGGCACGTTCACCTGAGCGAGCAGGAATTTTTTAACAGGTATCAACAATAAGAGAATCCCCAAAATCGTACAAATATATTTGAAAGAATCCTTAAAATAATCCCAGGCGCTTCTTGAAAAGCAGTCCCTGTAGATGATGACGGGCCTGATCAGATTCGCCATAACGCCGGAAACCACCGTCCCGATATAGACGCCGGCAAGCCCGATATATTTCGCGCCGATGATGGAAATCACCAGATTAACGCCTCCCTGCACAAAGGACAGATACTTGTCCTGTTCAAAAACACCCGCCGCGATTTTATAATTCAGCAGGACGACCCTGCCGCCTTTAAAGTAGAAATCGATCAAAATCAACGTTAAGATCGTCTGTCCCAGCTTCCAGCTCTCGTCCAGCCACAGCCCGGTAATGAGCGGTGTCAAAAGCAGCCAGAAACCGACTGCGGCAAAGCCGTAAAGCCAGCAGGCAAAGAAACGGTATACCTTAAAAATGCTGTACTGCTTTTCTTTCGACTCCGTGGCGACGAGATTTCCAAGCCCGGAAATAACGGAATTGAAAATCAGATTGATAAAATTAGCGCCGTAAGTAATCACATAATTATAATTCCCGACAAACCCGACCGAAGCCACATCGATAAAATAGGTGATGATAATGCTGTCCGTCTGTAATCTGGCGACATCTCCTATTTTATGGAACATCAGCGCCTTGCTCTTTGTGACGACGATATCCGTTTCCTCTTTCGTCAGCTTTTCCACCTTACGATCCCGCAGATAAGGATACAGGCGGTTCAGATAAATACTGACGACGATCTTCTGAAGCAGTTCTATGGCCGCATGGGCCAGCAGGTAAAGCAGAAAACTCTTCGTCGCATAGAGCACGATAATCTGTATGCAGACCGTAACGATTTTGGTCATCGTTGTGATGTTAGTCTGAATATAATCCTTTTGCTCCGCGTTGACAAGACTGTATTTATAAGCAACGAAATAGGTGCTGACCGTATTGAAGAGAAAAATCAGGTAATAGACCACCAGTTCCCGCACCGCAAGGCCGCTCCTGCTCTCGGCTTTTATCAACAGCGGCAGAAACGGCGTCAGCGCGATTCCGATCACTGCGATCACGCACGCGATCGTCAGATATGCCTTTTTATAAAGCCGCATATACGACTTTATCTTCTCGTAATCGCGGTTGGCGACCGGCTTATATAAACTGTAATTCAGAGCCGTCCCCACGCCCAGCTCCGCCAGCGACAGCACGCTAAGAATATCCGCATATAAGGTATTCACGCCGAGCAGCGTTTCTCCGAGCACCCGGATAAAGACATCCCTCTGCCAGAATCCGAGGATCAGAATCATGAAATTGCTGATATAGCCGAAGAAAATATTCTTCGCCGCCTTCTGTACTCTGCCCATCCCTTTACCGCTTTCCCATACCGGAAGTCTTCCGCAGGCCGGATACCTTTTTCACCGCTCCATACAGGCCGATGTACAGGCCCGGAAGCTTTTCAAAGAGCCGGACTTTTACCCGGTATCCTCTGTCCAGCCCTGCATAGGCGCCTTCGATCTTTAGCGTTTCTTTTACGATCCGGCCGCATTGTTCCCGCAGGCCCGTATACTTTTTCCGCTCCCCTGCAGGCAGGCAGGCGAATTTTCCTACCACCAGCATACAGGAAATCAGCAGGATCGCCGCCGTTCTCTGCAGGATTTCCGGCCCGTAGGGCTCCTTTTTCCCCCGCGCGGACGACGCCTCGTTTTCCGAACGCACTTGTGCAAGAACTTGCTGCCAGCACCGTATCTGATCTGTGTCCGCAGCCCGGAAAGGCCGCAGCATCGTGCCCTTCGCATTATCATAGTAACAATAGCCGGGGTATTCGCTGCTGCTGATAACCCTCGCCTCCCGCGCCGTCTCCCACAGAAACAGCACGTCTTCCCCGATGGTATAATCCTCTTTAAAAAAATGTCCTTCCAGCAGTTCCCGCCGGTAGAGCTTGCTCCAGCAGCGGGTATCCTGCTGTAAAATACCTTCCGCCAGAAAATCTTTTCCGGCGGTCAGTTTTCTGCCATAGGCTTTCCCTGGCGGCTTTTTGGCCTCCTCCCAGTCCCGGTCGGAACATCTGGCGAAACCGCATCCCGCGATCTGAATGCCCTCTCCCTGTATCTCCTCATACAGCCGGGCCAGGCAGTCCGGCTGCAGCCAGTCGTCTGCGTCCACAAAAAAAAGATATTCCCCCCGCGCCTCCCGGATGCCGGTATTTCTCCCATAGGAAACACCCCTGTTCACTTCGGAATGAAAAACGCGTATCCGGCCGTCCCGCTCCCGCCATGCCTCGCAAAAAGCGGGCGTCCTGTCAAAAGAGCCTCCATCGACCAGCAAAAGCTCCCACATCGTATAGGTCTGCGCCTGAATGCTCTGCACACACCTGCCGATCCAGGCTTCCCCGTTATATACCGGAACGATAATACTGATCAGTCCCGGCGTCACTTTGTTACCTGTTTCCATAATTTCCGAATCTCATCTCCCGCCTCTGCCGCTTTTGCGCAGTATGCCGGCATGATCTCATGCAGCCTCGCGCGGATTGCCTCTTCTTCCTCCATCAGCCAGTCGTAGGCACGGATGAGCGCATCCGGCTCCCTGAGCGTCTGTACGGGCAGTACATAATTCTCCTCGCTCCCGAACAGATCCCTGGCGATGCCGAGCGCCTTGACCGAATAACCGACGGCCAGTGTCGGCACGCAGCTGGAATAGGCGGCTATCGTCGCATGAGTCCTTGCGCCGATGAAGGCCCTGCATCCCGCGATCAGATACTTTAAACGCCCGCAGGTCATATCCGGCAGCAGCATGACCCGTCCGTTTTCTTCATATCCCCGGTAAAGCTCCTCCAGCGTCTCCCGGTCATCGTTATTTTTCCAGATAACGTGGGGAATGAGCGCCACCCGGTTCCCGGATGTCTCCAAAATATGCTCTACCAGCTTCCGGTAATTCCGAATGGTAATGCCCGGCTCCTTTTCATAGCGGACGATCATCGGGCTGATATTAATGCCGATCGTCCCGCCCGGCCGGAAATTTCCCGGCAGCTCTGCCTTTTCCGGTTTCAGGGAAAAAGCCGGATCAGGGAAAAATTTCACATTTTCCGTGACTCCTGCCGCCAGAAGCGCCTGCATCGTAATGGATTCCCGCGGCGTAATCAGGGAATACCGCTTCATATCCTCGACGACCTCCGGCTCCTTTAACAGCTCCGGTTCGATGGAACAGCCCCATAGAACAGTCTTTGACCCGGCTCTGCAAAAAGTGCGGTTCGCCACAATCGCTTCCTTTTTGGAAATCTCATAGCAGTACATATCGCCGCCCACCGATAGATAGAGCGGCGCCCGTTTTTTTCCGAGAACATCCCGGAAACGATACCGCATGAAGGACTCCGGATCATGGAACAGGGCGCGCCAGGCATAATACCATACATGCGCAATAAAATGCTCGGCGATTTTCCGTTCCTGCAGGATATCGCACAAACCCTCCAGGGAGTAAAATCTGTCTTCTTTTTCGCTGTTCGTCACGAGCAGCCTGGGAACTTCTTCCAGCATATGGCAGGTGCTGTTCACGATCGCTTCACAGCCATGGTTCCCGCTCCCCCCGTGCAGATACATCACTAATCTGTTATCCAAGTTCTTTTCCTTTCTATTTTCTGTCATAGATCCTGATGATTCCGCGCAGGATCCGCAGCAGCATCTTTTCAGGATACTGCATGCCCAGGTACAGCAGCTGGTTGGAGCGTTCCCTGACAGAAAGCGGCGTGTTCAGCACGCGTTCCCGCACCTTTTCGTTCAGAAAGATTTTCCGGATGTTCCGAATATAATCCTTATCGGGATTGCGAAGCTCATTTTTCATGACGAGCAGCAGCATATAGCAGTATTCTCTGTCGATTGCTTCCCGATTATCCCTGATTCCCTTTTCCTTCGATACCATGAGCAGAAAATTCCGCAGCCGTTCAAGGCCGTCCAGCATATTGGGAAGATAACCGTGTACCGTGGAATTTTCCACATAGCGGTAATGATAGAACAGGGCATTCTCCATAATGACGACGCGGGTACAGTCCAGCATCGCCGGATATACGATCGTCAGGTCGTCCCCCATCAGGATCGTCGTGTCGCTCAGCTTCTCGTTTCCCTCAAAGACAGACTTTTCATAAAGTTTCATACAGCGGGATAACGGAATCGTACGCTGTTCGTTTCCGATCAGCCTGTTCCTGATTTCCCGTTTCAGCTTCTCGCCCTCATAGACGCCGGGCGCGGCGGGACAGACTGCCGGAAGGGTCTTTCTTTTTTTCTCCAATATATGGTTACAGCAGACGACCTCCCCCTTTTTCCCGATCAGATGCTTCATCATCTCCCGCAGCATCTCCGTCTCCACATAATCGTCGCTATCGACGAACATGTAATAATCCCCTGAAGCCTCCCGAAGCCCTTTTAAGGACGCCGCCGTACAGCCGCTGTTCTTCTGATGGATGACACGCACCCGCTCGTCCTGATCCGCATACCTGTCGCAGATCGCGCCGCTCCCGTCCGTCGATTCATCGTCGATCAAAAGAAGTTCCAGATTTTCATAGGTCTGCAGCAAAATGCTGTCTATGCACTGTTCCAGATAATCATGAACATTATAGACCGCCACGATAACGCTGATTTTATAATTCTTCTTTTTCATAGATACACTCCTGCCCGCACGTTTTCCGGTAGATCCGTTCCAAATTCCGCAGATGGATTTCCAGACTGTATTTTTCACCGGCGGCCTGTCTCGCCCGCCGCCCGAATGAACGGCACAAATTTTCTTTCTGCAGAAGCGAAATGACATCCTCCGCCATTTTCCCGGAATCGCCGGGCGCTTCCAGATAACCGCTCTCTTTATCCTGGATCAGCCGGGGAATCCCGCCGACCGCCGAAGCGACGATACCCATCCCGTAGCCCATCGCTTCGATGACCGAGACCGGCATCGCCTCATGATAACTGGGAAAAAGGAATACCGCGCTTTCCCGCAGCAGCTTCTCTTTCTCCCCGCCGCGCACCCATCCGGTAAATTTCACATAAGGCAAAAGGCCCTTTTTCGCAAAAGCCTCCTTTACCTGCTCCATCCGGCCGTCTCCCGCCATAACAAGACGCGCCCTGGGGCAGTCCCGGCGGACTTTCTCCAAAATATCCGCCATATCGTAACTGCCTTTATCCTTCTCCAGCTTCCCAAGATATAAAATCTGATTCCCGTTCCTTCCGGTATCGTAAGGCTCTTTTGGCAGGATACAGTAATTTTCCAGCACATCGATTCGTTCCGGCGGCACGATCGCCGAGATTTTTTCCTTCCATTCTTCCGACAGAACGATCAGGCGGCCGCATTTTCCATAAACCTTCCGCACGAGCTTCTTTTTCGTTTCGGAAGCGTCTTCATAAAAACGCCCTATCTCCGATCCGTGAATATGATTTACGACCGGAATATGCGCCAGGCAGGCCAGATAAATAAACGGAAGCTTCCGGTAGAAGCTCGGCCCGAAGGAGGAATGGATATGCACGATATCAGGCCTGAATCCAGAAAGAATTTTCAAAAAACAGAAATATCCTTTCAGCGCCTTGAACAATTTTTCCAGTTTACTTCCGTCGCAATAGGATTCCACATAACGGACCGTATGCTTTTTTTCCAGGACAGATCCCCGGTATCCGTTCACTACGGACGCAATTCCGCCCTTTACCGCCGCGTTGGGCACTATCATACATATCTTCATCTTACCCTCGCACTTTTATTTAGAGCCCTTTCCGGTCAGAACGACCCACACGGTCTGGAACAGGATCTTGATATCCAGTCCCAGCGTCCAGTTATCGATATATTCCAGATCCAGCCTGACCACCTCGTCGAAATCGACGATATCGCTCCGGCCGCTGATCTGCCAGAGTCCGGTCAGGCCCGGCGTCATACTGATACGCCTCCTGTAATGAGAATTATATTTTTCAAATTCATCCTCTGTCGGCGGCCTTGTCCCGACGAGGCTCATATCTCCTTTGACAATATTATAGAACTGCGGAAGTTCGTCAATGCTCGTCTTACGGATGAATTTCCCTACCTTTGTAATGCGCGGATCATTCTCCATTTTAAACATCAGGCCCTGCATTTCATTCTTTGCTTCCAGTTCCTTTTTCCGCGCTTCCGCGTCAATATACATGGAGCGGAATTTATATATTTTAAAACGCCGCCCGTTCTTTCCGATTCTCGTCTGTGCGAAAAAGATTGGCCCCGGAGAGTCCAGCCTGATCGCCAGCGCGGCAAAAGGCGTTATGATTCCCGTAATGAGCAGGCCGATCAGCCCGCCGGCGATATCCATCAGGCGTTTCAAAAGCATCCTCCGGTAATCGAAATTGTTGACTGAATAAGTCACTACCGTATAGCCCGCAAACCTGCCGACGCGGACTTCTTTCTGCGGTCTGTCGATAATATCGATATTATAGTGACAGGCGATTCCCATGGACTCCAGCTCATAGATGACATGCTTCACATAGTCTTTATTTTCTTCCGGCAGATTGATGAACACTTCATCTAACGGCATCTGCCTCGCCATCTCAATGACATTGGAACCGTCCGCCGTCACCTTGACGCCGTCTATGATCACCCCTTTTCTGTCCGCATCCACGCAGGCGAGCGCCACGATGTCATAATTAAGATCCAGCGAATTCTTCAGCTGGCGGACCGTCTGACTCAGCACGGCGTCTTTGGTAACGATCATGATCTTGACCTGATTGGATTGGGACATAAAATATGCACGCAATACCTTTTTCGTCAAGAGGCGCATCAGCCAGACGAGAAAAATATCCAGTATCGTAAAATAGCCCCAGACGAGTCTCGAAAAATCAACGCCCCTCTGGATAACAAACAGGACGCAGGAAAACGCGACCGCCATAAATAAATTGAATTTCAGGACCGCGACGAATTCCACGAAAATACCCCGCATCAGGAAATCCCTGTTCCAGTCTAACAGAAAGCTGTATATGGTACAGAACAGCAGAAAGCAGATACATCCCAGAAAATGAAGCTCCGGTTCCATCACCCGGCTGAATTTATGGTAACGCAGGAGGATAGCGATAATATAAGAAATCGTAATACTCAGTAAATCTACGAACAGCAGACAGTAGCTTTCCACAATTTTCTTTTTACGGTTCATGGTATAACCTTTCCTGGCTTTCACATAAAATGGATAAGTATTACTTTAGCATAGCATTTTTTGAGGATAATTTCAATCGCCGGATAACACTCTCTCCGCCTCCCTGTCCACAGGAAAGAAATAGCTCCCCATCATCATCAGCAGAAAATTCCTTCCAATATAGACCGAGAACAAATGCGCCTCCATCAGCGAATAGACCGCGAGCACGGTGAACACGACGAGCCCGAAGGCATCCTTTTTTCTATAGAACTGCCACAAAAGCGCAACGCACGCGATACAGTATAAAACGCCGGGAACAACGCCGTAACGGTAGAACAGTTTTACCCACCCCATATCGAAATAATGATCCATATTCTCCGGACAGGAAAAAGCCGACCACGTTTCGACCGTTCCGTCATTCCTTTCGGTATCCGTCAATGATTTGATCCTGCCGTTCATGAATCTGTCGGCCCGCAGCAGGAACCGCTCATGGGCATCCTCCGGCTCTACGCCGTCACAGTAAGTATAATAAATCCATGCGTCATATACCCGCAGAGCGCCCGCCGCCGCATCCACCGAAAAGCCGATGCACAGCAGAAAGACCAGAAAACCGCAGAGATAGGCAATTATTTTTTCCCGGAAAAAACGGCAGTATGTCATTACAAAGGAAGCGAGCAGCAAAAGAGCCGTTACGAGCATGCTGGTCTTGGAATCCGTCAGGCCATAGACGCCGATATTGATCAGCATCATAAAAAGATAGACATACCATTTCATCCGTTCGGCATATCCGTATATCCCCATCGCCAGAAGCATCAGGAACATGCAGGAAAGCGCGTTCGGATGTCCCATTCCCAGCGCATACCGCGTTTCGATCGTGCTCTGCCCGTACAGGACATTCCATTTTCTGCCATAATCCGCGGTCAGGCTCATATCGCCGTAAATGCCCGTCACCGCCAGAAGGACGATGATCACGCACCCCGCGAAGGTCACATAAAAAGCGTAGCGGATCATCTGTTTCAGCGGAATGCCTTTACACGCCGCCGCAAAGGTCACAATGCGGATAATATCGTTTTTGCCCGTTATCCGATAGGAGATCAGCGCAATGAACTCCATAAATACGATCAGGCTCCATTCCTTCCATGTATATTCCGTGCCGAGCAGCTTCAGGGCAAAAAGCAGAAAGGTAACGCGGAATAAAAGCCCTTCTGCGGGGTTTATGTAGCTGCTCTTATCAATGATGACGATGATAAGCTCTATCGTCAGCCCGATATAAAAAAGAAGCTGCGGAATCCTGCGTTTCCACAGGATTCCGTAAAAATTCCGAATTCCCATGCCGATTTCCATCCTCGTTTAGCCTCTCCTTAACCTCCCGTGTATCTTCCGCAGGACCTGTTTTACCGCTAACAACGTTTTTTTCCACCGGATCCGGCATCTGCCGGCCGGCGGCGCCAGCAGGTAATCGTACTCTCCCAGATGCTCCCGCAGATACGCCGGATAGGATTCGTCGATGTCTACCCGGATAAAACGGGCGTCCCTCCCGAAAATATCCTCTCCGCAAAGCAGGCGGTCCGCCGCCTCCGTCAAATACCTGGAAGTATTGTATTCCTGATGCGCCGCCGCCTTCACCTTGTCGCCGATGCGCTTCGCCACATCCTTTTCCCCGTTGCCGCCCATATAACCGAAATGCCAGCCGCCGTCCACCACCCTGACGCTGTTCTGATCCCGCACGGATACCTCGCGCAGATAAACGATTCCCTTTTGGGGCAGATTCCCGAAACTGCATACCTTCGTGCCAAGCCATTGTTTTCGGGAAACACCCGGAAATTCGCCGGTAATCGACAGCAGGCTGCCGGAAACTTCTTCCATATTCAGAAAACAATAAAACATCCTCTGCGCAAAATGATAAACCTTCGACGTATCGAAATGCGCGATGACTTCCTGCAATGCTTTCGGATTGGGTATCTCGTCCACATCGCTGAAAATAATCATATCCTCCGGCCTGCAATCTCCCATCGCCCGGATAAGCTGATTTTTCTGAAATTTATCCCTCTCGTGGGTCGTCACGTCCATCGGGGAATTTTCTACCGCCACATACAGAATCTTATCTTCAAATTCCGCGAACATTTCCCGATTCTGCGCAAAGATCATCGGTTTCGGCTCTCCCGAAAAAGTCACGGAAGACTCCTCTATCACGAACCTGTCTACATACGGCGCCATCACATGCAGCCGCAGCTTCAGAATATCCAGTTCATTAAAAAACGGAATGCAGTCGTATATCATTTTCCCTGCCCTCTCCTATGTCTCCAAAACAGAAATGGCCGCAGCACATCCTTCACTTTCCGCCAGCGCACCTTCCACGGATTCATGAAATGCGGATACTGCGCGTTTCTCCCCCACCATTTATGGAACAGGAACGGCTTTTCCACATCCAGCACTTCAGGAATCATATGCTCATGCCCGAAATATTTCGCGACCGCGATCGGCGCGAAACGCATTCCCGCATCCTCGATGACGTTTTTATATTTACAGCAGAGGAAAACATCCTCGTTATAATTGCCATCCGGCAGCATTTCCCATTTCAGGCCCGCCTGCTTCGGAAACTGCAGCAGCCTTCTGCTCCGAATGGAAACGCTGTTCCCCACCCGGCAGATTTCCCCCTTCGCGTCCCGGTAAGCGCAGTCCGTCGTCGGAAGCGGCCAGGGCGAGCCGATATAGTCATAGTCAAGAAATTCGTCCCGCCAGCTCTCAGGATGCACCACGAATCCGTCATAATGCACGAGCAGCACAAAATCCGTGTCGATATAATCCGCCAGTTCATAGACCATCTTATAATTAAAAGCATCGATATTTTTCAACCTGGAAGTATGCTTATAATGGATGCCCCTGGGGAGGAAAAGGGGCCTTCTGTGCGTAATTAACGCCACTTCGCCGAATTCGATCCCCCGCATACTGTACTCAAGCGCCCGTATTGTCTCATATAAGTTGACGCTGGTCATCGCCGCCAGCGTGACATTCGGAAGCTTTAATTTTTCTTTTTCCATCGAAAGCTTATTCCCTTCTTACGCTGTTTTTATGATAATAATCGGCAACCGCCAGATTCAGCCAGTTATCCGCATCCGGCGTCAGATCCTCGAAATCGAAGAGCGCCGGCCTGACGGAAAACGGCTTGACGACAATCTCTTTTGCCGTTTCATCCACATATAGCGCATGCCGCTCCATCGCCTCTTCATAATAGGCCGCCGCATCTCCGTTCACCAGCGAACGCAGGGCTGAAATTCCCGTATAAGTGTTCTTATCGGCCGTCAGCGTCCATACGAGCAGGACGAGCACAACACATACCGCAGTCATCATATTTCCTGTTTTTTCCAGAAAACTTCCGAAAACTTCTCCCGCAGACAATGCCCCTTTGTCTCCGCCTGCCTGCATCTTTTCCCCTGTCTCTGCGCCGCGCCGGCGGCTGATCCAGCCGAACCAGTACGCCGTCACAAAGAACAGACACAGATAGTAGACCATCTGAATAATATTATCAACTCTGGAGAGCCCCACCATACCGACCGCATACAGCGTCGGCGTGAACATGGCCGACAGGATGCAGAAAGCGCCCGCCGTCACCCACACGGGATGCGCGAAATTTTTATCGGATCTCTTCCCGATCTGCCACAGCACCGGCCAGAGCGCAAGCCAGATCAAAATCGCGAACGCGTTGGTCCAGCCTATGATAAAAACGACAGCATAATAAAAAGACAGCGCGACCGCCGCAACGGGCGGATATCCCACATCCGTATCCATACCCGCCCGCACCGCATTGCCGGGCGCCAGAACGTTGCATAAAAAGCCCGCCGTAAACGTCAGGAACGGAAGCAGTACATAAAACGTTTTTTCCCGCTTCTTTGCATAAGCAAAGACGAGCAGAAAGAACAGCAGAATTTCGGCCTGGAGCGCCGTCACCAGATTGCCGCCGCCCACGATGACGCCGAGCAGGGCCGCAGGAAAGCTTCGGGCAGACACCGCCCTTTTATCCTCCGTCCACAGAATTCCTGACACCAGTGTCAGCATCAGGAACAGCAGAGATTCCATCAAAACATAATGTGTCGCGCCATTATACCAGTAGATACCTTCAAAAGGAGCCTCCATGATCTGATAAAACATAAAAAGCAGCAGGAACATCACAAAAGAAGCGCTCCGCCCGTCGCTTCCAAGCCAGTTTACCAGGATCTGCCTTCCGAACAGAAAAACGGATACCGCGAACAGGCCGATCATGATGACCGGCACGACAAACGCCGCGTCATACCGGAAATTCATCGGGCAGACCGCCATGAGGAAACAGGATATATAGGTGCCCTGCCACTGTATAAAAAATTCCTTCGTCTGCGCCGCCGCCGTCCGTATGGACTGCCCAAGCGAGCCGGTCGCCATCCAGGTATCATGAACCCGCATACCATAATTATAATCGTCGATGCACATGACATTATATCTTCCGAGCAAAAGCAGGGGCAATATTGACAACACGAACAAAACGGCCGCGCAGACCGCCATTTTTTTCATGGAAATCCCGTTCACGGCGGCGGCGGTTCTCATGCCGCATCTTTTGAGAACGTCTGTTATTTTCTGGTAGTTTTTTCGCACCTTTTCCGCATTCACCGGCCAATCTTCTCCTTTATACGCCTTTTCAGGCCGCGGGCGATCTTCGCACAATAAGCCCTTCCGTAAATATACTTTCCATGAAGTTCCATGAACTTCAGCCGCATTCCCTCCGGCCTTTTATTCAGGCCGGCATATCTGCGGGATGTTTTTTTATACTGTTCCAGCTCTTCCCTGCATTCTTTATCGGTAAATACCCGCCCCTTCCGGTCCATATAGTGCCAGCCTTCATAAATATTCTGCTCCGACGCCCAGTAGCCATCGGATACGTTATGCCTCGCCCAGTATTTCGGCGCCAGTATATACCGCACCGTATCGCTCGTAAAGGCCGGAAAATAAGCAAAAGAGGAATTGGCGAGCAGAAGATACCTCGCATTTTTCAAAATACTGTAATCTTTCGCCAGATCGAAATTATAAGCGGGAATCCCCGGCAGAAATTTATTCGCCTCTTTTACGTCATTGGTTATGATCATAAACTCCATCTCCGGGTCGATCCTGCGCATCTGCTTCATGCCCAAAAGCCAGTATTTCCGCCTTAGATACAGCTCCGGCGAACCCATATAATCGCTGCAGCGAAGGTGCATGATACAGAGATGCCCGCGGCTGTACTCCCTGCAGTCATATTCCGGCTTCACGGCCAGCCACTTCTTAATCTCTTCTTTGTGACGGATAAAATAGTCCTCCGCCTGAAAATTTCCATAGAGCAGCGTGTCGTCCTCTATGTCGAACAGTGCCCTGTCCGTATCGGTCACATAGACGCCATGGGTCAGGTCATGTCTGGAATTTCCCGCAAAAAGCCTGTCCTCTTTCTCATAAAAAATTTTCCGATAATCCTCTTTCCGGGAAGCTTCTCCATAATCCAGATCCATGAAATAGAGGCCGCAGCTGCTGTGCATATTATTGGCAAAATGCTCCGGATCCAATACGCTGAACCGATATCCCTTATCCAACGCAATACATCTGGCCGTCACATAGAAAAATAGCTGATTCCCAAGGCCGAAGCCTTCCTGTGTTTCAATTCCAAGCATCGATACAGACCATACCTTTCTTATCCGTTGAGCGCACTTTCCACGATTTTTTCCCCGTCCACCTTATAGATCACATCGCATTTGGCGATCGTGTTCAGGCGGTGGGCGATAATGACCATCGTTTTTCTCCCGTGGAAGCTGTTTACCGCATCCATGACCGCCTTTTCAGTATCGTTATCGAGCGCGGAAGTCGCCTCGTCGAAAACGAGGATTTCCGGATCGTGATACAGAGCTCTGGCGATTCCGATACGCTGTCTCTGTCCGCCGGATATTCTGACACCTCTGTCACCTATTGTCGTTTCCAGCCCTTCCGGCAGCTCCTCGACGAACTCCTTTAACTGCGCTTCCTCCAATACTTCCCATATCCTTTTATCGTCGATTTTATCCGCGTCGATTCCGAACGCGATATTATCCCGGATGGACTCGTCCACAAGATAGATCGACTGCGGAATATAGCCGATCTGCGACAGCCAGGACTCATAATTGTCAAAAATGCTCCGGCCGTCGCAGGTGATGGTCCCCGCCTGCGTATGCAGAAGACCGAGCAGAATATCCACGATCGTCGATTTGCCCGCGCCCGAAGGCCCCATGATGCCGACAGACTGCCCCTTTTTGACTTCCATATGGGCGTCTGTAAATATATTCTTATCCGTTCCCGGATAGGCGAATGTAATGTGGTCGAGTACGATCCTGTCCTGTAAAGCCAGCTTTTTCTTTTCCGCCGCTTTCCCATCCGGTCCGCAGCCCGTAACGCTTCCGTTCACATCCCGCTTCATGTCCTCGCTCAGGTTTTCGTACAAATAATCCAGACAGGGCTGCGAATAAGCGATTTCCGACATATAGGTATTGATGCGGTTGGCGCTCGGCATAATGCGGACGGCCGCCACCGCAAAGGCGGTCAGCTGCGGGATCAGCACGTTGATATTTCCGCCGCCGAGAATATATACCATCATAAAGGCCAGCATGCTGACGATAAAAATCGTCTCTATCAGCAGCCGCGGCAGATTATTCAGCACCGCATAATTTCTCGCCACATTGGCGCCGACGCTGCCGCTCTCATAATAATTCCTGACAAAAAACTCTTCCCGGTTCAGCACCTTGACGTCTTTGAGGCCATAGATGGACTGAATGCGCCATTTGGCGATTCTCGACTGAATCTCCTGGTTTTTCCGCCCGATCGCATTCAGACGCGGCTTCAAAATTTTCGATAACAGCAGCGTCATGCCGAGAAAGAGCACGACGATAAAAAACGTCATGAACGGACTGACGACCACCAGCACAATGCAGAGAAACGCCGAAACGACCACCTCCGTAATCAACTGAATCAACACGAGAATCAGCTGAAATGCGTTGGGGATATCGCTGTCGGTCAGGCGGAATACCGTCGGGATATCCGCCCCCAGGTACTCTTCATAGGGCCGGTTCAGAAACTCCCGCATCACGCGGCTGATCATCCGGTTCCGGTTCCTCGTGACGAACGTATTCTGCACATAGGTCTGGAATAACAGATATGCGTTTTTTACGACAAAAATAACCATCATAAACGCCAGCATCATGATAATGAGCCGGTTTCCGCTGCCCTGCGCCATTTCCGGCATTTCGATATGCAGAATGCCGAGAACCTTCGCGACGATCTCATTTTCCGCCAGCGCCGCCGGATCCATGATGCCCTGCACCACCGGAACCATCATGGAAACGCCCATCGTCTCCAGCAGGCCGCCAAGCAGGATCAGGACACCGAGCCCGACGAACTGCATCTTCTGTTTTCTGTCAAAGAGATAACGGATCTTCTGGAACATCGTTATCTTCTGTTTCTCCTGAGCCTGTTCCTTCATTTATACGACCTGCTCCCTTTCTTTTCCACTTTCATGCCTGCGCCGGCGTTTCAGATTTCCGCGCCGACGCGTACCATATCGGTCCTGTATATATCCGTACAATCCCAGCCGTTCAGCCATTTTTCCGGCGCGAGCACCAGTCTGTCCGGATAATCGTTCAAATAGGAGGCCCACCAGCTAAAGCTGCTGTTCGCCAGAATATTGTGCTTACACCTGCTCATCAGCGCGAGCGTCTCATAATCCTTTCCGCCGGGCAGTTCCACCGGGACGATCGGAAAACCGCCGTGCTTTTTCAGCTCTTCTGCCGCCCATTCCCTGTCGTTCGTAAAAAGATAGAACGTACAGCCAGGATACCTTTCCATCACCGTTTTCACGGCTTTTTCATAATACCGCTCCGTGCAGATATTTCCGAACAGTTCCTGATTCTGCGGCAGAAGGTAATCTCCCCTGCGCACATGAATGCTGACGGACTCTTCCCGTTCTATCCGCCGCAGACAGCTTTCCGCCTGCGGCGACAGGCCGTAACCCGCTCCCCGGTTCTTTCTTATGCTTTCCAGGCTGAATTCTTTCTTCAACAGTTCCGCTACATCTGCAAAATATTTCTCCGACTGCCAGTATCCTTCCAGATAAACGTTATCCCAGTCAAAGATCTGTGACTGGAAACGTTTGCTTTCTTCAAAATAAGAGCGGCTTTTTCTGCCGAACAGCTTCCTGCGCACCCTTGCGGAAAAAGCCATGGAAGAATCCGTCATCTCTATGATCTCCTGTCGGGACGCCTTTTCATAAACGATGCCGAATGCGGCAAGCGCCGGATTCCGCTGCGCGTCCTCCCGAAACCCCGCCTCATCATCCATTTTCACCGTTCTGCCCATACTGATGAGCTGTCTGTAAAGCGCATACTGGAACATCTGATTACCGAGCCCGCCCGCCATCTGGATGATTATCATACCAACCTTTACATCCTTTCCGCCGTGTTTTCATCGGAAGAACCACTGCCTCGTTGATACGCATCGCGCACCAGTAGAGAACAGGCGACTTTAAGAACAACTCCATCTTCCTTCTTTCGTTGGGATTCGCCGCGCCGCACCGATAGATCCGGTCATATTCGTTCCGGTTTTTATAAATAATATCTGTTATTTTTTGCAGATACCGCTTCCTGCCAGGCTCTCTGCTTTTCTTCAATTCGTTATAAAAGAGCAGGAGCCTTTTACAAACAAAATAATCATGAATATCCGCCAGATCCTGTCTGCCCAGCGACCGCAGGAAGCGGCTCCGCTCCCAATAGGCCGGTATCTGATCCGTAAAGGTACGGGGATTGATCTTCGTATTCATGATGCTTCCTTCTCTGTCTATTATATAATTATAACAGGCTCTGTCAAGGTAAACGCATCTGCCGGCGCCGCCCAGGGCCTTGACCGAAAACAGAATGTCTTCATACCATTTTCCGAGCGGAAACTGCAGTCCTTCCAGAATTTCCCGGCGGTACAGCTTATTCCATGCCGCATTCTGAATATCATATTCTTCCCGTTCTTCCACATAATATTGCAAAGCTTCCTGCCCCTCGAACACAATGAGCCTGTCCGTGGAGGCATCTTCGACCCGGTCTTTATACACCCGTCTGTACCGGCAGACCGCCATATCCGCCTGCTCCGCGAGCAGCGCTCCCAGCATCCGCTCATACATATCCGCGTCGATCCAGTCGTCGCCGTCCACGAATCCGATAAAACTTCCCTCCGCGATTTTCAGCCCGGCATTTCTGGCCTCCGCGGGTCCTCCATTCTCTTTATGGATCACCGTGAGCCGGTCGTCCTTTTGTTCCAGCCTGTCGCAGATCTGTCCGCTTCCGTCCGTGGAGCCGTCATCTACGAGAATGATCTCCAGATTCCGATAGGTCTGATTCAGAACGGAATTCACGCCCCGCTCAAGATACGGCGCGATATTATAAGCCGGAATGACGACCGAAATAAGCGCCTTCTGTTCATCGGACGGAATGGGCGGATATTGATAATTGGGTAGGATTTTCATATGATATGGCTCCTTCTTATACAAATTCAGCGATATGCAAAACAATGTGCGGCAGATGGCTCCTATATCCGCCCCTGTCCAAACTGCAGAAACATCAACACATACCAAATCTGCTGTCTCCACACGCCGCGTTCTGTAAAATCCTCCCACATCCGGCGGACTGCGTTTTCATTCAGTAACTCGTGTTCTTTTATTTCCCGCAAATCCAGAAGCCCTTCCGCCCATTCCCGCAGTTCCGGCTCTTTCAGCCATTTATGCAGCGGAATTGCAAAGCCTGTCTTGGGCCGTTCCATCAGCTCCTGTGGAACGTATTTATATAAAATATCGCGCAATATTTTTTTCGTGGTATTTCCCTGCTTTTTACAGGAAATCGGAAGGGTCCATGCGAATTCCACCACGTCTTTATCCAGCATTGGCACCCTTGTTTCCAGCGAGACCGCCATCGCGGTACGGTCTACCTTGGTGAGAATATCGTCCGGATGATACATCAGCATATCCATCAGCATCAGATTATGCAGCGGTTCCGTTAGAAGGCCGGACGGATAGGAATCCATGACCGTCTCGCACGCTCCGCCGCCCAAAGATATCAGCTCCCGCCGGACATCGGGCGCAATCAGGTCGAGCCCTTCCCCGATTTCGGAACATCTGTATAAATCTTCAATTCCCATGGCGCCGAGCAGCCTTGCCCTCGTTGCCAGAGAGCCCTCCCTGACCCATGGGCTGTGCAGAATGGCCGATGCCGCCGTTTTTCTGGCAAAAGCGGGAATCCGGGCCGCTTTCCGCCAAATGCGTTCCAGAGACTGATAGGTCTGATAACCGCAGAAAAGCTCATCGCCCCCATCCCCGCTCAGGGACACGGTCACATGCTCCCTCGTCATCCGGCTGACAAGATAGGTCGGTATCTGGGAAGAGTCGGCAAAAGGCTCTCCGAACATCGTTCCCAGCTTCGGTATCACCCGCCTGGCATCCTCTTCCGAAATATACAGCTCCGTATGCTCCGTTCCGAGATGCTCCGCGATCTTCCCTGCAATTTCCGCCTCGTTGAAATCTTTCTCCCACATCCCGATGGTATAGCTTCTGACACTTCTGTCGCTTATCGACTGCATCAACGCAACGATCGTTGAGCTGTCGATCCCCGCGGATAAAAAGGCTCCTACCGGCACATCGGCCGCCATCTGTCCGCGGATGGCGTCTTTCAGGAGGCGTTCCAATTCCTCCGCCGCCTCCTGCCCGCTTCCCTGAAAAGGATGCACCTGTCCATAACAGGCGATATCCTTTATGGACCAGTAAGCTGTTATCTCACAGGTCTGAAACGGCTCTTTGATTTTCAGGATTTTTCCCGGCTCCAGTTTATAGATATTCTCATAAATGGAATACGGCGCCGGAATATACCCGTAACGGAAATAAGCCTCCAAAACGTCTTTCCTGACAGGGTTCTGAAAATGCTCCAGACAGGAAATCGCTCCGAGCTCCGATGCAAATACAAAGGTTTTTCCTGCAAAGCCATAGTAGAGCGGCTTTTCCCCCACCCTGTCCCTTGCCAGAAATAACTCATGTTCTTTTTTGTCGTATAAGGCGATGCCAAACATCCCTTTGCACATTTTCAGCGTTTCTTCCAGCCCGTATGCAGAGACTGCTTCCAAGAGCACCTCCGTATCGGATGTTCCCTTAAAAGCAGCCGCCTTTTTTTCCCGTATCAGCCTGTCCCTGATGACCGGATAATTGTAGATTTCGCCGTTATAGGCAATGATATAACGGCCGTTATGTGATTCCATCGGCTGCGCGCCGCCAGACGTTAAATCGACGATGGAAAGCCTTCTGTGCCCAAGAACGACCTGCCCATCCTCCGACGCCCAGATACCGGAAGCGTCCGGCCCTCTGTGATACAGCCGTTCATTCATTTTTTCAATCGCTTTGCGCCAGTCAAAATCTCCGTTGCAAAAACCAGCAATTCCGCACATCGTCACGCCTTCCTCACTTTATAATCTGCTCAAAATATTCCTGCCACTTTTTATTTACCCGCGCAGGCGCGAGCCGTTCCTGTATTTTACAGGCCTCCGAGCCGAGCTTTTCCGCCAGGGCCCTGTCCGACAGCAGTTTATCCATCGCCTCTTCCAGCGCTTTCTCATCGCCTGCGGGAACGATCCATCCATTTTCTCCGTGGCGGATCAGTTCCTGCGTCCCGCCGCTCGGCACATCGGTAGCGATTACCGTCAGACCCAGCGCCATCGCCTCGATCAGCGCGTTGGAAATTCCTTCCGAATAGGAAACCAGCAAAAACATCGCCGCCTTTTCTATCTTATCCGCCACATCGGGAATCACGCCCGGCAGAAAAATCCTGTCCTCCAGCCGAAAAGAAACGATTAAGTCCTGCAGAAATTCCCGCAGTTCCCCTTCCCCGTAAATGGTCAGCGTATAGGACGGATAACCGTCCGAAAGCGCCGCAAAAGCGCGGATCATCATTTCATGGTTCTTATTGGCGTCCAGACGCCCGACAGAAACGATCCGCTTCTCCCGTTCTCCTGCAAATCTTTCCCGCAGGAACAGAGGATTCAAAGAATTCGGAAGTATAACAGCCGTTTTTGAAACTCTCTCCGAAAAGAAGCGCCGGGAGCGTTCCGTCTGTAAAATAACGCCCGCTGCGCATGGGAACAGAAGATTGGCGAGGAACCGCATCAGCCTGTTCGGATACTCTTCCGCGGCCTCCCCGACGACGGATACTACCGGTTTTGTTTCAGTGAACATCGTCGTCACAATGGCCATAAAATTATTTTTCCCGGCACAGGATAATACCAGATCCGGCCTTTCTTTCTTCCAGATGCGGCGGAGTTTGCGCATCCTCCGGTAAAAATTGACGAGCCGGCTTCCGCTCGTCTCCTGCGGCGTAATATCGGAAATAACTCTTTCGATACCGTCGGCAAGCGCGTATTCTTCCTCTTTCCGGTACTGCGTTACCATGACGATCCGATAACCCCTGCCCTGAAAATATTCGGCCAGATTGACAAAAACCCGCTCCGCGCCGCCTTTATCCAGGGAACCGATATAGAATGCAAGTTTTCCTGCATTTTTTTTCATTTTTTCTTCGTCCCGTTTCTTTTTGTTGTTATTTAATTCATCCTCCAGCCCATTTCTGCCCATTTATTAAACCGCCATTTCATTTTCTGCGCTCCGATTTAACCATGCGTACCAGCGCTGGAACACGAAAAACGACCATGAAAGTTTTGAGTAATTCGCGCCGGTCGCCGGCCCCGCGTCCCCGGTCTTTAAATAACTGTGAATCAGTTCGGAGGTATAAGCCGCATCGAAGATTCCCTGTTTCTCCAGATAATCATAACTGCTGTAATCTGATAACTGTTCCTTCAACGGGCCGCGCAGCCATTTATCCAGCGGCACCCCAAAGCCGACTTTAGGCCTTTCCAGCAGTTCTTTCGGAATATAGTCGTAAGCAATATCTTTCAGGATGTGTTTCTTGTCGCCGGAGGCATATTTATACGAATGCGGAATCCGGTAAGAAAATTCCATAACATCTGTATCCAAAATAGGGCACCGGGATTCCAGCGAATATTTCATAGACGCCCGGTCTACCTTACAGAGAATATCTCCCGGCAGATAGGTATCCATATCCAGCAGCATCCTGCGTATCTGCCAGTCCTTTACTCCATAGCGGCTCTCCGTCAGGTAATGGATGGGAAGCGGCTCCTTTCCCGGCGCCGCTTTTACCATGGCCTTCGCCTTGACGATGTAATTGCCCGCCCCGAACTGCGTTTTGCTCTCCTTCTCCCGGTTTCCTGCGATCACACGCACCCGGAAAGGCAGACGCTCTTCCAGCTTTATCTGTTTTAAGCCGGGCAGGCCGCAGATACCGTGCACCATGCCGCCGAGCATATCCAGCTTCTGCGCCTGCCTGACATTTTCATAAATATTATAACCGCAGAAAAACTCATCGCCGCCATCGCCCGACAACGCCACCGTCACATGTTCGCCAGCCAGCCTGGAAACAAGCATCGTAGCGATCTGGGAACTGTCCGCAAAGGGTTCGTCGTAATAATAAGGAATACTGTCCACCAGATCGAACATTTCTTTTTCATCGATATACAGCTCCGTATGATTCGTGCCGAGATATTTGGCTACCGCCTTCGCGTATTCCGCCTCATTGTATTTTTTTTCATGAAAACCGATGGAAAACGTTTTAACCGGCGTATCGGAATACGCCTGCGCGATCGCGGTCACCAGCGAAGAATCGTAGCCGCCGCTCAGAAAAGAACCTAACGGCACATCCGAAATCATGCGCATCGCCACGGATTTTTCCAGCAGTTCCTTCAGGCTGCTTTTGGCCTCTTCATAGCTGCTTACCGGATGCCTGGCGCATTTTTGATAGACCTGGCTGATATCCCAATATTTCCATGTTGTTATTTTTCCCGCCTGAAAGCGCAGTACGCCTCCCGGCTCCACCTTATGAACATCCTGAAAGATACTGTCGGGAGCGTTGATATACTGCTGGAACAAATAACGGGACAGCGCCTCATGCCGGATCTTTTTCGGAAAACCGGGGTATGCCATGATTGGCTTTAACTCGGAGGCGAACACGATACCGTCCTCCTGTTTCCAGTAGTAGAGCGGTTTTTTACCGATCCTGTCCCGGAACAGGTAAACGCTGTCCTCCGCCCTGTCATACAGGGCGATGGCGAACATCCCGTTGAACCTCTGTACGCACTCCGTTCCCCATTTCAGATATGCGGCGATAATGACTTCCGTATCGCAGTTGGAACGAAACGGATAACCCGCCAGTTCCCCTTTTAATTCCTGAAAATTATAGATTTCCCCGTTGTAGACGACCGTGACCCGCCTGTCCGCCGAGTGCATGGGCTGATGCCCCAGCGCCGACAGATCCAGGATCGACAGCCTTCTATGCGCAAAACCCACCTGACAGCCGTCGGACATCTCATAGATTTCCTCTCCGCTGTCGTCCGGTCCGCGATGGTACATCGTATCGTTCATTTTTTTCAGCTGTTCCCGCCGGATCCCCTTTTTGTTGACATATCCACAGATACCGCACATACGATCTTATACCCTTTCCTGCAAAATGGCTCAACGCTGATACTTTTCAATAAAATAATCCTTATACTCTCCAAAATCCCTGCACTCCCGGTCTATAGAATCGATCAGTTCCACATATTTTTCCTGTACCAGCGCGCGGTAATTGTTAAAATTATTATAGCCTTCCTTAGACCATGCGAAAGGATGCGTCAGGATCTGAACTTTATCATATCCGTTAATGTTCTTTTCATCCGGATAGCCGTACCGCCAGATATGGTTCGCATCCGACATATATTTCACGGCAACGGGCGTATCCTCCGTGATCTGCTCGGCAAAGGTGAAAAAATCATCCTGATAGGCGTTGATAATGCCATCCAGCCTGATATTCTCCCGCAGGACATCTTTGGACGGCCTGTGAATGGAAAACTCCCGGATCGCAAATCCGAACATCTCGCTTAAGATCTCCATTTCTTTCCGGATCTTTTTACGGATCTCCGCCATATCCGTCATGCCGTTCAGCGCAAAATGCAGGCCGATATGCTGGCCGCGTTCGTGCATATCCTTGATCATATTCCTATTTCTTCTCGAAAGGATATTATAGGAATTGTTCGTCCACTGGAAAAAATAAGTGGATACAAAATCCATGCTCTGCTCCACCCGCGCGAGCTCATAGGCCCTCTCCACGCTGTATTCCACATCGTGGCGCATGATCACGAACCTGCCCTTTCCCAGCGCGTCCTCATAGTTCGCATGCCTGCCCGTCGCCTGGATGATCCTGATAATTTCCCTGTAATCGTCATATGAAAACACTGATTCTCTCTCCTTTACTGTAAAACCTGTTTTTTTCTCTCCTGAGGATATACAATCTTCCTGATTCCCCATTGCACCGCTCTGATAACGGTATTTTCACAAATAAAAGCCAGAACAAAGCTTACGCCGATCGTGCACACTGCCAGCTCAAGCAGGTTCAACAAATATGCTTTTCCCGATAAAAACGGGATATGTTCTGCTAAAAAACGCCTTACGGGATTATGAACCAGATAAATTGCAAAAGAATATCTCCCCGCTTTCAAAATCAGGCGGAAAAACAGTTCCCTCTCGCAATATTCTCTTTTCAGCAAAAAAAATACTGCGCAGGAAATCAGGGTAAATGTCGGCGCCAGATCATAAATGTTGGAAACCAGGCCGAACTGCTTCTGTATCATGGAAATGATAAAGCAAATCCCGCCTGCCATGATAACAATATTTTCTTTTTTCGGCGTATCGATGATTTTTTCCAGAAAATAACCCAGCATAAAATAGAAAACCCACCCACCGAAAATATACTGCCATGAAATATACAGATTCACATATGGCGCATAAGAACATACTGTATTATATAACAAACCAATTCCAACGAACAACCACATTTCTCCCTTTTGGAAATTCGCTACCATCTTATTTAAAAAAGGAGCCAGCAGCAGCATCCCTGCCAGTGTATAAAGAAACCAATATTCCGTCCCGGCATAATCATAACAGACATTTCTGATATATGTTTTCCAGAAAGATATTTCCCAAAACCTGCCCCCGTACTCAAAAAGGCTTCTTAAAAAAAGATATATCAAAATCGGCGCCATGATATTTATCAGCTTTTTCATATAATATCGATAATAATCTGATAAAGTCCCGCATTTTGAAGCAAGCGCAAATTTTCCGCTCAACATAAAAAACAAACTATTGCAGGTAGCAAGAAGCAGCGTCAGCCCATCGTCCAGATATTGTTCTCCAGCCGTATCGATAAATCCGCTCAGCGGCCCGCGGCAATGATGTGCAACCATAAAAAACATCGCGCATACTCTGATTTTTTCATACTCTATCTTCCGATCATTAGATACAAACATTCCGGATCCTTTCTCAAAAGCTTTACTCTTCCTCCATCACCGCATAATCCTCATTGGCGATATGCGCCGCAATGACCTCTCCGGCTTCCTCCGCTTTGACGCGCCACAATGTATAGGCTTCATCCCAGGAAGAATAACTGCTGTTACCCCTTTTGTCCGTAAAACTATAATTTTCCAACAGATACCTCTCCAGAAACGCCGTGCATTTCTCCGCGCCGACCGCGTTCGTATGGCTGGCATAATCCGCAAAATCCTCCTCAAAGACGATCCCGATCTCATCATAATAATTATTCATATTCAGGAAATGATAACCCGCCTCTTCCACGATCTTTTCCATGTAATTGAACATCTGCTGTTCTTCCAGGCTTTCCCCATAGGGCGACACAATAAATAATGCCTGTAATTCATTTTCCTGCAGATATTGCAGAAGATCCCTCAGATAAGCTTCCTGCTCTGCGGGAATCGGAAACTCCCCTCCCTCGCCGCCGGCCGCCGGCCTGGCCGTGGGGCCCACCTCATCTTTTATCTGGAACCCCTTCAATTCGTTCGCTTTCTCATACCGCCAATTCTTCCATTCCGAAGAAAAAGCGAACATTTTCCAGTTCGTATGGTATTTGAACAGATCGATATAATAACTCAGCCGATCCTCCGATTCCGGCACAAGCGCCTGAATCGTCTCCACACGATTCGCCGAATATTTCAGATTATCCGTCACGCCCCGCGTATAGGCCATATTTTCGGACAATCCCCCGTCCTCCATGGTATACATGCGCATTTCGAAAATATACAGGGATGGAGACTGCGTTTTTTCGGCCTCCTTTACCAGATATTTCATTGCCGCGGGCCTCTGCACATTGGAAGAGAGCGGATAGGCCGCAATGCCCGTCTCCCCCCACAATTTCGGCGTCGAATAGTATGGAAAGACCGGACTGGAACCGATCAGGACGATATCCAGAGTATGATCCTTCTCCGCATAAAAGCCTGAAAATCTGTCTTTCACGTCGCCGTTGGTCCGGACAATATAAGAAACCGGAACCAGCGCCAGAAGAAAAATCCCTATGAAGATCATGCTTTGTATCAACTGTTTACGAGTCATCTTCTTTCCCCATTCCCGCTCTTATCCTTTCCATTATATACGCTGCCGCGCAAAGTGGCAAGCCGCGCTCGGCCTGCGCTATGGAAATCAATTTTCAGTTATCATTCAGGCCCGGTATCGTCAGAACAGACATAAATCCCTTGTCGGCACGCTCTCGCTCCGCGAAAAATCGCAACGGCACTAAGTTCAAAAGCCGCGCTGCGTCTTTTTCACTAACTGCCGGCGTTTTTCAAGGGCCTTCGCGGAATTTATGTCTGTTCTGACGATAACGGGTCTGAATGATAACTGAAAATTGATTTCCATGGGCCTGCGCCGTCATTCGCCCTCTCTTTTCACCGATTTCTTACCGTAATACTGCGCCAGGCCGACATTTACCCAGGCAGTCTCGTCCTCGTCAAAATAGAAGCATTCAAAGTTATCGATATATTCCGGCATCGGCAGAATGACGTTTTCTTCCTCGCAGTTCTCCAGATAGTCGTAAACGGAAACGCATTCTTCATAATAATTCCGATAAGTACCGTTGTGCATCGATTCCGCCACCGTGATGACCGCAGACTCTGAAATCTTTTCCGGTGAGGACAGGAAAACGGCGAACAGCACAACAAACAGTACGGCGCATGCGCTCCGATTATCCCGCAGACCAGCCCACCGATCCAGGCAGCATCCCATGAACACCGCAAAATTCAGGAAGGAAACGGCCAATACGACATCCAGCACAAAACAGCACCGGTTCGGGAAAAACGGCCCCGCATAGCCCACCGCCACGGGAAGCGCGGCAACATAACCGGCAAACAGCGCAAGAACGCTGACGATGCCGTATTCTTTGAGCCTTCTTCGCAATTTATCCGACAAATAAATACCGAGCAGGAGCATGGCGACGAGCAGCACGCCGAACATCGTTTCCTTCGTCAGCCGCTCCGTTTCCTCCCAGACATTCCTGACCGCCCATTTCACAGACTGCAGCAGCATAAATCCTTCTCCGCCGCTGTTCTGCTCATGCCGCGAAAAATTTCCGGGCGCGGCGACATTGATCAGCGCCCCGGCGGTCCCGACGGCCGTTACAACGATATTCCTTACTGAAATTTTATGCGAAACCAGATATAAGCCCAGCGTGAGCAGCAGCACGGCATAGCATCCGGTTCCCGTTACCGTGAGCGAACCGCCCGACGCGCAAAAAAGAAAGAAAGCCGCGCAAATCGAAAAGACCAGCTTCTTTTTCTTTGAATAACGATTGTTATTTGATAATAGAAAGAACATCACGGACAGCAGCAGAAAAGAAAAAGGAAAACTATAGGCTGCCGCTCCGGAATACCAGAAAAAGATTTCCGTAAAAATTTCGGCGTCCAGAATAGCGAACAGAAGGATGGAGAAAACCGTCATCCGGATCTGGGGCAGCTTTTCTTCCGTCAAAACGAAATCAAAGGCCGTCCAGACAACGCCGAACAACGCCCCCGTAAAGAGCAGCACGTTAAAGATCATGACGATCCGCAGCTGCGGCAGGCCGAAATTATTGATCGGCGATAAAAGCGCCTGCAGGAACATCGCAAAATAAGTCCCCTGCCAGTCCAGATAGATTTCCTTCATATAGCGCAGCGACGCCGCAAAATAC
This sequence comes from Bacteroides fragilis, assembly GCA_023664485.1. Lineage (GTDB taxonomy): Bacteria > Bacillota > Clostridia > Lachnospirales > Lachnospiraceae > UBA3282. The sequence continues at coordinate 87,405 of JAMPFK010000004.1, read as the reverse complement.
TGAAAAAAGGGAGCGTGAAACACGCCGACCCTGACACCGTGGGTAAAATCATCCCCGGATAACACAGTATATCCCGCGCTCACCGCGATGACGCAGACCATAAAAAGAACCGCAAGGCAGTTTAGTGCGATGACCGCGCCCTTTCCATATTTCTTCCAGTTCATCCCAAATTCCTCCTGATAATCAGCCGCGCGGATCTGATCCGATCCGTTTCGTTCATTTTCCGCCGCACAGCGCTTCGATATAATCCCGCCACTGCGCAAAGACTGCTTCCCCGTTCGCCCGTTCCGCGATTTTCCGCGCCTCCGTACCCAGCCTCTCCGCCAGCTCCGGCTCCTCGATCAGGCGGTTAATGCCATCCTCCAACGCCTTCTGGTCTTTGATCGGAATCAAAAGCCCATCCACTTCATTCGTCATAACGGTCCGCGGCCCGCCGCAGGGACAGTCGGTGGCCACGATCGGCAGGCCGAGCGCCATCGCCTCCATCAGGGCGTTCGGCAGGCCCTCCCAATCGGACGTAAAGGCAAAAAGCGCCGCATCCTTCAAGTCTTTTTCCAGCGTATCGCTGGCTCCCATCAGATGGATATAATCCTGCGCCTTCTTTTCCGCGATCAGAGCTTCCAGTATTTCTTTCGTGCCGTCAAAAGAATCCCCGCCGTAAATCTTCAGGTCATAGTCGGGATGCTTCTTATGCACCTCCACAAACGCCCGGACGAGCATGGGCTGGTTCTTAAAATCCACCAGACGCCCCGACTGCACGACGGTCTTTTTCCGCTTTTCGGGCTTGGGCACTCCGATATATTTCGGATTGATGGGATTCAGAATAATACGGGAATTCTGCTGCAGCCTGGGCGCGAAAAATTCCCGCGCGCCCTCCGTCTGGAAAACGCAGCCGTCCGCCCGCGGAAAAAGCAGCGGAATCTGTATTTTATCGGACAGCTCTTCATAGTGCCCCGCCGGATCGGTGCGGATGGAAATCAGCACCGGAAGCTTCATGAAATAGGCTGCCATCAGCCCGCGGTATAGCGCCTTCCGCGCGAACGGTATCAAAATATCCGGTTTTTCCGTTTTGATAAAGTCTTTTAAATATTGAATGCGAAGCAGAATCTGAAGCGGGTGGGGCTTCGCCTCATCGCCCTCCCGCAGGCCGACATGCACGCGCCTTACCCGCGGATCCGTCTGAAATTCGTTCTCTCCGTACCATTCCGTCGCGATCAGTACCTGATATCCCTTCTCCACGAACTGATTCGCCAGATTGGTGACGACCCGCTCCGCTCCGCCCTGTTCCAGACAATTCAAATGAAACGCAATTTTCCGCATACACACACCCTATTCGCTTCCGCGAACCCATTTTTCTAAAAACTCTGATACAGAAACGCCGCCGTATCGTAATTGCCGCCGTAGATTCCGGTAATCAGCAGAAGAAGCACGATTCCATAATAACAGGACCAGCGAAGCAGTACGGGCTTTGCGGCCAGATATGCCCGCACATCCTTTCCCTTTTCCTCCCCGATGGAGACGGCAAGCCAGATCAGCAGCGCCGCAGACAGCAATAAAAATTCATATTTGCCAAGCCCATAGGAAGTAACCGTTTTCGACAGCAGCGCCCGCAGATCCAAATGGGTAAAAAACGCCTGAAAGACCGCCCCGGCCTGCGCCAGGCTCTCGCTTCGGATCAGCACATCCGCCGCAAATACGACCGCCCAGGTCCGGGCCATGCAGAAAAACGCATAACCTCTGCCCTCTCCGATATGCAGCCTTTTCTTCCACCCGTCATACCGGGACTCCAATACGAGGGAAAGACTCATAATGACACCGTAGCAGACACCCCACAGCATATAGCCGGCATTTTTTCCATGCCAGGCCCCCGTAAAGAACCAGACGAGCATCGTTCCGATGACCGGCGTCACATATCTGCCCAGGCCATTCCATTTCTTTTTGCAGGCCTTCCCGATCCTGCGCCCGGTCCCGGACATTACAAAGGAAAACATCACATAATCCTTGAACCACGCTCCCAGTGTTATATGCCATCTGCGCCAGAACTCCGCGACCGATCTGGCAAAATAAGGCCGTTTAAAGTTCTCCTGCAGGAAAATGCCGAAGCTTTCGCTGACGCCCATCGCCATATCGATATAACCCGAAAAATCCGCATACAGCTGAAGCATATAGAAAACGACGGCGCAGGCATAAATGCTCCCCGGCGTTGCGGAAATGTCGCCCGCAAAGACATTGTCCACGAAAATACCGATCCGATCCGCGATCACGAGCTTCTTAAAAGCCCCCCAGACGAACCGCTGTATGCCCCGCAGCATCCGCTCATAGTCGAATTCATGCTTTTTTTCGAACTGTTCCTTCATCGCCCTGAAACGATTGAAGGGCCCCTGCGTAACAGCCGGGAAATACGACAGGAACAGCAGCATTTTCAGGAAATCCGGCTCCGCCTCACAGTTTTCCCTGCCGACGTCGATCACATATCCCATTGCCGTCAGCGTATAGAAGGAAATGCCGAGCGGCAGCGCAGACGCCGTATACTTATAGAAGGCGAGCATGCCCAGATTGACCGCAAAATACAGAATCTGCATCCCTTTTCTCCGCTTCGCGGATTCCTCCTTAACGCGTTTCTTCTGTTCCCTGTCGGCACAGGCTTTCAACGCCTCTTCCTGTCCTGCAAAGCTCTTCTGCAGAAAGAGGCCACAGCCGTAGGTGGTCAAAGCGGTCATAAGAAACGCCGCCGGAATCCCTTTGTAACCGGCAATATAGAACAGAACGCCCGACAGGAGCAGCACATACCGCTGCAGTTTCGGCGGAAGCAGATAATACAGAGCAAAAGAGACCGCCCATAGTATGATAAAGGAAACGGATAAGAACTGCATTTACTCCTCCAGCAACTTCCTGACCAATTCAATGATCGTCTCTTTATTCCTGAAATTCTCCGCTATCACATATTTTGCGTCGATTTCGATATCAAATTCATCCTCTAAACTGCTTACCACATTGATGACCGTAAAAGAATCGATCACGCCGTCCTCCATCATGCTGTCGCCGTCATAATCCAGCGCTTCTTCACAGTATTCTTCCAGAATTTCCAGAACTTTCTCTTCCATAAGGGCTTCTCCTTTTCATAACATTCGATATTTTATTTTCAGCAGATTGCCATCCGCCAGCGGCAGGAACAGAAAACCTTCCGCTTCCCGTTTCTCCCCGGCAATCTTCCGATACCGCAGGACTTCCGCCCTTTTTCCGTCTATGACCGTCCGGGCGGGCTGGAAAATGCCGTTTTTCCCATAATCCATGCTGCGCAGGAGGCGGTAGATGCGCTCCGGCTCCTCCGTGATCTTAAAGAAACCGTCCGCGGGCGTCTCACAGGAACGGTACATCCGCCGTTTTTCATCAAAACGCTGCGGCCTCGCCTCTGCCCGCTCCGCTAAAACCGCGTCGAAACACTCCGTAAAGGCGGCGCGGGCAAGTTCCATTAATTGTTCCGCCAGCTCATAGGCTTTCGTATCCGCGCCGATCTCACAGCGCTTCTGCACGATGATGTTCCCTTCGTCCACGCCCGCCGTCACATAATGCCAGGTGACGCCCGTCTCCTTTTCTCCCATAAAGATCGCCCAGCTCGGCGCGTTCCGCCCCGGATAGGCCGGAAGCAGCGCGTTATGGAAATTGACGATCGTTATGTTCTCTTTTTCCACAAACGGTTTCGGAAACAAAAAGTTATTGCTCGCGCTGACGATCAGGGTCTTTTCTGAAAACGAGTCCAAATAGGCCGCAAGCTCCTTTTTATTCTCGATTCTTGCAAAAGGAACCCCCGCCTCCCGACAGAGCTTTTCCGTAATGCTGAGAGAATGCGCTTCGTGCTCGACCGCTTCCAGACGATAGCCATATTCTTCCCGCCTTTTCATTACATACGTTATTATTTCGCCTGTTATTTTTCCATAACCGATGATAACGATCCTTTGAAATGCCGTACTGCCCTTCATGCCCGCGCCTTTCCTCTCATAACAGTTCCTTCAGCTTTACCCTGTCGATCTTGCCGTTCGCGTTAATCGGCATCTTCTCCAGCGAAACCACCTTGTTCGGCAGCATATATTCGGGCACAAGCCTGGAAATCTGCTCGTTGATATAGCTTTTTTCCAGCTCCCCTTCCAGGAACAGCACGATTTTCTGCCTTTTCTCATCATACAGACAGCAGCAGAGGGAAACCTCCCCGATGGAAGAAACCGCCGTTTCGATCTCGCCGAGCTCGATCCGGTGCCCCATATGCTTGATCTGAAAGTCCTTCCTGGACAGGTAGACGATTTCTCCATATTCGTTATATTTAACCAGATCGCCGGTCCGGTAAATCGTCTCCGGCACAAATGGATTCAGCGGATTCTGCACGAAAGCTTCCTTCGTTTTCTCCGGATTATTATAATATCCCATGGAGAGGGAAGTTCCTCTGACGCACAGCTCCCCGATCTCATCTCCCTTCACCGGCTCGTCTTTCTCATTTAACACCAGAATATCCGTGTTCGCCATCGGCACGCCGACAGGGAGCGGCTCGTCATCCGAAAACGCCCGATCGACGATATAATAAGTACAGGCGTCCGTGATTTCCGTCGGCCCGTAAAGATTCGCGTACAGCGCATCCGGCAGGAATTTCCGCCAGATATTCAGCTGTTTATTCGGCATCACCTCGCCGCAGAAGAGCACGCGTTTCAGCGTATCCGACAGATCCACGTTCCGGAAGGCTTTGAGCTTCGCCACGACAATCAATGCCGACGGAACCCAGAAAATCGTATTGATCTTCTTTTCTTTCAGATATTCCAGCAGCGGCACCGGCTGCGCGAAAAGGTTTTTCGGGATGATATAGGTCGTCGCGCCGCTCTTTAACGTGCTGTAAATGTCCAAAATGGAATTATCGAAATAAAAAGGCGCCTGATTGCCAAAGCTGTCTTTTTCCGTTATGGCAAAAGTTTCCGTCACCCAGTCGATATAGTCGATGACGGAGCGGTGCGTGATCGTCACGCCCTTTGGAATGCCGGTGGAACCGGAGGTAAACAGCACATATAACAGATCCGTATCGACGCCCCTGCGTCTTACCGCCTCGATCTGTTCCTCATTTATCCCGCCGCGGCAGGCCTCCTCGAACAGCAGAAAATCTCCCCGATATTCATACGCCGAAAAAACTTCCTTCAGCGCCTCCGTCGTAACGACCAGCGCCGGTTTCAGCACTTCGAGAATTTTATTCACGCGGCTTGCGGGCATCTCGACGTCGATAGGCGAATAGAAATTACAGCTACAGGCGGCGCCCATAAAGGAAATGAGCACATCCACGCCTTTTTCCATATATACGACCACGGGTTTTTTAAACAATCCCCGCTCGATCATCCGCGTCGCGAGCGCCTTCGCCTGCCTCTGAAATTCCCCGAACGAGACCGCCTTCCCTTCCTCCGCGAACGCGGTCTTCTCCGGCCATTTCTTCGCGCTCTCATCTAACCAGTATGTAACGTTGGCTTTCATCCTGATAACCATGCCTTTCTCTCAGCCTGTTTTGTTTATGGCAGAACCGCCGGGAAATAAGTATCCGGCGTTTTTTCCGTTTTCACATGATATGCATCGTACAGATCGCTCATCTCAAGGCCGCTTCCTTCCGGATCATAAGAACCGTACAAGGCGATGCCTTTTTCCAGCGCCAGCTGTTTCATGCGCTCTTCCACCTCAAATGTAATGCGGAACGCTTCCTCCGATTCTATGTAATCATACAACATTGGCGAATAAGGTGGCAAGTATAATATTACTTCCACATGCCGGCTCTGCAGATAATCGATCAGGCAAATGAGCGTCTCCATGCTTTCCGCATCGATTTCCCGGTAATCCGTCATCCGGTAAACGACCTGCTCCTCCATCGCCTGCTCCGTTAAAGCGATGACCTCCTCCGGCCGCACCTCGCGAAGCTCCTTCTGGTAAGAAACGCTTCCGTCGTAATGCTTCGTATAAAGCTCCGTCTCCCAATCGTCCGTATAAGACACCTCAAAGCGTTTTCCTTCCGGGAGGCAGGTGATATTATAACGGAAATAATCGAGCGAAAGCCATTTCTCAGGATGCCGCCCCGTGGAATGCCGGCTGGCGGACGTCCTGCCGGCGTCCCCGCCGCTTTTTTCTCCGCCCGTTTCCCTCCCGGCGGCCTCGTCCATATAGCGCGCGGCCTCGGAAAGCTCCAGCCATCTGTCGTTATCGTGAGCCGTATTGAACAAAAAGGCGTCCACGCCGATGACCATCGTTTCGGGCAGATGGCCGTTCTGTGCGAGGATCCCCGTCACCGCCCACAGATCGTAGATCGTGGCCTCGGAAAGCCCCGCATTATAAAAAGAATCCGTGCCGAACATCGTATGCTCGAAAGTAAATACCCGGCTGGAACCGATGACCACCACTTCCTTCGCATCCTCCTGCCCGTTCAGACAGGCCAAAAGCAGGCTCCGGTCATTATAGCCGGACTCCTCCAGTCCGATGACATTCTGCTTTTCCTCTGTCATATGGCCGCCGATCTCATCATAAGTAACGCGCAGATACGCATAAGAATCGACATACCAGTTCACCGCGGCCACCATCAGAAGCAGCGGCAGAAGAAAGAGGAGCGCTTTCCACCATTTTTTCATCGGCCGTCTCCTTCCCGCAGGGGCATCCCGTCCTCCCTGTCGCCAAAGCTATAGCTGAATAAAAACGGAAGCGTGATAAACATCCCATAAATATACCGGAATTCATTATAGACCGGCGCAGCCAGAAGCAATGTCCCGATCAGCATCAGCGAGGGGACATAAGGCATCGGATTCCTCTTCTCATAGACCGCACAGGCGAGTCCGAACAGCATGAGCCATGTATTCAGCCCAAGACTCCACACCCGGTTAAAGAAATCCTGAAAACCCATCAGATATTCTCCCATCGCGAGGCTGTCGTCATAGGTAAAAAATTTTCTCTCCGTCGTCACGCCGAATGGGTTGTCCACCATAAAATACTCCACATAGACATATTGGTAATCCCTCACCCGGTACGCCCAATAGCCCATCGTCTGCCGCACCTCCGCCACCATATACTGCAGCGGATTACGCAGGCCGGCCTTAAACCACAATTTAAAATATTCCCACTTCTGCTCTTCGATAGCCTGCTGGTTCCCTTCTTCGCGGATCAGCGCCTTCACGGGATCAAACAAATACGGATTATAAACTTCTTCCAGCCGGTCCGTCGGAACGACCTCCTCTATCATCGCCTTTTCTTCCTCCGTCAGCTCCCCGCCTTTTAAATACGCGCATGCCAGATGCTGCGCCGGCATCGCAAGCCCCTCGATGGTATCGGGCGGCTCCACCTGTAACGCGCGCAGAATGGGGCCATGATAGAGCAGATAGCAGACAAACACGAGCGCGGCGCAGAGGTATTTCCGTCCCGCCGCATCTTTCGTCAGCTTCTTTTGAAAACAATCCGAGATAAATAAAATAACAGTTGTTCCTATAAAAACAAAAACGCCGTTGCTCCGCAGCAGACAGACGAGGAGCCCCGCCGCAAAATACGCAAGGCCATACAGCCGTCCGCTTTTCCCTGACATTTCCTGTCCTCCGGCGGCATATTCCGCCGTCATCCATGTATAAAAAAGCAGCGCCGCCGCAAAAAATTCATCTTTTCCCATGCAGATCGTCAATACCGCATTGAACGGAAGCGCCGCATAGAACAGCAGAGCCAAAAACAGCCACAGCAGGCGCGTCCCCCGCTTATAAAGCTGATACAGGATAAAAGCGAACACGAACGCCATGACCGCCATCTGCCAGAACGTATAAAAAGCGAGCCCTCCCGCGATCGTGCCGGACAGCCTGTAACCGATCCGATAGAAGAACCGGATGATCATCGTATGAAAATAGGGATGGTGGTTCGACCTCGGCGCCATGCCCAATATCTGCTCCATCTGCCAGATCGCATCGTTGTTGAACCAGGTCGGATAATACATCAGAAAAAAGGGCAGATAGCAAGAAAGGCAGATGAGAAAAAAGAGGGCGAAAACATACCGCCTGCCCTGCCGCTTCCGCTGTGCCGGAAGTTCCGGCAGAAAAGGGATTTTGGCCAGCAGGGCCCTTCTGTTCGAGACGCCGAAGCACAGGCCAAGCAGGAGCGCATAGCTGACGCACAGACACAGCAGGATCCTGCCGATATTTTGAAGCGCTCCGAGCTCAGACGCTCTCTCCAGATTACCCAGAATGATAAAGGCGGTATAGAGGAGCGCAAAAGGAATAACAGCGCTAAACTGCCATTTCGAGGGAAATCTGATCGTATTCTCTGTCCGTGTCTCTGCCAATGAACCGGCCTCCTTTGTCTTTGGGCGTTATTGCGCCATAGCGCGAATCCCCGCAATATAACGCTCCGCCGTATAGTCTCCGGCACGTTTTTTCGCCATTTCGCGGTAATGCTCCATCTGTCCTTCATCCTCTAACAGCGCGATGATCCTGTCCGCAAGCTCCCTTTCCTCTTCGGTAATATTCCGCGGGGAAAAATCCGCCTCCGGGCTCATATTCGGCACCAGAATGCCGTACCTGTCCTCTAAGATCTCGTCCGGGCCGGTCAGGCAGTCCGTCGCCACCGCCGGCACGCCGAGCGCCATCGCCTCCACCAGCGCGTTCGGAAACCCTTCGTTATAAGAGGTCAGTACATAGAGCGAACTGCGCTTTAAATATGGATAAGGATTTTTTTGAAGCCCGGTAAAGCAGACCGCCTCTTCAATACCGAGTCCGGCCGCCAGTTCCTTATACTGCGCATACTCTCCCTGGCCGATGATCATCAGCTTCGTATCGGGAAGCGCTTCATGCACCAGCGAAAAGCTTTTGATCAGATGCCAGAAGCCCTTGACCGTATCTTCCCTTCCCATGGATACGAGGATCCGTCCCTCTTCCCACGGAAGAGAAGCCTCTTCCTTTTCGGCCAGCAGTTCGATCTCTTTCAGGTCAAAAGGATTGTGGAGCGTCACGGCCTTCTGGCATCCATAATCTTTCTCGATCTCGCCGCGGATTCTTTCCGAACAGCAGAGAACCTTATCGGCGCTTTTACAGAACCATTCGATCTGTTTCGGATTATTCATATCCATATAGCTTCTGATGCCGAGCCACTTCGCCGCTTCTGCGCCGGAAACGATATTGGCGATATTGGCCGTCGGTCCAAAGCTGTAAGCGATATCGATTCCTTCTTTTTTCTTAATCTGATGAAGCTTATATCCCCGTTTTACAACATTCCACAGTTTCACCAGTTTCCCCGGTCTGCTCGGAAGATGCAGGTCGATCACTTCAAGCCCCCGGATATCATAAGCGATTTCCCTGGAATCGAAGATAACGATCTGTATCTGAAAATATGGCTGCAGCAGTCTGGCCGTCGCAACGCACACCTTTTCGAAGCCGCCCTGGTGCAGCGCTGGCACGATTAACAGCATCTTTTTCATATCAAAATGTCTCCCGGCTTCAATTCCGCCTCGCACTCATACCGGTCGATCAGCAGGGAACCGTCTACGGTCCTCACCACCGGCCTGCCGTCGAACACATCGATGACCTCTCCCGGCGCATACGCCGAGAAATCGATCATTTCATCGAAAGGATGGGCTTCCCATATAGTCACCTTCCGCTCCCCGCACATGGCAAAAGCCCCCGGAAAGGGCGCCGCCACGCCGCGGATCAGGTTATAGATATTTCTGGTCCTCTCATGAAAGTCCACTTTGCCATCCGCTACGGTACGCTTCGCATACCAGGAATCGAAATCTTTAGAGTCCGTGCGGATAACAATATTGTCTTCCTCATAAGCTTTCAGCAGTTTACGGATCAGGTTTTTGGAACAGATCTGATTCTTGTACTGCGCCGTCCGGATATCGTCGTGAGGCGTAATGGAAAACATTTCCGTCGCAAAAATATTCGGACTGTCCGCCTTTTCATCATAGCGGAACAGGTTCAGATTGAACCGGCTGTCTCCGAGGATGATCGACCAGTTAAGCGGCGAACGCCCTCTGCCAAAAGGCAGATAGCCGCAGTTTCCGTGAAATCCGTATATGCCGTATCGGAATCGTTCCAGCACCGAACCGGGGATGAGCCTCTGCCACCCCATGGAAATACCGATATCAAACTCATTGCATTGTAAAAATGCCTGCGTTTTTTCATCGGTCAGGAAATAACTGTCCGCTTCATGTACCGGAATACCGTACCTCTCCGTCAGAACAGCCAGCCCCTTATAGCCGGCGATCTGATTTTTCTTCGTCACCTCCGGGCTGATCGTTATCACCAGATCGACCGGACAGATATTATGATGAATGAACTCTACGATATTTTCCGAAGTATCCTTCACTCCGAATACGACAACATTATATTTCATACTCACTCCCGCTCTTTCCTGTTAATTATAGTGACTGGCCATCACGGAAATCTATTTTCAGTTATCCTTTGCACTGAAACCGGCGGAACAGGCATAAATCCCGCGAAGACCCTTGAAAGGCGCCAGTGCTTAGCGAGGTTTTTTACGAGCTTAGCATCTGCTGCAGCCTTTCGTGGAGCGAAAGCGTGCCGACAAGGGACTTATGCCTGTTCTGCCGGCTTTAAACGAATATAATAACTGAAAATTGATTTCCGTTATTGGCCATCGTCCGGGAACGCATCGTTCCCCATTACAAATTCTCTTTATACCACTCGATCGCCAGCGTGATCCCCTTTTTAAAATCATACTCCGGTTCATAGCCGAGCAGTTCTTTTGCCTTCGTAATATCCGCATTGGAATCCCGGATATCGCCTTTCCTCGCCGGGCCGAAATACGGTTCGATATCCTTGCCAAGCGCTTCGCACAGATCATAATAGATATCGATCAGAAATTCCCTTCCGCCCGCGCCGATATTATAGGCCTGTCCGGCTGCTTCGCCGGGAGCAAGGCAGGCCTTCAGATTCGCTTCGATGACGTTATCGATATAGGTAAAGTCTCTCGACTGCTTCCCGTCGCCGTTGATCGTCGGGGTCTCGTCGTTCATGAGCAGCCTGATGAATTTCGGAATCACCGCCGCATACATCCCCTCCGGATCCTGCCGGCGGCCGAATACATTAAAATACCGAAGCCCGTAAGTATCCAGACCATACAATTCCTTATAGAGCCTTCCGTACTCCTCGTCTGCCTTTTTCGTCAGCGCATAGGGAGAAAGCACATTTCCTTCCTGTCCTTCTTTCTTAGGCAGCGCCGGATGGTCGCCGTATACGGAAGAAGAGGAGGCGTATACAAATTTTTTTACGCCGCTTTGCCTTGCCGCTTCCATCATGTTCAGCGTACCTCTGATATTGATTTCCTCATATAAAAGAGGCATCTCGATACTGCGCGGCACGCTTCCCCACGCCGCCTGGTTCATCACATAAGTGACGCCCTCCGAAGCCTCCAGACAGGTATCCAGATCCCGGATATCCCCTTTGATAAAGGTAAAATTTTCCTTCCTGGCAAAAGGCTCGATATTCTCCATTTTCCCGGTAGAAAGATTATCCAGACAGCGGACCGTATACCCCTTATTCACCAGCGCTTCACAGAGGTTGGAACCGATAAATCCCGCGCCGCCCCCTACGAGAAAAACGCTGTCCTTATCAAACGTAATATTCTGATAGCCCATAATATCTCCCATTCCACCGCTTTTGCGGTACTTTTCAATCATTTTTCCAAGGAAATGTCAAAAAAAAATTTTTGACATTTCCTGAAAATTGCTTCGCAATTTACCCGAACCGGAAATAACTTTTAAAGAGTTATTTCCAGACGGTTCCTAATAGATTATATACTAATTCCGCCCGATACACAATATTTTGATTGAATACGGCCGCAGAATGTAATACACTTATCATAAATTGTAAATAAACAAATATCCATGACAGAGGCGATTTCATTGAACTCCAGAAAAACAGATATGACCACCGGTCCTATCATGAAAAATGTATTCCTGTTCGCCATACCCATTATTTTAGGCAATGTCCTGCAGCAGCTATACACCACCGTCGATACGCTCGTAATCGGAAAATACTGCGGAAAAACATCCCTTGCCGCCGTTGGGACCAGCTCCCAGCCGGTAGAGGTTTTTCTCTGCATTTTTTTAGGAATCGGCTCCGGCGTTTCTATTCTGATATCCCAGAGCATCGGTTCCAGAGATACCAGACGGATGAAGCAGCTGTGCCGGACGTCCGTCTTCTTTATCTATCTATGCGGCGTTCCGCTTTCCATCCTCGGCTGGCTCGCCTCGCCTTTTCTCCTGAAATTAATGGGCGTCCCGGCGGATACCTGGGATGCTGCGCTCACTTATACGCGCATCATCTTCTCCGGAACGGCCGGCAGTCTCGGATATAACATGAACGCCGGTATTCTCCGCGGTATGGGAGACAGCAAGGCCTCTCTCCTGTTCCTCGTCGCATCCGGCGTTGTCAATGTCGTTCTGGATATCGTATTCGTCGCCTTCTGCAAAATGGACGTAAGCGGCGCGGCGCTCGCAACGATCATCGCCATGTTCATTTCCTGGTGCCTGAGCATATGGTATATCAGACGCAGATTCCGCGAATTGGATTTTCCTGTCCTCCCGCTGCATTTCGACGCGGAGGAATTAAAGGCCATCCTGAGGATCGGACTTCCGATCGGGCTGAACAATTCTCTTTATTCCTTCGGCCACATGGCCATGCAGACGATGATCAACGCGCAGGGCTCTACCTTTATGGCGGGCCTCTCCGTCGCCGGCAGGATCACAGGCTGCTCCAACATCGCCATCAACGCCCTCTCCGGCGCGGCGACCACCTTTTCCGGGCAGAATTTCGGCGCACAGAATATTGAACGGTTAAAAAAGGGTTATGTTAAAATACCGGTCGTTTCCGGTATGGTCACGCTCGCCTTCGGCCTCTTCTTTATCACGATCAGAATGCCCATTCTCAGGGTCTTCTCGACCGACCCGGAGGTCCTGATGTATGCCAGCCGTTATGTCATCATTTCCCTGTTGTCGCAATGGATGTTCGCCGTCTTCAACGGCATCACATGTTTCGTCAACGGCGTCGGGCTTGTGAAATACACGACCGCGGTCAACCTGCTGATGCTCTGGGCCGTCCGTATTCCGTCCGGCTACCTTATCATGAAATTCTTCGACGGTACCTTTATCATGCTGTGCTTCCCGATCAGCTTTGCCTTCGGCATGTTCTGTATGATCGGCTACTACCTCTTTTCCCCGAAATGGAAAGCGGTCATTCAACAGAAACCAAACCCTTAAACGGCCGGGAACCGCGCAGCCGCTCCGCCGCCAGCAGGAAGAACGCCATATAGAAAAGGGAGAAACCATAGATCATATACCGCGACAGGCACATGATCGTCAGCGACGTCGCGCATACATTGGCGGCTATGAAAAGAAGCGCAAGCCCCATCATGCGGGCCGCATTGCTTTTTCTGTCCTTCCGGAAAAGAAGCATGGAAAAGCCTGCCGCCGCGATATAGGCTGCGAACACCGCCCGGCTGATCCACCTGTTCACCACCGCAATGCTCCTGATGAAGCCGTTCCGGCAAAGCAGCAGATAATCGTACAGCCATTGTCCGAAACAGGCCGGCAAAAGCTTTCGCAGCATCCTGCCCGCCATCTCGTCGGACATACTGCTCTGCTGATAATAATCCACCTCTCCAAGCCCGAAATAGTATCGGGACAGATTGCTTTCCAGCACCTGAAATTTCAGATCGTCATGATGGCTCTCCAGCCAGGCCGCCGCCCCCTCCGGCGCTTCTTCCCCATAACGGTAATTTGCCATGATCGCATCCGCTTCCTCATAAAAAGTATCGAAGAACTCCCGTTCCAGGCTCCCTTCTTCAAAAACTTCCCCATCCTCCCTGTCGCAGGCATAGATCACATTCGTCAGCGTATTGACCTGCCCATAGGTATTCCCCATAAAATAACCCGTCACGAAATAATTATAAGTATGCACGGCAAGACTCCGGATTCCGAAAGCGCAGGCCGCAGCCAGCAGCGGCAGCAGCATTTTTTTGTATTGCTTTGCGGATACAAGGCGCAGGAATACTACGACTATCCAAATCAGGATCGTCGTCATCATCTGCCCTCTCGTCATCGACAACAGCCAGGCGAATACCAGACTCCATATCATATTGGATTTTCCGCCGTCAAAAATCATTCTCAGGGTAAATAACAGGAAAAATTGGAAGAGCGGAATGCAAAGCGCCTCGCTCATAACAGAATTTTCCAGAAAAATATGAAGCGCCGAGACATACTTCGTCACCAGATGCGGCATCAGTTCCAGAACGAGCAGAATCAGTTCCCCGAAAAAAGACAGGGCGAACTTCTTTTGCAGATATTCTATCAGAAAAAAAATACTAAACACCGCCAGCATGTTCTGTGCGGCCGCCGCCAGGACCAGCCCGCCGTCCGCTCCCGCCAGCGTTCGGAACAGTGCCAGAAACAACGGATATAAAGGTTCTCTGTGGATGTGCATCGTGATATACTGCTCGGAATCGTTATAAACGCCGACGCCATAGACGGCGAACATGCCAAAAAAGAAACACAACAATATCATGAAAATACCCAAAGATCTTTTACGGTCGCGAACCACCTATGACAATCCTCCATTTATATAAAACTGCTCATACCATTTTACCTGCTGCCTCACATCGAACCCTGCCGCCGCAATCTGCTCATACCGGTCCTTTCTTTCGTACTGCTGAAGCTCCAATACGGATGCCGCCCAGCTTTCCGGCTCTTCCTCAATGCTTTTACGAACCGCCAGATCCGTGATCATTACTTCCTCCGCGATCGTATCCGAAATCAGACAGCGCAGCCCTGCGCTCTGCGCTTCTACCACCGTTCCGGGCAGCCCTTCAAAGCGGGACGGAAAAACAAAAAAATCCATCGCCTGATAATAATTCCATGTTTCTTTCTGATTTCCGCAGAAAAATACCTTATCCGCGACGCCGAGCGACGCCGCCCTCTGTCTCATTTCCTCCATACGGCTTCCCTCTCCCAGAAGAAGCAGAACGGCGTTTTCTTTTTTCTCCGCTATTTTCTGAAACACCGCGAGCAGATATTCGTGATTCTTCGCATAATGAAAACGTCCCACATGGCCGACCACGAACCTGTCTTCCAAAGACAATTCCCTGCGCATGCGCTCTCTTTCCGCTTCCCGATACCGGAACCTCGCGGCGTCGATCGCGTTCGGGATGATTTTAACGTTTCCACTGCGCGCGCTTTTCCTGCCGAACACCGCTTCCGCCGCAAGTTCCGAACAGGCGAACATATAGCCGCATCTTCTCCTTAACGACATTCTCATCAGGCGGGTGATCCCGCCCTTTAAGCCTTTGTCCACGCCCGCGCTCCTCGCATGCGCGATCGTGACGGGAATCCCGTTTTTTTGGGCAATCGGCAGATAAATCCCCGCCGTGCTCGTTATATGCCCGTGTACGGCGCGAAACGCATGATGCTCTGCGAAAAATTCCCGCAGCGCTCTTTTGTATGCATATAAATTGTATACTCTAAAGCGGGGAACGCGGTATACCCGCCCTCCCAGCGCTTCTATCTCGTCCTCGTAATATCCCTTTTCCGCCAGATGAACCAGAAAATCAAACTGTACCTTCTCTCTGTCAATATACCGGTACACGTCCATAATCCTGCTTTCCGCGCCTCCAAGGCCAACACCGCCGAGAACATGCAGTATCCGTATCGGTTCCGCCATAACAACTCCCCGTTTCTGTGCAATCCCTGAAAAAATCATTTCTTTAACCTGACCAGACAATATTTCGCCCTGGCCAGCAGATATTCCGCCGCTCTGCCGTAAAGCCCTCTTTTTACCGGCGGTATTTTCAAATATTCCGAATAGGAAATCATATGCTTTCCGTACGTTTCAAACAGTTTTCGATAACGCGTCTTATCTGCCTCCGTGAGCGTATTGGCATGGATGACCACCGTGGTCGTCCCCTCCTTTTTCCGTTTCATATCTTTCCCTGACAGGAGCGAAATCGGATAGAAGGTAAGCCCCTCATAGCGGTAAGGGGAAAAGCCGAAACCGTCCGTTACTCCTGTAAACCCAAGCTCCCTTAACGCCCTCAGCGTATTTTTATCATAGGAATGTGCGGGCGCCATAAAAATATCCGTTTCTATGCCGTTCTCCGTCAGTTTCTCTTTTCCCGCTGCAAGCAGTTCCTTCTGTTTTTCATAAGGCAGGCCCGCGAACTCGGAATAATTGTTCAGGGGAAACAGTCCGCCCCGCTTCGTCGTATAGACGTGGCAACATCCGTGCATGGCAAGAACATACCCTCTTTCCTGCAGCTTCTTCATCAGCGCATAAAAATCCTGCCGCGGCGCATCTATGCTTAATTTTCCGTCCTTATTCTCCGGAACGATACCCAACAGGGGCTTAATTCCCGCTTTTTCAAATAATTCCTGAAAAAAACGGAAATTCTCCCAGTTCATATCCGGGGTAATATCGTCCATCCGAACCGCTGTTTTCATAATACCATCCATTCCGCCCAACAGAAACGGCCGCCCGTTATAATCTCCAATACTGGTAATCTTCCGTCCCGTATTCTTCTTTCCTGAGCACGCCCTTAATATCGGCAAGCACTTTTTTCGCATTTCCCGCCTTATAAAATTTATCCAGATCCTCTTTTCCGAGGGTTTTGAACGCATCGTGCGCGACCGCAACGATCACCGCGTCCATCTCCTTCACATCCTCCAGTTTCCCAAAGGTAATGCCGTACAGCCGTTCCGCCTCGGCCTCATCCGCCGCCGGATCCACGACAAGCGGCCGGATGCCGTACTCGCCCAGCTCGTTGTAGATATCGATCACCTTCGTGTTCCTTGTATCCGGGCAGTTCTCTTTAAAGGTAAAGCCGAGGATTGCCACATTCGCCGTTTTGACCGGGATATCCGCTTTAATCAGGTTCTTCACAAGGCTTTCCGCAACGTACTTGCCCATCTCGTCGTTGATGCGTCTGCCCGCCAGAATGATGCGGGAATGATATCCCAGCTCTTCCGATTTATAGGTCAGGTAATAAGGATCTACGCCGATACAGTGTCCGCCTACCAGCCCCGGCATGAAATTCAGGAAATTCCATTTCGTGCCCGCCGCCCTTAAAACGGCCTGCGTATCGATATCCATCTTGTGGAAAATGATGGAAAGCTCGTTCATGAAGGCTATATTGATATCTCTCTGGCTGTTCTCGATGACCTTTGCCGCCTCGGCGACCTTAATGGATTCGGCGCGGTAAACCCCGGCTTCCACTACCAGCTCATATACCTTCGCCACGAGATCGAGCGTTTCTTCATCCATCCCCGATACGATCTTCGTAATCGTTTCCAATCTATGTACTTTGTCTCCCGGATTGATGCGCTCCGGCGAATAACCGATTTTAAAATCGACGCCGCACCGCAGGCCGGATTCCTTTTCGAGAATCGGCGCGCAGATTTCCTCCGTCACGCCCGGATATACCGTCGATTCATAGACGACGACAGAGCCTTTTGTCAGATTCTGCCCTAAAATGCGGCTGGCGCCTTCTATCGGCGACAGATCCGGCGTGTGATCGCTCTTTACCGGCGTCGGCACCGCCACGATATGGAATCTCGCTTCCTTTAACTTCGACGCGTCCGCGGTAAATTCCACGGCCGTATTGCGGATGACCTCATTTCCGACTTCGTTCGTCGGATCGATCCCCTTCTTATACAGGCCGATCTTCGCCTCGTTCAAGTCGAATCCTACCACCCTGATCTTCCTTGCAAACGCCACGGCGATCGGCATTCCCACATACCCCAGCCCCACAAGGGAAATCTTCTCTTCTCCGTTCACAATTTTTTCATATAAGCCCATCTTCATCCTCATTTCTGCACTGCAATCTGCGTTACAGATTTTGTTTTACCAATCCTTTATTGCATAATGCGTATCTATTTTTTCTTTCTATGTTCCAGCTCCGCAATCCGGTCCCTGTATGCCTGTATGACGAGCGCCCGGTCGAAATTCTTTTCCACCCATGCTCTTCCTTCTATTCCCATGCGCTTCCGTTCCTCCCCGGATAAGGCCAGTATTTTTTCCATCGCCTCAATAAGCGCGTCCGTATTCCTTACGGTAAAAGAAAACCCGCTCTTCCCCTCCAGAAAAGTTTCCACGCATCCGCTGATATTGCTCGCGATGACCGGCCTGCCGCATGACGCCGCCTCTAAAAGCACATTTGCGATTCCTTCGGAATAAGACGGATGCACGATTACATGGCTTGCAGCCATGAGCGCGGGCACATCGTCCCTGTGCCCTAAATATTGAAGAACGCCTTTCTTCTCCAGTTCGTTGATCTGCGGCTCATAGTCTTTCCGCACATCCTCTTCATATTCCCCTACGAGACAGAAACGCACGTCCTTATGCCGCTCGTGCATAATGCGCACCGCTTCCAGATATTCCCTGATTCCCTTATATTCTATAATCCGGATGACCGTCAGGAAAACGAGGCCGTTCTTCTCCGACGGGTACTCCGCGAAAGGATGCTCCTTCAGATTAACACCCGAACCCGGCAGAACCTTATGGTTATGCACCGCAATTTTCCGCCGCAGCATAAAATCCCGGTCTTTGCCATTTTGAAAAAAGACGCATTCCGCCTTTTTCACCGCGACCCGGTAAAAACGGGACAACAGCCTGCTCATCAGCCCGTCTTCTTCCACCGCCGCGCCAAGTCCCGTAATATTACACAGGTACGGAACCTTTTTGAAGCGGCAGGCCAGCCCTCCGTACAGATTGGGTTTGATCGTATATGTCAGCGCCACATCGGGTTTTAACCGCTTCAGGAGCCCAAGATACGCCCGAAACAGTCCGAAATCCTTAATCGGATTGGTTCCTCTGCGTTCAAACGGCGTTTCAACGATCCTGATTCTGTTCTGCCGGAAAGCAAGCGTCTCCAGCCTGGCTACATTTTCATCCGGCGGAAGCGAAACGCTGACTTCATGACCGTCCTCCAGAAACGCCAGCAGCAGTTCTTTCCTGAAAAGCCAGAGGCCGTTGGCATAATTCGTTAAGATCAAAATTTTCATAGCTTAATCACATTATCCTCGATATCCAAAAGTTTCTTTATGACAACACTGTCATACATCATCATAACGATTCCTTCTTCGTAATTTCCGATACATTCCTCATTCGCTTCCCCGTCAATCACATTATGGTAAATTAACCTGAAAAAGTCAACCCCCGCGCCGTATGCGTGCAGATAAGCGCCGCCGAAGCGCGGATTGATTTCCGACAGATAGTACTCCCCATCCTGATAGAACAGATCCATATCCAGAGGCCCGTTAAAAGAAAATGCCTCCAACGCTTTTTTCACAAAAGAAAAGAGTTTTTCGTCCTTAAAAGAAATCGTTTTATTCGCCCCGCCGATCGTCGTCGATATTTTACGCTTTGAAAATATCGCTGCCGGCCGATGACTGACGGTATCCACATAAACGTCCGCGTCCATATCCGTTCCGGTCATCAGCTCCTGAATGATGAGCGACTCGTCCTCCGATGTCGCTTCCTCAAGCATCTCATAAGTTTCGATCCGTCTTGCCCCCACGCTTCCGCTGCCGGTCCTTGGCTTGACAAAGACCGGAAATCCTGTCATTTTCTTCTCATAGGCATCTTTGAATTCCGCAAACGATCCGAATGTCTTTATCGTAGGAATCCCGTTCTTTTCCAGATATTTTGCCATCTTATATTTATCGAAGCAAAGTTCCGCCGTCTCCTGATAAGGCGCCAGCACCGTGACTCCAAGCGCCTCGAACTTTTCCCGGTTTCTGGCGAGAATGCCGATCTCCGGGTCTATCAGCGTCGTGACCGCATCGATCTTCTCCCTTCGACAGATATCCAGAATCATCGGAATATAGGCTTCGTCATGAATCAACGGCACCTGATAGCCGACATCCGCAAACGCCAATGCCGGCGCGTAAGGGCTGTTATCCGTTACCACGATCTTCACCCTGTCTCCAAGAGAATTCCTGAAATCTCTTAAAAGCTCGCATCTTCTTCCTACGCTGCAAAATAAAATGTTCATTCCCGTAACTCCGTTCTTTCTTTATTCTGTCCCGTTTCCGGTTTCGTTCCTGTAAAAGCCTCCATTGTCGCGTCTGTGGCGCTGCTGATGCCGCTTCGCCGGAACACTACCGCCGCCGTCAGAAATAATATTTTCAGATCCAGCCGGAAAGAAAGGTTGTTTACATAATAAACATCCAATTCAAACCGCTGTTCCCAGCTTATCGCGTTCCTTCCGTTCACCTGCGCCCACCCCGTAAGCCCCGGCTTCACATCGTGCCGATGCTTCTGGAAATCGTTATACAGGGGCAGGTACTTCACGAGCAGCGGCCTTGGCCCGATCAGGCTCATATCGCCCCTGAGGATATTGAACAGTTCCGGCAGTTCGTCAAGGCTCGTCGAACGAAGCATCTTTCCGAAAGCGGTGAGCCGCTCGCTGTCCGGAAGCAGATCGCCATTTTTATCCCTGGCGTCCGTCATCGTCCTGAATTTACAGAGCGTAAAAATCTTTTCGTCTTTCCCCGGACGCTCCTGTCGGAAAAGAACGGGACTTCCAAGTTTTACTTTTACCAGAACCGACAGGACGAGCAGAACCGGGCTCAGAACGATGACTGCGGTCAGAGAAATAAAAACGTCCAGTATTCTCTTCAGATACTTTGCGTATATCATATTATTTCCCCTTTCACCGCCGTCCGAAACATCCTCTCACGATCCCAATGATCAGCTCCATATCTTCCTCTGTATTTTTGATATCGCTCGGCAGGCATAAACCTCTCGCAAAGACGTCGCTTCCTACGCTGCTGCCGTCCGCATTGTGCGGCAGAAAATCGCATTCCGCAAAAACGGGCTGCTCGTGCATTGGCTTCCAAATCGGCCTGCTCTCTATATTTTCCGCATCCAGCGCATCCATGATCTCATTCGGCGTTACTTGACAATCCGCCGCGATGAGCATACAGGACAGCCAGTTATTGGCGTCCCCGTCCGGATTCAGCGGATTCATCGAGATTTCCGGTATATCCGCAAAGGCTTCCTGATACCGGCGGTATAACGCCTGCTTGCGCGCCTTATGCTCCTCCATATAAAGAAGCTGTCCTCTTCCGATGCCTGCCGTAACATTGCTCATCCGGTAATTGTATCCAATCTGGGAATGCTGGTAATGTCTCGCGGGATCCCTCGCCTGCGTCGCCAGAAAGAGCGCCTTTTGAATAGCTTCTTCATCCGCCGACACCAGCATTCCGCCGCCCGATGTCGTAATGATCTTGTTTCCGTTAAAAGAATAAATGCCGAATCTGCCGAGCGTTCCCGTATGCTTTCCTTTGTAGGTACTGCCGAGGGATTCCGCAGCATCCTCTATATAGGGCACATGATGCGCCTCACAGATGGCCATGATCTCGTCGATTTTCGCGGGCGTGCCATACAGATAGGCGCAAAGAACCGCCTTCGGATGCGGATATTTCTCAAAGGCTTTTTCAAGCGCCTGCGGCGACATATTCCAGGTATCCGGCTCCGCGTCGATGAAAACGGGCGTCGCTCCCTCATATGCGATCGGATTACAGGTCGCGGAAAAGGTCAGATCCGATACGAATACGATATCGCCCGGCCCGATATTCAATAATTTTACCGCCAGATGAATGGCCGCCGTTCCCGCGCTCAGCGCCGTCCCATACCCCGCTTTCGTATAAGCCAGCATTTCCTGTTCAAAGGCTGTCACATTCGGCCCCAGCGGCGCAATCCAGTTGGTATCGAACGCCTCCTGTACAAATTCCTGCTCCTTGCCGTGCATGGTAGGAGACGATAAATAAATTCTCTTTCTTCCCATTTTTCAGCCCTCCAATATTCGATCCGGCATTCCCGTCCTAAGTGGAAAAACCGTTGTTTCCATAATGATAAGTCGGCACGATCTTCTGAATCAGAGGCCGGATATCCGAGCTCTCGATCTGGCATTCGTCCTTCAATTCCTTTAACTGTACAAAAAATTCCCGCTCGTCCACTTCAATCGGTCTGCCGATATGAATCATGCGGTTCGCCGTATCACGCATTCCCTCTTCATCCATCAGCAGTTCTTCATACAGCTTTTCGCCGGGACGCAGTCCTGTAAATTCTATCTTAATATCCTCGCCTACCCGGTAACCGGATAAGCGGATCAGGTTTTCCGCAAGGTCTAAAATTTTGACCGGTTCGCCCATATCCAGGACAAAAATTTCTCCGCCCTTCGCATAGGCGCCAGCCTGCAGAACGAGCGACACCGCTTCCGGGATCGTCATGAAATACCGGATGATATCGGGATGCGTGACGGTAACCGGACCGCCCTCCGCAATCTGCTTCTTAAAAAGCGGAATGACGCTTCCGTTGCTGCCGAGCACATTCCCGAAACGCACGGCAACAAATTCCGTATCATAATGGTTGTTAAAAATCTGAATGATCATTTCACAGATGCGCTTGCTGGCGCCCATGATATTGGTCGGATTTACCGCCTTGTCCGTCGATATCATGACGAACCTTTTCGCACCGCTCATCGCCGCCGCCTGCGCAGTCTTAAAGGTCCCGAATACGTTATTCTTGATCGCTTCCGTCGGGCTGTCTTCCATCAACGGCACATGTTTATGCGCCGCCGCATGATAGACGATATCCGGCCGGTACGCCGAAAAAATCCAGTTCATCCGGTTCGTATTCCGCACGGATGCGATGAGCACGGCAAGATCCAGTTCGGGATACTTCATTTTCAATTCCTGCTGTACGTCATAAACGCTGTTCTCGTAAATATCGAGGATAACAAGCTGTCTTGGCTTATGCTGTGCGATCTGTCTGCACAACTCGCTGCCGATGGAGCCGCCGCCTCCCGTTACAAGCACCGTCTTACCCTGTACATATCCGAGGATCGAATCCATATCGACGCTGATCGGATCCCTGCCGAGCAGATCCTCCACCTCGACATCCCGCAGTTTGCTGACGCTGACATCCCCGTTCACGAGCTGATACATGCCCGGCAGGGAGCGCAGCTTACAATTCGTATCCTTACAGATTTCCAGAACATTTTTGATCTCCGCGCGGGAAGCGGAAGGCATTGCGACGATGATCTCATCGATATTATAGATATCGACGCATTCCACGATCTTATCCCGGCCTCCGGTCACTTTGATGCCCTGAATATATTTTCCCCATTTTCCCTTATCATCATCGATGATACAGCGGATGACCATCGTGGAAAAATTACTGTTCACGATTTCTTTGATAATGGCGTTGGCCGCCTCCCCGGCGCCGACCACCATGACGGAAATCTTATTTTTCTTATTCTGCTGTTTATGCTTGAGGCCCCTGAAAAAACGGTACGAAAAGCGGCTCACAAAAGTACAGCTGATCAGCAGACACAAATACAGGAAATGATAGCTCCTCGGCACCGCCTGCCCCGCCGTTCTGAAAAACTGAAGCCCGATGCCGTTCATGACCGTCGAGGTCACGCAGGCAACGACGATATTCTGCAGTTCCGTCTCTCCCGCAAAAGCCCACAGGCTGCTGTATAAACGGAAGAAATAAAAAATAACCAGCGTCAGCAGAATGTTCAGCGGCAAAAAATGCTCGATCGACTGCATGAAATGCTCCGGGATCGTCTCGATCCCTCCTTCATAACGGATGATAATGCCCAGATAGCTCGCGATGATAATACTGATAACGTCGTAAATGATCAGGGCCGTTCTTCGATAAAATAACTTTACATTAAATGGTTTATGCTTCTTCTCCATCTCTACCCGTTCCTTCTGCGGTGCGCCCCATATCGGTCAAAAGCGGCGCAGGCATTAACAACAGACAAAATGCAATCGGATTACAGGGATGGAAGATCCACTCCGTCAGTCCGGCCGCCGCGAATAAAATCAGCAAAGCGAGCGGCAGCGCACTGCACAGCCTGTCGTTTTTTCTCCTTCTATAATAACGCGCTGACTGTATCAGCGTACTGAATCCAAACAGAATAAATACGATGCCTACCGGTACTCCGTGATCATACGCGACCTGGAGATAAATATTATGCGCATGTACGATCAGATTTCCATCCGGCAGAGTAATGCCCATTTCATCATGGCCTTCCCGATTCAGATTTTCATAATAGAGCTTAAAAATATCCAGACGCCCATTGGTATAAGCCTCCGCATCGCTCTCCTGCTGTTCTTCCCCTTCCGTCTGTTCTTCCTCTTCCCCCTGTTCCTCATCCGCCGGCTCTTCCTCCTGCATGGGAATTTCACTTCCCGAAAGATCTGCCGAAGCAACTAATATGACAGTATCAGCTTTTGCAGTTTTATACTGATTGATACACTCCTCATCGGGAATACTGAGCACTTTCGACTGAAATACATGGATAAAACGCCGGAGCGTCATATAATAATTGGAGTCTAAATCTCTTCCGTGTTCGATCTCGCTCGGAAGCTCCTCGATTTCCATCCTCTCAGGCTGCGCGGACACCGCCGGGATAATGCGCTGGGCCGTAAAGACCGCCGGGAAACAGAGAAGCACGGCCAGTATCATCAGCGCCGCCGCCGAAATCAGGCTCTTTACTTTTTTCTTCATACCGAGACAGACGACCGGAATAACGACGAGTGCCATGATGGCGACCGCCAGATAGCCTGTCCTCGACAAGGTAAAGATCAGATAGACCACGGAAATGCCAAAGACCGTCCATTCCTTCCAGACACAGGAAAATTTCTGCTCTCTGCGGTAACAGCCAAGCAGCTTTACAAGCGCCGCACATACTACCAGCGCCAGATAGACGGCGCAGATCGTCACTGTGTGAAAAACGAACGGATAGCGGTAATACCGGTAGAACATATACGGCCTGTGCAGCAGGCAGTATCCGGTCATCACCAGAAAATGGAGCAGGATGCCGTTACAGACGTTCTGCAGCAGCCTGTCCTTTTTTTCCCATACCGCCGCGCGCGCATAGTACAGACTAAAAGCGCATACAAGATAAACCGGCCAGCCCCTTGTATTCCGAAACGCGATCAAAAGCGCAAAGAATACCGCCAGAACCGCCCCATACCAGAAACTGAAGCTTCGCGCTCCCCGCATCCTGTCTGTCCGCAGTCTGCGCACTTCGTTCACGACGCCGCAGATCGTATTGAGGATCACGATACCGGCAATGATGCCGGCCCATACGGTCAGCTTTACAACCTGTATGCCCTCTTCCGTACCGGGCATTACCATCTCCGGCGAAACGAGCTGATTTCGGTAATAAGCATGTCCCACAAATGCGGCGATGGCCAGATAGGCCAGATTTCCCCAGTTCAAAAGCTCTTTCCGTTTATAAGTCGCGATCACGGCCAGCCCGAAATAAATCAGCATCTCGCGGTAAGCGATCATATGATGGATCTCATATAAGCCGTTCATATAGTGCACGCCCGCCTGGATTGCCATCGCCAGGAAAGCCGCCTGCAGATAATCGGTCCACCGGTCACGCAGCTTAGCCAGACCCATATCGCCGCTCTTGTGCAGACGCTCATGATGGACACCGTAAAGCAGGATACCGGCGGTAATCAGGATACCGGCGATAAAGAACAGATTATTTTCCGCATAAGGCGAGAACAGCTTACAGGGCCATACCGCCGCGGCAGACAGGGCCGCCGCAATGACAATGACAGGCGTTGCAATTCTTTTCCAGACGGCCTCCACCGTAAGAAGCCTGTTCCTGTCCGGATGCTTCTTATAATACTGCCCGGCGATATAAGTTACCAAAATCCCGAATACGACAAGCAGGGCATCACATACCAGTGTTCTGCCCTTTCTGAGTGGAACCTTATATTCATATTCCGTAATAATATTATGCTCCGTATCTTCCACATTGCCATAATATAATGTCCCGTTATAAATCGTGCCGGAGGTTTCCGTATCTTCATACGCGACATAGAGATCCGAAGAAATTCCCTGTATCGCATAATAGTATTCCCTGCCGACTTCCGTTTCCTGATTGACGCGTATCGTGCAGAATCCCGGCATTTCCTGCATATCATCCGTAGAGATGACCTGCTGCATCAATATGTTTCCGGACGCGTCGCGCAAAACGAAATTGAACTCTTCTCCCGCGGCTTCGTTCAGGAAATACACCCGGATATTCTGCAGATGGTCATACTGGGCGACGAACATCTGCCCGACTACATATTCCTCCGTAACCGCCTCCGACCGCATGGATATCTGCCGGTTGCTCCCGGAAACGACCTTTTCCGTCACGAGACGGAGCGGCCACAGCGCAATGATAATACAAAGGCAGACCGCCCAGACCGTACCGCAGACTGCCTGACGGCTGTTAATAATCTTATTCATCCTCTATATACACTTTCCTGCTTTTTATTCTTTTATAGTTAAGATATTAAAAATTGCCATTTCAGCCTTGCAAAAGCCTGCGTATATGGCTTTTGTAAGAGATGGAATGCGCAATTTGTTATGTCGTTTACTATAATTTATTATAATACCACATCTGTATTTATTTTACAACTTAGCCAGATTCTTTCAGCGGAAATCAATTTTCAATCCCAAACTTCTCCTCCTCCAGCATGACCGCCGCAAACAACGGCAGGCCGAACCAGAAGATCAGTACATATCTCGGCAGATAGGTAGGGCCGAGCAGCACCGTCAGCCAGATCAGAAATACCATAAGATACGGAATGATAATATGATATTTCTTCCGGTACAGCACATAGCTGAATACGAACGCGAAGCACCAGAACAGACAGCCCGGCGAATAGATCATGGAAACGATCGAGATATTCTCCTGCTCCAGTTCCAGAGACAGCCGCCTGTATGCCTCGTCCAGCCAGGGGATCTTGCTGGCCCTGACGCCGGGCAGCTCCACTTCATATCCAAAATAGGAACTGTCCCCATAGGTAAACGTAAATACGGTATTCCCGGAATACACATCGATGACCGTATCCGGATACCAGAATCCGTATGAATTTACAAGCCACGCATTGATATAGGAAAGCGGTTTTTTCAGCCCGATCTTCACCCACAGCTTCGCGTATTTCCATTTATCGGCGCTGTATGCTTCGTTCCGGAAACGGTATTTTACCGGATCCGACAGCTTTGGATTATAAAGCGCCAGCGCCTCCTCCGGCAGAATCTCATACAGCGCTTCGATCTCTTCTTCCGAAAAGATTTCCCTGTTAAATTTATAAGTCCTCGCGAGCTGTTGTATCGGCACCGTCAGAATTTCCTGATTTTCCGTATCCTGCGCATGCAGCGCCGCCGCCAGGCCGCCGCTTATCAGGAAATAGGAAACCACCGTCGCGGCCAGCAGGATCCCCATTTTTTTCAAATGCTTTTTATGGTAAAAAAGAAGCGCGGGTATCATCAACGCGAACGCATAAATGCCGTTCTTGCGAAACAGAAGCATCGTCAAAGCGCTGAGCACAAAAAAAACCATCTTTGTTCCGGAAGCAAAAAAGCTTTCCGCCGCGATCCCCATTTCCAGCATACACAACAGCAACAGCAGCAGCGCAACGGTAAAGATCGTATCCTTTGCGGAGCAGAGCGTGAACATGACGACGACCGGAAAAAAGGCAAAATACAGCATCGAAAGGAAACGCAGCGTCTTTCCTGTTTTTTTTCTCCTGAGATAGGCGAGCAGACAGGTAAATCCGCCCGCAGCGATGCACATCTGCACGATCATATAGCAGGCGATCCCCATATTATAAGACCCCGTCACCTTATGAACGGCGCAGACGATGCCTCCGAGCATCAGGACATGTACGAGCGGATGATGGGTCGTAAAGGCCCTCGACGCCACCTGCAGATATTCTTCCTGCGCGTCGTAAACAAAAAAGCCCGGATAAACGGCCAGCAGGACCGGCAGCCAGCAGAGCAGCAGGAAGAAAAAGGTCATAATATCCCCGTTTTTAACGGGCGCTTCCAACGGCTTAGGCACCCTGATATATTGCGCGAGCCTTTCCTTCCGCGCCTCCATGTTTCCGAGAAAATTCCATGATTTACGGACCAGGATCGTAAAAAGACAGGTCAGGACCGGCAGGGAGACCCAAAGCTTCCAGTCCTTAAAATCCACGTTGCCCGCCTCCTCCAGCCTGACGCCGAAAAGCATCGCCGCCGTAAATACAAAGGACAGGACGCCGGCCAGCTTCCAGCCCCGCTTATCGTGAAGGTCGATGGTATGCAGGGAAAGGTTCATCGCATAGATACACAACAGCCATACGAACACGGAAAAGATGCTGTTCGTAAAAACGAGCGGATTGCCTTTCAGATTTAAAATCTGCGGGAAGCACAGCGTTCCCGCCGTCGCGATACCAAAGGCGATCAGATTTAATTTCAGCTTGATTCCAAATTCATTCCCGTTCATTGATACACTCTCTGACTACATACTGCGGGGAATTGTTCATGGAAATATAGATTCTCCCGATGTATTCCCCGATGATGCCGAGCATCAGCATCACAATGCCCCCAAAGAAAACGATTGCGGACATAATCGAGCTGAAACCGATAACGACATTCGGATTAACCAGTTTCTTAATAATCGTATAAATTCCGTATAAAAAGCCCAAAACCGCCGAAATGGCGCCAAGCACCGTCGCCGCCCGAAGCGGCTTAATGCTGAAAGCCGTAAACCCGTTGAACCACAGGGCCAACAGCTTCCCGACCGTATAACCGGAGGTCCCGATTTCCCGCTCCCGATGATTCACATCCACATTCGCGATCTTATTCGTTGTGCGCAGGACCAGCCCGATCACATAGGGATAAGGATTGCTGTAACGTATCATTTCGTCCACAATAAAGCGTTTTACCGCAAAATAGCTGGACAGATACAACTCCCTGGGCTTTCCGAGCATGACTCTCGCCATCCATTCGTTGACCCTGCTTCCAAAATTCCGAAAGGCCGAATGCTGCTTATGCGCGTACCGGGCATAGACTGCATCATAGCCTTCTTCGATTTTCGCAAGCAGTTTTCCCGCCTCGTCCGCCGGGGTCTGTCCATCGTCGTCGAGGCAGACAACGATATCGCCGCGCACATAATGAAAACCCGCCATCAGCGCCGCATGCTGCCCGAAATTTCTGGCAAGATTCACGCCGCAGATATCTTTTCTCTCCGCACAGATGCCGCGGATCACTTCAAACGTCTCGTCGGGCGAGCAGTCGTTTACCAGAATGATTTCATAACGGTATGTCTTTAACTTCTCCATCGCCGCATCGATTTCTTCTATGACCCCGCCGATCGTCCTGACGGAACGATAACAGGGGATTACAAAGCTGACCAACTGATTCATAAATACTCTCCATTTGCCGCTCTAACGGCCCTCGATCGAATAGAATACAACAGTTCTTGTGACGCCGTCCATCGTCACTTCCTCCCGCCTGTCTTTTATCAGGGCAAAGCCCGCTTTCTCGTAACTCTTTCTCGCCCCCGCATTATCCGCGAAGACCCGCAGAAAAACCGATCGGAGCCGTAGCTTCTCAAAAGCACAGGCGAGCGCGAGCTTCGCTGCCTGCGTTCCGTATCCTCTGCCAAGCGCGTCGTCTTCCCCGATAAAAATGCCGTATTCCGCGCAGCCCCTCTCCCGGTCGATATCGCGGAAATAAACACTGCCGACTGCCCGTCCCGAAGCTTTCTCGCAGATAATGAACTGCACCACATGGCCCGGCTCCACCTGGGTGCGGAGCCAGTTCAAATGCCCTTCTTCCGTAAAAGGCTTCTGGTATATGAAATTATGCCTGACCCGCTCTTTATTCCGCCAGGCAACGACCCGCTCCGTATCCGTTTCCTGAATCGGCCGCAGATAGACCAGTTCTTCAGACGGCCGCTCGATAACCTCCATCCGTCGATCCTCCGTTACTCTTTCGATTCCCCTTCCGCGGCCCTGTCCTTTGCCGGTTCGGAAATTCTTTTTACACGATAGACTGTATAAAGCTCTCCAATCGAATCCGCTTCCTCCACACTGGCCGGCATCCCTTTCCCGGCATAATACGCCGGAAGCCAGCCTGTATCGCTCTCCTTCGATATAATAAAATAAACGTCGTCGCGGTCAATCAGCCCCTCTTCCATCGTCGTTATGCCGAATTGCGCCAGCTTTTCATCGTAAAGAGGGCTCTTGCAAAGCCAGCCGCCCATAATATCGTGATTCGTCAGGGAGTTATCCACATCCTGAAAAACCTTCTGCGAATAACCTACCGTAGAATAAACGTCCTTAAAATAAAAATGATCGGGATGCTCCCTGCAATACCGCGCGATCTCCATACAATCCGCATGGGATATTTCCCGGCTCTCTTTTTCCGTCATCGCCTTTCCGACACTGTACGGCACATGATACAGACAGAAAAAACCTGTCAGTGCAAAAACCGCCATTGCGGCCCTCCGTCCGGTTCCCGGCCGCTCCCCGTTCCCATCCTGAAAACACAGCCGGCCCGGTTTCAGGAACTGTATGCAGAGCATTCCAAGAAGCAGCGCCGTCTCGGCCACATACAACGAATGGGTGATGCGCTCCGGGTATCTTCCTCTGATCAGAATGAACATCCAAAGAGCCGTTCTGACGATTCCAAGCAGCGCCAGTTCCCATAAAAAGATCCATCGGCCCCTGACAATGCCTTTGTTCCCGCCTCCATGGCCGTCAACGCCTTCGCCCCCGCGCCTGTCCGCAAACGCGGCAAAAACGCCGGACAGCATAATACAGAAACAGAGCGCGATGACCAGCCCGTTGTAGGGAGCATCCTCCCCATGCAGCGTACGGTAAATATAATACCGGACGGCCTTCGGCACAGCGGCAGCATAATCCGTATCCGCCGACGCACGGGCGGCGATCTCGCTCATCAATTCCGCATCGATGCTCTCGTCCAGGCCGAAATTATAATTGGAAAGCAGTTCCTGCTGCGCGTCATTCAGGCCGATGGAGCGCAGATATTCTTCATACTCTCCGCCCGTAAGCATCTCCAGATGATAATCGTAAACCTCTGTCCTTTTATCAAAAAAAAGAAGAAACCTCTTCCATTCCCCGCTTCCATAGGCCGCCAGGTCAATCAGGCTGCTGACAAGCATCCCGCATACGATACAGGCCAGCACGACGCCATATTTGATATAATTTTCCTTCTGAAAAAACTTCTCCTCCTCCGCCCAGCGGAACAGCCCCGCAAGACAGATGAACGGAAAAAGAAGGAGCAGCATTTCCGTCCGCAGCTGATAGGCCAGAATCACGAGCAGAATCGAAGGGATATTCCATATAATAAACCGTCTCTCCGAAAGCCCCCTGGGCGTCGTCAGAAAAAGAAAAAGCGCCGCGGACGCCATCAACGCGCTGATGAACGTATAATGGAGCGCCGCCATGTGCGGCAGTATCACGCCCCATAAGAACAGCGTAAAAAGCCCCATACATCCCGCTTTTGCAGACAGGCTGCGGCCAAACTGCAAAAGCCGCGCACCCACGGCATACAAGCTCCCCATCTGGCAGACGAGCAGAAAAAGGCCATACCACGGAAGCGGGCGGCACAGCTTGTAGAACAGGCTGATGAACGCTCCGAGAGCATACAGGGTCTGCACATTATGGCCGTCCGGTGTGCCCGTATAAGCGCCGGACATAATATCGCGCATGAAAAAGTCATCGTTCAAATCGTAGTAAAAATCAAAAAAAATACTCAGTACGGCGATGTTGACCAGTATAGTCACCGCCGCAATGCCATAATTTTCATATTTCCCCCGGATACCCTGCCTATTCATAGAACGCCTTAACCTGCTCCGCCACATACTCCGTCTCGTCCGCCGTCAGCTTATAGAATAACGGAAGACGCAAAAGCCTCTCGCTCTCTTTGGTCGTATACTTATCCTCACCGTGGAATCTGCCGAATTTCAGCCCCGCAGGCGCCGAATGCAGCGGTACATAATGGGAAGCCGGCAGAATGCCTTTTCCTTTCAGGAAATCCTCCAGCCTGCTCCGCTCCTCCAAATCCTTTGTCTTGATATAGAACATATGCGCATTATGACTGCAGTGCGCCGGAATATACGGCAGTTCGATTTTTCCCGCTTCCGCGAGCGGCGTAAGAATCTCTTTATACTGATTCCACCGCTTCATTCTCGCCTGCGTAATTTCTTCCGCAAGCTCCAGCTGGGCGTACAGATAAGCCGCGTTCATATCGCTCGGCAGATAGGAAGAACCGTAATTCTGCCACCGGTACTTATCGACCTGTCCCCTGTGATATTTGCTTCGGTCCGTTCCTTTTTCCCGGATGATTTCCGCATCCTCGATATATTTTTTATCCCGGATCAGAAGCGCGCCGCCCTCCCCCATGCTGAGATTCTTCGTCTCATGGAAACTAAGACAGCCGAATTCGCCGAAGGTGCCGAGCGCCTTTCCCTTATACGATGCCATAATGCCCTGCGCGGCGTCCTCCACGACCATCAGACGATGCTTTCCTGCAATCTCCATAATCGCATCCATCTCACAGCCCACGCCCGCATAATGGACCGGCGCGATCGCCTTCGTTTTCTCCGTGACCGCGTCCTCGATCAGTGTCTCGTCGATATTCATCGTATCAGGCCGGATATCCACAAAAACTGCTTTGGCCCCGCGCAATACAAAGGCGTCCGCCGTGGAGACAAAGGTATACGAGGGAAGAATCACCTCGTCGCCCTCCCGGATATCCAAAAGAAGCGCCGCCAGCTCCGTCGCCTGTGTACAGGACGGTGTGAGCAGACATCTTGCCGTCCCGGTCCGCTCTTCGATCCACTTGCCGCACTTCTTCGTAAAGGGGCCGTCGCCGCAGATCTTCTGGTTCTCGATGGCTTCCCTCATATAGTCAACTTCCTTCCCCGTATAGGGAGGAACGTTAAAGTTGATTTTCATATCCATTTTATATGCCTTCCTCTTTGCCCGGTTTCCTCTCCATTGGAAGAATGCCGCCGCATTCTTCTCACGCTATTGTATCACAGACGCAGGGGATTTTGCAATGATGCGTTTCAGCAGGATAAAAGCGATTGGATGGGCCTTCTCAAAATAATCGACTTCTTCTCGACATTTTAAAAGGATAATGCTATGATAATATTTATAAAGAACGCTTATGCAAGAAAATGGGGAAATTATGTTTTATCGCGAACAAACTGCTGTAGAAATATATGAAAAAAAATTTTCGCTTGAAGATTTAAATTGGATGTATCAGGAAGGAAGACTTCGTTTCCCGCGCGCCAAAAACTCCCGTAAATATCAAAATACCGTATCCCGTTTAATAGACGCGATTCAAGTCGGCATTCCCATGCCGGTTATCTATGTCTCAGAACTGCAGAATGGCGATTTCCTGATTCTGGAATCCAAAGAATGGCTGCTCGCCCTGTTATCATATCTTCAGGGGAATTTTTACATTCCTGTGGATGAAATGTCCACGGTCTTCACCCAGTGCTTTTTTTATGAATTAAACCAGGAAACCCCACGACTGGCGAGTATGATTCTCCGCACAATTTTCTTTTTCCGCATCATCGATTACCATACTCCGAAATATCTTCATATGGAAACCGCCCTGTTTCATGAAGAATGGGCTATCGAACAAGAACAGGATATCAGAAATATTTTATACAAAAAACATGGAATCGAAGCCTTAAACGCTATCAGCCGGAAGGCCCGTCAAATCTGCATCGGCATGCCATCGCAGAAAATCATCCTGAAAGAATATGAAATTCTGTATATGCTCCTTTTTTGGGGAATTCATAAAAGACTATTGCCGCTTGAAACACAAATTAACTATAGCGAGCAGGAATTGCTGGAAATCACAATATCAGATCTTGACAAAAACTACTACGATTGGGAAAGCTTTTTAAATGTCATAGACGATATGAACGCTCTTTATCACTACCAAATCGATTTCCCGCAGAAGTCCAGGCCCCTTTTTACATCACATTATAAAAACAGGAAAGTCAGGGCAAAAGCTTACGGGCTGGCGCTATGCCTGTTCGATATGTGCCAGTGCAAATACGAAAATTCATTATCTGCTCTTGACCGCTTTTTATGCGTCAATACGCACATGCGTGAAATAGAATCATTGCCGGTCACTCTAAATAGCATCTATTCCTATCTAAAATATTTATGGGAGGATTTACTGTGAAAAATAAATTTTTCACAGGCAGATTTGTGCTTACGCCCAAATCGCAGGCTGAGCAAGAATGGAGGTTTTCTATGATCCAGCGTCTACAAATTAAAGGCTTCAAATGTTTTGAAGATGCAGATTTTACCTTTGGCAATCTGACATTATTAGCCGGGAAAAATTCTATGGGAAAATCCACCGTCATACAAGCGATTCTCGCTATGATTCAGGACGGGAATAACCCTTTTGCAGGGCCCTGTATCAATATCGGAAAAATCAGTGAATTGAAAAATAAGTATGTGGGAAGTCAGGAAATCGAATTAATCGTTAATTCTACTTTTTCTAAAAAAATATATGACGATAAGTCGGCAGCCGAATCCAGGGGCACTCTTTCAGAAGAAGTAACCATCCTGTATTTATCCGCTGATCGAATCGGTGTCCGGGACACATATGAAACAAATTCAGATAATCCTGACAAAATCGGCGTAAGATGTGAATATGCTTATCAATACCTCGCCAGACATGCAAGCGACGACTGGAAAGAGAACATATTAGTCTATGACTTTGACGATAAGCTCACCTTCGGCGGACAAGTGGATTACTGGCTCAGGAGAATCCTTGGCTATACGATAAGAGCCGAAGAAATCGAGCGTACAGACTTAATAAGCGTTTCCTTTACGAATAACCGGCTAAGGGATAATATAAGACCCAAAAATGTCGGAACCGGCGTAAGCTATATTGCGGAAGTTATCATAGCGGCGCTTTCCTGCAGACAGGGAGACGTTTTGATTATCGAAAACCCCGAAATCCACCTGCATCCTTCGGGGCAGTCCGAATTGCTCTTCTTTCTGGCATTTCTTGCAGGAAAAGGCATTCAGATCATTATGGAAACACATAGCGATCACATTTATAACGGCGTCAGAAAATGCGTCAGCATGGATTGTATCGAAAATACAAAAACAGCCATCTATTTCTTTGAGGAAACGGAAAATGGCGGAAGCGCTCCCGTTAAAATCCCATTGGATAAAAACGGAAAAGTACTGCTGCAAAAAGACGGCCTGTTCGATCAGATAAAAAAAGACTTAGATATCATATTGGGGTGGTAAATTGGATTTTATACTAAACGAGGAATCATTAAAAGGACAATTTGACAGTATCCAAAGTTTTTTAGAATCATTGGATTCTAATGTCAAATGCTTTAAGCTGATACACAAAAACTGTGAAAATAATATCTATAAAACTTCCGATTTCTACAAATGTTATATCACGCGGGATAAGCAGATTTCGGATTTAAAAGCGGAACCCTGCAACGACTCGCTTATGCGCTTTCAAATACAGTTAGATGAAGAAATCCGGACAGCCCCTTATTGGGATGAAGATCCCGAACATGACATTTCGAAAGCTTATTACTGGAATGGAGAAGATATTTCAGCAACATCAATCGCAGAGGCGGCCAGAAGAAATGTTCCGCTCCTGTCCTTCAAATCAGAGCTGTTTACCGACTGCAGACTGGATGTTTCTTTTGAATCGGAAGAATACAGTATCGCTTCCATTTATTCGCCTCAATATCTGGCCGGGCATTTTTCCAAAGAACTCTCTCTCGACGGGGACGATCTTTTAAAAATCAGATATGAAGGAACCCTGATAGACTGTACCTTCCTTGAAAAAAAGTATGGCTCTTCTATTTTGGAAAAAAATGAATACTGCTCATTACTTTCCTCACTCGATAAATTTATTCAGCTTTCATGGAATGATATCGAAAAAGACGACGGATTAGAATATAAAAAATACAAGCCTTCTTCGAAAGAAAACTGGTTCAGGAACAGCCCTTTCTGTCAGCAGACAATTATGAAGTTTCGTTTCAGCGATGTTTTAAGGGCATACGGATACCGCCATGATAACCGATTCCGCCTGCTGCGTCTTGAACGGGATCACAAAAAGAGCGACAAGGGATAAAACAGCCCTCACTCATACACCGCATACCGCATATTACAAAATGTCTCCTCATAACCATAATCATCCAAAAAATGCAAAAGGACCGCCAGCTTTTCATCCGCATCGAACGCTTCCACATCCACGCCGAACCACTGGTAAGCTTCCGCATCTTCTCCCCGGTAAGCGGCAATGGCGGATGATACGATAACGACCGGCCTGTCCGGCGGGCTATCCGCCCCGGTTCCTTCCGTTTTCCCATCAGATTTCTGTTCCGCCTTATCCATATTTTGCTCTACTTTTTCCAAATCCCGTTCCAGCTGCACCAGCCTGAACGAATCCAGATCCGGCCACGCGCTGGAGATTGCCGTCGGCATATCGAGCAAATAGCTGAGCCCCGGCACCTCTCCGTATAAAATCACTTCCCGCCCCGCGAACTCCTGTCGTTTTGCATACTCCGCCAAATCCTCGATCATTTCCGCATTTTCCCGGTTCGTATAGATTCCTTCCGCTTTGGGAATGCCCGCCACCTGCGTATCTCTTTTTTCCCCCCAGACGCCGTCCAGAAAGACGAACTGCGCATGAAATCCGACGCTTTGAACGAATACCATAAGACCCATGACTGCGAGCATCGTTTTCCACGGAATATGAACGGTCTTTTTTCCCGCGGAAACAAAAAAGTCCCGGCATACCCATAAAGTAAAGGGCGCCGCCAGAAACAGATTATTAATAGCGGGAAACAGTTTATTATTGCCGCCGAGCGGCGTCACGAACAGCTGAATCAAAACGATCAGCGCCAGGGTTTTATCCGCGGAACCCCGGCGGCGGCTTATGAGCACAGACAATGCGCAGACGATTGCCGCGATCAAAAACAGCACGGCCCACTGGTAGATACTTCCATAATCATATTCATAATAACGGAAATCGAACATCCCCCGCCCCCAATAGAAACGGATCAGTACGCCATACACCGCGATGCACAATAACGGATAGAGTCTCAGCCCATTCTGCGGAACCGTTTTTTCTTTTAACAGACGCGATGCGGCCCCATACAAAAAATACAGGAACGCGGCGCAAAGCGCCGCCGGTACAAGCCATTTCAGCCCGGTCAGATAATCGCCGAACATTCCCGTCAGCATCGCCGTCGGTTTATAATCCGTCGCCTTATCCGTCATCGCGAACATTGTCCAAACCATTTCCGGGTAAGCCCTGACGCCGTATTTTGCGCAGATCGTAAGATAAGGGACACCAAATCCGGACAGATACCCGATCAGGCAGACCGCCGTATCCTTTACCGTCTGCGAAAACGTCCGCTTCCCTGACCATGCGTCATACCACAGCGCCAGAATAAAAGCCGCCTGTACGACATTCGGCATTCGTACCGCCACATTGGCTCCCAGACAGACGCCCGCCAGAAGAAAAGAACGGAATCGGGTGTTCTCCTTTGCCGCACAACTCCCCCGGTACAAAAGCAGAATGCCCGCGTTCATCAGAAAATAGGTCAGATAATTATACAGGATCACCGAGGGGCACCAGCACAGCCCGATCGCCAGAATTTCCCCCAAAAAAACGAGCCACGCGGGCATCTTTTTCCGCAAAGCAGAATACAACGTCAGCGCGAGCCCCGAAAGGAGCAGCCCGGTATAGAAATTCATGCCGAGAAGCGTATCGCCTTTGGGAAGCTGCATCAGGAAATATCCCAGCGCATTTGCCAGATAGGTCGCCGACATCCAGGTTCCTTCCGCCGTCGGAAAATACTGAAAATTGGTCAGGCTGTACAGCGTATCCACCACATCCAGCCCCTGATTGATCTTTATGAGCGGATAAAAGGCGAGCAAAATGATAAACAGCCCGTTTTCCAGAAGATTATGATATTTTTGATATAATTTTTCTATCGTTTTCAATCCGCCACACTCTCTTTTCCATCCTGCTAACCAACATTCTTCCGCAACAACAGCTTCCCTTTTTCAAACAGCCAGGACCGGACAAAATCCGCCAGTATGCCCGCCGCAAAAACGACGCAGACGCACCAGAGCATATGCGGCAGGAACAGGAAGCTTTCCCGCACCGCCCCGGCCTGCAGCCATTCCATCCACTCGCAGCGGATCAAAATATGCTCATGCAGAAGATATACGCCGAAGGTACAGGGCGCGATGTGCCGGATGATTTCGGCAGGCCGCCCTTCCCGGAGACGCATCTTTCGAAAAAAGGAAAAAAGGCCGACCGCCCCGGCCAGACACAACAGATGATTGTAAGTATAGGGCATTTCCGCATAATAGGCAAACGCTTCCACTTTTTCTCCCAGCAGCCCCGCAACAGCGGAAACCGCAAAAATGCAGAGGCTCATTCCCACATACAGCCAAAGTCCATGGTTCTTTTCTTCCAGCCACCGACAGCCATACAGACGCAGGTAGGCCGCTGTCAGGAACAGGCACAGGAACCAGCCATAATCATATCCATAGCGGTCTGTCACGAGAGAAACAGGCAGAATGGATTTCCCTGCGGAAAAGAAGAGCAGCAGAAGAACGATGACCCTCTGCAGAGTCTTTTTTTCCATCTTCCTGACGCCGGCCGCCAAAACGGGCGCGAACAGATACAGGAACAGATAGGCCGTCGCGAACCAGTAATGCTCCGTCTGAATCGGAAAAAGGAATCCGATCCAGTCATACAGCCCAAGCTCTTCCCATGAAATCATGCCGATACAGAGCATTGCCGCCGGAACGAGAAGCGAATAAAAAAGAACCTGCGCAAGCAGAGACAAAACGCGTCCCGGCTTCCATTCAGATTCTACCAGAAAATAACCGCTCAGCAGAACATAACAGTCCACCGCCACGATACAGAAAGCTTCCACGAGCCATGCCGCATAGTTCACCGCGCTGCGGCTTTCCGCATAAGGCACGGCGACATTTCCCTTCACCAGATAATGGAGGGCGATAATCATCAGCATCGCTATGATACGGAGCAGTTCAAAGTTCGCGCGTCGTTTCGCAGGCATGGAAAGTCCTCCTGTCGTTCTACTTCTTTTTAAAAATCCACAATTTACTCAGAAAATAATTCGATACGATAACAAGCACCTGGCCTGCCAGCTTGGCAAGATAGGAATTTATACCGAGCAGATCCACGGCAAGATACATAAATCCGACTTCCAGAATCTCCGTCGCGACCCGCGCGCCGATGAAAGAAATCAATTCCTTTACCAGACTGCCCGCGCCGCTGTTCTTACTTTTAAAAACAAAGGTACGGTTCGTCCAGTAAGCGAAAATAACCGTCAGAGCCCATGATAAACCGGTCGCTGCCAGATAATTCATATGCAGAATGGACTCGAACAGATAATACAGGACATAATTCAGTACAAAAGCGAGGAAACCGAAAATCAGATAATTGATTCCCTCTTCATACTTTTTATATAAATCCCAGCAACGCTTTATCAGAGCTTTCATGACCAGTCCCGCCTTTCTATCGTTCTCGTGCCGCTTTTCCATTCTCTATCCGGTATACCATATCGCACTTTTCGATCGTCTGCAGCCTGTGCGCAATAATGATCAGCGTTTTGCGGCCATGCAGGCGGTTAATGGATTCCATGATCGCCGCTTCCGTATCGTTATCCAGCGCCGAAGTGGCTTCGTCCAGGACAAGCACCTCCGGATCCTCGAACAACGCTCTTGCGATTCCGATACGCTGCCTCTGTCCGCCGGAAATACGGATTCCCCGCTCGCCGATGCTCGTATCCAGACCCTCCGGAAGCCCTCTGACAAATTCATCCAGCTGCGCCTCCGCAAGCGCCTCCCACACTTTCCGGTCGTCGATTTCCTCATCCGCATAACCGAATGCGACGTTTTTACGGATAGAAGCATCGACCATGAAAATCGACTGCGGGATATAGCCGATATTTTTCAGCCACTCCTGATAATGCTCCCTTACCTCCATGCCGTCCGCCAGAATTTCGCCGCTCTGCAGCCGCAGCAGGCCAAGCAGGATATCGACCACTGTTGTTTTTCCGGAGCCGGAAGCCCCCACGATGCCGACGCTTTTCCCGATCGGGATCTCCATATTGGCATTGTCAAAAATCAGCACTTCCGTATTCGGATATTTATAGGTGATATTTTTCAGTTCAATTTTATCCCTGATAATCAGCTTTTCAATATCGATGCGTTTTTGGTATGTCTCCGCCTCATAATCAATATTTTCGTCCCGGATCTCTTCCTGCAGATTGTCGCTGACGCCCATGAAGAACGGCTCAAAATAAGCGATAGAGGTCAAATGGTTATTGATTCTGTTCGCACAGGGAATCAGCCGCATAGCGACCAGTGCGAGCAGCGTCAGCTGCGGCATAATATCTATCGCTCCGGTTCCTCCCAGAAGCTGTATCATCATATAAAGCACCATACCGGCGATCGCCACCGTTTCGATCAGAAGCCTCGGCGTCGCATTGTACAGATTATAACGCTGTACCGCATTGACATAGCCCGCGCCGCATTTGGAATATTCATTGATAAAGTAAGGTTCCCTGCACGCGATCTTGATCTCTTTAATGCCCATGACGGACTGGTCTATCCATTTATATAATCCGCTGTAATATTCCTGATTTTCCTCGCCCGCGCGTTTCATAATGGGCTTTAAGATACATTTGACGACGAACAGGACAATGACCAGAAGCGACGTGACCGTAATGCACATCCGGATATCCGTCACCAGGCTTACCGCCACCAGAAAAAGGAACACGATGCTCTCGCTGATCAACTGTAACAATGCCAGAATCAGGCCGTACATATTGTTGACGTCCGATGTAATACTCCTCTGGATAACGGAAGTATCCGCATTCAGATAATATTCATAGGGCCGCTGCATGAAATTGATCATCATTTTCCGGGAGGTCGCAAATTGATTGGTATATACGAATTTCAGCTGCATCTTCTGCTGGAAGAACAGGAAAATATTTTTCACCGCAAAAATTCCAATCAGCGATGACAGGACCAGAATCATTAAATCCCTCGTATTGTCAATTTGAAAAAGCTCGCAGATGACCTGCAGATATTCGTGGTTTTCCAATGCGTTCTCTTCCAGAACCACATTCATGACAGGCATAATGGAAGAAACGCCAAGCGTCTCCAGAACAGCCCCGATCAGCATCATAAAGATCAGGAACACCATCGTTCTTTTCTGCCTTTTGTCCAACAGAACCATCAGTTTCTTATATATTTTCTTCATGCCGCCCCTTTTCGCCTTTTTCCAAACTTTACCACAATCATTCCCATAAGTCAAAGATGTTCGTTCTGCCTGTGCAATTCCGGCGCCTCGTACTTATCCAGAAAATCTTCTCCCAGAAAAAGGATTTCTTCCGCGAATTGAATCCCATTGGGCACGGTCAGCACCGAGACCACTCTTTTAAAACGAAGCCCCGGAATGAAATTAAGGATTTCCATCGGAAACATGCCGTTCAACACGATATGCTCCGGAAATTCCTTCGTATAGTCCAGCACATCCCTCGGATGCGGTTTGATGAGCACCTGCATTTTCCTGCCGTCGGTCTGTCCGTATTCCCGAATGATATCCGCAAAGATCCGTTTCCTCACATCCAGCTCACAAAGCGGCTCCGAAAGCACAAGCACCTTGTCCGTCTCTCCGCAGTTTAGCTTTTGCCGGAGCTCGTCCATATTTTCGATAAAAAGATGAATCAGAATATCTTTATCCGCCTCCGATAAATGCTCTACGAGCTGTGCCCGCGGCTGTTCGATATATTTTTTACAGGGGAAAGGCACTACGCTTTTATCGTTGATTTCCATATCCAGGCAATATTTTCCGTATCCATTCTGGATAAAGATCAGATTATGTGCGGACATCCACGCTTTCAAGGCAAAATGTCCTTTGTTGTCGTATCTCGCCGTATCATAATACTGGATACAGTTCAGCCCGTCCTCCACCGCATGATAATAAATTTTCTGACAGTTCAGATAATAACCGATCGGGTCCGAATCGCAGAACACATAAATATCCCGGTATTCCCGGAAATCTACCGGCACATAAGGCTCCTGCAGTTTTCCGAGCAGTTTCGTATATCTGATGCGGGCGAACATGTTCAGAACAATATTCCCTTTGTCCTGATGATACTTTTGAAGCTCCGGGAAAAAAACATCCTCTTTTTCATCAAATAAATATACCGCCTCAAAGAGGCCGCACCGTTTCGCACGCTCCTGCAGACTGCCGAACCGATTCGACATCGTACTGAGGACGAGCGACGCCTGCCCCCGCCTGTCCTCCGGCAGGTACAGTTCTTTCAGGCACGCCACATATACATGATAAAAGGTATGACAGATATAAATTCGTTCTTTCATGTTCTAACCATGCTCTTTCCAATTTTCTTCCCTATATTATAGTCTCCGGTCCCCCAGCCGTCAACTCATCGCCGGACACAAAACAAGGAGCAGTAATATACCGCTCCTCTGTCTTTTTATGCTGTCCTATCGCTGTCTTATGATGCCGCATCCGATTTTCTCAAATCCTTCTATTTTTTTAAAGCAATAACAACGCACTGGGTCAATGGCAGTTTTCTGTTAATCCCGGCGCTGATAATCTCTCCATAAGGCTTCATCTCTTTTACCAGTTCTTCTAACATTACAGGGCTTTCATCCCAAAACTGCCATAAATGCAGCAATTCCATACATCTGCGGATAAACCTGTATTGAAAGGCAGGCGTCGGCGCAGTAATTAATACATACCCTTTTTTCTCGCATAATTTAAAATGATTTTCAATAACCTTTTTCCGTTTTTTCTCAGAAAAATGTTCTACCAGCCCTACACTGTACACCAGATTATATTTTTGCGCTATTACATCGTCATTTATCTCTTTAGACAAATCTGCATACCACGCATTTCTGATCGCAGGATTATCAAGCGCTTTATCAATACCAATTTTGCAGTTATCAACAATATCATAATATTTTATGTCTAAGGCATCAGCTATATTTTTTGCAAAACAGGAATTTCCGCCCCCGCATTCCATAACTCTCAGCTTGTCCGATATAGAATATTTCCTGATGAGTCCTGTTAAATAACGTAATGTGATTTTTTGCGTAACACTCGAAATAACGCTTTTAGGTTTCGTATAATAATCTGTCCAGTCCGTATAAGTTTTTGCTTTCATTGTATTTTTGTTTCCTTTTTCACAAATACGATATTCTTTTGAATATAAAAATTGAAAAAGAATATTATCATTTCTACTAACACCTTTGAAATATATAAATTTTTAATTATCAGCTGAATCTTTAACACAGCGACAGCGGAAAGCGTCCCCGACAAAAATACTAACAGAAAGTATTTGACTGCCTGCATTGCGATTTTCCCTTTTGCTCCAAATACCAGCTTTCTGTTTACTAAAAAATTAACGGCCGATGCGCAGATTCTTCCCAGATAGGTTAATAAAAAAACATTTCCGGAATAACCGGCTAAAACGAAAAACACCGTATAATCAATCAATACTGACAAAATGGAAGAGCACATATATTTAAAAATCACTATGTAAATTCTGATCGAATCCTGCAAAGGATTGAAATGCGACGATTCGTTATTTTTCTCATAGATTGTTTCAATTTCTACCTCTTTAATTCCTATGGAATGATCTTTACACCATAATAAGCAATTTGTTTCATATTCATATTTTTCACCGGGCACCCTGATCAGTCCAGGCAATACAGCCATCGGCAGTACGCGCAGTCCTGTCTGTGTATCCGAGATATTGATATTACATAAAAAGTTAAATACCAGTCTGGTCAGCCTGTTCCCAAACCGGCTTCTAAAGGGTATTTCCCTTTTGCTTTCGATATTTGTAAATTCCCGTTTACCTAAAATAATATTGTCTTCTTCACGAAAAGCATCATGAACTTTCTCAACGGCCGCCGTTGTATGTTGTCCGTCTGCATCTACTGTAATGACCATTTTTTGGTTCGGAAACTCGCTCAATATATAATTAAATGCCGTCTTCAGCGCTCTTCCCTTGCCCATATTAACAGCATGTCTGAGCACGCAGACCTTATCCATTATGCCAATCTGATCGAAAACCCCATCGTACTCCGCATCGCTTCCGTCATTTACACAAACAATTTTCGTTATCCATTCAAATCGCAAATCCTCTATTAATTCTCTTAATTTCATTGTGGGCTGATACACAGGTATCACTATCACGCATTCTTCCATTCGTTCTCCCTTCCGCCTTTGTAATTTCCGGAATCAAAACCAGAAAGGAACAAGCGTTACCAAATCATTCTGTTCGGTAACTTCTATTTTATAAATAGTTCTCTCCGGAATATTATCAGGATCTTCAAAAAGCTCTCCAAAATCCATGCAAAACTGCTCGTCTATAATATCTATATACACATATGTATAATCTGCCTTTAGCTCATCAGACCATTCCTGCGCAGTCTTTTCAATCGTCCATATTTCATCCTTCGCGTCATTGGCAATCGACCATGTATCGCCGGGATTAACGCTGACCGGCGTAAGCGCATAACGGGCCTGCCAATATTCATACCCGGTCCTTCCCTGTGAAATATAATAGATCCTGTCGGTCTCATAATCGAAAAGGCCATATAATCCATCGATGTGTCCGGCTCTCTTACGCTGTTTTTCCGCTGACCGCGCCTGTAAAAGAAAAAGGTCTTTTAATTCAACACTGGTCAAAAGGAAAGCCATGATAACAATTGCAAAATTTAATTTTTTAACCAAAAGCGGGTTCTTTTCAGGCGCTGATTTTTCCCTGTGAATATCTGCGGGATTTAACAAAACGATAACGGCCGCCAGCATATAACCCAAAGTAATCGTATTCATATATCTTGAAAAAGACGCAATACTTTCCGCCTCTCTTTGCGAATATGTGAACAAATACAAAATCAGGAGGCTTACCGTATATAAAATATAAGAAATGAAAAGGGAAAAATTAAGATATTTGACCCGTCTGCCGTTTCCGCCCA
This sequence comes from Bacteroides fragilis, assembly GCA_023664485.1. Classification (GTDB taxonomy): domain Bacteria; phylum Bacillota; class Clostridia; order Lachnospirales; family Lachnospiraceae; genus UBA3282. The sequence continues at coordinate 42,455 of JAMPFK010000004.1, read as the reverse complement.
TATGAGACGCGGCAATCATAGCAAACGTAAATATAACGGGAAAGAGAAAATAAGAGCATCTGAAACCGATATCTCCAAATCGACCCATATAAAAATAGGAATCTGTAAAAGTCTCGATAGTCACAACGCGGTATTCCGGAATTTTATCGGTAAACAATTCAAGAATCCCTGAAACCGTTATACTCGACGTATTCCATGCGCTATTCAGAGCATTGATTTTGAGATATGTTTTCCATGACCAATTCGCCGTGAAAGGTATTATTAATATACTCGTCCATGCGATAAGCTTTATCAGTCTGTTTTTAATATTTAATCCATCAGCTGCCAATTTTTTGCTGAAAAAGATGATATCAATCGCCAAAGCAAGCATTGCAAACAGATACAGTCCCATGCCTGCCGCTTTTGCCAACACCAATACCGCGGATGAGATACTGAAATTATACAGAAAAAATCCATCATATCTTTCTTCCGAAAAACCGATATAGATCAATCGGGCAAACATAATTCCCAACAGACAATCTACATAAGTATCTCCATATGCGTCCGGAAAGAATATCATCGGTACAGCTAACAGTACAAAAAAACGTAAAGCCGTTCCTTTAAAATCGGCTCCATACTTCTTTAAAGGCGGCATCAGCAGGGAAACAGTTAAAATATTGAGCCCTTTATAGATATTACCTTCTTTAAAAGAAGATGAAAACAGATTAAAAAAGATTTCAAACAAACCAATTGAAGGTGGATAACCGGGAAGCAAAACAGTGGATGCTCCGGTGACGCCGAAATTGTCAAAATGATACATATTTTTTACGACTAACATCCAATGAGTAAACTCATCCCACTCGATAGCAACATACTTATCAAATGCTATGTCCGTAAAAATGCAATATGCGATAAAGAACAGAAAAGGAAATGACAAAAGAGAGCTAAGCTCTACCCCCCCCCATGGAGCGATTTCTTAGAAAATAAAATACACAATATATGGAAGCGAGCATCGCCATAACTGCAACGATATACCCCGAACAGGTAAGAGGCATAAACAGCGTAAAGACATATAGAGTCATAATAATTGTCATCGCAGATACCGATATGGATTCGGCAAACGTACGCTTAAACTTTATTTGAATAGCAAATGAAATACTTAAAATAATAAATATCTTAACAATAAAATTCATTTATTTCTCCTAGTATATTGTTCAATAAACGCATTTAATCCATATGCCCCATCTTAACATACGCATTTATATATTGCAATAAAAAAATTTATCATGCCTTTCTGCCATCTTGCAGCCTCCCGCAAAATAGAGTAATATCTTATATAGAAAAAGATGTCGGAAAGGCGCGGCGCAATGGAAATGTTACAGACCCCTTATTTTGTAATCGACGAAGCGGTTTTACAGAAATACTATCATATGCTGACGGATTCCCTGGGCCGGAACTGGGGCAGTTATCTGATCGGCTATTCCTTCAAGACGAACTCTCTTCCATGGCTTGTTTCTTTTGTGAAAAAAAACGGCGCTTATGCAGAAGTCGTTTCCGAAGATGAATATCTGCTCGCCCGCCGTCTCGGTTATCAAAATCATGAGATTATCTATAACGGTCCCTACAAGGGCGAGACTTCTTTCCGCGAGGTCCTGCTCGCCGGAGGCTATGTCAATCTGGACTCCCGGCTGGAAATCGCATGGCTTTCCAGGCTCGCCTCCGAATATCCCGCACAGACCTTTTCTGTCGGCATTCGCGCCAACTTCGATTTGGAAAAAATGTGTCCCGGAGAAACGACGATGGGCGAAGCAGGCGGGCGCTTTGGCTTCTGTTATGAAACCGGAAAATTTGCGGACGCTTTACAAACGCTGCGACAGATTCCCAATGTCTCCGTTACGGGCCTTCACCTGCATTCCAGCAGCAAATCCCGGAGCGTTGGAATTTTCCGCTCCATCGCGCAAATGGCATGTAAGCTGCAGCAGGAATTTGCCCTGTCTTTATCCTATGTGGATCTGGGCGGCGGCTACTGCGGCGGTATGGAAGGCCGCCCGGAATATCCCGATTATTTTCCGGCGGTTGCGGAGGAGTTGTCGAAATGCTTTACGCCCGATAAGACAAAATTAATCGTGGAACCGGGCATTTCTTTGATTTCCAAATGTACGGCCTTCGTGACCTCCGTTTTCGATACGAGAGACATCAAAGGCACGCGCTATATTATGACGGATGGCAGCCGCTTCAATATCGACGCGACTATGATCAAAAGTTCCTATCTTTTTCATATTGATGAAAAAGGGCAGGAAGGCGAAAGACCAGTCATGCCGCAGCAGGTCATCAGCGGATATACCTGCATGGAATGCGACCGGATATTCGTTTATGAAAACCGTCCCGAACTCGTTCCGGGCGACCGGATCGTCTATGAAAATGTCGGCGGTTATACGATGAGCCTGAACCCGCTCTTCATTCAGTATTTTCCCGCCGTTTATATCAGGCGGAACAACCGTCTCATACAGGTCCGGAGGAAATGGACGCCGGATGACTATATACAGGGAACGATGTTAATGGAAAATGATAACGAATAGAACAGAAAGCGAATACTTCACATGAATATCTTAATTTTGAGCTGTGGCACGAGAAATAAACTGATGCGTTACTTTAAGGAACCCGGAAACGGCATCGACCGGGTTGTCGGCGCCGACTGCAGCGGCTATGCGCCCGCCCTTTATGAGGCCGACGCTCATTATCTTGTACCGCGCATGACTTCACCGGATTACCCGGATATCCTTCTGGATATCTGCAGAAGAGAAAAAATCGACGCGGTACTGCCCTTGCAGGAAGATGAATTGTTTCTCATCGCCTCCCACCGCCAAAAATTTACGGACGCCGGAATCCTTCCGGTCGTTTCCGAAAAAAAAACGGTAGAACTCTGCCGGGATAAATACGCCTTTTATCAGCATATGAAACAAAACGGCCTGCCCGTGCTCCCCAGCTGTCTGAATGTTTCCGAATTTCAGAAGCGTTATGAAAACGGAGAAATGGAGTTTCCGGTCTTTATCAAGCCCGTCCGCGGATGCGGCAGCATCGGCGTTCAAAAAGTGGACAACATAGAACTGCTCTCCGTCCTCTGCAAATACAGTTCGGAAGATATGCTGATCCAGCAGTTCGCGGAAGGGGACGAATACGGCGTGGATCTGTACGTCGATATGCTCTCCCATATGCCCGTTTCTGTTTTTATCAAGAAAAAGCTGCGGATGCGTGCCGGGGAAACGGAAAAATCCATCTCCGTAAAAGAGGAAGCGCTTTTTGACCTTATCCGAAAAACCGCAGCTTCCCTCTCCCTGTCCGGCCCCGTCGATATGGACGTTTTCTGCGTGAATGGAAACTATTATCTTTCCGAAATCAATCCCCGCTTCGGCGGCGGCTATCCCCACGCCCATGCCTGCGGCATAAATTTCCCGAAATTCATTGCAAATAACGTTGCCGGCCGGGAAAATACGGACGCAATCGGCCATTATGAAGAAGGGATCTGTATGCTGAAATATACGGATCTGATGACGCTCCGGCTATGATCCTGTCTTATGGATCAGACAGGGGGAGGCTTATTTGTTATACAGGATTACTACGCAAACATCCCCCACGCAAGCGGCGTTCCCCGCGCAATATCCCTGAGCGCGCTTTTTCCCATGATTTCCTCATAATACATCGTATGGAGCCCCTGTCCCGGCCTGATAGAACGCACATTTTCGGGAGTCAGCTTTTCCCCCGCCCGGATATCCTTTACAACGAACAGGGAACGGGAACCGTTCCGCTCCTTTTCCTGTTTCCCGGTCAGCGCATAAGCGGATACGCCGAGCGCCTTTTCTACGATGCGGATATTGTCCACCATTTCTTTGAACTCTTCCGGTTCCATGGAAAAAGCGCCATCCGGTCCGCCGTCGGCACGCCGCAGCGTCAAATGCTTTTCTATCATTTTAATGCCAAGCGGAACGGCGCCAACCGCCACAGCGCTCCCCATCGAATGGTCGGATAAGCCGACCAGACAGCCATATGTCCTGGCCAGAGTCGGTATCATCGCCAGATTAATATCCTCATAGGGCGTCGGGTACGCGGACACACATTTCAAAAGCATCACTTCTTCATTTCCCTCTTCACGGCATACCCGCAGAGCCCTCTCGATATCTTCCAGATGTGCGACGCCGGTCGCCAGAATGACCGGTTTGTGCTGGGCTGCGATCCGATGAATCAGCGGAATATCGTTGATTTCGTAAGAGGCTACCTTGTAGGCCGGCATATTGCAGTTCTTCATGAACTCCACGGCAGATGCGTCGAAAGGCGAAGAAAAACATTCCATTCCAAGGCTTTCCGCAAGCTCCTTCAATTTCGGCTGCCATTCCCAGGGCGTGGACGCCTCCTCATAAAGCCTGTATTCCGTCATTCCGTCCCACAGGCCGCCGTGTATTTGAAAATACTCATTATCGCAATCTAATGAAAGACTGTCCGCCGTATAAGTCTGTAATTTAACGGCATCGGCTCCGGCCTCTTCCGCCGCATGAATGATTTCCACAGCCCTTCCATAGTCTTTTAAATGATTGCCCGACATTTCCGCCACACAGAATACCGGATGATTCTCTCCGATTGTCTTTTTTCCGATTTTAAATTCTTTATTCAACCTTACTCGCCCCTTCTTTCCGCCCGCGCACCTGCCAGTCTTACAGCCTGCCGCCTTGATTATATAGAATCTTCCGATATTTCAGCTCCGCGATTTCCCAATCGTCCGGATTGTCGATATCCTGTACTTCCAGCCCGCTGACAAACAGAGGGACCATATGCGGCAGATCGGTCGTGCCATATTCCAGAAAGGGCTTCGTCCTGCAGCAGTAGAACTGCCCGCAGTCATGATAATAGGGTTCCAGATCCTGCGAGCGCGTCTTTGCATATTCCGGCCATTTCATCCGAAGTTCCCCCTGCTCATTCAAGACAACGCACCGCTGCGGCGGATAGGAAAATGCCGTAACCGGCATGACGGAATCCGCCTTTTCAAGCATCCGCATCGCTTTTTGCAGTTTCTGTGCCGTAATAAAAGGCGCCGTCGGATACAGACAGCAGAATGTCTCAAATTCTTTTCCCCGTTCCCGATACCAATTCAGCACTTCCATGAGCACATCATCCGTCGATGCATAATCTCCCGCATTCCCGCTGCTTCGCATAAAAGGAACTTTCGCTCCCGCCTGCTCCGCGATCCTGGCAATTTCCTCATCGTCGGTGGACACCATGACCTCCGTAAACAGTTCCGCGCGAAGCGCCGCCTCGATGGGATAGGTAATGATCGGTTTCCCGCAGAAGTTTTTGATATTTTTATGCGGAATCCGTTTGCTCCCGCCTCTTGCAGTAATGATGGCTATGGATGATTTGTTCATTTGGATACCCCCTTGGTAAATGACCAGATTTGTTTTTATTGTATCATAGAATCACCCTCTTTGCACAAAATATCCATTCATGATATAATATAAACTATCCAGAGTCATTCCCATCAGAAAGGAACCAGCCATGCCCTCTGTTTATTTCAGAACCGACGGAAACGAAGAAATTGCGACCGGACACATCATGCGCTGTTTATCCATTGCAAGAGCCTGCAGAGCGCTTTCTATGGAAGCGCATTTTCTTGTTTCCGATGAAAAAAGCGCATCGCTGCTGGAAGAACGCCTTGCTTTTCTGAATGAATTTCCAATCGTCTGCCTTCACAGCAATTATCGGGCTTTGGACGGCGAGCTTCCGATCGTGGGCTCCATCCTGAAAGAGGCCCCGCAAAATTCTTCCTGGCTTTTTATCGATTCTTATTTTGTGACAGAAACATATTTATCGGAACTTCGGAAGCTTTGTCCGGTCGCCTATCTGGACGACCTGCTCGCCTTCGATTATCCTGCCGATCTGATCGTCAACTATGATACGGCAAAAGAGCCCGCCTGCTATCATAAGGCTGCCCGCAGACTGACCGGCGCCGCCTATACGCCCCTCCGGGAGCAGTTTCAAAACGTTTCTTATACGGTAAGGCCGAAGGTACGAAATGTTTTTCTTTCCGCCGGAGGAACCGATGCCTGCAACGTCATCGGCACATTGCTTCACAAGATCCCTGCGTCATCCTTCCTGCGGGATTTGAATTACCACGTTATCACGAGCCGCCTCAATTCTCATTTTCAGGAACTGGAATGTCTGGCGTCGCGTTATCCGGCGATTCACATTCACACAAATGTACAGGATATGGCCGCTCTCATGTGCCAGTGCGACCTGGGCATTTCTGCGGGCGGAACCACGCTGTATGAGCTTTGCGCCGTCGGCGTTCCCTCATCCGGCTTCATGACCGCGGACAATCAGTCGGAGGCCATCCGGACCTTTTCAGACAATCAAATTATCCCTTACGCCGGAGACGCCCGCTCCTCTCCGGAAAAAACATGCGGCGCCCTGCTGTCGTTCCTGGGCAGCCACAGGGATTCTTATGCCGAACGCCAGAAAAGCTCCCGGCGTATGAGAGCTTTCATCGATGGCAGGGGAGCCTACCGGATCGCGTCCGCGTTGAAGGATTTCTTCTTATTCCGCCAGTAAAAATACACGATTCCGGCTATTGTTAAAAACGACGCCGCATCTGCCGCGAGGAACCCGGCAACCGGCCCGAACCGGACACGGACTTCATGCTCCAGCCCGTCCCCGGCCAGCATGACGCGGATCCGGTGATTATCGCCGTCAAGAATCTCCAATCTCTTTCCATTCTCGTCATATGCGCGATAACCCGCATAATTCAAGACCGGCATTTCCAGATAATTTCCCGCGCCGTCCGCCGTATAGGCCGCCGTTGCTTTTGTCCCGGTCTTGCTGTACTTTAAGATCGTAACATCCCTCATATCGGATACGAGCACGCTCGTCACCAGCTTTTCGTCCGTAATTCCGTCCAGACGCCATTCATGCGGATAAAAAATACCGATGTTCGCCGCCATTTTGCTGTCATGCCCTTTTGAGGCAGTCGCCGCCGCGCTGCTATAGGGCATATGGATATTATCCGTCGGAACGGTCTGCACCGTCAGCAGATTCAGGCCGATGAACAATGCAAAGATCAAATTCCGACAGGGCTTCAGGATTTCTGATTTGGACAGCCAAACCGCCCCTGCGAACAGAAAACAGGTACAGGCCGGCCCAAGAAACCGCCATGGAAACTGCAGCATCGTCATAATGGAATCCAGAAACCCGTTCTTCCGCATCTCCTTGCTCGGAAAATACCCCGTCGTCATCCAGGTCAGAACAACGCCCAATATCAATAAAAAGCACAGATAACGATCCAGTTTACTCTCCGTTTTTTTCTTTTCGCAGACCAGATACAGCACACCGATGCCGATACAGCCGAGCAAAGGAAGCCCCAATGAAAAATACTGTTTATTGTACAGGCTGATGGACTGCGCAAAATTGGAGGGATTGACAGACTGGTCGAAATAGCCGCTCCACCGCAAAAGCTCCGTTCCCAGCGTTTCTTTAAAATAATAATACAGGAAAGGCACAAGGAACCACAGATTCAGCAGTACCGTTACGCCCGCCGCCTTTCCGATTTCTACATAACGCTTTTCTTTCCATACATTCGCCGCAAAGACCAGGCTGGAAATCACACAGAACCCCATGACGAACATGACGCTCAAAATATGGCTCTGTAAAATGCCGCTGAATCCGAGCACCAGAAAATACCACTTTTTCCTGTCGCCCAGCAGAATATGATACATCCCCGCGACGACGAGCGGCCAGAAGGTGAGCGCCAGCGTCTCGCCCAGATCCCCTCTGGAAAAAATATTGGTAAAGCGGTACGGCATCAACGTATACAGAACTACCCCTAAAATGACCGTCCGGCGGGATTTCGATACGGATCGAAAGGCGTAATAAGCGCACAGCGCCGCACCCAGATTTGCCAGAAAAACCACCATTTTATAAGATAATCCGATAGATACCCGACAGATACGCAGAAAAGCGCCGATATACAAAAACAAATAGGGATACATCGCATTCAGATAACCGTTTCCCTTCAAGGCGTCCGGCATAATAATCGCCGGTATCTGCCCATCCAGAACACAGTCTTTAATGCCTTCCATCCGCGCCAGATGATAACACAGATCGTCCCCATTATAAAGATAAGTGGAAAACATCGGAGACATCGCGAGCAGCGCAACGCCCGCTATCACACAGGCATCAACGAGCTTTTCCTGTCCGAACGGTTTCTGCAGATGCCTCTGATACAGAAAACAGCCCGCCGCATTCAAGAGTACAAACAGCAGAATCATAAAATAAGTATCCGTATAAAAAAGCGTTCGGGGCGCCAGTTCCAGCCTCTGTATTACAAAGGAGCCCTTTCCCCCATAATTCAGCCTGACCGATAACTGCTTCGCATCCTTTGCCAGCGTAAATTCCTGTGAAAAACGATTCTTCTCCGGTTCCAATTCCCAGCCTGCAGCCTTGCTCCCCTGTTCCCAGAGTTCAACGACATTTCCCTCCGTATCCGCCGTATAATCGAAGTTTATCGTATAGGTTCCACGATTCACGACAATCTGCGGCGTGCTCGCCGCAATGCCTGAACGGGCGATTGAATCCCTGATCACCAGCGCGTTATCAGAGTCCAGCACGCCGAACGAATATTGCAGTTCCGAACCCCAATAGCCCAGCGGATCATCCCCTTCATTTCCGAGCCATAATAAAAAAATAATGCAGCATACACCGATTAAATACAGAACTTTCGACCTGGCTGTTATCTTCATGTAGTACCGTGTGCCTCCTGTTTTCCCGTCTTTTTACCGCGGCTGCTCCCGCCGCTTCCTGAAATTGCGGTATCCCCATAATAATTTATAATACAATAAAAACCATGCCGTCGAGCGCATCTGCATCCCGACCAGCTTTTTTTCCTCCGCGTGCACCCGTTCCCTGTAATATGGATTTTTCTGAAAATCCGGGAAGTTCCGCCTCATTTCCTCTCCCAGCGCTTTTACAAATCCATAGCGCACCGGCCTTACTCCCTGCATATAGGTAAAAAGCGTATTTACATAAAAGAGCACCGTAAAATTAAATTCTATCTCCGCCCGGTATTTTTCCAGATATTGGTGCTGCTCCGCCTCTTTTAGCATGAGACGTCCGGCCTCCATGCGGTCTTCACAGCGCCTCTGCGTAATCGTGTGCACTGTCGATGTGCCATGCTGGTAATAATAATATAACGGTTCTTCGATATACTCAAAATGCTTTGCACGCAGCATCCAGGAATTTCCCAGCGCGTTATCCTCATAAAAAATGCCCTCCGGGAAGCGGCCCGGATGATCGATGACGATTTCCCGGCGGTACACCTTTACGACAAGGCTGCCGCTGTCCACCAATAACGATCTGTATTTTTTTTCATCTAAAACGCCTGTCTGCTCTTTTTTATTATTGTGCACGACCTGCCCGATTTCCATGCTGTGCCGGTCCGTCAGATGATAATCGCAGCCGACCATATCCGCTCCGGTCTCCTCTCCCCTGCCAATCAGCCTTTCATAAAAGTCCGGCACGACCCAGTCGTCGCTGTCAATGAACCCAATCCATTCGCCCTTCGCAAGGCTCATGCCGATATTCTTCGCACCGCCCTGTTTTTTATTGACCGGGGAGTGAACCGCGCGGAATTTTTCCGGATACCGCTTCTCATAAGCGGACAAAATCTCCATCGATGAATCCGTGGAACAGTCGTCAACCGCAATAATCTCATAATCCGCAATCGTCTGATGCACCAGCGATTCCAGACAATATTCCAGCCTGCCGTCCGCCGCCATATTGTAGACCGGAACGATAATCGATAGTTTCATAGATGATAATACCCCGCAATTTTTCCGACCGCCTCGATCACGCTCTCCACATCCGCGTCGCTCATTGCATAGTAGAGCGGAAGCGTGACAATCTCCTCGTACAGCTTTTCCGCGTTCGGGCAGATGCCCTTTCGATATCCCAGTTTCTCATAATACGGAAAATAGTAGGTCGGTATATAATGCACGTTGCAGCATACATTTTCCGCTTCCAGCGCATCGAAAAATTTCCTCCGGTCAATCGAAAATTCCTCCGGCTTTATCCGCAGAATATACAGATGCCTCGTCGTATCCGACTCCGGGATTTCCTTCTGTACAACGATCCCCGGCATTCCGGAAAAGGCCTCGTTATACCGGGCAACGATTTCTTTTCTCCGGCGGCTGAACAGCTCCAGTTTATCCAGCTGGCTGATCAGAAGCGCCGCCTGCATATCCGTCATACGGTAATTATAACCGAGAACAAGCTGCTCATAATACCACGGGCCGTCGGACGGATGCTCCAAAAGCCGCTCATCCCTCGTGATCCCATGCGTGCGGTACAGCAGCAGTTTCTGATAGTATTCCTCGCTGTTTGTCAAAACAGCGCCGCCTTCTCCGGCCGTTACGGTCTTGACCGGATGAAAACTGAACATGGTCATATCCGCGATGGAACCGTTTTTCTTTCCCTTATATTCCGTACCGATCACATGCGCGCCGTCCTCGATCAGAACGAGCTTCTTTTCACGACAAAGCTCTAATAACGGGCCAAGCTCCACCGACTGCCCGGTATAATCCACCGCTACGACTGCTTTCGTTTTGTCCGTAACGCACTTTTCTACCGAAGCCGGATCGATATTATAAGTCTCCGGATTGATATCCGCAAAAACGGGCCTCGCGCCGCAGTACAGCGCGCAGTTCGCCGAAGCGGCAAAAGTAATCGGCGTCGTGATCACCTCGTCCCCTTCGCCGACTCCCGCTGCAAGACAGGCGATATGGAGAGCCGCCGTGCCGTTACTGCATACCGCCGCATATTTTGCTCCCGTAAAATCGCAAAGCTTTTTTTCGAGCTCCGCGATTTTGGGCCCGCAGGTCAGATAGTCGCTTCGAAGCACGTCCACGACCGCCTGAATATCCGCTTCATCGATATATTGATGCCCATAATAAATTTTCTGTTCCCTGACAGGGCTTCCACCCTCTATTGCCGGTCTTTCCATACCGATACACCCGCCTTTCCTTCAATCAGCCCCATCCTCCAAAACGGGACTTATTAAGGACATACATTCCTGTATGTCCCCTTTTCTCCGCTGTCATACGTCGGCACGCCGTCCGCGCCTTAAAGCTTTTTCAGCCTTTCCCTGATATCCTCCACGGAAAGCCATTCTTTGTTATTATTGGAACTGTATGAAAAGCCGTCCTCCACCTTTTGACCGCTCAAATCCGGCTGCTGTCTGTTATTCCAGGTCATCTGCGGATACACGATAAAATGCCTGTCATACTCATAAGTCGTCGCGGAATCTTCCGTCGTCACCATAATTTCATGCAGCTTCTCTCCCGGCCGGATTCCGATTTCCTTCATTTTACAGCCCGGCAGCATCGCTTCCGCCAAATCCATTACTTTAAAAGAAGGGATCTTACTGATAAAAGTCTCTCCGCCCTTCGCTTCCGCGAGCGCTTTGATAACGAGCTCTATCCCCTCCGTTAAGCTGATCCAGAAACGGGTCATCCGAAAGTCGGTAATCGGCAGTTCCGCCGCACCCTCTTTGATCAGTTTATCAAAGAGCGGAATAATGGAGCCGCGGCTTCCCGCCACATTTCCATAACGCACGATCGAGAAATTCACATCTTTATTTCCCACATATGCATTTGCCGCCACGAACAGTTTATCCGATACCAGCTTTGTGCCGCCGTAAAGATTCACCGGATTAACGGCCTTGTCCGTCGATAACGCCACGACCTTATGCACACCGCAGTCGAGCGCTGCGTCGATAACGTTCATCGCGCCGTGAATGTTCGTCTTAATCGCCTCGTTCGGATTATATTCGCAGGCCGGAACCTGCTTCAAAGCTGCCGCATGAACAATATAGTCAACGCCCTCGCAGGCTCTTTTCAACCGTTCCAAATCCCGCACATCCCCGATGAAAAAACGGAGTTTTTCTTTATATTCGCTGAATTCGCTTTCCATCGCCCACTGTTTGAACTCGTCGCGGGAATAAATAATGATTTTTTTCGGCTCGTAGTGCGTCAGCACATATCTGGTAAAGCTTTTCCCAAAAGAGCCTGTCCCTCCGGTAATTAAAATGGTTCTATTTGTCAACATGAGTTATCCTCCAATTTCCGTTGTTCGATCCATATCAGTTTTTAGTATAGCATAGGTCATTTGTGTTGGCAATATTGCAAAATCTTACGTCACGGAAATCAATTTTCGGTTATGATTAACTTTTCAGCCGACGCCAGGCCTGAACGGAAACGGATTCCCATGAGCTTGTGTTTCCTGCAAATAAGCTGTAAAATAGCAGAAACAGCGCAGGCACATTAAAAAAGGAGGCCCTTATGGTTCTTAAAAATTGCAGGGACAACGACGACCTGAGACATATAGTAAACGACATAACAAATTGCACATCCCATCTCTTACAAAAGCCATATACGCAAGCTTTTGCAAGGCTGAAATGGCAATTTTTAATATCGTTAACTATCGTTTTAACGAGCTTGCTTTCAAAACGTTCGGTATCGATTTTGAGGACTGGTATCAGAATGGCTATTGGGGTGAAAACCATAATCCTTATTCCATCGTCATGGATGGAAAAGTCGTTTCCAACGTATCCGTTAATCATATGAATTTTCTCCGGAAAGGGGAACGAAAATACAGGGAACTGATTCTTTTTTATGTCACGAAATATATGCAGGAAAACGTATACTATCACAAAGAATCGGACGCCTTTGTCATCGCGGAAATAGAAAACGGCTGCCTGCTGCTCCATAATATCTTTTCCCCCAACCCGATTAAAATCGGACAAATCGTGAACTCTTTCAGAAACGATATCCGGCAGGTCATTCCTGGATTCACGCCTGCGGATTGCAGCGGCTATACCTCAAAAATCCGGAAAGAAGAGGACTGCACTCTGTTCCTGAAAGGAAAAGGATTGGAACGCTTTGCGCAGGACGGGTTGATGTTTCCTCTATTGTCGCATGCTTAGAAAGTTTTAAGATTCGTACAGGCGGATTGTCTTTCGTATCTATGTTCAGCCTTTTATTTACCATATCAATCTTATATGTCATGGCAATATCTTGAAATGTTCCGGTCATTTTTGGTATTGATATTCTTGTGAAAAGCAGATATAACAAAAACGAAAACTGGAATCTCTGAATTGTTTTCGAAAGGAGATGGAGTGATCGTCAGACGCCCGAAAGTAGAGGTTACAAATGAGAATGTCAGGATTTTGCAGTTTCTTGATTTGCTTAAGGATGTGGATATTTATTCCGAAAAAGAGGGTGATGTTTTAAAAAAGAGGATGGCAGAGATCATGAAGAAAATGAATGTCACTTTTTCAGCATTGGAGCCGTATTTAAACTATTATCCGGAAAAGATATATAAGAATATGTACAAAACGGGGGTGCTTGTGGGTGTATCTGCATGAGGACAGGGAACAATTCGTAGATGCTGTAAGAAAGTCGGCTCAGCACACGAATATGTCAGAAATGATTATTGAAAAAGATTAGAAAACGTGACAAAAAGTGGACGCAAAGATACCGTGGATGGGATCAGGTGTTAAACCAGCTGATCGTATTGTATGGGGAACGTCTCATCCAATATTTGTAAAAGAAAAGACCAGGGCGGCCGACCTTAAACCGAAAGCCGCCCCAGCCTTATTCCATCGGCATTAAAAGTATTGCCAGAAAAAACCAGTCTTATTCCGGAGGCCGGGTGTGGGCAGAGCCCACAAAAAACCAATGCTTGAGATGCCTTTTTTTGATGTAAAAAAATCCAGGTCAGATGTATAAACAATCTAACAATGGTTATACTATAAATAGAAAGAGCAAGCGACAACAGGAAATTCATAAAATCGACAGCACAATCTTACATATCGAACTCTTATCAGAGGAATTTAAAATCCCGTAGACACAGATTTTTTTACACCCTCAATTTAGGCTTGACTTTTCATAGCTGGTCTCCTTTTTTGCGGGTCTGCCATCTCATATTTCACTTCTTTTCCATTCGTTCATGCGGCATCCCTGCTCCCGTCTTCTGAAATATTACCTGCAATCAAAACGTTGCCGACCAATACTGAAACATTCTGTTAATACTTCCTGCGTTATTGGCATTTAACAGATTAAGTACCGCGCTGTTTTTACTGCCGCCCGACGCATAATTTACAAGCAGGCTCTGCAGGCTGTCAAAAATATTTCCGGCACTGTCATCCTTATTCATCAATCTGTCAAAGAGCATCTGATAGTCCTCTTTTAAGTCCTTTTCCTCCTGCTCCGTATGCGTTACCCTGCCAATCTGCTGGTATGCCCTCGTCCGCTCCTGCGCCTGCCGCACACCCGCGCCTACGCCTGTTGCATCAGGCGCCGGAATATTTTTCATGCTTTCGCTGTACCAATCGATGCTGCTCCTGTGATTTGCGACTATTTTGCTATTATAGTTCTCATATTCTTTGATCAGTTCTTTAAAAGAATCCCGTACTCCCTCCGGCACATAAGTATCCGCAAAATAATTCAGCGCATTAACCGAGGAAACCAAATCCAGTTTTGCCGCTTCATGAGACATACTGTTATCCCAATGTCCCGCATCCAGAGGCCCCCTGATACTATCCATGCCTGAAGTAATATTTCTCAGCATGTCCTCCATTTTTCCCGCCTGTTCATCGTCCATATCATGAAAAAAAACATTATCATAGAGGAACTTACTGAACACCAGATATTGTGTCGGTTCATTTTTGCTCAAATCTCCCCTATAGTCAAAAGGGCTCCAGGGATTTTCCGCTTCCAGCCTTTCCCGCTCTGCCCGCTGCGCCTCTTTCCTCTTTGCAGCCTGCGACATGAATTCTTTTGAGTCTGGCGAGATATCAACCGTAAACTTTTCCGCATGGATACCCATATCCTCATAAGTTTTCCTGCGTTCCTCCGGAGTCTGTGATTTCTCCGCCCGCTGCGCTTCCGCAGCTGCCCGGTCTTTACGGCTGTCAGCTTTCCGTTCTCTGACTCCTGCGTAATCTGTCAAATTAACATCCATGTTACTCATATAAATATCCCTTCCTTTCCCTGATAATAAATTTGAAATCCATTTCCTGTTTATCTGTTTTATCGGTACATTTACTCAAATTATTTATAGTGTTATGCGTTATTCTGTTTATCCGCCTTTTCCCTATATGCCCTGTTTTCCCCATAAAAACGATACACATCAAAATACTTTCCCGAATACTGCAGCTCATACACTGCCAGATTCGGATTGCTGTAAAGAATCCGTTCCAGCTGCTCCTGTCCTCCCGCCTTATCCAGATAGACCACCAGCTCATCGCTTCCGGCGATGACCGCGTCCGAAAGCGGTTTCGTATCGTCCAGGCTTGCAAAATAAATCCGGTCATGTTCAAAAAATTCATCCGCGCAATCCCACACGCACCAGCTCTGCCCGGCGTCGTAGAGGCAGACGACAGGCACATCCGCCGCCGCTTTTTCCCTTGCGAAGGCAATGTGCTCCGCCGCCTCCGGGTAAAGGAATACGACGCGCTCCGAAAACAGTCCGGACAGATCGACTGCTGCACAGAATACGGCTGCGGCCGTGGCAAGAAAGACTCTGCTCTTTCTATGCCCGCCCATCCCTTCATGCGCATCATTTTCTTCATATGCTTTGCCGAACCGCCATTCTCCAACACCCCAAAGCATGGCAAAAAGCAGCAGAACGGCCATTCCGTAAACCGGCGTCTGATAACGGACGGAAGTATTTCCGAGAAGCAGAGCCGTTTTTGATACTGCCAGAAAATACCCAAGCACGGCAAAAAGCAGCAGCCAATAGGCGGTATGTTCCCGCCAGATCCTTTTCCCCGGCTGAAAGCGTCCGTCTCTGTGTTCTCCGGAATATCCGCCGGAAGCTTTTCCTTTTTTCCAAAGGGCAGATCCGGCTGCGGCCGCCAATAAGAGAAGCAGTGGAAGAAGCGTCTTTCCGAACACATACTCGTCCAGCAGTTCCCAGAAAAAAGAAATCCTCGGAAGGGTATTGGAAAAGTCGAAGAAATTACCGGCCGCCTGCGCCCCGCGCTGTCCCCGGAACATCTGTCCGAGACAGGAGGGATAGGTCAGATAAGCAAGCGCGAAAGAAACTGCCAGGCTTATGCCATAACGAATACAGTTCCACAGATTTCTATCCCGCCATAGCAGATAAAGGCAGAAAGCGAAGGCCATAAAGAACAGAAAAATAAAATAGTAATACTGCGTCAGAAAACCGAGATAGGTAACGGCCATGAGCGGAAGCAGAAACTTCCCGAAAGACAGTTTTACCGCCCGTCCCCCTTCGGACGGCTGTCCGGCGGTCTCCCGGTCCTTTTCGACCGCGTTCATATGCAGCAGCGCGCACAGATAAACGAATACCGTCAGCAGCGCATACATACGGATGAAGACGACGCTGCTCATCGCCGCAGGCGTAAAACCATAGAAAAAGCAGACGAACAGGGACAGCTTTTCCCGACGTTTTGTGACTTTCAGCGCAAGCGCGCGAAGCAGGAACATGCTAAATCCAAAGGCCGTCAGATTGATGCCGAGTCCGAACCATTTGGAGAACTGCCCCGGAAAAAAAGAGCAGATCGTATGAAAGACCCAATAATAAACGGGCGGATGCACGTCCCATGACTGCACCAGCTTTACCAGCCCATACTGAAACCCCTGCCCTTCCAGCACGACGAACTCATCAAAATAGGCGTCGCGCTCCATCCACGCGCCGTCCTCGATTATCAGGCCGTAAGTACGCGCGGTAGAATAATAGGTATAAAATTCATCCTCATGAAATCCCTGTTTCTGACAACAAAAATACACTGCCGTCAGCATCTGCATACACCAGACGAGCAGAAAGAGGGAAAAACAGATTCTTTTTTCTTTGTTACCAACACACGCTTTTGCCATATTAACCGCCACAATTCCGTCTTCTGCGGCCGCCGTCTGCCGCCTTCCCTTACTTCCCTCTGCGCATCTTCCATCTGTGCGCACGCCGCACCGTCCCCGGAGCCGCCGTCAGCAGGAGCAGATACGCTTTATTTTTCCCGGTCAGATAGGGGTTGAGTAACGTATCCAGGATATGCCTCCTCAGATATCCCTTGACCCTTTGATAAAATTCATTTTCCCGGTTCATCTGCGGGATCGGTATATGCAGCATATAGTCCAGCCGCTGGTACAAATTAAACCGGATCGCATATTTATGCAGCGCCGGATACGATTTATCTACGATTTTCTGCATCCGGTCCGCATTTTCCACGATATCGGCAAATACTCTTGAAAAGCTGTCCCCGGAGCGTTTTCTCGTCGTGCTGTCGCTCCGGCATATCACATGATATCCCTGCTTCGGCAGTATCGCGACTCCTTCGATCTGCGTCAACAGCTCGGTCAAAAGTTTAAAGTCCTCATTCAGCTCCCCTTCCGGGAAACGATGCTTTACGAGTAATTCCCTTTTCACCAGCTTCGTGCAGAAAGAACAATCTCCCTGATGCAGCAGCAGCTCTTTGATAAACGTTTCCGAATCGCAGAACCGCACTTCTTCCGGCGGCACGCAGACATCCGGCAGGCGGTTTCCCGCCTCGTCCCTTTCATCTCTGGAAATCTGAACGGCCGGATACTTTTTCTCTATGGCGAGCTCCGCCATCTGCTGGTAAACGTCGGCGTCGATATAATCGTCGCTGTCCACGAAACCGATATAATCGCCGATGGCATTCTGAATGCCTATATTCCGGGCGGACGACGCCCCGCCGTTCTTTTTATGATAGACACGGATTCTGTTATCCCGCTTTGCAAGCGTATCGCATAACTGTCCCGTCCCGTCCGTAGAGCCGTCGTCTACCAGAAGGATTTCCAGATTTCGATAAGTCTGCCCACAGATGGAATCCACGCATCTTTCCAGATAATTCACCGTATTATAGACCGGCACTATGACACTGATTTTTTGATTTACCATACAGAACCCTTTATTCTCCGTTTCTATCGATTTTTCGTTTTCCCGCTCTTTAAATCTCTCCCCGCATCATCGCGGCGTACATTTTTCCCGGCGCAATGGCGGGCGCCGGGCTGAGCGGCCCCTTCGATGCCGGAAGGACTTTCCCCTCCGGCAGGCCGTTCAGAAAACGCAGCAGTTCATCCGCAGCATGTTCCGCATTCCACTCCCGGATAATCGTCCGATACGCGGCCTGGCCCATCTGTTTCCGCTCTTCCCAATGCTCGAACAGATCGAGCACCAGCGCCTCCATCGCCGGATAGGAATCGTCCGGATAAACAAGCCCGTTCTTCCCATGCTGAATCAGATAAGGCGCTGCGCCGGTCTGCGCGTTTGCCACCTCCACACAGCCGCTGTTCATTCCCTCGTTGATGACCGCGCCCCAGCCTTCCAGATAATTGCTGGTAAAAAGGTGGATATGGCACTGCTCCATCACATCCCGGACTTTTTCCGGTTCCTGATAGCCGTAAAACAGGAACTTCCCCGACAAACCGGCCCGGTCTGCCTGCCGCCTGATATCCTCTTCCAGCTCCCCGCTTCCGATCATGTGCACCCGGAAGTCATATTCTTTTTTCTGCAGGCATTCCGCAAGCCTTACCACATATTCCGGATGCTTTAATGGAATAAATCTCCCCGCCCACACGATCTGCAGCGGGCCTTCTTTTTTCAGGGAGGCGAATTGCTCTTCCGTATAGATTCTCGTTTCCGGGAAATAGCCCCATCGGAACATTTTCCCCGGATAAGCGCCGATCAGATGAAAGTCCGACGCGGCATAAGCTCCCGCGCACAGCAGATATACGTTCTGTTTCCGGTATCTTACATGCTCCCTGTATTTTGCGAGAAGCCCCCGCGGAGAGACCGCCTTCCATTGTCCTTCCCGGTAAAGCCGCTCGCTGACCCGTATCGTCAGCTTCCCCGACCGCAGGCGTTCTGTCTCGATATCCTCCCGTTCCGTCCATCCGAGCAGTACGGCGTCGCTTTCCGCAATCGTCCGCCGGCACACATATTCATCTTCATAAAGACAGCGCACATAGGGAAGCTTACCGATATCGACGCCCCAGCCCATCGCTGCCCGCTCTTCTTCCATAGGCATCGTCTGCACGAAACAATAACCCTCTCCCAGCCGGCCGTACAGCGCATTGGAAAAAGGTATCTGGTGATGGTTGATATAATTCGAGACGAACGTTATCTTCATGCCCCTGTAATCTCCTGATAGATCCGTATTAATTTATAATAATTCTGGTCGGCATCATGCGTTTCCCGCGCGTGCCGCCTGGCATTGTCCGAATATTTCTCGGTAATCGCTTCTTTCGTAAAAATCTCGATCAGCTTTTCCGCCAGCCCTTCTACGCTTCCGGGCGGATACAGGACGCCGTCCCCGCCGTTTATCAGAAGATTGTGAATGCCTCCTACATCCGCCGCCACGCAGGGCACTCCGAGCAGCATCGCTTCTCCGAGGGAATTAGGGGAATTCTCCATGGCGGAAGGGCAGACGAATACATGGCTTTTTAAGAACTGCTCCTTCATGCCTTCCTCATCCAGCATACCGAGCATGGTAATTTTATCCTTTAACTGATTTTCCCGGATAAGCTTCTTTAAGTATTTCCCATAACCGGAGAGCCTCAGCCTGTCTCTTCCCGTATTGCCCCGCAGAATATTGTTTCCTGCCACATAAATATGCGCCTCCGGGTACAGCGCCAATACCGCCGGCATCGCCTGCAGCAGATAATGAAAGCCCTTTAACGGATAATCGCCCTGGCTTAAAAAGATGCTGTATGGAATACAGGCATTTCTTTTCCATCTGTCCCGGTAAAAACAGCTTCTCATCGTCTCGTTCAGAAAATGATAGGACGCCTCCGGGTTGATCTTCGCCGCCATTTCCCGGTCGAAATCCGTCCTCCCCGCCACATGGCCCGTTAAGCGCAGCGCCTCTTTTTCATACAGGCCCCGCTTATAAAACTTTTTCTGCTGCTGCTTAAGCCCGTCCTTTCTGACCAAATCCCGGAGTGTCGTCTTTCTCTGTATTTTCCCCGGCAGATCGGCCATATATGCCGCAGCGCAGGCGGAAACGAGCCCCTGTATCCCGACCAGGGTCTTCGCCGGATTCCGGTAAGCGCGCACGCACGCCAGCGTATGCGGAAATTCCGTTCCGAAAATATGTATCATATCCGGTTCAAAATTCTCGATAATCTCTTTCATTCTTTCTTCGATCCTGCTGTCGTACTGCTCCGGCGTATTCAGATTCTCCACAAACCCATAACAGGTGCAGGTCTCTTCCCCCGCGAGCACCAGCTCCCTGTTCATATTCCCTGTTTCCTCTGTCACCGGAAACGCGATTCCCAATGTTATCCGGTGGCGGCGCTGCTCCTGTAACACCCTGTCCAGCGCGGCCGTCAGCCATCCCTCCCTGCTGCTGTATGGAAGTCCTAATTGCTTCGCTATCGCCGGAAGCATAATATTGCATACCCAAAGCACCTTCATCCCTCAACACCTTATCCCTTCCCGTAAATTTTTTTCTTTACCCCGTTATATAAACCGGATGTCGCCGGATTTCCCGCAATCCAGGTGCGGACGGGCGCAAGCGTCGCCCACATGATCATCCGATATTTCCATACTTTCCCCGCAGACATATATTTCCCGACGATTTCTTTATGCTCCGCCGCCGAAAGCCTGCGGTTTCTTTTTGCTTCCGAAAAACCGCCTCCCTCGTAATCCGCGATCAGAATGCCTCCGTAGATAAAAGAGGCTTCGAGCTCCGGCTCCTTCGTGAAAAAGCACCAGAGGAACTGCTCATAATCCGCTCTGACGCGGTACTTCGTCTCAAAAGGATGCGCGAGCAGAAGCTTTCTGTCATAAAAACATGCCTGATGACAGGGCACGTTCCGGTAACACCCGAAGGCGTCCATCTTTGGATTAGAAGCCACTTCACGGCCCGTCACCCGTTCATAAATATTCCCGTAATAAATACCCGCCTTTGCCGGATGCCCGGCAATCAGACCTGCCATTTCCTCCAATACCTTTTCATGGTAAAATCTGTCCCCGCAGTTCAGGAAATACAGATACCGCCCCCCGGCCTCCTGCACCGCCTGATTCATGGCGTCATAGATACCGCCGTCTTTCTTCCCGATCATTCGAAAAGAAGGAAACGCATCCGCCGTCTCCTGCGCAAGCGCCGGCGAACCATCCGAAGAAAGACCGTCCTTAACGATGACTTCATAATCCCGGCAGGTCTGTTTGCGGATGCTCTCCAATGTCATTTTCAATTTGCCGCCGGGATTCAGGCAGACCACCAGAATCGAAAACATCGGCTTCATCGTACCCCTCCATTTCAGGAAACTTCTTCTTGCCCTAGTTCATATCCGACAAAATATTCACCATATCATGAAAGAAAAAGCTCTTATAAGGCAGAATCAGCAGTCCGTCATCATATGCCCTGCTCATAAAGACCGCGAAATACAGAACCGCCGCCATGACCGTTCCAGCCCGCAGAAGCTTTTTCCATCTGTCATTTTCCGTCTCTTTCAACAGCGCCGGCAGAAACAAAATATGGCTGATCGTCAGGTAATACCCGATACGGGAAATAATCGGCAAAAAAGAGCAGAATACATATAATACGAGCGCCCCCAGGTTCAGATAAAAGTAAAACTGCATCCTCCGGCTGCCCCGTATGCTTTTCCGGTAATAGAACAGCGAAAGCACAAGCACCGCCAGACAGCGCAGGATATTGATATAACTCGTACCGCCTTCCAGATATTCCGTATCCTCATAGGTCGGATACAGAAACACGACCACCTTTAAATAAAAATCCTGAAAAAAAAGAAAGGTCGTGCAGAATGCGCCAATGAGTGCGAGCTGCCATTTTTTCCAGGTAACGGATGCCAGAAAATACAAGGGCAGGATCACGAGCAGCGACTTATGAAAAAAGCTGCCCAGAACCGCCAGCAGAATAAATCTGCCCCACTGTCTGCGTATAACGAATTTCATGGAATAAAACGCCAGCGCCAGCGCCAGATAATAACGCACGGTGCTGAACGTCTGAAAATAATATCCAAGGGCCATGAACAGAAAATAAGTCAGCGGGAACTCGTCGCTCTGCTCATAGATTGCCAGCAAAAACAACAGAATCGTCACAAATGCATAAATTGCAAAAACAAGCAGATGATTTTCAAAGCCCGATATGCCGTAGACGATTTTCACCAGCAGATTGAATCCCGGCTCCGTCGGCACATACGCATTGGAGTTGACAAGGTGCATGAATTCCACATATCTGGCATAATCGTTTCCCACATTCTGCCTGCACGCGGACAACGCGAAAAGAATAAGAAAGACCGCCAGCAGACAGACCCTGTTGCACATCTGCTGCCTCGTCACCCTGTAAGGATGCATGGCCGGAGCATTTTCAACCATGGACGCGAGCAGCGCCGTTCCCGCCGCGACCGCAAGATACAAAATCATGAAGACTCCCTTATCCCTTCCTTTGGCTTTTTCTGCGAACGGATTCCCGCCTTCATCAGACCGTAGGCATTTGGGAACGAAATCTCCGCGCACATTTCCTTTTTATTTTTTAGCAGAAAGCGGAGAGAAAAGGCTCCGGCCAGCCCTCCGTACAGATAATGGTAAAGCACGCCCCTGTCCGTAAAAAATTTCTCCGTAAATCCATGAAACCATGTGGATTGTCTCGGAATTTCCTCCCCGATGCAGACGGGTACGGCATAGATTTTCAGTCCCGCCCGCAGACAGTCCCGCAAAAACAGGCTGTCCTCCCCGTTGCTGTATTTCGCGCCGCCGCCGAACAGGAGGGAAAAATGTACGTTCGCTCTCCGAAAAGCATCCAGTTTCCCGGAAATGCTGTAGGCCGGATACCTCCCGTAATTATACCAGCGGATCCTCTTTACCTGTTCATTCCAGTAAGTTCTTCTCGCGGGCGCTACCCGGACGTTGAAAAGGAGCATATCCGCCTCCGGATGTTCCGCATAAGCTGTCCGGACGGCATCCCGGTATCCCTTTTTCAATACGATATCCTCATCCGAGAAAAGGCAGATATCCGCATCTGCGTGAAGCAGCGCCGTATTCCGGCTAAGGCCGACGCCCCGCTCCTTCATGCAGAAGTTCTGCACCCTGCCGCTGTCCGTATCCCATTCCTGATAATCGTACCGCCCGCACTGATTCACGATGACCGCATCCGACTCTATCTTCATTTTTCCCGCCAGCTTCCGGACGTCCTGATCGACGGCCGAAATAAGCGCCTGAACCTTTAAAGGTGATTGTAATACCATTTTAACAACCTCATATCGGCATTTTGTATGAGAACACCCGCAAGTCTGCATTCCTGCAGCGTCAGCTGCCCGATACGGTAGCCGAGCGTCGTTCTGTCCATCTCCCCATAAGGAATGGCCAGCAGTATGCCATCCGCTTTCCGCAGGTCAGCATAGGCCTGTTCCGCTATCGTCTGCTTTTTTTCCAAAACCAAGATCGTAAGCGCTCCTGTCTTTTCGGCCAGATACGCCCGGTTCTTCTCGAAATCGTTCTGAAGGCTCTCCCGCAGTCTGCTCTTAGCCGCACCGGGCGCTTCCCCGAAACAGAATCCCACAAAAGGAAGCTCCGTAACGCATTTCAAATCCCCCGGCACATAAATCTTATCATCCAATACATAATACAGTGCCATCGCCAGAAGCGCCGCCGCGAGCGCGAGCGCAGAACCGACCAGCGCAGCCTGCAGGAGCCGCGGGTCCGCCACTGCCATTTCCGGCTCCGTTTCCCTGTAAATCTGAATATCATGAAATTCTTTCGCCCGTTCCCCCAGCTCCACCAGCGACAGATCGGTCGCTTTCAGGATTTCCGCCGTCCGCTCCGGGCTGGAAGTCGTAATCGTAATCGTTAATAACCGCAGGTCAGACAGAATTTCCGCTTTCGTCGCCGAAATAACTTCCTCTTCTGTATAACCGTCCGGCAGATGCGCCATCGTACCGTCCAGGATGGGGTTCGCCGCCATCAGATCATTCCATGTATACCCATTATAAGCCTGATAAATTTCTCCGCTTTCGTCCGGCGCAAAATCGAGATAAATCTTGGACTCCGCCCGGTATTCCCGGCTGCTGTCCAGCACTACATGATGAAAAAAGTAGATGCCGCCGCCGAGCGCTGCGCCAATAAGCGCCGCAAGCAAAGCGGCCCATGCCTTCCGCAGAAAAAGCAGAAAATACTTCTTACAGTCCATGCCCTCGTTTCCGTATTTCACGCTGACCTCCATTACCTTTCCTTATCCCTTTGCGCCGTCGTCTGCCCGCTGTCCACGCCTTCCGTGCTTTCCGGCTTGAACAGGATCTTTAACGTCAGCAGCATCAGTTTCAAATCCAGCCATACCGAATAATTTTCAATATAGGTCAGATCCAGTTTCAATTTATCGTAGGGCGTCGTATTATACTTTCCATACACCTGCGCATAGCCCGCCAGTCCCGCTTTGACCTTCATGCGGAAAACAAATTCCGGCATTTCCTCCGTATACTGCGCAATGATTTCAGGCCGTTCCGGGCGCGGCCCGATAAAAGACATATCGCCCTTTAAAATATTGAAAAGCTGCGGCAGTTCGTCAATGCGGACCGCCCGGATGAACCTGCCGACAGGCGTAATCCTGTCGTCATTCCTGGCCGCCAGCCTCGCAACGCCGTCCTTTTCCGCATCCACACGCATACTGCGGAATTTTAAAATATAAAATTCCCTCGCATCTCTCGTGCACCGGATCTGTTTATAAAAAACCGGGCCGCCGTCATAGGCCTTTATCATAACCGCCGTGATCAGCATAAACGGCGAGGCGACGACCAGCAGAATGACCGCACAGACAATATCGATGAAACGCTTTACGATGCGCTGTTCCACCTTTAGCGCATATTCCCTCGTTAACAGAATCGGCGTATCGAAAAGATGAAGCTGATCCGCCCCCTGCACCAGCACGTCCGTTATTTTCGGCATCATATAAACCCGGATCGACCTGCTGTAACAATACTTCAAAAGCTCATTCCGCTCCAAAGTCGGGATATCCCACAATACGACCGCGCCGTAACCCACAAGGATTTCCTCCTTCACTTTGGACATTCCCCCGGAGATATTCATACAACGGTTGATCCGGTACTTGTCTTTTCTGGAATCGAATTTTGCCACAATATCGTTGATAGGGCGTTCCCCATGCACGAGCAGGATTTCCCGCGGCGGAAATACCCTGCGGTAAAGCATATTACAGACGAATACCCATACCGCAGACAGCACGATCTGTATCAGCATCACTGCGACGATCGGCTCCGCGTTCGCCAGCCAGTTCCGCATCAGAGAAATCTGCAGATAAGAAATGACATTGACGCCTGCCAAAGAAAAGAACTGCGAAAAATAAACGTCTATCGGCTTCAGATATCCGATTTTCAGACCGCCGTATGTGCTCGAAAAGAAATATAACAACACAAAGTAAACGAGGAACATCAATATATGCCCTTTAAAATAATAATTCAATCCGCGGTGCAGATGCAGATACGGATAATATTCCGTCATCCAGAAATAAGCATAGACTCCCGTATACAAAAACAGTCCGATGAGCGGAAGCTCCGATATGATCAGTCTTTTCAAAGATTCTATTCGTTTCACATTAGCACCTCATTTGCAGATCTGGCGTTGCGGACTCCTTCTCTTCAATCTTTCCGGTATGCCGCCGGCGTTCACTCTTTATATCCGCCGGAGCGTAGCGCGGAACGCCCACAGGCAGAAACAGAATGCACTGACGGGAAGAGACAGTTTTTCTTCCCTGCGGTATAAATTCCAGATTCGCTTTAACGCTGTAAATTTATTAGAGGAAAGGCTTTTGGCCGGCCTCCTGTAGATAACGAGCGCCTCATTCAGGCCATAGGCCGTATAGCCGTTTCGCAGGATCTTCCACCAGGCGGCCGTATCCTCGCTCTCCACAACGGGCATTCGAATCAGCTCTCTGGAAATTTTTTCCGTATCAAAAATGACCGTCGAGGTAAAGATCACCGTTCTGGACAACGCTTTCCTATAGGTCAGCTGCTCCGGCGCCTTCACGATTTTTCCGGTTCCATGCGCCTTTTCATCACCAAATTCATATGCGGTAAACGCAAAGGCCGCTTTCTTTTCCTCCATAAAAGAAAGCTCCTTTTCAAGCTTCTCCGGGTGCCAGATATCATCCGCATCCAGAAAAGCGATATATCTCCCTTTTGCGAGCCCGATACCGGTATTCCTCGCCTCAGCCGCCCCCTCGTTCTTCTCTTTCCTGACAAAACGGATACGCTCCGCCCCGCCCGATGCCTGTCCGGACAGTTTATCTATCGTGTGATGGATGATCTCTTCGCTGTTATCGGGCGAGCAGTCGTCGATCAGAAGCAGCTCCCAGTTTTGATAAGTTTGTTTTACGACCATCTCTATCGTCTCGGCGATATACGGCGCCGCGCGGTAGACCGGTACGATAATGCTGACCATCTCTCTCATCAGATATCCTCTTTTACCAGATAAACAGGTCTGCGTTTTACTTCCATATAGGTCTTAGATAAGTATTGCCCCACAATTCCGAGACAAAACAGCTGTACGCCGCTGATCAGCGAAATAATGCAGACTAACGACGGCCAGCCCGAAGTCGGGTCCCCGAACAGCAGCTTGCGCACGATCGTTACGATAATCAGCAGAAACGCCACGATACAGAATACGACCCCCATAATGGAAGCGAACGCCAGCGGCATCGTGGAAAAAGCTGTAATCCCGTCAATCGAGTACAGAAAGAGCTTCCAGAAAGACCATTTTGTTTCCCCTTTTTTCCGCTCCACATTTTCATATTCGATCCATTTCGTTTCATAACCTACCCAGCCGAAAATTCCCTTCGTAAAACGGTTATATTCCGTCATAGACAGGATCGCATCCACCACCTGCCTTGTCATCAGCCGATAATCCCTCGCCCCGTCTACGATTTCGGTCCTGGAAATATGATTCATCAGACGGTAAAAAAGCCGCGCAAAAAAAGAACGTATCATGGGCTCGCCTTTTCTGGTCACGCGCCTTGTCGCCACGGAATCATATCCCTGCTCGATATAAGAATACATCTCCGGCAGAAGCGACGGCGGATCCTGCAGGTCCGCGTCCATCAGGACCACATAGTCGCCCCTGGATTTCTGCAGCCCGGCATAAATGGCCGCTTCTTTTCCGAAATTCCGGGAGAAGGATAAAAGATGTACGCGCCCGTCCGCCGCACGCAGCTTCTTGACCTCCGCCACGGTGCCGTCCCTGGAACCGTCATCGATGTACAGAATTTCCAGCTCTATCTTCTTTTCCTCCAGAAAGGAATCGTTCTTCAATAACTCGTGATAAAAGTCCGCTACGTTTTCTTCCTCATTATAGCAGGGTACGATAACACTCAATAAACTCATTGCCCGTTCTCCATCCATCGCCGCATACGACCGCGATTTTACTCTATTTATGTCAACAGTATAGCATATCTGCGCAAAAAAGCGCAAGCCCCGTGCTTGCGCTCCAAAAAATTATCGTCTGTATCAAAGATAAAACAGATTCACTGAATTTCCATTGCTGTTTTTCCCTTCTCTGAGTATAATAGCAGTCAGAATACGAAAGGCATGGTTACTCCTATGCAGTACATCAGTCATTATCAATCGCCCGTCGGCGGTATCCTTTTAGCCGCAGATGATATCGGTCTGACGGGATTATGGTTCGAGGGACAGAAATATTTTGCCCTCTGTCTGGATAAAGAACACGAAGAAAAAGAAATCCCTCTGTTTGAGCGGACAAAGCATTGGCTCGATATCTATTTTTCGGGAAACGAGCCGGATTTTTCCGTGCCGCTGCATTTTACGGGAACAGAATTTCAAAACGAAGTATGGAAGATACTCTGCTCCATTCCATATGGGCAGACTACGACCTATGGAAAAATTGCAAAACAGCTTGCCGTTTGGAAGGGGCTTCCGCACATGTCCGCCCAGGCGGTCGGCGGCGCCGTCGGACATAACGGGATTTCAATTATCGTGCCCTGCCATCGCGTTGTCGGTTCCAATGGCAGTCTGACAGGATATGCCGGGGGAATTGACAGGAAAATAACACTGCTGAATTTAGAAAAAGCAGATATGCAGTCCTTTTTCATTCCAAAGAAAGGAACGGCATTATAATCCCCCATTGGGAAAGCGGCTCCCCGGCTTAGCGTCCTGTTTTAACGTTCAGCTCTCAAAGCCGAGAATTCCATCCGTCAGACAAACCCCTGCTCCAGACGGACATAATCCGCCACCGACGCGATATACTCGCTATTGGTCGGCCTGTTGTGCCCGACACTGTTGCCGTATCCGAACAGCCTTTTGAACAGTTCGCCGTTCCCCCGCTCCCAGGAAACCTCGATCGCATTCCGGATGGCCCGCTCTATCTTCTGA
Source organism: Bacteroides fragilis (assembly GCA_023664485.1). GTDB lineage: Bacteria > Bacillota > Clostridia > Lachnospirales > Lachnospiraceae > UBA3282. Next base: position 14,040 of record JAMPFK010000004.1, on the reverse strand, counting down.
TCTGTCGTCAAATACTGCCTTGCCAGATCCGGGTACAAAAGCTTCGTTACGCTTCCAATCAGTTCCATATCCTCCACACACATGCTGATCGCCGTACGCAGATACTGATACCCTTTCAGATGCGCCGGTATGCCAAGCTCTAACATCAGCCCCGATATGACATGCTCTGTCTCCGGTCTTACCATTGTATTACTCTCCATTGTATCATTCCCCTTTACAGTACATTTTGGAAAAGCATATCACAATATGGTAAAAATTGTAAACTGTTATTCATCGCCCAAATCCCGCTCCGCTCATCCCATGACCTTTACAGATACTGCGGCTTATTACTGTCCTGCAGCGCCTCTACGATTTTCTTTACCTCCTGCGCCCGGTTCTTATCGCAGACGAGCACCGCGTCCTCCGTTTCCACGACGATGACGTTGTCTAACCCAATCGTCGTCACCAGCTTATCTTTCGCATAAATGATGCAGTCATGGGTATCGATATGGACCTGCTCCCCATAGGTAATATTTCCATAATCATCTTTTTCATATAAGGCGTCTAACGCGTCCCAGCTACCTACATCGCTCCAGCCGAAATCGCCTTCCAGCACAAGCACTCTGTCCGCCCGTTCCATGATGCCGTAATCTATCGAAATCCTGGGAATCCTGGGGTAAACTTCCTGAATCACTTCCCGTTCCGCATCCGTTCCCATCGCGTCTCCGATTTTTTTAAGACAGGCATAAATCTCCGGCAGAAGTTTTTCAAAATAGCGCATGATCACGGAAGCTTTCCAGATAAACATCCCGCTGTTCCACAGGTACTCTCCCGAAAGCAGATATTGTTTCGCCTTTTTCAGATCCGGTTTCTCCACAAAATGCCTTACCCGATAGGCGCCGTTCCCGTCCGCTTTCTCTTCATGGCAGATATAGCCGTAGCCCGTCGATGGAAAAGTCGGCTGAATGCCCAATGTGACGAGCCCGTCCGTCTCTTCGGCAATGCAAAGCGCGCTGGCGATCGCTTTTTGATAAACGTCCGGCTTTTTGATATAATGATCGGAAGGCAGCACGCACATCACGCCGTCGCCATATTTGCGCAGAATCTCCATCGCCGCATATCCGATGCAGGCTGCAGTATTCCTCGCCGCCGGCTCCGCCAGAACATGATCCGGGCGGATCCTTCCGGCCGTCGCCTCTAACATCAGCTCCGCCTGCGCATAATTCGTAACGACAAAAATATCCTCTCTCGCGATGTTCCCTTCCAGCCTGTCAATGGTCTCGTTCACCATCAGGTCTTTTCCGGTCAGATTCAAAAGCTGCTTGGGCAGTTCTTTCCTGCTCAATGGCCAGAAACGGGTTCCGCCCCCGCCTGCCAGGACAACTCCATACGTTTTCATCCTGATAACCTCTTCCTTCCCCCTACATACGGGCACTGTCGGCATGCTCCCGGAACCAGTCATAAGCCAGCCGGACGCCCTCTTCCAGCTCAACCTTATGGCTCCATCCGAGCTCATGCAGCTTCGTAACATCCGTCAGCTTCCGCGGCGTTCCGTCCGGCATATCCTGATTCCAGACGATTCCGCCCTGATAGCCGACCGTCTTCTGCACCAGTTTGGCCAGCTCCCTGATCGTAACTTCTTTTCCGGTCCCGATATTCACATGGCTTTCCCCGCTGTAATGCTCCAGCAGGAAGACGCAGGCATCCGCCATATCGTCCACATACAGAAATTCCCTGAGCGGCGTTCCGGTTCCCCAGAGCTCCACTGTCTTTTCCTTCTTTACCTTCGCCTCATGGAACTTCCGGATCATCGCCGGCATAACATGGGAGCCCTGTAAATCGTAGTTATCATAAGCCCCATACAGGTTCGTCGGCATGCAGCTGATGAAATCGTCTCCATACTGCCGTTTAAAAAATTTACACATTTCGAGACCCGCGATTTTCGCTATCGCATAGGCCTCATTGGTTTCCTCAAGCGGCCCCGTCAAAAGCGCGTCCTCCGGTATCGGCTGCGGCGCCATTTTGGGATAAATGCAGGTGCTTCCGAGGAACAACAGCTTTTTTACATGAAAATCATGACAGCATTTGATCACATTACACTGAATCTGCATATTCTCATAGGCAAATTCCGCCGGCGTCGTATTGTTAGCGTTAATGCCGCCCACCTTCGCCGCCGCAAGAACGACCACATCCGGCCGCTCCGCCTCAAAAAATGCCTTAACATCCGCCTGGTTTGTCAGATCCAGCTCCCGATGCGTCCGGCCGATAACGTTCTCATATCCCTTTTCCTTCAGATTTCTGACGATCGCGCTCCCCACCAGTCCTCTGTGGCCAGCCACATAAATTTTATCCGTCCTGTTCATTGTAATCCTCCATTCTGTATTTCAATCCGTTCTGTATCCTGAATCATTTTCCAATTCCAAGCCGCCGTTTACTCCAAATACCGGAAACCGTCCCCGATACCGTCTCCGCGCAGCCGGATCCGCGCCTGTGCCGGCGACGACGGAAAACTCTCATATCCCACCCGGTCTCCTTCGACCGGACAATAAAAACGTATGCCGCTTATCTCATAGCCCTTCGTCTCATAATTATCATAGTCCTTCTGGCACAGCCAGTAATCGTCCACATAAGAAACAACGATCTCTTTCCCGAAAGCCGCCGCCTTATACAGGAGAAAAAGGCAGATCAGGAGCATGCATGCCTGTTCCGCATACCGCCCCGCTTTCCAGCCGTTCCGGCGGCCGTTCTCAAAAAATTCCGTACATACATCTCCCCAGACAACAGCGGTCGTCAGATAGACATAAACGCAGCCGTAACGAATCAACGGCGAGCTGAACAGCCAGAATAAGAAGCAAAGCGAAACGACGCCTTCCAGGAAAAGGCTTCCCGCCTTTTCCTTTTCCCTCCGCACGAGCCATAAGGCAAGCCGTAATACGAACACGGCGGCCGACAGCATCGCGGCGCACACCAAAAGCCGGTCCATGCCGCCAAGCCCTCTAAACCACGCCGGAAACCACTCCCCTGCCGGCATATCGAACTTCGCCACATCGCTGTAGCCCCTGCCCCAGACCCGTATTTCCTTCGCATCATAGGCTGCGATTCCCTCTGGGATCTTCCAGTCCACCCGAAAAAGATCGAGCCCCGTAAACGGATAGACAAGCCAGCCGGACAGCAATACATTCCGTATCAGAAAAGGCGCCGCGGTCAAAAGGCCCAGTCCTGTATAAACTGCAGTTTCCTTCCACCTCTTCTCCCGTAACAGCGCCGCCGCCGGACTGCATACGAGCAGGATGATCAGGGCCGCCGAAAGCTTTACGGTCATCAGAAACACGCCGAGCACACACAGCATCGCATACGGAAAGATTTCCTTTTCTTTTTCCTCCATCAGGTCCATCCAGCGGATGACCAGATAAAAAGCCGTCAGGACCATAAAATAATCCGAGGCAGGCGATATCATTTCATCATAAATAATGAACAAATAGTAGACACATGCCACCCTTGCGAAATCGGATGGGCGCAGTCTTTTTCTTCTGACGGCATCCCCCGGTCCAAGACAGACAAGCGCCAGGATAAACGCCAGAAAACCCGCCGCACAGTGATAGGACTGTCCGCCCAGAAAGGCCATGCCATACAGTGCGGACAAGGCAAAAGAAGCGCTGTTATAAGCCAGCCTGCAATGCAGGTTGCCAAGCCCCTTTACGATACCGTACTCCTCGATCCAGCGGATGCTCTGCGCATGGTACAGCGCCGTGTCGTAATGCAGTACGCCCCTCGAAGTTCCATAGGCATACAACAGGAACAGAAACAGCAGAAGAAATCCTTTTGCCGGAATCTTTCCCCCGGAAGCTTTCCCTTCTGCCCTCCATTCCGCGCGCAGCAGCTTCCAGCCTTCCCGAAGCCTCTTTCGGCACAAAAAGGCGATGAACAGGCAGATTGCGATAAGAAGCAGATTCGCCGCCAGCCCCACCGGCGCAAAAATACTGAAAAACTGCGCATATACGGTCGCACCGGCCAGACCGCATATCACATAGCCGTCCCACCTTTTTACCCGATAGGAAACGAAGGAAGAAAGCCCTGTTAAAATTCCATAGCCGAGCAAAAACGCGGTGGCCGCCATATAGAACCATATAAAAATAACAGACAGCATAAACGACCGTGCCTTTCTCTGAAAAGCAGGATTTATTTCTCGCTCTTCCTCATTTTATCCTGATACTCTTCGCAGCTCATACCTGCGATTTCTCTTAAATCGGCCTCCATCATCATCGCGACCAGCCCTTTGAAATCCACCTTTCTTTTCCATCCGAGCTCCTTTTCCGCCTTTTCACAATTTCCCCATAGGAATTCTACCTCCGCCGGACGGTAAAATTCGGGATTGACATCCACCAGAAGCCTCCCGCTTTCCGCATCGTAGCCTTTCTCGCTCACACCGGCTCCTTCCCATCTGATATGGATTCCCAGCTCGCCGAAGGCCGCTTCCACGAATTCTCTTACCGTATGCGTTTCGTTGGTCGCAAGCACATAGTCCCCCGGCTTGTCCTGCTGCAGCATCAGCCACATGCCCTCTATATAATCGCCTGCAAACCCCCAGTCGCGCTTCGCGTTCATATTGCCGAGAGAAAGCTTTTCCTGCTTTCCTGCGATGATATTGGCAATCGCCAGCGTAATTTTTCTCGTAACGAAATTCTCACCCCTTCTCGGCGATTCGTGATTGAATAAAATACCGTTGCAGGTGAACATATTATAAGATTCCCTGTAATTGACTGTAATCCAGTAAGAATACAGCTTTGCCGCGCCATAAGGGCTCTTGGGATAAAACGGCGTCGTTTCGCTCTGCGGCGCCGTTTCGGGAATGCCGCCGAACAGCTCGGACGTAGATGCCTGATAATATCTGCAGTTACCGCCGTTGACGCGGATCGCCTCAAGCAGCTTCAGGGTGCTGACACCCGTTGCTTCCGCCGTATACTCCGGCACCTCGAAAGAAACGCCCACATGGGACTGCGCAGCCAGATTGTATACTTCCGTCGGACGGATTTCCGCGATCAGGCGCATCAGATTGCTGGAATCCGTCGTATCCGCAAAATGCAGGAAGAATTTTATTTTATTGTAATCCGACTGTATGATATGGTCGATTCTCGATGTATTGGCAATGCTGTGCCGACGGATAAGCCCGTGTACCTCATATCCTTTTTCTAATAAAAATTCTGCCAGGTAGGATCCGTCCTGCCCGGTAATTCCGGTGATAAGTGCTGTTTTCTGCATAACGTGTCTCCTTCTTTCTGCTTATGAGGGCTGCGCCCTATGGAACATTTTGCTATTCCATATGGGAGTATACTATTGTATAATACAAGTGGCAACCTAAAATATTGCCGCATAATGGTAAAATATTGCTGAAAGGATGATTTCGAAAAAAATGGCAAAATCTACTTCCGACCGTATTATCGCAACGCCCTCCTCTTATGCCAGGGAGCATTATCTCTATGTGCAGGAGGTTGGCACGCTTCAAAGTCTGGAACCCCATATCAGCCGACGGCAGAATCTGAATTCCTATCTTTTTTTTATTGTGCTGAAAGGAAGCGGGCATATTTCTTATGACAATTCCCGTTTCGACATCTTTGCCGGCGATTGTGTATGGCTGGACTGCACACGGCCCTATTCCCATGAAAGCAGCGCGTCCGACCAGTGGAGCCTCATGTGGGTGCATTTTTATGGAAAAGAAGCATCCTGCTTTTACGACAGCTTTCTGAAGCAGTCCTGCCCTTTTTTATTCCGGCCGCAAAATACGATCGCTTTTACAGATATTCTGCATCATTTATATCAAATCCATTCCGCCAAGCCTTCCCTGATGGAGCTCTATGCCAACCGCTATCTTACAGAGCTCATCACCTTGTGTTTCAGCGAAAATCTGTCGGAAGGCAAAGAGACCACCTCCATTTCCGAAAAGCTGAAACAAGTGCACGCCTATCTGGATGAATATTATGCCGAAAAAATAAATCTGGAAGATTTGTCTTCCAGATTCTTCATCAGCAAATTTCATCTTTCAAGAGAATATAAAAAAATCTACGGCACGACCATCGGAAACGAACTGACTTCCAGGCGCATTTCCCATGCCAAATCCATGCTCCGTTTTTCCGACGATTCTATCGAAAATATCGCGTTAGGCTGCGGTTTTCAGGATGCGGGCTACTTTATCAAGGTCTTTAAAAAAGCGGAAGGAATGACGCCGCTCGAATACCGCAGAAAATGGTAACCCCGCCTTTCGGAAACTCTTTAAAAAATATGATAATCGGCTATCATGATATGGCAGGTGATAAATCCCGTCAGAACGCCGAGCAGAGCGCCCATCCAGACCTGCAGCGGCGTATGGCCGACAAATTCCTTCAATTTATCCTCTACGGACATTTTCGTTCCCATTTCCCTGAACAATGCCATCATTTCGTTGAGGACTTTCGCCTGAATGCCCGTCTCTCTTCTGACGCCCATCGCATCGTGCATGACGATGATTGCGAGAATCACCGCGATTGCAAATTCAAAACCGCCGCTGCCATATTGAATTCCCACCGCCGTCGCCAGCGCACACACGGTAGCGGAATGAGAACTCGGCATACCGCCGCTTCCCACCATCCGCTCCCATACGAGCTCCTTATGAATCATAAAATGTATCATTGTTTTCAGTACCTGTGCCACGAACCAGCCCATGACCGCCGCAACAAAAACCGGATTCTGAACAAGTCCGCTTAAAAATATCATTTTACCTGAAGCCTTTCATGTATTTTTCAATCGCATCATGCCAATCCGCGAACATAAAATCCGACGTCAGCCTGAACATATAATTATCCAGAATCGAATAGGCAGGCCTTGCCGCCGCCGCGCCGTATTCTTCTGTTGTAATCGCTTCCACCACAGTCTTTTTCCCGGCCAGATGGAAAATTTCTTCCGCGAACTCCGACCAGCTGCAGTCGCCCTCGCAGGTACCGTGAAAAAGCCCGTAATTTTCAGTAGGCAGTAAATACGCGATGGCTTTCGCCAGCTCGTCCGCGCTCGTCGGCGAGCCGACCTGGTCCCTTACGACCCGGACTTTATCATGCGTCTCCGATAATTTTAACATCGTTTTCACGAAATTTTTTCCGTCGCCGTAAAGCCATGCCGTACGGATGATAAAATATCTGTCCGCAAAATCCCTGACAAAATTTTCGCCCGCCAGCTTCGTTAAGCCGTACATTCCCTGCGGGCCGACCGGATCGAATTCCGTATAGGGTCTTGTCCCTTTTCCGTCAAAAACATAATCCGTGGAGATATGAATCAGCTTTGCCTCCGTTTCCGATGCCGCTATGCTCAGATTTCTCGCGCCGATGGCGTTAATCTTATACGCCTTGTCCCCCTCTGTCTCGCAGGCGTCCACCGCCGTATGCGCCGCGCAGTTAATAATCGCGCAGGGTTTGACTTCTCTGGCAAACGCCATGACCTGGTCAATACTGGTAATATCCAGCTCCCCTACATCCGTATTTACGAATTCATAATCCGTATTCCCTGCATATAACTTATTAACGGCGCGTCCCAGCTGTCCGTTACAGCCCGTCACGATAATCTTTTTCATGTTAACCTCCATTCCGTCCGGCCTGCGGAATTTACCGCCGCATGGCACGATATCCAATTTATTATATCATCTAAACTCGCAAGCTCGCGCTTTCAACGCTCCATGTCCGATTTCATCGGACGCTTGCTCGTTAATAACCGCTTGAAAATCAAATGCCGCTCTGCGGCGCTTGATTTCCCTCTGCGGTTATTATATCATCTAAACTCGCAAGCTCGCGCTTTCAGCGCTCCATATCCGATTTCATCGGACGCTTGCCCGTTAATAACCGCTTGAAAATCAAATGCCGCTCTGCGGCGCTTGATTTCCCTCTGCGGTTATTATATCATACATCCATGCAATAGATTTGTAAAGAATCGAAATTCCTGCCGCGCAGACAGGAATCCCGCGAAGGCCCTCAGCCTGCATAATAATTGAAATCTGATTTCTGAATTGATTTCCGTAATTTTTCCTGATGACGGTGTTATTTTCTTATGATATACTATCATGGGCGGCTTTTCAGGGGCCGCATCAGAAAGAGAGGATCTAAAATGAAAAAAATACGGATAATTTTTCCTGCCGCTTTGTTTTCCGCTTTTTTCCTGTTTGGCTGCGGCGGACAGACGGAGCAGAAGCAGGAAGTCGTACAGCCTGTTGTAGAACAGGTCGTTGAAGAACCGGTTACAGACAATCCGGAAGAAAAAGAAGAACTTTCGGAACCGGAAATCCCGGAAGAAGAAATTCCACCGGAAGAAGGCATGGTCCGCAGCCGTATTACAAACGAGTGGATTGCGGAAGAGACAGACAATACGCGTCCCATCGCCATTATGATGCCGAATACGAGAACCGCCGCCCACTACGGAATTTCTCAGGCAGATGTCCTGTATGAATGCAACGTGGAGGGAAGCATTACAAGACTGATGGGGATCTTTCAGGACTGGAGCGACTTTGACAGGCTCGGCAATATCCGAAGCAGCCGCGATTACTACATATACTGGTCTTTTGAATGGGATGCCATCTACATTCATTTCGGCGGCCCGTTTTATATCAACGATGTGATCAACCGTCCCGACACGGACAACATTGACGGCCTGTCCAGCAGTAATTTCTGGCGCGCCAGCGACACGGGCAATTCGACCGACAACGCTTATGTCGATACGGAAGGCATTCTGGCGGACATCAACAAACTCGGCTACAGCCTGCAATACCGCGACGGCTATTCAGACGGACAGCACTATCAGTTCGCACCGGAAAGCGCTCCGAACACATTGGAGCAGTACAGCGACGCAGTTATCGCAAACAAAATCGATATGTCCCCTACCTACCCGGTAACCAACTCTTACTTCGTATATGATCCGGAAACCGGTCTGTATGACAGATTCCAGCACCTGTCAGGCGCAGCAGATGGTCCGCATATCGATCAGGCCAATGGCAGGCAGCTGTCCTTCAAAAATATTCTGGTTCAGAATACCTATTTTGAAGTACGCGACCAGAAAGGCTATCTCGCTTTCCAGTGCCATGACACGACCAAAGACGGCTGGTTTTTTACCAATGGAAGAGGCATTCATGTTACCTGGAAGAAGACGGCCGATTACAGTCCTACAAGATATTACGATGATAACGGAAATGAGATCGAGCTGAATACCGGAAAAACAATGGTATGTATCGTAGAGGACGGCGATTCTTTCCTCGTGGATGATGAGAAATTTTCTTCCAGATAGAGCCAAAAGCGCAGGCTCCTGATATTACAGGCCTGCGCTTTTTATTCCGCCAGAAAAGCTTTTATCGTTCCGTAATAGGCTTCCGGATCCTTCTCATGCGCCTGCGCATGACCAGCCCCCTCTACAATGAGCAGTTTTTTTCTGCTGCATCCCGCAGCCGCATACAAATCTACAGACATCTGAACAGATATCATATCGTCTAAATCGCCGTGAATAAATAACATAGGGACATCGCTGTTTTGAACGGCGTCGATAGCGGAGGCATCCTTCAAATTATAACCGCCCCGCAGCCGGAGTACCAGACACGCCGTATCGACCAGCGGAAACGCCGGAAGATAAAACCAATCCTTTATTTTTTCTCCGAACATCGAATACGCATCCGTGTAGGCGCAATCCGAAATGACCGCATCGATTTTCTGCGAAAGCTTTTCTTCCCCTGCCATCATCAACGCTGTAGAAGCCCCCATGGACTGGCCATGCAGTACGATCCTTGCATCGGCATCCTGTGACAGAATATAATCGAGCCAGAGCGCGCAGTCATAATGATCCGTCCAGCCCATCCCGATAAAATCCCCTTCGCTTTCTCCCTGACACCGCAAATCGGGAACGATTACATGATACCCCTGCTCATGATACCAATATGCAAAAGGATACATCTCTTCCTTCCATCCCGTATAGCCATGCAGAATAAGTACCCAGTCATGGCTGTCCGCTTCCGCCGGAAACTCTTCCGCAGCCAGTGTATAACCATCCGGCGTTTCCGCCGAAAGCCGTCGCTGCTCCGCCGTCTGCAGCCACTCATCCGTCGCACTCAGCATCATCTGGCGATTCACCTTAATATCCGACGTCTGCGCCTGCGCCGCATAGCTTTCATTCGTAATCCGCTCGAACGCCTCCAGCTTTCTCATAAAAGAGGGAACCAGCGCCGCGCTGACAAGAAAATTCACCAGCAGAAAATACAGAATGAGGAGAACCACCGCAGTCATGCTTATTATCATGATAACTTTCTTTCTTTTTTTCTCCATAGGCCACCCGCAATTTTTATCCTTCCGTATGTTATCCGGTATCATCCCGTTACTTACATCATAACACATTCAGAAGCGGTTATATTCCGGTAAATTTCGGATAATTGCCAATGCTCCGGACAGCTCAAAAATTTGTGACTGCGTAAGCGCCCTGCGTTGACGCCGGCTTTCAAACGCCGCACTTCTTCCCGCGATTACCTCTTTCGATTTATTTTCAACCCTCAGCGTTTTCCTTCCCTTTCCTGCACCGGAAAGCCGCCATGCCCTCCACGGATTTCACTTCTGCTTTCCGGTACATGGATTTCAGGCGCATACTCAGGCTTTCCACGGTCTCATAAGGCGGCGTAAAGAATCCTTTCGGCGTATATAATTTCTCAATGAACCAGTCCGTCCTCTTATTTCCGCCTTTCACATAAAAACAGCCGCAGAAAATTCCGCCCGGTTTCAGGACGCGGAATACCTCCCTGTATGCCGCCTCCTTATCAGGAAACGCATGAAACCCGTTCAGCGACAGCACAAGGTCAAAGCTGCCGTCCGGGAAAGGCAGATCCCCGACATCTCCCTGCAGGAAACGGACATTTTTAAGCCCCCTCTTTTCGGCCTGCCGTTTTGCCCGTTCCATCATATCCGAAGAGTAATCCAGGCAGGTGATGTCCGCGCCGCCAAGCGTCTCATACACCGGCATGGTCAGCACGCCCGTTCCCACCGGCACCTCCAGCATCCGGCCGGAAAAACCCTCCGGGATGCCGGAAAGCGCCAGCTGCAGATAACGGTCATTTTTCTTCCTGTCCATGTTCCACACCAGTCTGCAGATTGCTTTCCCCGGCAGCGTAGAACAGGTGATCATCCCATCATAAAAGGTCGCCTCGCCGCCAAGGCTCTTATAGGCATTCCTGATCTTTTCATGCCTTCCCCATTTCCCTTCCGAAGGCATATGCTTCCGCAGGGAATCCCATACCGGCATGGACACCTTCACGGACGCTTCCGCTGCCTCTGCACGCAGTTCCTCCCATGCCCTGTCAAGAAAGGACATCTCACTGACCGCGTGGGCACAATGATCTGTTACCGCCAGCCTCCCCAGCGGCGTTTTGCACATCACAAACATGACCGCCTGCCACAGCATCCGCTTTACCCCGCCTGTGAAAAAGGCTTCATCCTCCGCGGGCCTTATGGGATACCCCAGCAATTTCAGCAGCGAAAACCCTTCCGCGGTGGCATCCACCATCGCCTTCCTCTGACACTTTGACGCTTTCGGCAGGCTGCATCCGACGGCATAAGAGATATATCCAAGCGGAAGGATCTCCGCCATATGGCATTTCAGCCACGCATCCATCCGGTTTTCCCATGTCAGGCTGCATCCCGACTTTGAAAATGCCCTTGCTATACATTCCCGGAATCCATCCGACAGTTCCCCGTCCTGTCCGCCTACCGTCAGATGAACGCGGACATGGATACTGATGACCTGCCCGTTCTCCCGTCTGCCTCCCGCCGTCATAAAGCCAAAAGCGGCCTCTTTTCCGACAGGGGAATCCGTCTGCACCATGGTTTCCGTTTTTTCAGCCCATGGGTTATTGCCTGTGAAAACAACATAACGGCTCACGTTTGCGGCAATAACGGGAAGGACATCCGGCACCTGATCCGCCTGCATCACAATAAAAATAATGTCATATTCATCATCAGGATTCAGGCAGCCTGTAACTTTCACTTTATCTGTTGTCGTTTTCCTTTGCAGATAATGCCGGATCACAAGCCCCCGCTTTTCAAGGGTATCCTTCCAATCCCCCCTGGCGAGCAGCGTTACATCATTCCCGCCTTTTTTCAGCACATGGGCCAGTTCGCAGCCGATCACGCCCGCGCCATAAACCAATAATTTCATAATCAATACCCTTACCTTTCTATTTCTTTCTCGTCATTAAGAGCAGTCCGTCAAAAACCATACATCCGGAAATTCCCGTGCGATACAGCCAGATATCTTGCAAAAGCCACTGAAATACCAGATTCTGCGCTGTCCTGATATAAGTTAGTATCGACTAACCTGTGATTTTAATATATACGGCCGCATTCTGTTAGCAGCCGCTAACTTATTACCAAGTATACCTCTTCCGGTTTGTTTTTGTCAATACCTCTTGCTCTGGGCGCACGGAAAGGAAGGCTCCGTCTGCCCTGCCCGACAGGGCAGAAAAGAGAGTTAAAAAACGGAAAAAACCATGGAGAAACCGTTATACTTTTTGACCGCAGGATATCATGGGACGGATGGAATTTTAATCTGATTATATTGTCCGTCTTGTTGCATTATCCTGAAAAACGGACTGTGATTCATTCATAATCCTCAATCTTCCACTCATCCTGCCATCGGATACAGACCCTGTCCCCTTCAAAGGCAAGAGGCCGCTCCCAGTTCTCCGAAACGGCGGAATCACTCTTGTTGGGAATATAACTGCTCATGCCGCTGGTGAGCATATATTTTTCCCCATCCGCTCAAACAGCGTCACTCCCTCCCGGCAGAAAGGCGCGTGCAGACCCTCGTACTGTCTGGAAACCTCCTTTACCACTGTCAGAAAGTCCTCGGACATTTCCATGCCAATGATCCACATGGTCTGCGTCCATAAACAGATACGCCTTCCCGTCCTCGTCTTGGACCATATCGAAATCCCCTGCTTTCATCCCTGTAATGCGATTCTTTAAATCATTCGGCATCCCCAGCCAGAATTTGCCGGTCTCATTGGCCCCAACAGTGATGCTTAGGATATCCTTAGCCCTCCGCAGTGATATCCAGAACGATATAAGCTGCACGGCCTAAGATCCGCCCCTCTTCCCTGACTTTATAATGTATGCAGTCCATAAATACAAACGGATAGACTGGATTTAATGGACGTGACCGCCATTCCTTGATTTCCGGCAGTATCCTGTCAGTGATCTTGCTGGCCATTTCCGCAGACAGTTCTATCCCATATAGATCCTGTATCTGGTCATGGATATCCCTTGTGCTCATCCCCCTTACATAGAGGAATAGCACTTTTTCCTCTATCCCGGAGATATTCCGCTGGTATTTGGGGATCAGCTTTGGTTCGAACCCGCCTTCCCTGTCCCCTGGAATATCAATTTGAAATTCACCATACTGGCTCTTCAATGTTTTAGGTGTGTCCATTTCTTTTATTGGATGTCTGGGAATCTCCCTTCTGATTCATTTCATAACCAGGGGATGCATCCAGTTCTGCCTCCATGAGTTCCTGAAGGATATCCTTGAAGCTGTCTTTAAGCAGACTGTAAACATCAGCCACGCTGTTTAAGTTGTTATCTGCAATAATCTGTCGAATCTGTTCCTTTGCTGCAGGCATAAAAAATCTCCTTTTCGATAAGAATTGTCATATCTTGATTCTTACCAAAAAAGAGATATTTTTTTCCAAAGACACAAATTATTTTACACTACCGACAAACGATCCAGATTCTGCCGCCTGAATTTTTTACAAAATTTAAGTTCCTTCTATAAGTGCGCCCTTTTTCCAACCGCTAAGTATTATTTTTCAACCTAATCATCCATGTCATCGCAGTAAACTGCTCTGACATGAAGGATTATGATGGATAATACTGATTGCTTTTCGTACATCCCATAGATATGTATTTATTGTTGATAGAAACTTTCTGATAACAAAAAATCCTGTAAACTTCGATGTTTACAAGACTTTTCTTAGCTCCCCGAGTAGGGCTCGAACCTACAACCCCGCGGTTAACAGCCGCGTGCTCT
>JAMPFK010000045.1 GCA_023664485.1 Bacteroides fragilis | reverse complement strand
TAGAACGTAGGCCTCCGACGCCTTTGATGCAGGTTCGATTCCTGTCGGGTGCATTTGCATCATCGTTTAAAAAAGAAAGGTTGTAGATTATGAAAACGTCAAATGGTAATTTAGGGGATATTCTTTTGGCGAAGCTCGAAAGTCTGGGAAACTGGATCGTCAAACATGCCAAAATAGTAATGCCTGTTGTTTTGGCGGCCTGCGTAATCATTACTGTTGTTATTTCTATCAGAGCGAATAAAAAGGATGCGGAGCAGCAGGAAGATGTTGCGGCCAATAGTACATTAGAGGAAACAACGGATGAAGTATATGTCGTTCCGGAAGTCGCATTACAGGAGAATACGGTTCCGGAAATTACGGAGCTGATCAGTACTTATTATGAAGCGCAGGCGGCCGGGGACGTCGATACGATACGGTCGCTGGTAAGCGATATCGAGGATTCGGAAGTCCTGCGGATCGTGGAAACGAGCAAATATGTGGAAGCCTATCCGTCGCTTGAAATATATACGAAGACAGGGCCTGTGGACAATACTTATATCGTTTATGTCTGTTCTGAATTAAAGTTTACGGATTACGACGACCTGTTTCCGGGTATGAAAGTATTTTATGTCTGTGTGGATGGGAACGGACGGTATTACATCAATGAAAGCGAGGAAGGCAGTGAGAACGATCTGACTTATATCAGGGAAGTTACCCTGCAGGATGATGTCGTGGATTTGAATAACAAGGTAGCTGCGGCATACAACGATATGGTTGCGGAGAATCCGGATCTGGCGCAGTTTATTCTGGATCTGAATGATGAGATCAAGAAGAACGTAGGCGGAGCGCTGGCACAGGAAAGCGAAGAGGAAGCAGGCGGCGAAGAGGCGGGGACAAAGACCGAGACGGCGGAAGGCACCGGGACAGGGCCGGAAGTCGTTGTGACAAAAGTAAGAGCGATAGATGTTGTCAATATCAGATCATCGGACAGCGAAACGGCCGACAGGCTTGGCAAAGCGGCAGTCGGCGACGAATTTAAGTTGCTTGAGAAGATCGGGAACGGATGGAGCAAAATCGAATACGAAGGTGCGGAGGCATATATTAAGAGCGAATTCCTGGAGGATATTGAGACGGAAGTCGCAGACAACAGTGAAGGCGGGAACGACGGTGGACAGGAAGCTGAACAGGAGCCTGAGGAGGATAATGCGGCTGAAACGAACGGAACGGTGATGGTTATCGAGAATGTCAGGATCAGAAGCGCGGCCAGCGAGAACAGCGAAAAGCTGGGAACCGCTTATGCGGGCGAAAAGCTGGAGCTTATTATGAAGCAGGCGGACGGCTGGACCAAAATCAGGTACAACGGCAAGACCGCTTATGTGAAGTCCGATTATGTGAAATAGAATTGCGGTTTACCGGATTTTGGATTAAAGAAAAGTAAATATGGCAATAGTAAAGAGTATAGAGTGAAATCTATACTCTTTTTGCGCTGCGGCGGAAAAGATTATGTATTGATACGACAGGAAAGGCAGGAAGCGGATATGAAGCAGGATGATATCACAATTTTGCGGGAAATCCAGCGGAACACCCAGATGGCGATGACGGCCATCGATACGTTGTTGGATAAGACTTCGGATGATGATTTTACGCTGAGGCTTTCAAAACAATCCCTTGGATACGCCAGAATCCATAACGATGCGGTAGAAAGGCTGATAGAGGAGCAGAGCGGCACTTACCGGAGCAACCAGATCGCAGATTTCATGCTGCGGGGAAGCGTTCATATGGGAACCATGCTCAATGTCAGCACAAGCCATATGGCGGAAATGATGATACAGGGCAGCAACAGAGGGATGACCAGTATGTACAAGGCGGTAAAGCACAATTCGCTGGCCCAGGACCGCTCGGTGGAGCTGGCTCAGGAGCTGATGGATTTTGAAGCAAAAAACATCGAGCAGTTGAAAGAGTATTTATGAGAAGGGGAGGAGCAGAAAGGAAGGGAGGAAGAAGCGATGGAACGGGTAATATCGTAGCCGGATACTGCTGTATACAATAATACTGTTATAACTGTATCATTGTACAACTTGTATAAAAAAGTAAATAAAATTTTTATATTTTCTCATAAGAAATATGGTTGTGGATTTTTCGGAGGCATACTATAATGTTAAATGACAAGCAAGATACGGTAAAGGAGGACATATAAAATGTCATATGTTGATGAAGTCTATGAGTTAGTAGTAGCAAAAAATCCCGCGCAGCCGGAATTCCATCAGGCAGTAAAAGAAGTATTGGAATCTCTTCGTGTTGTCATCGAAGCGGATGAAGAGGCATATAGAAAAGATGCTTTGCTGGAGAGGCTGACCGTTCCTGAGAGAATTATCCAGTTCCGTGTTCCGTGGGTAGACGATAAGGGCCAGGTTCAGGTAAATAATGGTTTCCGTGTACAGTTCAACAGCGCGATCGGGCCTTATAAGGGCGGTTTAAGATTCCATCCTTCGGTTAATCTCGGCATTATCAAATTCCTGGGCTTTGAGCAGATTTTCAAGAACTCCCTGACAGGTCTTCCGATCGGCGGCGGCAAGGGCGGTTCCGATTTTGATCCTAAGGGCAAATCGGACAGAGAAGTTATGGCGTTCTGCCAGAGTTTTATGACAGAGCTCTGCAAACATATCGGCGCTGATACGGATGTACCGGCTGGCGATATCGGCGTAGGCGGACGCGAGATCGGTTTCATGTATGGCCAGTATAAGAGAATCCGCAATACTTATGAAGGCGTTCTGACCGGAAAGGGTTTAACCTATGGCGGTTCTCTCGCGAGAACGGAAGCAACGGGATATGGTCTGTTATATCTGACGGCTGAAATGCTGAAATGCAATGGAAAAGACATCGCAGGTAAGACGATTGCTGTATCCGGCGCGGGCAATGTTGCTATCTACGCGATTCAGAAAGCGCAGCAGTTAGGCGGAAAGCCGGTTACATGCTCCGATTCCACAGGCTGGATTTATGATCCGGAAGGCATCGATGTCGCTTTGCTGAAAGAGATAAAGGAAGTAAAGCGTGCCCGTCTGACAGAGTACGCGGCGGCAAGGCCGGGCGCAGAGTATCATGAGGGCAAGGGCGTATGGACCGTAAAATGTGATATCGCGCTTCCCTGTGCGACACAGAACGAGTTGGATCTGGAGGATGCAAAGACGCTTGTTGCAAACGGATGCTTTGCGGTAGCGGAAGGCGCTAATATGCCTACAACAATGGATGCTACCGAATATCTGCAGAAGAACGGCGTTCTGTTCTGTCCCGGCAAGGCTTCCAACGCAGGCGGCGTTGCGACATCCGCACTGGAAATGAGCCAGAACTCCGAAAGACTTTCCTGGACTTTTGAAGAGGTGGATTCCAAACTGCAGGGAATCATGGTCAATATTTTCCACAATCTTGACGAGGCTTCCAGGAAGTATGGTATGGAGGGCAACTATGTTGCAGGTGCGAATATCGCGGGCTTCCTGAAGGTGGCTGAGGCGATGAAGGCGCAAGGGATTGTATAAGAAAAAAAGAAAACCCCGAAAACATGGTGTTTTCGGGGTTTGTTGTGGTCAAGCATTTTTGTAACACCTGTGGCTAAAAAAATGCTTGACCACAACAAACCATGAACTGAACCGGCGCATCCTTCCCCAAGCGGAAAATATTATTCTGAAGCCGGAACTTCTCAAAAAGTAACAGAAAAGATATACAGGCCGCCAGAAGACAACCGTCTTACCACACCGGAAAGGGATGGATTCTCCGATTTCATATGGTTACAGTTCTACAAACCGGAAGTTATGCACGATTACTGAATCCGTATCCAATGCAATTCTCTTACAAGGGCAGTTTCATAGCTTTGAATGCCGGCATTATATTCATCCTCTGTTATTTCATTGCCATT
>JAMPFK010000044.1 GCA_023664485.1 Bacteroides fragilis | reverse complement strand
TCGTTGACTTCAAGACAACAGGCGACTTCCCGAAATATGGTAATGATGATGACCGCGTTGATACGATCGCGCAGGATGTTGTTCATAAATTCATGACAGCGATCAGAAGACATCATACCTACCGCAACGGTGTTCCGACAACCTCTATCCTTACAATTACTTCTAACGTAACGTATGGTAAGGCTACCGGTAATACGCCTGACGGACGTAGAAAAGGACAGCCGTTTGCACCTGGCGCTAACCCGATGCACGGACGCGATACCCATGGTGCGGTAGCTTCCCTGTCTTCCGTATCCAAACTTCCGTTCAAGGATGCACAGGATGGTATTTCCAATACATTTACCATTATCCCTGGCGCACTTGGCAAGGAAGATCAGGTATTCGCAGGAGATATCGAAGTGGATTTAAGCAAATAATATGCTGAAAAAGATCTGCAAAGCAGACCTTTTCAGCAAAAAGAATCGCTTATCGCGATTCTTCCGGACAATATCACAAATATCTATGTAAAGTAAGGTGGATGTTATGGACGATAAGCAAATGATTGAGGATTTTGTGAAAATGTTGGATGCCGGTATGGCGCAGGGCGTTGGCCATGTGAACGTCAATGTTGACGAAAAGTCCAATAATTCCAAAGAAGTGCAGACGATGGGATGTACGGACTGCTCCAGAACCCCGTTGGCATGCAGCGTACCGACTTTGGAGCAGGGGTTGGATGACTTCCACTAAATACTGATAATGAATCAAGGAGGAAACAGTTATGGCAGCAAATACAGCTCAGGTAGATAACCTGGTATCTTTATTAGACGGTTATGCAACAAAAGGTGGTCATCACCTCAATGTCAACGTATTGAACAGAGATACTTTACTGGATGCACAGAAACATCCTGAGAACTATCCTCAGTTGACGATCCGTGTTTCCGGATATGCGGTTAATTTCATCAAATTAACGCCGGAACAGCAGGCTGATGTTATCTCCCGTACATTCCATGAGAGCATCTGATCTCTGGAAATGACCGGATAAAACACGAACTACAAGGCAGGGCTCTGAGATTTCAGGGCTCTGTTTTATTTTAAAACGTGAATTCTATACAAAAAGCTGGTTTTTTTATCCGGCAGAGGTTATACTATACCTTAACATGATAAAAGTAGAAAGAAGGCGCTATTATGCAGGGAAGAATTCACTCTTTAGAAAGTTTTGGAACCGTAGACGGCCCCGGCGTCAGATTTGTCGTTTTTGTACAGGGCTGTCCGATGAGATGTGCTTATTGCCACAATCCCGATACCTGGGAAATGAACGGAGGCACCTTGATGGAACCTGCCTATATCATTGAACAGTATGAACGGAACATCAGTTTCTACAAAGGCGGAGGCATTACCGTAACGGGCGGCGAGCCGCTGATGCAGGTCGATTTTCTGCTCGATCTCTTTACGCTTGCCAAACAGAAGAACATTCACACCTGTATCGATTCGTCCGGCATCGCCTACAAACCCAATGCCAACCCGGAATGGCTCGCCAAACTGGATAAGCTGATGACCTTAACGGATCTCGTTATGCTGGATATCAAACATATCGATCCTGAAAAGCATAAGGAACTGACTTCACAGCCAAACGACGGTATCCTCGCTTTTGCCAGATATCTGAATGAAAAAAAAGTAGATATGTGGATTCGCCACGTCATCGTACCGGGCCTTACCGACGACGATAAGTATTTGTACCAGCTCGGCTATTTTATCGGGGAATTTAAGAACTTAAAGGCATTAGACGCGCTCCCCTATCATACAATGGGAGAAAGCAAATATGAAAAATTAGGCGTGGAATATAAGCTGAAGGGCGTTCCCGCCATGGAGAAAAAAGCGCTGCTCGAAAAGAAGGAAGTAATCCTGAACGGCATACGCAAACGCCGCGAAGAGCTTGCGGAACGATTTTGAACATCCGGCAAAACTTTTTATCTTTCCCTGTGAAGATATACTTGTATAATCGCGGCTTTGCTATTATAATGATAATTGATAAATTTATATCAAATGCTTTGCATGATAAAAGGAGGATAATGACTATGGCTTATGTAATTGGTGATGCTTGTGTAGCCTGCGGCGCTTGCGAGGCTCAGTGTCCGGTGGGCGCAATCAGTATGGGCGACGGCAAATTTGAGATCGATGCCGACAAATGCATCGATTGCGGTTCTTGTGCAGGAACCTGCCCGACCGGCGCTATTTCTCAGGCTTAACAGATAAGCGCAGACGAATGATTGAAAAAGAGCGTGTATCGGCTGGCACACGCCAAAAAGCATTCTCCCTTTTAGAAAGGCTGAATGCTTTTTTTATACGGCGAGGGCGGCCCATAATCCATTACTGAGGTTTTCCCGTCAATGCTTTAAAAATCCGCCTTTCTTCCGTTCCTTCCTGGGTTTCACCGGCTTTTCCCTGTGTTTATAATGCTGCCGCAGCATTTCATCGACTTTTCTGTAATGCTCCTCTTCCTTTTTCCAGTGCTCTTCCTCGCGTTCTTCCCGCATACGGAACTGATAATCCAATTCTTTTAAAAGACTTTCCTTAATCTCCGTACAAAGCTCTTTATTGGCGTTCCTGACCGATTCCACCATCATATGCTGGAGCAGATATTGTAAACGATTCGCTTTTTCTTCCCGGCCC
Source organism: Bacteroides fragilis (assembly GCA_023664485.1). Classification (GTDB taxonomy): domain Bacteria; phylum Bacillota; class Clostridia; order Lachnospirales; family Lachnospiraceae; genus UBA3282. Next base: position 5,344 of record JAMPFK010000044.1, on the reverse strand, counting down.
GCCTCCTCTGATAGCGAAACGATATATTTCTGCTTCCTTCCGATGATATAATCTATCGCTTTTTCTTCCGCAGATATCTCCTCTTTGGAGGCTGCAGCGCCCTCCTCCGGCTTGTCCGCCGTATCCGTCCCGCCGCTTTCTTTCTGTAAAATATTTTTAATCGCCTTCAGCTGCAAGCCCTGTTCCTTCAACAATTTAATTTCTCTGAACTGTTTCACATCCTCCATCGTATAATAACGGTGTCCCATGTCATTTCTTTTGATCGGAAGCTGCAATTCCTCTTCCCAATAGCGCAGAACGTGGCTCTCCACCTGAACCTGTTTTGCCGCCTCTGAAATCAATAATGTTTCCTGCTTCATCTCTCTTCCCCTTTCTGCCCATTAAGCGCGAAAAGACAAGCCTGCTCAGGCCTGTCTCTTTTGTTCGTAGTTTATTTGTACCGACTGTACAACTTCTCTTTATCATTACCGCTGTAAATTGCCAAACTTGGTATAATCCGGCAGCCATACCAGTTCTACCGTACCGATAGGGCCGTTCCTCTGTTTTGCTATGATAATTTCCGAGATATTTTTCCTGTCCGTATCCTTATTATAATACTCATCGCGGTAGATGAACATTACCACATCGGCATCCTGTTCAATCGCTCCGGATTCACGCAGATCTGAAAGCATCGGCCTGTGGTCCGGCCTCTGCTCCACCGCACGGCTGAGCTGCGACAACGCCAGTACCGGCACGTTCAGCTCTCTGGCCAGCGCTTTCAACGAGCGGGAGATATCGGATATTTCCTGCTGTCTGGAATCGGTATTGCGGCCGCTTCCCGTCATCAGCTGTAAGTAATCGATGATGACCATATCCAGATGATGCTCCAGTTTATATTTACGGCACTTGGAACGAAGCTCTGAAATGCTGATGCCGGGCGTATCGTCGATAATCAGATTCGACTTGCCGATGATACCGGCGCTTTCGATAAGCTTCTCCCATTCATCATCCGAAAGATTGCCGGTCCGCAAATGCTGGGAATCCACTTTGGACTCCATTGAAAAAAGCCTGTTCACAAGCTGCTCCCTGGACATTTCCAGACTGAAAACTGCCACCGTCTGATTCTGCCGGAAAGCGACATATTCCGCGATATTCAGGACAAAGGCAGTCTTTCCCATGGATGGCCGGGCAGCGATCAAAATCAGATCCGAAGGCTGCATGCCGGCTGTCTTATAATCCAGATCGATAAAACCCGTCGCAACGCCCGTTACATTTCCTTTATTATGGGACGCCTTTTCGATGCGGTCCATCGCGTTCATAACGATCTGCCTGATCGGCACAAAATCGTCCATATTCCTGCGCTGTACCAGATCGAATACTCTTTTTTCCGTATCCTCCAGAATGACTTCCAGACTTTCTTTTCCTGCATAACAGGTATTGGCAATCTCTTCATTTAACCTGATCAGACGGCGCAGCGTAGACTTCTCCGCTACGATATTCGCATAGTATTTGATATTGGCGGAGGTCACGATTGCCGTAAGCAGGTCCTTCACAAATTCCAGGCTGCTGACTTCGGGCGGCACATCTTTTTCTTTCAATCTGTCCTGCAGCGTTACCAGATCGACCGGCTTTCCCTCATCGTTGAGCTCCACCATCGTCTCAAAAAGAATACCGTACTGCTTACTGTAAAAGTCGTCTCCCGTAACGATTTCCGAAGCTACAACGATCGCCTCCCGATCCATAAGCATGGAACCGATGACCGCCTGTTCCGCCTCAATGCTGTGCGGCAATATTCTTTTAAGCAGCGCCTCTTCCGCCATCTGTGGCATTTCAGTTCCCATCCCTTTTTCTATTCTTCAACGACTTTTACTTTCAGTTTTCCCATTACTTTCGTATGAAGCTTCACATTGACCTCATAAGCGCCGAGCGCCTTAATCGCCTCCGGAAGCTGAATCTTTTTCTTATCCAGTTCCAGTCCGCACTGTTTCTTCGCCTCCTCGGCAATTTCCCTGGAAGCAATGGAACCGAATGTCCTGCCGCCTTCGCCGGATTTCATCTTTACGACGACTTCTTTCTCCGCTATGACCCTTGCGAGTTCCTGCGCCGCTTCCAGCTGCTCCTTCGCAATTTTCTCCTCGTTCGCTTTCTGCAGCTTCAAATCGTTCCGGTTTTTGGCATTCGCCTCGACGCCCAGCTTTTTAGGCAATACAAAATTCCTCGCATAGCCGTCGCTGACCTCGACAATTTCACCTTTTTTCCCCAATGACTTTACATCCTGCAATAAAATGACTTTCATAACTATATACCTCCGCTAACTGAGTTCTCCTTCTTCTATCATCGTATCGAGCGTTCTCTTAATAATCGCAATGCCGTCCGGTATATCGCATTCCAGCTGGCAGCCCGCTACATTCATATGGCCGCCGCCGCCCATTCTCTCCATGACTACCTGTACGTTCGCTTCATCGATCGAACGCGCCGAAATATAAATCTTTCCATTATATTCTGTCAAAACGAAACTCGCCTTGACCCCCTTAATATTCAACAGTTCATTGGCCGCCTGCGCGCCTACGACGGTAGGGCTCTGCACATGCTCGCCCCTGCATATGGTTATCGCATATGACTGCCGGTAAATCTCCGCCTGGCTGACCGCATCCGCCTTTGTCTTATATTCAATCGCATCGTCACGGAACAGCTTACGGACCCTCGTTACATCCGCGCCATTGCGCCGCAGAAATGCGACTGCCTCAAAGGTTCTGACACCAGCCTTTGCCATAAAGTTATCCGTATCGATCATAATGCCCGCATACATGCAGTCTGCCTCTTCCGGCCTGATCCGCAGCGTGTCGCTCGTATACTGCAGAATCTCGGAGACCATTTCGCAGGTAGAGGAAGCGTACGCTTCGATATAAGATAAAGTCGCGTTCTCGATTACCTCCGAGCCCTGCCTGTGATGGTCGAATACGACAATGGAATTACAGTGTTTCAGCAGATCCGGGCATTCCGTAATGCTCGGCTTATTGACATCGACAACGACGAGCACCGCGTTGCCTCCGATCATTTCAAGCGCCTGTGCGCCGTTTATGATCATGTTATCCTCATATTCGCTGTTATTCCGGAACATATCGACCATGGGCTGCATGGATGCCGTAACGTCATTCAGTACGATATGCGCCTGTTTGCCCAGCGTTTTTGCGATCCGGTAGATGCCGACCGCGGCGCCGAAACTGTCCGTATCTCCGAGCCGGTGCCCCATCACATAAACTTCGTCTTTAATAGAAATAATTTCTTTCAGGGCATGCGCCTTCACCCTTGCCTTTACGCGGGTGCTCTTTTCGATCTGCTGGCTCTTGCCGCCGTAATAAATGACATTCTCCGGCATTTTCATAACCGCCTGGTCGCCGCCCCGCCCCAGCGCCAAATCGATCGCGTTGCGGGCAAATTCATAATTCTGCGCATAAGTCAGACCGCTCATGCCGACGCCGATACTGAGCGTAACGGCCATTTCGTTGCCAATATTGACGGTCTTTACATCCTCTAACAAGTCAAAACGGTTTTCCTGCAGCACGGAAACGGACTTCTTTTTCATAATAACCAGATATTTATCTTTCTCCATCTTTCTGCAGATGCCGTCCAATGCCGCGATATATTTATTCACTTTTCTATCGATCAAAGCAACCAAAAGCGACCTTCTGACTTCCTCCACGCTTTCGAGCGCTTCCTCATAGTTATCCAGATAAATCAGCCCCACCGCCAGGCTTTGGTCGTCCACCTCCCGCAGGGCGATCTTCAAAGCCGTCTCATCAAACAGATACAGCGCAATTAAATAGCCGTCATATCCCTTTGCCTCGATAATATCGCTGTTCTCTGCCATCTCCTTTAACGAAATCTTCTTGAGTCTCGCGATATAATTGTACTCTCCATAATCGATATCGAATTCGACCTCGTCTTCATCGATGCTTCCGGGAAGCCTGTCCTTTGTAATCGTTGGAAAAAGGGAGGTGATCGATTTCCGGTATCCTTTTTCCTTATCCACGACTTTCTCAAAAGCAATGTTCGTCCAGATAATCTTGCCATTCTCGTCAAGCAGCGCGTGGGGCAGATCCAAATCCCGCAGCAGCCGCCGCTGTATCTGTCCGTACTGCGTTGCAAAGCTGATCAGCTCATTGATAATAATCGGTTTATTGTAAAACATCAAAGAAAGAACGATGGCAAGGTAAAAAATGATAAAGCAGCTCAGCACCACTCCCGCCCGGATATCGATAAAATAAATCAAAACATCCACTGCGATCAGCAAAAACCCCAAATACAAAGAGGATTGCAGATAAAACTTCATTCTTCCTTTTAATTTTACACTATTTTTCATAATAGCCTCTTATTCGTATATTCTTTATCTGTTTACATACTTCCCCAGTTTTAATCCCATAACAGTATCAGTATAACATTTTTTGCCAGTTCATGCTACATCAATATGTAGTTTCATTTCCCCTTTTTTTGACATCATATAGAAAAAAGGCGGAGCTTTTGTACACTCCGCCTTTGAAACAGCCGTCTTATGACGATTCTTTTCAGATACCGTACCGTTTAGTCCTGAACATAAGGCATCAACGCCACATGTCTTGCACGTTTGATCGCTACTGTCAGCGCTCTCTGATGCTTTGCGCAGTTTCCGGTAATTCTTCTGGGCAGAATCTTGCCTCTTTCAGACACATATCTCTTTAATTTATTGACATCTTTGTAATCAATTAAATTATCCTTGCCGCAAAATACGCAGACTTTTTTTCTTCTGCGGATTCCGCCTTTTCTCTTTGCAGGGAAATCGGGCTTCTCTGTTTTATTATAAGCCATATCATTTACCTCCTATCAAAAATTAGTTAAATGGCAGTTCCTCGTCGATTCCGTCAGGAATATTCATGAAGCCGTCGCCTGCTGCCGCCGGAGCCGGTCTGCTGCCGCCGCCGGAAAAGCCTCCGTCGCCGCCGGAACTGCTGTTCTTACTCTCGGCAAATTCCTGTTCTTCCACAACAACGTCGGTCGTATATACCCTGACGCCGTCTTTATTGGTATAGCTGCCCGTCTGGATGCGTCCTGTAATCGCAATCTTGATTCCCTTATGGAAATATTTCTCCGCAAATTCTCCTGCCCTGCCAAATGCGACACAGTTAATAAAATCCGCGGTGTTTTCGTCTCCGTTACGATTAAATCTACGGTCAACAGCTAATGTATATCTGGCAACTGCCGTCGCGTTTTCCCCCTGAGAGTACCTTACCTCAGGATCTCTTGTCAAACGCCCCATAAGAATAACTTTATTCATAAGTACCTCTTTCTACTTTTTCTCGTCTTGTCTCACGCACAAGTACCTGATCAC
>JAMPFK010000043.1 GCA_023664485.1 Bacteroides fragilis | reverse complement strand
TCGCCGCTCGTCAAACATGCAAGCATGCTTTCCTCGCTAACGCTCATTATATCATGAATCTTACGGAAAAAAAATATTTTTAAACCGATATCTATGAAAATAAAATTTCCCTCCGCGGATATTATATCATGAATCGCAGATTCATGATATAATATCCGGAGAACAGGGTGAGGGGAATCCGGTGAGATGCCTGAAATGCGGCGTTTTTCATATTAATTGGAGAACCCGCAAAGCGGAATCATGGCGGATGCCGTGAAAAATAAATTTTTCATGGGGAGGTAAAGTTTATGCTGAGAAAACCTGTATTAGCGCATAGAGAAGACAGGCGGAAGGCGGCGCAGATAAATCCTTTATGCGGGGATCCGGAGGGGTGGTTCGATTCTGTCTTTTTCAGGGAAAAGGGGCTTTATGCGGCATCCTTTGATTTTTTTGTCAATTGGGAGAAGGAAAGCGTCTGCGATGAGGTGTGGATCAAAAGAATAAGCGATTCGGAAGAGATTCAGCAGATGGAGGAGGATGAGCTGACAAAGCTTATTTCTGATTGCGACGGCATTGAAAAATCCCGTTCGCTTTATTTCTTTTTGAGATATCATGGAATGCGGGAAAAATATATGCTTTTTCGGGACGTTCCGGAAAGCCTGTGGAGCAGCGGGCAGGAAAAGGTCGTAGAATTGGATCTGACAAAATACCGGAAGGGGTCAATTTCGTATCTGAATGCGGAAGAGATTCAGGATCGCATCGAAAAGCTGCGCATAAAACCGGCTTCCCTGGGAAAAGACGGGCTCAGATATGCTACCTCTTATCTGGAGGGGTATTTGTCGGAAAAACCGTTTTTCTGGCCGGGCGATGTGGATACGATATTGTATGACAGGAATAATCGGGTCGCTGCGGTAATCGAATTTAAAAAGTATACGGCTGATTCGACGATCAGTTTTGAGCGGCAGGGCATTCATAATTATCGGAAGAAGGATTATCAAAAATACAAGAGCCTTGCGCTGCTCAGGGATCGTTTTCAGACGGGATTGTTTGTGATATACTATCCTGTTCCAGGGAATATCGATTATATTATTGTGGAAGAACTGGAAGGGACTCCGACATGGAAAACGCCGTCGTTATTACATGCGGTTTCAAGAACAGAGCTTGCGCTGCCGCTTATAAACAGGCCGGACAGGATGAGAGAGTTTGCCGGAGAATTTATGGATCGGGTCATCGGAGAGAATCAGGAAAAGGAGAATGCCGGATCGTATGAAAATGGAAAGCATTGACGGGGTGGGCAGAAATATAGAGAAGCTTCGCGCTTTGTTTCCGGGCTGTGTCACGGAAACGATATCGCCGGAGGGGAAGCCGGAGTATGCTGTGAATTTTGAGGAATTAAAGCAGCTTTTCAGCAGAGAACGGGTGGAAGGAGCCGAATATTTCGGCTTTTCCTGGGTCGGCAAAAAGCAGGCTGTTATCGAGGCAAATGCTCCGATCGATAAGACTTTAAGACCGCAGATCGATAAGAGCGTCGATTGGCAGAATACCGGGAACCTTTATATCGAGGGAGATAACCTCGATGCGCTGAAACTGCTTCAGGAAAGCTATTTAAACGGGATAAAACTGATTTATATCGATCCGCCCTATAATACGGGAAACGATTTTATTTATCGCGATTCCTTCAAAGAATCGGTCGATGCCTATGAAGCCGCTGCCGGGATAGTCGATGAGGAAGGAAACCATATGGTGATGAACGCCGGGACCGGCGGAAGGTTTCATTCCCAATGGTGCTCCATGATCTATGCGCGGCTGCTGCTCGCGAGGAATCTGCTTTCCGAAGACGGCGTTATTTTTATCAGTATCGATGATAACGAACTGGAAAACCTGAAAATGATATGCAACGAAGTATTTGGAAAACAGAATTTTGAAGGACACATCCATTGGAGGAGACGCCATAATCAGCCGAATGATAAGACCAAGATGATAGGAATCGTAGCGGAGCACATTCTGGTCTATGCGAAGGACAGCGCTTATTTAAAAAGCGCCGGCGTCGGAAAGCTCGATCTGACGGCGAGCTTCACTAATGCGGACAATGACCCCAGGGGACCCTGGGCGAGTAAGCCATGGAAAACGGGATCGGGTCAGAGCGGCAGCAGGTATAAAATTGTTACGCCTACAGGCAGGATTCTTGAGGAAGAGTGGATGGGGGAGGAAGCGACCTATCGGAAGTATCTGGCGGAAGGGCGGATTTATTTCCCAAGGGGCGGCGATGGAATGCCCAGAAAAAAGTATTATCAGTCCGAGAGGGAGAACGAAGGGCAATGCGCGGCGAATTGGTGGCCGCATGAGCAGTTCGGCCATAATCAGGGCGCGAATGACCAGATGACGGCGCTTTTTGGAACCAGGAATATTTTCAGCAATCCGAAGCCGGTCGAACTCCTGCGGGCAATTATCAGGGTGGCGAATGTAAAAGACGGCGAGGTGGTTCTGGACTTTTTTTCGGGTTCGGCTTCTACCGCGCATGCCGTAATGCAGCTGAACGCTGAAGATAACCTGCGTCGAAAATTTATTATGGTCCAGCTCCCTGAAAAATGCGGGGAAAAATCCGAGGCATATCGAAATGGTTACCGGAATATCTGCGAAATCGGACGGGAGAGGATAAAGAGGGCGGGAGAAAAAATAAAAAAAGAGGGCAATGCCGGCGTTGACTGCGGGTATCGGACGTTTTCCGTGGATTCTGCGAACAGAAAGAATGTCTGTTATGCGGCGGAAGAATATTCGCAGGATCTGCTGAGGACGCTGGAAGAAAATGTGAAGGAAGATCGGAACGATCTGGATCTTTTATTCGGTTGCCTGCTGGAATGGGGCCTGCCTTTATCATTGCCTTATTCATCGGAAATCATCGACGGGGCGGTTGTCCATACCTGTCATGGCGGAGAGCTTATCGCCTGCTTTGCGGAAAATATTTCGGAAGAGGTAATCGGGACGATTGCCCGCAGGCGGCCTTTGATGGCGGTATTCAGAGACAGCAGTTTTTCAGGCAGCCCGGCTAAGCTCAATGCGGCGGAGCTGTTCAGGTTACTTGCTCCGGATACGCGCGTTAAAGTTCTTTAAGGAGGCGGCATGAAATTACAGTTCAGGCATCAGAAATTTCAGGCGGACGCCGCGAAGGCCGTGGCGGACGTATTTGCGGGGCAGCCTTTTCTGGCGTATTCCGCCGGATGGGCCAATGCGGGGATCGTTCCCGCGTTATCGGACAATATGATTTTGGAAAACCTGAATAAGGTACAAAGAAAAAATCAGATTGCGCCGTCCCGCAGGCTGGAAGGCAGATACAATCTGACAATAGAAATGGAAACCGGCGTCGGCAAAACATATACTTATATCAAGACGATGTACGAATTGAATAAGCGGTATGGGTGGAGCAGGTTTATCGTTGTCGTTCCAAGCATTGCGGTCCGCGAAGGTGTGTATAAGTCTTTTCAGGTCACGCAGGAGCATTTTGCCGGGGAATACGGGAGGAAGATTCACTTTTTTATCTATCATTCTTCCCGGCTGACGGAGATAGACAGATTTGCATCCGACCCTTCTATGAACGTTATGATCATCAATGCCCAGGCGTTTAATGCCAGGGGAAAGGACGCCAGAAGAATTTATATGGAACTCGATGATTTCAGGTCGCGCAGGCCCATCGATATTCTGGCGGGAACAAATCCGATCATGATCATTGACGAACCGCAGTCGGTAGAGGGAAAGCAGACAAGAGAAAATCTGAAACAGTTCAATCCGCTTATGACCCTGCGGTATTCCGCCACCCATAAAGCCGACAGCATTTATAACATGGTCTACCGGCTGGATGCGGCGGACGCCTTTCAGAAACGTCTGGTAAAAAGGATCGCCGTGAAAGGAATCACGCAGACCGGCACGGCAGCGGCGGACAGTTATGTATATCTGGAAAGCATCCATCTGTCAAAGGCGGATCCGGCGGCAACGATTCAGTTCGATTATAAAACTGCGGCGGGCCTTCGCAGGAAATCGCAGAAGGCAGGTATTGGATTCGATCTGTATGTGCATTCCGGGGGGCTCTCGGAATATCGGGACGGATTTGTCATAAAAAGCATTGACGGGCGCGACGGTTCGGTGGAATTTATCAATGGACTGAAATTGTATGCCGGCGATGTGAGCGGGAAGGCGGGAGAGGAACAGCTTCGGCGTATTCAAATCAGGGAGACCATTCTTTCCCATATGGAAAGGGAAAGACAGCTGTTTCATAAAGGAATCAAGGTCCTTTCCCTGTTCTTTATCGATGAAGTTGCGCATTACAGGGAATATGACAGAGACGGACGGCCGAAAAACGGCATTTTTGCGCAGATGTTTGAGGAAGAATACCAGGATATCGCCGAACGGATACAGCACGAAGCCGGCGCAGGCGATTATGGACGGTATCTGGCCGCGATTCCCGTATCCAGTACCCATGCGGGATATTTTTCCATCGATAAAAAGGGACATATCGTCAATCAGGTCGCAGGAGATGATAAAAAGAGCAGGACTTCAAATGATACCGACGCCTATGACCTCATTATGAAAAACAAAGAACTGTTGTTAGAACGCGATCCAAAGAAGTCGCCGGTCAGATTCCTTTTTTCCCATTCTGCCCTGCGGGAGGGCTGGGATAATCCGAACGTATTCCAGATCTGTACCCTGAAACAGAGCGGCAGCGAAGTCCGTAAGCGTCAGGAGGTCGGCCGGGGGCTGCGTCTCTGTGTGAATCAGGACGGGGAACGAATGGATGAAAAGGCGCTGGGGAGCGAGGTGCACGATATCAACGTGCTGACCGTTATCGCGAGCGAGAGCTACGATTCCTTTGCCAGAAGTCTGCAGGCCGAGCTGGCGGAATCCGTCGAAGACAGGCCGGAAAAGGCCGGCGCCGTTTATGACAGCGCGGTGATGATACCGGAAGATGCCCGCAGGAATAACGTGGAGCCGCGAATCGACCGGGAAAAGCTGAACAGCGAAGCGTTCATGTCCCTGTGGTCGGCAATGAATGCCAAGTCGGTCTATACGGTCGATTTTGATACGGAAGAGCTGGTAAAAAGGGCAGTGGATTCGCTGAACAGGAATCTTTATGTCCCTGAGATTTTTTTTCAGGTGGAATCGGGGCGGATGGGCGGTACCGGTTCTGAGGAAGAACCTCTTTCCGGCGTGTCTGTGGTAAGAACGTATTCCGCCGACAGGGACAGCGCGGCCGGGAGCCGGGGGACAGGATATGATCCGGCCGGGCTTTCCGTAAGCAGGGGCGTAAAATACGATCTGGCCGGAAAGCTGGTCGATGAAACGGGGCTGACACGGAAAACGGTCATTCGGATCCTTACCGGTATAGAAAAGCCTGTGTTCGGGCAGTTCAGGGACAATCCGGAGGAATTTATCATGAAAGCGGCCTCCCTGATCAACGACCAGAAAGCGGCGGCGGTAATGGAGCACATTACCTATCGTTTGACAGGGGAACGGTATGATACGGAGATTTTCACGGAACCTGCGGTAAAAGGCCGGCTGGGAGTCAATGCGATGAGGACGGAGAAGCATTTGTATGACCATCTCATCTATCATTCTGTAAAAGAAAGGGCTTTTGCGGAAAAGCTGGACGCGGCGGACGAGGTCGCAGTCTATGTAAAGCTGCCGGACAGCTTTTATATCCCGACTCCGTTCGGGCGTTATACCCCGGACTGGGCGGTCGCGTTCCGCGGGGAAACCGTCAAACACATTTATTTTGCGGCGGAGACGGAAGGGTCCGACGCCGTGCGGCGTTCCTTTCCGGAAAAAGCGAAGCTTCACTGCGCCAGAGAGCACTTTAAGGCTGTCGGAAACGGAGCGGTCGTCTGCGACGTTGTGGACAGTTATGAAGAGCTGCGGCGGAAAGCGATGGAGTAAAGGGGCCCGCGGGTTTTCGGTTTTCCATCCGCCTGATATGTGCACTTAACTGCCCGGCTGTTTCCTCGCGAGCCATCCTTTAAAAATCCCGCCCTGAAAGATTGAAATAATCGTGTAGAAAATATCTGTAAAAATAATAAATATAAATGACGGTATCATGATACGGGTATATCTTTTGCCGAAAAATTGCCCTTTGTTAATGGAGCTGCCCATTCTTATGATGTAGAAAAATACGCCCAGATTCAGAAAAAGAAGACAAAGCGCCTGTTCGGCGAAATTCGCAAGCGCGTCTACCGGCAGAAAATTACCGTTCTGAATCCCATTTAGCAGCATATTCAGAAATAATAATCCGATTTGTATGATAAATACAAGGCGGGTAACATTCAACATAACTCCGCCGCCGATTCCGATCCCGCCGCCCCATTTCAAATTGCTTTTTTCGCAGAAATTTTGAAAAACCCGCAATAACGGCTCGCTTTGATTTCCCTCAATAAAGCCATTGTTGGAAATGCTGTACAGGTTCAGCCGAAGGTTGTTTTCTTTGCAGAAAAATTCCATTTCCTTCAGAAAAGGAAGCACATGTGATGGCACGCTGTCCACATATAGCGGAAGACAAAATACAACCGTATCCGCATCCGGCAATTCGTTTAGGATACGTTGATAGTCGCTTTGATTCCGCAGCTTTTCCGTCACTTTTTTACCTTTCACGAATAATCGCTGCAGCCCCAGAAAATAAGCGGACGCACAAAATCTTTTTTTGGGACTGCAATTTATAAATACTGTTTTCATATAAAGTCCTCCAATTCGGAAAAATCATTTAGAAAAATCACTTCGGACTTTTCAAATCCATTATTGATTGCATTTCTTTCCGCCATATAGATAAAGGTTTCCTTTTCCTGTTCTGCAGCGCCGCCATACACGATTACCCTGAACAAATTGTGCTTCCCATAACGCAGGGTATGGTGCATTTGCTTTCCACGATAGGTAGCTAACGGCGTTGAAATGCCAATGCTCCTGTCAAGAACATTTTTCACCGCAGGGCTGTAAGTACCGTACAGATTTTTCGTAATAATGACAAATTCGTCTGCCTGTCCGATCACACGGGCGGACTGCTTCAGGCGGTCTTTCATAAAGCATTCCGCCGGATGCTTCGTCCAGCAGCCAAAACAGCCCTGACAGGGAGCATATTTTCCGTCTGCATAAATGACCTCGTCGCCTTTTCCGCTGAGTATTTCATGATATTGTATCTCCAGATCGTGTAAAATTACTTTCATACGAATTTCCTTTCTTATGATATTCAGGATTTATGACGCCCGATTCCTCCTGCACGGCTAATACCGCGCCTCTGTATGCCCGCTCTAACTGTACGGCGGCAAGCTCCTCGTCATACGCTAAGGAATTGTTGGCGATAATGCTGGCATATCCGTGAACAAACATCGCAAGCGTTACAAAAACTTCTTTTGTCTGCTCTGAATTCATTTTCATGGCTTCCTGCATTGTGGAAATAACAGGATTAAGCTCCGCTGAATCTATCATTCCAGGAAGGCTGTTTTCAACGGAGCCTGATTGAAAAAGAAAGCGGAATAAATCAGGCTCCTCCACAGCAAAGCGGATATAATTCATTCCGATTCCAAACATAACAGATTCCTGTCCCGCCGGAATATTCATCAGATATTCCGTATGATAATCGTCTGTTTTTTTATAAACGGCCTTTTTCAGCTCGTCGATCGTTGCAAAATGATACATGACGGGCTGTGTGGAACAGTTTAGCTTTTTTGATACTGTCCTGGCATTGATATTTTCCGCACCTGTCTTACGGGCAACCTCAAATGCAGCGTCAATAACCATATTTTTCGTTATTTTTGCTTTTGGCGGCATTCTGATCCTCTTTTTTATAATTACTGTTATATTACAAGGATTATAAAACGCTTTGCCTGATTTGTCAATCGGAAAGCTTCTTCGAAACGGCGCTTACTACACTGCGGCTGCACCATTTTGGAAAGAGCTTTGATATGACAGTTCTACCTTGAATAAATCAGTCGCGGGAGGTACTTTGCCCGGTTTCTGTTTTCAATTGCTGAAGAAATACGGCGGAGGCTCTTGAAAGAACCTGATATTTTTTCCAAACAATGCAAAGCTCCGCCTCTAACGCAGGCGAAAGCGGTCTGAAGCATAAATTACTGTCACCGGTTGTGTTAATCAGCCGATCCAATGCAATTACATATCCAAAACCTTTTTTGGCAAACTGTGCGGCGCTGTAAATCAAATCATAAGTTGCAACAATGTTCAGTTTGGAAATATCCATTTTTAACCAATGAAACATTTCTGTATTGATTGAGGTCTGATGTGATACAATCAAGGGCCTGTCCCACAAATCTTCCGCACAGACTGTTTCCTTTTCTGCCAATGGGCTGTCTTTGCGCATCAGGACGCCCCATATATCTTTTTGCGAAAGTTTAAGATAATCATATTTACTAATATTCGTTTCCCCAACCAACAACCCAAAGTCAATTAAGCCCTTATCCAGTTTTTCCATAATACGCTCTGCATCGCCGCTATGGAGTAGTTAAGGGGGGAACAAAGTTCCCCCATTGCATTAAAAATGCCAATAGAAATATTTTGAAGTGAAAAATCAAAATTGGGGGATTGACAGGGCGGGAAAAATAGCTTATTATTGACAATAAGAAAGAAATGGG
>JAMPFK010000042.1 GCA_023664485.1 Bacteroides fragilis | reverse complement strand
GAAATGATTCCTTTCAAATATTTTGTATAAATTAAATCCACAACCCTGTCTGCCTGTGACAATAAAGATCCATGTACCTCATCCTGATACAGAATATCAGATTCTGATTGAAAATAGGCAATTTTGATATAAGAACCGGGAATCCATTTCTCCGGATTATGATGAAACAGCAAAATCGCTGCCCTTGTAAGCAGGCCTTCATTGATAAGGTTTAAACGGTCAAGCAACTGCTCATTACTGACCTGAATATCAGGCTCATCCATTCTTTTGCTTTTTACTGCCTGTTCCCTGAAAATATCAAAACTGTCATTCCTTAAATCTCTTATTCTGGCATTCTGTATGGGAACGCTGTCCCATGTTATACCGGTCTTTTTCAAAAGGAATTAATTCAGTGCCTGTCCTTTCAGCAATTGTTTTGTACTTCCGCGTCGATAATGATATTCATCTCTGTAATTAACTGGATAAGTGTTTGGGCTGACACAAATTTCAATATATTCTTTGCCGTTTTTGTCAATAAATTTATATCTACAATAATTCCCAAAACATCTCTTACTTTGTTGGGAATATCTTCCATAAGTTTCTTGCTGTTCTGGACTCCGATGACTGTTCCATCGTCATTTGTGCTTATATAAATTTTTCCACCCTGTGCATTGGCAAAACCGCATACCCATTTCAGGTATTCATCTCGCCACGTTTCTTTCCATTCAATATTCTGGCTTTCTGCCATAGATGTACCTCCAATGCAAATCAGGCAGACAGCGTCCGCTCAATTCGTATCATGACAAAATCTTAAACAAAATGCCATTTCAAGCCATGAAATTATTGATTTTGCAGGCTTTTCCAGAACATTTCACGATACTGCCGTGTGATACATGATGCAGGCTTTACCGGGCATATTTTCGGGGAGCTGTATGCGGTGCCGGAAAACCCGGCAGAGAAACCGTATTTTTACCGAACGCAGGAGGAGATGTCCCGCCGTTTTGTTTTCAGATTAATTTAAACTCCAATGACATTTTTCCCAACGCCCCCCCCAGGGCAAAATTAAAAAGTATAGGGGCAAAATTAAAAGGTTTCGGGGAAAATTAAATTGTATCAAAGACGGCTGTCAGATAGATAACGGACAGACAGGGACGAATTTTGAAAGGCCGGAGTTTGAAAGGCTCTTACAGGATATCAGGAGCGGAAAGACAGACTGTATTGTGGTCAAAGACTTATCCAGGTTTGGGCGGAATTACCGGGAAACAGGAAATTATCTGGAACGGGTTTTTCCTTTTCTGGACGTGCGTTTTGTCGCAATAGCTGACGGATTTGACACATTGACCGCGGAGCATGGCGGCGACGGCTGTATTATCCCGTTGAAAAATATTATCAATGAAGTATACAGCAGGGATATATCCGGCAAAATCGGATCGGCGCTGGCAGTTAAACAGCGTAAGGGCGAATTTATCGGATCATGGGCGGCATACGGCTATCGGAAATGCAAAGATGACCGCCATCGGCTTGAACCGGACACAGAGACCGCGCCGGTGGTGCGGGAAATATTCAGACAGCGGCTTTCCGGCATATCCTGCATGCAGATAGCACGAAAATTAAATGGGCAGGGGATCCCCTCTCCCTCGCGGTATCACTATCTGAAAGGGGATGCAAAATCTGAACGTTACGCCAATGCGGTATGGAAACCGCCGGTCATAAGGAGAATTTTATCAAACGAGGTCTATCTGGGGCATATGGTGCAGGGGCGCAGGCGGGAATCTTTCTATGAAGGGAAAGCGCGGCAGACGCTTCCCGCATCTGAATGGATTATTGTCCGTAATACGCATGAGCCGGTCATTGACGAGGAAACCTTCCGTGCAGTGCAGAAAATCGCGGAAGATGGGAAAACCGCTTACAGGGAACGGGCTGAACCTCCTGAAGCGGAGGGAAAGGGAGTGGTTTTATGAGTGCGGGCAGCCTTACGATTGCAAAATACCTGCGTATATCCGACGGGGACAGGGACAGGCAAGAAGCCGGGAAAGCGGAATCGAACAGCATCGCGAACCAGCGGAATCTTTTATCCGATTTTATCAGCCGGATGCCGGAATTTGAGGATGCCGAAATGATAGAGTTCTGTGACGACGGCTTTAGCGGAAAAAACTTTGAGCGCCCGGCAGTCGGGGAAATGCTTGAACGCGTAAAGCATGGCGAAATTCAGTGTATTATCGTAAAAGACCTTTCCAGGTTCGGACGGGATTACCTGACCGTCGGCAATTACATTTCCCGTGTGTTTCCCTTCCTGGGCGTCCGTTTTATAGCGGTCAATGATGGGTTCGACAGTATCCGTCCGATGGACGCAGACGGTCTGGAAGTTTCTTTTAAAACGCTGTTGTATGACTTCTACAGCCGCGATCTTTCGCAGAAGGTGCGGGGAGCGCAGCGTTTTAAGGCGCAGCGGGGCGAATACATTTCCGCTTTTGCTCCTTATGGGTATGTGAAAGATCCTGGCAACAGGAACCATCTTGCGATCGATGAGAAAGCGGCGGAAAATGTGCGCCGCATTTTTCATCTGGCGGCGGATGGGGCAGGCACGATGGAGATTGCCCGGATATTGAATGAAGAACAGGTTCCGACCCCTATGCGGTATAAAAAAGCCGCGGGCTGTTCCCGTACGAAATGGAACTGTATCAGGGAGGATAATTTCTGGACCCATGAAGCGGTGGCGATCATCCTGCGCGACGAGCGATATGTCGGCAGGAGTGTTTTTGGCAAAAGAAGAGCGGCCGAAGTGGGGAGCTTCCGTTCCGTAAAAGTAAGCAGGAAAGACTGGATTATTGTGGACAACACCCACGAAAAAATCGTGACGCAGGAAGAATTTGACCGCGCGCAGGCTCGTATAAGAAGGCTTGTGGAGCGCGGCCCCATGAAGTCCGGCGGAAAGAACAGTCTGTCTGGTAAAAAAATAAGGTGCGGCGTCTGCGGCCGTGCCATGACGCGTATGAGAGGCAGACATCCCTATTATTTCTGCTGTACGCCGCGCATGACGGATATCTATTCCTGTCCGGAACAGCGTATACCGGAAGCCGATCTGGTGGAAGCCGTACTTGACGGGCTGCGTGCGCAGGTACATTATGCGGTGGAAATCAGCCATATCCGGGAAGAAGTGCGCCGCTGTGAAAAATGCGGCGAGGACATTATCCGGAGGAAACTTTCCGAATTAGAGGAATCCCATGCCGGGTTGGAGAACAGCATACGGGAGCTTTACGAAAAGCTTGCATTTGGAGAACTTCGTAAAACCGAGTATCTTTCTGCTAAAAAAGCCGACGAAGAAAAGAGAGACAGCATAGCCGTTAAAAAGAAGGCGCTTGAAGCAAGGCTGAAAAGCGCCGACGCCGGTCCGGAGAACCGGTTTACAGACAGTTTCCGGCAATATGCGGACATAGAGGAATTAACTGCGGAGATCGTGCCGGACGTTCTGCAGGAGGTCATCGTTTATCCCAATAAGGCTTTACATATTGTCTGGAACTGCAAAGATGACCTGGAACAGATTCTTCCTGATGTCGATATGGAGAAAAATGCCGATAAAATTTTTTAGTCCGTGCTTGACAGAGGCTGATGAAGGCTATTCCGCCATAGAAATTATCAGATATTATTATGGCAGCGATATGTATATCAATTCGGCGGTGAGCGTGGCCGGCGTGCCGTCCTCCTGGCCGGGATACAATCTTGGTATCGGCGCGTCGGGGGATAAGGTGAGACAGTTACAGCAGCAGATCAACCGGATTGCGCAGAACTATCCGGCGATTCCAAGGCTTACGGTAGACGGCGTTTACGGCGCTTCGACGGCGGAAGCCGTGCGGGTATTCCAGAAGGTATTCGGACTGCCGCAGAGCGGGATCACAGATTATCCAACATGGTATGAGATTTCAGATATTTATGTAGGCGTCAGCCGGATATCGGAACCGGGTTGATAAAAAGGAAGCCGGGGCGGGAAGAGGATTCTCCTGCCCCGTACTTTTACTTTTTGCGGGCCGATTGAAATTTATTGAGTTGACATAATAATTTGATTATGAGATAATAGACACAGGCCATGGCCGGCGTTAGAAATGGGGATACAGATTGAAAAATAAGCCTGACAGCTTATTTTTCAACCGGCTATTTGTTTCTGAGCGAAAACAAATAGCCTTGATAGCAGACGAGAGAATCGCAATACTGCAAGCAGTAAGCGAATTTCTCGCCGCCTCTTCGCGACAAGTCGCTCAGAAAAGGGGATTAGGATGAAGTGTCCATTTTGTGGTCATGAAAATACGAGAGTTATCGACAGCAGACCGGCGGAGGATAATAATTCGATCAGAAGAAGACGCGTCTGCGACGAATGTGAGAAACGGTTTACGACTTATGAGAAGGTTGAGACGATTCCGCTGATCGTCATTAAAAAAGATAATAACCGGGAGACTTACGACAGGACCAAGATAGAAGCCGGCGTGCTCCGTGCATGCCACAAGCGGCCTATCAGCATCAACCGGGTCAATCAGCTGGTCGATGAAGTCGAGACGGATATTTTCAATCGGGAAGAGAAGGAAATTCCGAGCCAGGTGATCGGCGAGCTCGTTATGAACAAGCTGAAAGATTTAGAGGCGGTCGCTTATGTCCGGTTCGCTTCGGTCTACCGTGAATTTAAGGATATCAATACCTTTATGGATGAGTTGAAAAAGGTGCTGGATACATCGGAGAATCCTGTCGGATAGGACGGATGGAAGAGAAAGGGCGTTTATATGACTGAACAGCAGAAAGAAATCGTAGCGAAGGCCAGCGTGCCGATGACGGTTGCCAATGGTTTTCGATGGCTTTTTATGATTATCGCATTATTCCTTTTGTTATTCATTTTTTTCGGAAATAAGATTTGGGGAGAAGCGGCATGGTATCAGGCATTTGTACAAAATGCCTACTCTTTTCTGCTATGGGATATCCTGCTGATGCTGCTAAGCTCCATCGTTAAAATTGCATTCACAGCAAGATATAATCATATTGTTAAGAACCTGTAATTTCGTAAAAGGTGCTGCGGGGCGGCGCCTTTTTTTGGGTGGAAAGGAGGCCGCATGTTAGAACGTTTTTATCCGGATGTTTATCTGGATTCGGCCTATGAAATCGATTATGCGGCTTTGTATGAGCAGGGCTGCCGGGGCGTTATTTTTGATATCGACAATACGCTCGTTCCGCATGGCGCGCCGGCGGATAAAAGAAGCGTTGCCCTGTTTGAAAAACTGAGAAGCATCGGCTATGAGAGCATATTGTTGTCGAATAACAGGGAACCGCGCGTCCGGAGCTTTAACGACAAAGTGGGTTCCCGTTATATTTATAAGGCGAACAAGCCTTTTCCGGAAAGCTATCGGAAAGCGATGGAAATGATGGGAACGACGCCGGAAACGACTCTGTTCGTCGGCGATCAGCTTTTTACGGATGTATGGGGGGCGAAAAAGGCCGGCATCAGGACTTATCTGGTTAAGCCGATTCATCCGAAGGAGGAGATTCAGATCGTTTTAAAGAGGCGTCTGGAAAAAATCGTGCTATTCTTTTATAAAAGGAAGCTGCGAAAGGAACGGACGGAGATTGAGAAAGGAGCGGTCGGAAGATGATTGACGGGAAAACGAGGCTTTGCGGCCTGATCGGCAATCCGGTGGAGCATACGATGTCGCCGGTCATTCACAACACGCTGGCCCGGATGTGCGGCCATAATCTGGTCTATACGCCTTTTCTTGTAGAGAACGGGAGGCTTGCGGACGCGGTCCGGGGCGCTTATGCGCTGAACGTGCTCGGCCTGAACGTAACGGTTCCCTATAAAAGCGAGGTGATCGGAAGCCTTGTGGAGGTAGATGAGCTCGCGGCCCATATCGGGGCGGTCAATACGCTGGTGCGCACAGAGGGCGGTTATAAGGGCTATAACACGGATATGGCCGGGCTGTACCGGGCGATGACGAGCGAAGGCATCCGCATTGAGGGAGAAGAAATCGTTCTTCTTGGCGCAGGCGGCGCGGCGCGGGCGGTCGCCTGTCTGTGCGGGGCGCAGAAGGCGGAAAAAGTCTATCTGCTGAACCGGACGTTTGAAAAGGCTGCCAAAGTGGCGGAAGAGGTCAACAAAGCGTTTGACAGGGAAGTCATTGTGCCGATGCTGCTTGCGGACTACCCGAAGCTGCCGGAGCGGAAATTCCTGGCGATTCAGGGGACTTCCGTGGGGCTTTCGCCGCGGGACGAGGATGTTGTAATCGGGGACGCCGCTTTTTATCAGAAAATACATACCGGGTTCGACCTGATCTATAAGCCTTTTACGACGCGTTTCATGCGCCTCGTGCGGGAAGCGGGAGGAGAGGCTTATAACGGGCTGAAAATGCTGCTTTATCAGGGCGTTATCGCTTACGAGCTGTGGAACCGGACGGAGATAACCGAAGAAAAAGCCGGGCTTGTTTATGAGAAGCTGAAAGGAAATATGAACTTATGAAAAATATTGTTTTGATCGGTTTCATGGGGTGTGGAAAAACGACGGTCGGAATCCGGCTTTCGTACCGCCTGCGCCGGGCGATGGAGGATACGGATAAGCTGATTGAAAAAGAAGAAGGCCGGACGGTTTCCGAGATTTTTCAGAGGGACGGGGAGGCTTTTTTCCGGGAGCTGGAAACGAAATGCCTGAAAAAACTGATTCCGACGGCGAAGAACATGATCGTTTCGGTGGGCGGCGGCCTGCCTGTACGGGAGGAGAATCAGGCGTTGTTAAAGGAGCTTGGAACGGTGGTCTATCTGCGGGCCAATGCGGAGACGATTTATGAGAGGACGAAGCACGATACGTCGAGGCCGCTTCTGCAGGGGGCGGATCCGCAGGGAAAGATAAAAGCGCTGTTAGACGCAAGAAAGGCCGTTTATGAGCGTGCAGCCGATGTGGCTGTCGATGTGGATGGGAAAGATTTTGATACGATTCTGGATGAAATCGTGGAAGCGGTTGAAAAAAGACAGATTTTTTGATTGCGGCTCTGCCGCCGGGATATTGCCAGCAGGATGCTGCCGCCGGCCCGGAGTCCGCAGGCTGAGAGAAAGGGATGGAAATTGGAATGAAAATACTGGTGATTAACGGACCGAACCTGAATTTCCTCGGAATTCGGGAAAAAAGCGTGTATGGCACGCAGGATTATGACTATCTGTTAAAACTGATAGCGGAAAAGGGGCAGAAGGAGGGCTGTACGCTGGAGGTTTTTCAGAGCAATCATGAGGGAGCGATCATTGACAGGATACAGGATGCTTATTTCGACGGCACGGAAGGAATCGTCATCAATCCGGGGGCCTATACCCATTACAGTTACGCGATCCGGGATGCGCTCGCGAGCATTACGGCGCCCAAGGTGGAAATCCATATTTCCAATATTATGGAGCGGGAAGATTTTCGTAAAGTATCCGTGACCGCGCCCGCCTGCGATAAGCAGATATATGGACAGGGGCTTGAAGGATATCTGACGGCGATCGATTTTATCCTGGGAAAAGAAGTTTCTTAAAAAGTCTTAAAAAGTTTTACTCTTTTTTGGGAAAGAGGTTGAAAAATGAAAGTTTATAGTATAAACTATATTAGAATTATAATGTGAAAATAAAGTGAAGATTCAGGAGGATTATTTTATGATATCTGCAGGCGATTTCAGGAATGGTATTACGATCGAGTATGAAGGCAACGTTTATCAGATAGTGGAGTTTCAGCATGTAAAACCGGGTAAAGGCGCAGCTTTTGTCAGGACAAAGCTGAAGAACATCATCAACGGCGGCGTTGTCGAGAAAACTTTCAGACCGACTGAGAAATGCCCACAGGCACGAATCGACAGAAAAGACATGCAGTATTTATATGCGGACGGCGATCTGTTCAACTTTATGGACACGGAGACTTACGATCAGGTCGCTTTGAACAGCGATACGGTAGGGGATGCGTTAAAGTTTGTCAAAGAGAACGAGATGGTAAAAATCTGCTCCTATAACGGAAGCGTATTTGCAATCGAACCGCCGTTATTCGTAGAATTGGAGATTACCGATACGGAGCCCGGCTTCAAGGGCGATACGGCGACAGGCGCGAGCAAGCCGGCTATCGTTGAAACCGGCGCGAAAGTTATGGTACCGTTATTTGTAAATCAGGGTGAAGTAATTAAGATCGATACCAGAACGGGAGAGTATCTGTCCAGAGTATAACGGATGCCGCATAAGATAGTTTTCTAAAAGCCTGTAAGACAATGGAAACCGCAAAGAATCCATTGTCTTTTTATGTGAAAAATTGTATAAACGCAGAAAAATTGCGGGAATTACGAAACGATTCCCGCCGGGTATGCCGCAGGGCATATTCGTACTCGTATGGTCCGGAGAGAATGGAAAGAGAGGACAATATGAGATTAGAACAGTTTGGAAACAAGATGTGCGGCGCATTGAAGGAGGTTCTGGGGGAAGGATATGAAATCGCGTTCCGGGACGTAGCGAAAAACAATGGCGTCCGCCTGCACGGCATCGTTATTACCGGGAAGGACAGCAACGTATCGCCCGCCATTTATATCGACGAGCTCTACGAGGAGCATGAGGCGGGCCGGGCTTTTGGGGATATTGTATATGATATCCTGCGCGTTTATAAGAAGAATGCCAGGGAAGTTAATATGGATATGGAATTTTTTACGCAGTTTTCCCGCGCGAAAAGCAGAATCCTGTATAAATTGATCCATCGGGAGAGCAATCGGGAGCTGCTTGCGGAGATCCCCTATGTTGACTGGCAGGATCTGGCGGTCGTGTTCTATTATGCGTTCGAGGATGCGCATATCGGTAAAGCGACCATTCTGATCAGGAACAGCCATCTGGCGATGTGGGGGATCGATGTACCGGCCCTGTATGAAACGGCGCAGACGAATATGCTGCGGCTGCGGCCGGAGGAAATGCTGCCGATCGGACAGCTGATCCAGGAGTTTATGGGACATAAACTATGCCATAATAGGAGAGAAATGACTGCAGAAATGCCAAAAGGCATCGGCAAGGCGGCGGAAAGGAGCTCCAGGATGTATGTGCTGAGCAACTGCGACAGAGTATTTGGCGCCTCCGCGCTTCTTTATTCCAGGTCCATGAGGCTGCTGGCCGGAGAACTGAACAAAAATCTGGTCATTCTGCCGAGCTCCGTACATGAAGTGATCCTTGTGCCGGACGATGGCATAACGGAAAAAAGCTTTTACAGGGAAATGGTGAAAGAAGTGAATGATACGCAGGTGGACCCGGAAGAAAGGCTGTCTTATAATGTATACTATTATGATAGAGTTTTGGAAAAAGTAACGATATTAGACTGAAAATCAGAGATTTTTAAATCATGGTGACGGTTTTCCGTCTCATTTTATCTCCGTGCTTTTACGGCGGCAGGTGAATCTTATAGGGCGGTCACTGTTGGCGCGGCGGCCGCCTTTTTCAACCGTATCCGGAGCGGAGAATAGAGGAGTGTTATCATATTTTTTCAGGAAATTTTTTCTTCCCTGTTTTAATTACTAGACAAGATGGATTTCTTGTGTTATGATAAACGAGATGATGTAATAAATTTGTAACATATGCACCCGTAGTCTAACGGATAGAACGTAGGCCTCCGACGCCTTTGATGCAGGTTCGATTCCTGTCGGGTGCATT
>JAMPFK010000041.1 GCA_023664485.1 Bacteroides fragilis | reverse complement strand
GCGGTAAGTTTCGCTGGTGTATTGTGTCCCGCGGTCAGAGTGGATAATGGCTCCCTTCATCTGCGGATAGGCGAGGACAGCATTACCCGGTATCCAGCAGTCCTTCTCTGGCCGCTTTCATCCATGCGTACATGGTGTTTTCAGGGATTTCTAATTTGACGGCTGCTTTTGCGCCGCCAGGTTCCTTTGCCAGTCTTACGGACTGGATCTTGTATTCCATGTCATATTTCCGTTGTTTTTTGCTATTGTGGCTGCTTGCTTATTTCTCTTTGATTATACATCAAAGCCTTGAGTATAAGGTGTCAATACATATTTTAAGCTTAGGCATACCGCAAAGCCTTGAAAATAGGGGAAAGTTAAATCGGTTAGCAGATAAATTCTTCAGGTTGGAATCTGTTCTTAACAGATACACAATTCCCAAAAAAAGAGAGATTATTCCTTTATAGTCGATGGCTTTTTAATATAACGACAACTTTTTGCATAAAAAACCGTCGGAAAATCTTAGTTTTAAACACGTCTGAATACGTTGCTGCCTGCATTCTTTTTCCCTGGAACCCTCTTTTGCAAGTCAAGCTGCTGTAAAATAAAAACTGCTTTGTGTTGCAAAATTGTTCTATGCCATATAAAATAATGAAGTATGACGAGCGGGAATTTGTTTCTGAGCGAAAACAAATGGCCTTGATGGCAGACGGGAAATCGCCTTCGCGAATTTCTCGTCGCCTCTTCGCGACAAGTCGCTTAGAAATGGAGATTAACATGAATAAAAAGCAGATAACTGTCATGACAATTTTAACATTGGTTTTAGCTTTTATGGATATATCCGGTTTGCCTGCGGTATTGTTTGTAAATTGCCGTTTCTCCGATGTGACTCCCTATATCATTAGTCTGTTGGTAAATTTTCTGATCACAGGATTTTTCGCATGGCCTGTCCTGAAATCATTTGGAAAAGACTGGCCGCTTGGACTTCACGTTTCCGGGCTGGCAGAGGGATTAAAACAGTACGCTCTTGCGGGCGTGGCAGCAGGTATTTTATCTTGCGTTACATTTATCATAGGACTTGCGCCATTTGATTATAATCCAAGTGTATGGAAAATCCTGATTGAAGGCATTTTATATTATTTCGGCGTAGCGATTATTGAGGAGCTATATGTCAGAGGCTTGTTCCTTAACATTGTTGACAAAGTTGCTCACAAAAGGGAGTATCATACGGTCATTGCCATATGGGTATCATCAATCGTTTTCGGATTGGGTCATATTCCCGGTATGATTGGTATGGAGCCGCCTGTAATTCTGTTTAAAGTAATTTCGACTATTGGAATGGGCTTATATTTTGGAACGATATACAAAAGGACGAATAATCTGTGGGTGCCAATTATCCTGCATGGCTTCATTGATATATGCGCCCTGCCGTACTGCTTCACTACATTCAGCGGATATAAAACAATAAGTCTGATCGGACTTGTTATCATATATACGCTGTTAGGCATAGATAGCATCGTTCTGATGAAACCTGAAAAACGATAAATTTAAATTGACCGGACAAAAATATAAACAGAAGCTGCTGGAATAATGGCATAACAGGCAGTATTGGAGAATCACACTCCAAAGATCAGAAAGTTAAATTTGTCCTGGCTGTAAGACAAAAATTTGAAGTATTGAAGTATATAGAAGGGAGAGCGGTGTATCGTGGAAAAAACAAAAGTGAGCAGAAAGCAATTTGCAGTATATATGATAGCGGCATTTGGGCTGGCATGGATTTTGGAAATTATAGCAAGTATTTTTAGCAACAATGGAAATCAAATGGTATTTACCATTATTATGATGATGATTATGTTTATGCCATTTACGGGTGTAATTATAGCAGGGATTCCGCTAAAAGGCATGGGCTGGGCGCCGCATCTTAAAAGTAAAGTTCGATATGTATTCTTTGCGCTTTGGATGCCGGCTTTACTAAGCATCATGGGCGGCGCTTTGTTTTTTGCATTTTTTCCAGATGCATTTGATTCTGAATTTTTGACCCTGCACAGCATTTTAGAAGAGGCTGGCGCCCTGGAACAGTTTGAAGCGCAGGGTTTAACGATACCAATGTATTTACTGATTACTACCGTTCAGGCGGTTACATTTGCGCCATTTCTTAATATGTTTGTCGCTTTAGGAGAAGAGATCGGCTGGAGGGGCGCTATGTATCCGTATTTGAAGGAGAAACTCGGTATCACCAGGGGACGTATCGCGGGTGGTACAATCTGGGGCGTCTGGCACTGGCCGGTTATGATCTTTGCCGGTTATGAATATGGTAAAGAATATATTGGTGCGCCGGTACTCGGACCAGTCGTATTTTGTATCTGTACTGTTATGATGGGTATTATATTGGATTATGTATACGAAAAGACAGAGACGATCTGGATGCCGTCCCTTATGCATGGCGCTATAAATGCGTTTACCGTCTTTGCATATTTGACAAAGCCTGAATATGCAGATAAAGCAATCCTTGGTCCGGCTTATATTGGTATTATCAGTATGATTCCAATGATTATTATTGCAGTCATTATCTGCCTGAAGAAGAAAAGGAATTTGCATTTTTGATGAAGTAATGTGGGTCGGAGCCAGGGATATGCCCTGATTGCAGATGAGAGAATCGCAATACTGCAAGCAGTAAGCGAATTTCTCATCGCGTGTCATTGCGGTAAACTGCTCTGACATGCAGAATAGTATGAGGAAATGAGAGATATGGATAACAGATCATTTGACAGTCGAAGGATTGCAGAAGGATATAGGAAAAGACCGTGGCTTCATAAACAGGTAATAGAGCGGATAAAAAAAGATTGCAGCATAATCAATAGCTTTAAGAACGGGTTAGATGTAGGATGTGGAGCAGGGTTATCAACAAAGGGATTAAAGCTGATATGTGAAAAGGTGACTGGAACGGATATTTCATCCGAGATGATAAATATTTGTAATCATCTTTATAAAGATAAGACATATCATTTTTATGTGGCAAAGGCTGAAGAAACAATAATACCAGTGGAAAAGTATGATATTGTGACAGCGGCAGGCGTTATCAGCTGGGTAGACAGAGAAAAATTCCTTAATAACGCCAGTCAGGTTATGAAAGAGCAATTTGTTATGTCGTTTACTATAGAGATGGAGGTCAGGACAATGACGGATAAAGAAGATAAGACAGTGCTTGGACAGGGCATAAAAAATCTGGTAAATGGAGGGGGTTATGTTGTATAATAGACGCAGGCTTGGCAGCCAGTGTCATGCGAGTACGGCAGCCGCGGTATTTGTGGCGGAATGAGAGGAAATATGGGATTCAGAAAGAAAAACGGACAGAAAAAGGAAGAAACGGAACCGGAGGAGAGCAAGGGACGTTCCGGGAAAAAGCGGCTGGGCGTTTTCCTGTTGCTATGCTTACTGGCAGCGTGTGCGGCGGGTGTTTATTATTACCTGACTGTTTACTCCGTAACGGAGCAGGCCTCTGCCACAACGCCTGATGCGGAAAGTGTCCGGTTCGGAGAGAAGGAGCAGGATACGGCGGAAGGGCAGCGGACGCCGGAGGGCAGTCGGACGCCGGAAGATGGTCTGACAGTGGAAAATACGGTGGAAAACGCGGATACGGAAGAGGACGGAACCGTACAGGTCGGGAACTTACCGGAGATACCGGCGGCTTTAGAGGACGCGGCGGCCGAAGATGCGGCGGATGCGAAGGATGGGCTTGAGAAAGGTTCTGAATCCGATTCCGGGTTTGACGGGAAGGATGTATCTGAGAGCGGTTCCAGGTCCGACAGGAAGGATGAAATTGAGAACGGTTCCGAAGCCGGCGTGAAGGATGAGATCGAGAACGATTCCGAGGCGGGGGATGCGTCTGTGGACGAAGCGGGATCCGGCGTAAAAGAGGGGCCGGAAGATGTTCTTGAAATGAATGGAAAAGCCATAGATGCGGCGGAGGAAGAAAGCGCCGGCATGATGGAGGAAACGACAGAGATAACCAATATAAGCGCTTATACGGAAGAAGAATTCCGGAACAGCTGTATAAAGGCGGACTATAAGAAACTGCTGCGCAGGCAGGAACTTTACCTGAACGCGGCCGTCATGGAAGAGCTGACGGTGCTCGAACTGGTAGATGGCGGCCTTTTTGATGAAAATATTTATTACCTGTGTAAACGGGAAGACGAACAGGGCATAACGCGCTATTATATTGTAAGGGATGACAGGGAAGAAGATACGGTTCCGGTCATGGAGGGCGATGTGCTCCGAATCTACGGACAGCTTTTTGGGAGCTGTAAGCTTCCGGGGTATCTGGTCAGGACAGAGCCTGTCGTTCCGGCATTGACGATGGTGTATTATGATTTTCTCAACGAATGATTGAAGAATGAAAACGCTTGTGCTATAATAAAACGATTGTGCAGAGAAATATGGCTATGAAATGAGACCGAAGAGAGGAAACAAAGTGCAGGCTGAGAAAGGAGCAGGTTATAAGAATGAAGGCATTTTTAATTTTGGAAGACGGGACTGTATTCGAAGGCATTCATATCGGTGCGGAAAAAGAAATCATCAGTGAAATCGTATTTAATACTTCGATGGCCGGTTATGTGGAAGTACTGACGGATCCTTCCTATGCAGGACAGGCTGTGTGCATGACCTATCCGCTGATTGGAAATTACGGAATCTGTTTTGAGGACATGGAATCGGATAAGGTCTGGCCGGCCGGGTTTATCGTCAGGGAATTGAGCAGGCTCCCCAGCAATTTTCGATGCGATATGACGATCCAGGATTTTCTGGAAAAGAACGGCGTGCCGGGCATCGCCGGTATCGACACGAGAGCGCTGACAAAGATTCTGCGGGAAAAGGGCACGATGAACGGTATGATCACGACCGATGAAGCCTGTCAGTTAGATGAAATTCTTCCAAAATTAAAAGCATACCGCGTGGGAAAAGTCGTAGAGCTCGTGACCTGCAAAGAGAAATATGAGGTAAAAGGAACAAGGGATATCGCGGAGAACGGCCCGATTTCCGGCAGATCCCATTTCAATGCGGAGGAATATGCGAAAGGCATACGGGAGAAAAAGCCGAGTACGGTCCGCAAAGTGAACGGCGCCGGTTTAAAAGTTGCGCTTTTTGATCTGGGCGCGAAACAGAATATCATCCGTTCCCTGGCGGCAAGAGGCTGCGACGTTACGGTATATCCGGCGTCGGTAACGGCGGAGGAGATTATCGCCGCAAAGCCCGACGGCATTATGCTGAGCAATGGCCCCGGAGATCCGAAGGAATGTACGGGAGTCATTGCGGAACTGAAAAAATTGTATGATACGGATATTCCGATTTTTGCAATCTGTCTGGGACATCAGCTGATGGCGCTCGCGGCGGGCGCCGATACCTTTAAAATGAAATACGGCCACCGGGGCGGAAACCATCCGGTGAAGAGCCTGGAGACCGGAAGGGTCTACATTTCTTCTCAGAATCATGGATATGTGGTAGATACGGATAAACTGGACGCAGAAGTAGCCGTGCCGATGTTCGTCAATGTAAACGACGGTACGAACGAGGGGCTTTCTTATACGGGCAAATCTATTTTTACCGTGCAGTTCCATCCGGAAGCGTGTTCCGGGCCGCAGGATTCGGAGGACTTGTTTGATAAATTCATAGCGATGATGAGGAGGATGTAAAATGCCGAAAAATCCAAATGTAAAAAGAGTATTGGTAATTGGGTCTGGGCCGATTGTGATCGGGCAGGCGGCTGAATTCGATTATGCGGGCACACAGGCATGCCGTTCCCTGAAAGAGGAGGGGATGGAAGTCATACTGGTTAATTCCAATCCGGCGACGATCATGACGGATGGCGATATCGCGGATAAAGTATATATTGAACCTTTGACGGCACAGGTACTGGAGCAGATCATCATCAGGGAAAAACCGGACAGCCTTTTACCGAACATGGGCGGACAGGCCGGCCTGAATCTCGGCATGGAGCTGGCTGAATCCGGTTTTCTTGCCGCGCATGGCGTGACGCTTCTCGGCACGACGGCCAGGACGATTAAAAAGGCGGAAGACCGTTTGGAATTTAAAGAGACGATGGAGAAAATCGGGGAACCCTGCGCACCTTCTCTCGTTGTGGAAAATATCGAAGACGGTGTCGATTTTGCGAAGGAAATCGGTTATCCGGTCGTACTGCGTCCGGCTTATACACTCGGCGGCTCCGGCGGCGGCATCGCGCATAATCAGGTGGAATTGGAAGAAATTCTCGCGAACGGCCTGCGGCTTTCCCGTGTGGGACAGGTGCTTGTAGAGCGCTGCATCGCCGGATGGAAAGAGATCGAATACGAAGTGATGCGCGACGGAGCGGGCAACTGCATTACCGTCTGCAGCATGGAAAATGTGGATCCGGTCGGAGTTCATACGGGCGACAGCATCGTCGTGGCGCCTGCGCAGACGCTGGGGGATAAGGAATACCAGATGCTTCGCAGCGCGGCGCTGAATATCATCAATGAACTGGAAATTACGGGCGGATGCAATATACAGTTCGCGCTCCATCCGACCAGCTTTGAATACTGCGTTATCGAGGTCAATCCTCGTGTGAGCCGTTCTTCCGCGCTGGCTTCCAAGGCGACGGGCTACCCGATCGC
Source organism: Bacteroides fragilis (assembly GCA_023664485.1). Lineage (GTDB taxonomy): Bacteria > Bacillota > Clostridia > Lachnospirales > Lachnospiraceae > UBA3282. The sequence goes on along the minus strand of JAMPFK010000041.1, from coordinate 6,102 downwards.
AAAGGTGGCGGCGAAGATCGCGCTCGGTTATACGCTCGATGAGATCAGGAACGCGATTACGAAAAAGACCTACGCGAGTTTTGAACCGACTATCGACTATTGCGTTGTGAAGATTCCGAGGCTTCCCTTTGATAAATTTATAACGGCGAAACGTACTTTGACGACACAGATGAAGGCGACCGGAGAGGTCATGAGCATCGGCGATAATTTTGAAGGCGCGCTCATGAAAGCGATCCGTTCTCTGGAGCAGCATGTGGACTGCCTGCGAAGCTGCGATTTTTCAGGATATTCCAGAGAAGAGCTGCTGGAACGTCTGAAAATTGTGGACGATCAGAGAATTTATATTATCGCGGAGGCAATCAGAAAAGGCATCGATTACAAGACCATCCATGACATTACCATGATCGATATCTGGTTCATCGATAAGATCGCGATTTTGACCGAAATGGAGGCGGCTTTGGTGAAAGGGCCGCTGACCGTAGAATTGTTAAAAGAAGCAAAAAGAATGGAATTTCCGGATAATGTCATCGCAAGGCTTACCGGAAAGCCGGAAGACGAAATCAAAAAGATGCGTTATGAGAACGGGATTATCGCGGCCTTTAAGATGGTAGATACCTGCGCGGCGGAATTCGCGGCGACGACGCCTTATTACTATTCCGTATTCGGTTCCGGGACGGAGGTGGAGGAATCCCATCCCAGGAAAAAGGTTTTGGTGCTTGGATCCGGCCCTATCCGCATCGGACAGGGCATCGAATTCGACTATTGTTCCGTTCATGCAACCTGGGCCTTTGCAAAAGCGGGTTATGAGACCATTATCATCAATAACAATCCGGAGACGGTCAGCACCGATTTCGATATTGCGGATAAGCTGTACTTCGAACCGTTGACGCCGGAAGATGTGGAGAATATTGTCAATATTGAAAAACCTGACGGTGCGGTCGTTCAGTTCGGCGGACAGACGGCGATTAAGCTGACGGAAAGCCTGATGAAAATGGGCGTTCCGATTCTCGGCACGAAAGCAGAGGATGTGGATGCGGCCGAGGATAGAGAGCTTTTTGATAAGATTCTGGAAGAGACAGAAATTCCGAGGGCGGCAGGCGGTACCGTTTATACGGCGCAGGAAGCGAAAGAGGTCGCGAATCGGCTGGGATATCCGGTACTGGTGCGCCCTTCCTATGTGCTCGGCGGACAGGGTATGCAGATCGCGATTTCGGATCAGGAAATCGAAGAATTTATGGCGCTCATCAACCGTTATGAGCAGGAGCATCCGATTCTGGTTGATAAATATCTGCAGGGAAAAGAGTTGGAGGTCGATGCGGTATGCGATGGTACAGATATTCTGATTCCGGGCATTATGGAACATATCGAGCGGACCGGCGTTCACTCAGGCGACAGTATTTCCGTTTATCCGGCGCCGACGGTCAGTGAGAAAGTAAAGGAGACCATTGCGGAATATTCGAGAAGGCTCGCCAAAGCGCTGCACGTTATCGGACTGATCAATATACAGTTCATCGCGGTGGGCGACGAAGTATACGTCATCGAGGTAAATCCCCGTTCCTCGCGTACCGTACCTTATATCAGCAAGGTAACGGGAATCCCGATCGTAGACCTGGCAACACAGGTCATTATTGGGAAAAAGATACGGGAGCTTGGATATAAACCGGGTTTACAGCCGGCGGCCGATTATTACGCGATTAAAATGCCGGTATTCTCCTTTGAGAAGATCCGCGGCGCAGAAATCAGCCTGGGGCCGGAAATGAAATCGACGGGCGAATGCCTTGGTATCGCAAAGACCTTTAACGAGGCGCTTTATAAAGCATTTCTCGGCGCGGGCGTCAGCCTTCCCAAATATAAGAGAATGATTATTACCGTAAAGGATGCCGATAAAGGCGAAGCAATCGAGGTCGCACGCCGCTTTGAAAAACTCGGCTATAAGATATACGCTACCAGAAGCACTGCGGCGGCGCTCAACGATGCGGGCGTAAAGGCGAGAAAGGTCAATAAGATTCATCAGGAATCCCCGACTGTCATGGATTTAATTCTCGGACACGAAATAGACCTCGTTATCGATACTCCGACGCAGGGCCGTGATAAGAGCCGGGATGGTTTCCTGATCAGAAGGACCGCAATCGAGACAGGCGTATATTGTATCACCGCGATGGACACGGCGGCCGCTCTTGTATCCAGTCTGGAAAATGCGGCTTCGCAGGGAGAACTGAATCTGGTTAATATCGCGACGATTGCGAAGAGGGCATAGAAAGAAAGCGTTTGGCGGGGAAAACATGGAAAAAGAGCGCAAAGAGAGAAGATTCGGCGGATGACGGTCAGAAATTATCAGAAAGAACTGGATAAGATCATAGAGAAAATGGCGGAAATGCCGCCGGATCTTTTGCTGCATAGCTGCTGTGCGCCATGCAGCAGCTATGTGCTGGAATACCTTCGGGCGTATTTTAAAATTACCGTGTTCTATTATAATCCCAATATTTCGCGGGAACCGGAGTATCGAAAGCGTGTGAAGGAGCAGAAGCGGCTGATCGCTTCTTATAATGCGGCGGAAGGCGGCCATGCGGCAGCAGCGTATCCGATTGAAATCCTGGAAGGGGATTACGAGCCGGAATGCTTTTATAAGGCGGTAAAAGGGCTGGAACAGTGCCCGGAAGGCGGAGAGAGATGTTTTGCCTGCTACGAGCTGCGGCTTCGTAAGACTGCGGAGCTGGCTGCTGTGGGCGGATACGATTACTTTGCGACGACGCTGACCATCAGTCCGCTGAAAAATGCGGCAAAGCTGAATGAGATCGGGGAACGCCTCGCGGGAGAATATGGCGTGGAATGGCTGCCCTCCGACTTTAAGAAAAAAGGAGGATACCAGCGTTCGATCGTTTTGTCGAAGGAATATGATTTATACAGGCAGGATTATTGCGGATGCGTTTATTCCGAAAGGGAAAGGAAGGAGCGGGAGTCGATCGGATGAAAAAGTTTTTGGAATTAGTATCGGAGGAAATGGGAAAGGCATTTGAGGCTGCCGGTTATCAGGCGGATTTGGGCAGGGTCACGCTTTCCAACCGGCCGGATCTGTGCGAATACCAGTGCAACGGCGCGATGGCCGGAGCAAAACAATATCATAAAGCGCCTGTTATGATTGCGAACGATGTGGCGGAAAAATTGCAGGGAAGCGAGGTCTTTTCAGAGGTCAGCGCGGTGGCGCCCGGCTTTCTGAATCTGAAACTTACGGAGAAATTCGTAAAGGAATATCTGCAGGAAATGCGGAAGGATGCCAAATTCGGGCTGGCAATGCCGGAGAAGCCGCAGACGATTATCGTGGATTACGGCGGGCCCAATATTGCGAAGCCTCTCCACGTCGGACATCTGCGTTCCGCGATTATCGGAGAAAGCATCAAAAGGATCTGCCGCTTTGCCGGTCATAAGGTACTTGGAGATATCCATTTGGGCGACTGGGGGCTGCAGATGGGGCTGATTGCAACGGAATTAAAAAAACGACATCCTGAACTGCCCTATTTTGACGAATCATATCAGGGAGAATATCCTGAGGAAGCGCCTTTTACCATATCGGAGCTGGAGGAGATCTATCCGACCGCCAGCGCAAAATCCAAAGAAGATGCGGATTATAAGGCGGAAGCGATGGAAGCGACTTATCAGTTACAGACAGGCGTTCCCGGCATACGGGCGCTCTGGAAGCATATCATCGATGTATCTGTCACGGATCTGAAGAAGAATTATGCAGCCCTGAATGTAGAATTTGACCTTTGGAAAGGCGAATCGGATGTTCAGGACATCATTCCAGGCATGGTCGAAAAAATGAAAAAGGATGGCTATGCGCATGAGAGCGAAGGCGCGCTTGTCGTCGATGTAAAGGAAGAGGCGGATACGAAAGAAATACCGCCCTGCATGATCTTAAAGTCGGACGGAGCCGCCCTGTATAATACGACGGATCTGGCGACGATCATGGACCGTATGGAAAAGTATCAGCCGGATAAACTGATTTATATGACGGATAAACGGCAGGATCTGTATTTTGAACAGGTGTTCCGCTGCGCGAGAAAGACCGGACTGGTAAGGCCGGAAACACAGCTCGTCCATATCGGGTTCGGAACGATGAACGGTAAGGACGGGAAACCCTTTAAGACGAGGGAAGGAGGCGCGATGCGCCTCGAAAATCTGATCCGGGAAATCAATGAGGAGATGTACCGTAAAATTATGGAAAACAGGGCGATGGAGGAAGAGGAGGCAGAAACCATCTCGAAAGTCGTAGCCCTTTCCGCCGTAAAGTACGGGGATCTGTCCAACCAGGCATCCAAGGATTATATTTTTGATATCGACAGGTTCACTTCCTTTGAGGGAGATACCGGGCCGTATATTCTGTATACAATTGTTCGGATTAAGTCTATCCTGAAAAAGTATAACGAGCTAAATAGCGGGAACGACGCCGGACAGGCCGTTCTGCAGGAAGCGGCGGGCGGATCTGAAAAGGGCCTGATGCTTGAAATCACCAGGTTCAATACGATGGCAGAGGCGGCTTATGAGGAAGCGGCGCCCCATAAGATCTGCGCTTATATCTATGACCTGGCGAATGCCTTTAACCGTTTTTATCATGAAACGAAGATTTTGACAGAAGAGGATTCTGCGAGGCAGTCCGGCTGGATCGCGTTACTGATGCTGACGAAGGATATTCTGGAGGTCTGTATCGATCTGCTCGGCTTTTCGTCGCCGGAAAGAATGTGATGCGTTTTCGGAGGGGCTGGAAGGCGGAGAATGTGCGGTTTTTGCGGTAGAAAAAAAGAGGGAAAATACTGCATAAAATTTATCAAAACTACTTGACAAAAGGGTATTATAAATTGTATACTAACGAAGTGGGTTGTAGAAATGGACAACCCGCTGTCGAATGGGATCTTAGCTCAGCTGGGAGAGCATCTGCCTTACAAGCAGAGGGTCATAGGTTCGAGCCCTATAGGTCCCATTATATGGCGAGATAGCTCAGCTGGCTAGAGCACACGGTTCATACCCGTGGTGTCGAGGGTTCAAGTCCCCCTCTCGCTATTTGCTTAGAAGTGCGGGAAGCCTTGATTTTATGGGCTTTCCGCTTTCTTTTTGCCTAAAAGTGAGTTGTAATAATCCCGGTTCACTTCCCTGTCAAAGACCGCCTGTAAGTTGCTGGTAATAGGAATCCGCCAGTGCAGGGATTCCTGTCTATCTTGCGAGCACGATCAATAATAGTGTGAAAAACAAGACTGCATATGTTACATTTGCGCCTGACTTATAGGCATTCCAAGTAAAGTTCAGTGGAATTGTGAGCGTATATATGGTAGAATGATGGTGTTGAATGATTCAGCAAATTGGGATTTAGAGAAACGGTGAAACAAGCAATGGAGATTATATTAAATGATACCAAATACAAAACGATATGGCACGAAGTGAATAGATTTAATTATCCCAACATTCACGGCAATTTTGTTTCCGGTTTGCCATATAAACAATACAAAATTCCTTACTGGAATGAAACACAAGAAAAAATAGTTAATGGAATTCTCATAAATTTATCAGAAAAAGACTTATTTGCACTTGATTGGCAACACGATTGTTTTATTTATAATCCAAGAGAGAACATCCCACTGAACACTTGGTGGAAGGATCAATCAAGAGATTGCAATGTTTATTTTCCTTCATATTATCCTAATGGTGATTACCACGCTTTTGTATCTATGGATTATTCTTATGGAATTTATGGTCATCCGTGGCGTAAAGAGATATATGTTGTTGGTTTATCTCTAATAGAATTATTTGAAAAGAATAAACTTGATTTAGGACTAATGTGCCATAGCGAAAATTACTAACAAATAATTGTCAGGAAATACGATATATGGTAAGATTTGCATAGGGAAACAATCGCGTCACTGCAAGGTGTTGACCTCTCATTACCAAAGATGGGAGGTGGTGCGGATGAAGTTTAGTTTTAGAGACCTGATGTCTTTCGGAATGTTCATTCTCGCATTGCTGACCTTAATCATTTTGATTAGTCAGTAGCGTTTTTTAAGTCCTAGCGATAGGCACAGAAAAACCACCCTTGTATACTTGGCTGTAGCGAGG
>JAMPFK010000040.1 GCA_023664485.1 Bacteroides fragilis | reverse complement strand
TACTTGAAACTTGGAGGAAATGCAAAAACTTTTCCGGTTTATCCGGGTTAGGGAATATCATTATGAACTTACAAAAAATATGACACGGCAGGAAAAAATGGCTTTTTATAATGAAGGTGCGAAAGAATTTTTAAAAGAGATGGAAAAAAGAAAGCTGCAAAAGATATAATGTAATAGTATAAACGTCATACTATTACCATACTAAAATTATACTGTAGTATGAAGAGCCACGATGTAATAAGCTGAGTTGACGATTGAAAAAGACCACAAAATAAGGGATTCCACAGTAAGGTGCAGTATTACGCAGAATATATTGATAATTGGTAGTGCGGAGGTCACGGGTCCGATTCCCGTCAGCAGCTCTCGCAAAAGTTGAAAACAGAGGGAACCGAAAAAGCCTGATTCTTTTGTTAAAGAAATCGGGCTTTTTCAGTACCCTCGAAAATCAGAGATTCCGACCTGGTTCAGACTGGAATATTCATTGCTGCCCTGATTGGGTTTAGGTCACACCATTTTCAGGAGAAAACGAACAGCCGCCAACTACCCCAATAGCTGACGGCTGACACTATGTGTTATAGTAAACGACATAACAAATTGCTCTTTCCAGCTCTTGCAAAAGCCATATAGGTAAGCTTTTACAAGTCTGAAAAGGCAATTTCTAATGTCGTTAACTATAGTTTGATGTATTATGTGGTTATGCTTAAAGGGTTATATCCTCAACATTGACTCCTAAAGATGATAACTTTGCAACTGCTAACCTGATAGAATAATCAAGTTCTTTGTTTTCCTGGCTGCCGTTTGATTGTTTAATACGCTGTAATTCTGCGTATCGATCAATCGTTATTGCAATCAATTCCTTATCAGACATTTCCTGTACCATCCTTTCACCGACTTTTTGATTGATAATGTACATCGATACAATCTTATTATAGCGGATTGTATAGAAAGTGTAAAGTCTGTTCAATTTTATTCCTTTCAGCCGTTCAGGACACGTCTGATTTCCTGACAGAGTTTATCCGTATCTATCGGTTTGGCAACATGGCCGTCCATGCCTGCGGCAAGGCAGGCGGCAATATCCTCGGCGAAAGCGTCTGCGGTCATTGCTATGATGGGGATATTTTTGACATAATCCCGCGACGATTTTCGTATTTCCTTCGTCGCATCCCGACCGTTCATGATGGGCATCTGAATGTCCATCAGTATCAGATCATATTTACCGTCCGCCGCGTTCTGCATCATTTCCACAGCTGTCTTTCCATTTTCAGCGTGTTCGGTAAGGATTTCGTACATACTGAGAATTTCGCTTGCGACTTCCCAGTTAATGTCGTTATCTTCGGCTATGAGGATATGCAGCCCTTTGAGATCGTCGTTGCCGGTTTCTGCAGTAACCTTGATTTTTTCTTCCATCTGGAGCATATGCCCTATCTTTTCGGACAGATACGATTTGAACAGGGGCTTGCAGATAAATCCGTCGGCGCCGCTTTTTCTGGCATCTTCTTCTATATCCGACCAGTCGTAGGCGGTCACGAATATGATGGATGTGTTTTCGCCTACAATATCGCGCATGGCGCGTACGGTCTGCGCACCATCCATTTCCGGCATTTTCCAATCGACCAGGGCAACGGCATAATCATTGTCTGTTTCATGCCGTTTTTTGATGAGTTCAATAGCTTTTCCGCCGCTGCTGGCAGTTTCTGCCCTGGCGCCCATTTCTTCTATAACGTCTTCCGTAATCGCAAGGAATATTTCATCATCGTCTACAAGCAGAATGTCTATCGGCGGAAGCGTATAAATGCGGCTGTTGTCCTCGCCGATGGGCAGTTCGAGCTTTACCGTAAATGTCGTTCCTTTATCCGGTTCGCTTTCGCAGTCGATCGTGCCGTTCATGAGCATGACCATTTGCTTTACGATTGCGAGCCCAAGCCCTGTGCCCTGTATTTTGTTGGTACGGCTGTCGTCGGCCCGCGTGAAGGAGTCAAACATACGCTCCATATATTCCCGGCTCATGCCTATTCCGTTGTCTTTGACAATATAGGTAAGCTGTATCGTTTGCCTTTCTGTGTGTTCTTCGTACAGGTCCAGTATGATTTTGCCGCCTTCCGGCGTATATTTAACCGCATTGCTCAGAATATTGATAAATATCTGACTGACACGCAGCTCGTCGCCACGCAGTATCTCACAGTCTATGCTGTGGATATGGACGTCAAATTCCTGTGCCCGGGACTTTATCATGGGGCGCACGATATTGACCAGGTTTTCCACTGTTTTACGCAGTGAGAAATTGATCGGGGCGAGCGTGAGCTTTCCGCTCTCTATTTTGGAAATGTCAAGGACATCGTTTATGAGCGTCAAAAGATGCTGGCTTGAGAGCGTTATTTTCTCAAGACAGTCGTTTAATTTTTCCCTGTCGTCCATATGTTTTTTTGCGATATCCGTCATTCCGACAATAGCGTTCATCGGGGTACGGATATCGTGGCTCATGCTCGACAGGAAGTTCGTCTTGGCTTTATTTGCCGAATCAGCCATTTCGAGCGCCCTTTTCAGGGAAGCCTGCATTTCCGCCTGCCGCCTGTTATACGCGCGGGATTTCTTTATGTAAGAAACAAAAGTCAGCGCAAGCACGGTAAAAAATACGATCAGCACGATTACGAAGAGATAAGCGTACTGCTTGAAAAATTCCATAAAAGTAGGCTGCGGCCTTTCAATGCTCGCATACTGCTGCAGCGTGCTCGTGATTACTTCCCTGTTGATCTGATTGATCATTTTGTTGAGGATTGCGGTTAGAATACCGTTATCCTGATTGACTAACAGGCAGAGCTCTTCGGTCTTATCGAGATAACTGATATTCAGCTTGTCGGCATCCTCATATCCGCTGAGAATACGCTGTAAGACACTCGAATAACCGATAATGCAGTTTGCCTTGTCGGTCCGCACAGCTTTAATCGCTTCATCAAAGCTTTCACATTCTATGATGGTGGAAAGCGGATAGTTGTCCGGCACATATTCGGTTAAGCCGAGAGATGTTTTGGAAACGGCAATGCTTGAGGTAATATCATTTGTATATTCGCCGTGGTAAATGATCATCATCCGGTCCGTAACAACCGGCTCGGTTTGACGCAGTCCCTTGTTTTCCGCAAGCCAGAGATCGGAATACATCGGGAATCCGATATCCACGGTATCATTTTTCAAAGCGCCCTCTAAGTCCGTAACATACTCGAAACATACCGGAACGACTTCGACATTCGTAAACTCCTCGATCAGATGAACGAGCTCGCCCGCAAGTCCGATGGGATTGCCTTCCTCATCCTGGTCTGAAAACGGAAGATGGTGGCGCGTATACCCGAACGTCAGGGTGTTCTTTCCGATCAGCCATTGTTCTTCGCGCTCGGTCAGGGCCTGGAGCGATGACTGACTATAATATTTCTGATATAATTCCAGCGTGAACGTCGGGAAGAACGTATCGATCTGCGTCATTGCATAATTCAATTCGTCAAGCAGCGCGGGATTGGATTTCGTGACGGCAAAGTATCGATTGTCTTCCAGCCCCATATCCATCGTTGAAAAATTTACTTTATCGGCAAGGGTTCCTGCAGTTTTATACGCACCCGCCATGATATCGACGTCACCGTTAATCAGCATCCGGCGGATTTCTTCCTTGCTGCCGTACACATACTCATATTTCCATCCCGCGAACGATGACAGCAGCTGATAGTAATCGTAAGCATATCCTGATTTCCGCGCATCATCGGAAAAGCCGCTTTGAAACGCCGATTCGTTATCGTCATAGTAACCGACGCGTACCGTAGTTGTCGTTGTGTCGAGAATTGAATCGAAGTCTTTATAAGAGTCCGCGTTATCGAGGGTGACAAGCGTTACGCCCGTATCGTATACGGTCTTGGGCAGTGTGCCCGTATCCAAATATTTTTTCAAATTGATAACGCTCAGATAGCCCATAAGATCCGTGCGCTGTGCGGTAACGGCGTATATCGTGCCCTTTTTGACATATTTTATGGTTTCCGTAATATCGTCCTGTCCGACGATTACGAGCCCGTTAAGCCCCAGTTCCTCTTTGGCCTTCGCGGCATATTCCGCATTCACCGCGCCGGTGGTGAACAGGGCCCTGATATCCGGATTTTTTTCGAGCATTTCTTTGATTGCGGCAATGGTATCCGCTTCCTGTTTTTCGGCATTTAGCGCCGCATCTTCTAAATTATTCGTAACGAGATACGTCGTGTCGGTTATTTCCATATCATAATCGTTTATGGCGCTCTCAAAGGAGCGGCGGATATCGAATCCGACGTCTGCTGAGTTCGCCGTAGACATGACCATACCGAGTTTCGCTCCTTCCGGTACCTGCATGACGACTGCCTGCGCCGCTTTTTTCCCGATAACGGCGCAGTCGCTTCCGACAAATGCGGTGCGTCCGGAATCCGGTTCATCGGTGTCTACGGTAAACACCGGAATCCCCATGCCGACGGCTTTGTCGATCAGCTCGTCCATACCGTGAACGCCGCCGCGGACGATGATGCCGTCCGGTTTCTCTTCCCGCTGCAGAACGCCGCTCATGTTGATTATCAGATTTTCTTCCCAGTTATCATAGCTGTCGGCGCCGATGACTTCCGTCGTCGTTCCCTGTTGTTCATCCGCCTTGTGCATTCCATCTATAATCGGCGTCCAATATTCGTGCGCCTTATTCGGACATACGAACACAAAATGATATTGTTCCGGTTCCGCGGCGGCAGATGCGGGCGCTGCGAAAAAGGTAATGCCTGTTATCAGACAAAGAATACAGGCAATCATCGGTACTGTAAATTTTTTCATAAATTAATCTCCTCGTTAAAGCTTATATCTGTATTATGCCATAAACAGGGGTGTTTATCAAGAATCGGCAAAGGGTTTTTGAATTTATGAATCCATCGTCTTACAGTGCGGCGGAAAAGGAATGACGGCGAAGGCCGGACGCGGTTCTGTAATTTAGTAATTTCTTGAATTTTACCTAAATGCAATATACAATAAATTAACAGGGAAACGCCGTTGCGGAGTATATTGATTTTACAGAACAGATTTGAAAGGAGAACAGCCATGATCTATACAGTGACCTTTAATCCGTCTTTAGATTATATCGTGTCCATGAGCGGCTTTGCAATGGGCATGACAAACCGTACCGTCGGGGAACAGATTTTCCCCGGAGGCAAGGGAATCAATGTTTCCATCGTTCTGAAGAACCTTGGGATCGAAAATACGGCGCTCGGTTTTACGGCGGGTTTTACCGGAAGAAAGATTGAGGAAGAGATGCGGAAAATGGGAGTCCGTACAGATTTTATCCCGTTGGACAGCGGTTTTTCCCGCATCAACGTCAAATTGAAAGATTATGATGGAACCGAGATTAACGGTATGGGGCCGGAGATAGCGCAGGAGGATATGGGGAAATTGTATGCGCGGCTGGACAGGCTGCAGGCGGGGGATGTGCTCGTCTTAGCGGGCAGCATTCCGCGAGGCATTTCGGATTCTGTCTATGGCGGTATCATGGAACGGCTGAAAGGGCGGGGGATTTTGTTCGTCGTGGACGCGGCGGAGGCGCTGCTTTTGAACGTATTGGAATATGGGCCGTTTCTGATTAAGCCGAACAGCCATGAGTTGGGAAAAATTTTCGGCGTAAAGCTGCGGGCGCGGGAAGAGGCCGTTCCCTATGCCAGAAAGCTTCAGGAAAAAGGAGCGGCGAATGTGTTGGTCTCCATGGCCGGGCAGGGGGCCGTCATGGTGGATGAAAAAGGAGAAGTCCATGCGCGAGAAGCGCCGAAAGGAAAACTCGTCAATGCGGTAGGTGCGGGAGACTCCATGGTGGCGGGTTTTCTGGCGGGATGGAGCGGGAAAAGGGACTATGAGCACGCATTCCGCATGGGACTTTCGAGCGGGAGCGCCAGCGCTTTTTCCGAACGGCTGGCGGTGAGAGAGGAAATAGAGCGGGTGTTTGCGGGCCTGTCGGAGAGCTGACGATACTGTCAAGCTTCAGAGGGGCCTGAGCGGAAACAGATAAAGAGGAAAAAGAAATGGAAAAAAGGAAAAACGGCGGATTCAATGGAAACCAGATCAAGCTGACCGCGATCCTGGCGATGACGCTCGACCATATAACATGGACGCTCTGGCCTGGTTATTCTACGAAATGGCATGTAGTTCTTTTCCATGTGCTCGGCAGGCTGACGGCACCGGTCATGTGGTTCTTTATCGCGGAAGGGTATTATCATACCCGGAATGTCAAAAAGTACGCGGCCCGTTTGTTCGTGCTGGCGTTTGTTTCGCATTTTGCCTATAATTTTTGTTTTGGCATTCCTTTTGTGCCTTTCCGGACGTCGGTTTTTAACCAGACGGGCGTAGTCTGGCCGCTGGCCTGGGGGCTGGTTCTATTATATGTGGTCAGGCAGTCGGACTGGAAGCCCTGGCGGATAAGGCTGTTTATCATTGCGGCCTGTCTGATTACTTTTCCCGCTGACTGGAGCTGTATCGCGGCGCTGGCGGTCTTTTTTATCGGCATGAACCGGGGCGATTTCCGAAAGCAGATGCTGTGGATGATGATCTGGACCGGAATGTATGCGGCGGTCTATTTCTTTTTCATCGACAGGCTTTATGGGATCATTCAGCTCGGCGTCTGCCTGACGATCCCGCTGCTCGCGCGCTATAACGGGGAGCGCGGAAGTGTAAAGTGGATGGGGAAGCTGTTCTATGTTTATTACCCTGCGCATCTGGTTCTGTGCGGGATTCTGCGCATCCTTTTATGGGGAGCCGGATCCTGTACGGGAACCGCGAATTTTCAGAAGTGATTATTTCGGCATAAAATGGCCCGGTAAAAACAGGCGGGTGAAACTGCTTGCCATATGTATCAGACTGATATATAATAGGGACAGAACAATATATCAAACTGATACATGGGAGGGTTATTCATGAAACGACAACAAATCCGAAAAATGCTTCTTATCATCTCGCTGCTTCTTTTTCCGGTTACGCTTTATTATTTCAGTCCGGCGCTGATCATCGATGCGGGGCTGCAGGGTATTGTCAATGGAAGCTTCCTCGTATTCTGCCTGCTGTTCCTGCTGGCAATTCCATTCGGCCGTTTGTTCTGCGCGTATCTTTGTCCTGCGGGCGGCCTGCAGGAATGCGCTTTTGCGGTCAAGGAGAAAAAACCGAAGCAGGGGCGGCGGCTGTGGATAAAATACGGCATCTGGGCAGTATGGATGGGCGCCGTTATTTTCTGCTATTTTCACAGCGGCGGTATCGTGGCGGCGGATTTCTGGTTTGAAACGGAGCACGGTATTTCTGTTTCGTCCATTCAGAGTTATCTGATTTATTACGGCATCCTTTGCCTGGTTCTGATTCCGGCCCTTCTTTGCGGGAAAAGAGCGTTCTGTCATTATTTTTGCTGGATGGCGCCTTTTATGACGCTCGGTACGAAGCTTCGCAGATTCCTGCGTCTGCCGGGGCTGCATATCCGGGCCGAAAAGCCGGATCAGTGTATTGCCTGCGGAAACTGTGAGAAAGTCTGTCCGATGGGCATCGATGTCATGGAAGAGATAAAGAGCGGGACGGTCAGGAGCGCGGAATGTATTCAGTGCGGGGCCTGCGCCGACAGCTGTCCGCGCGGCGTGTTATGCCGCGGATGGCGGCGGGAGGCATAGCGTTGAAAAAACGGAGATTTTTCAACCGCGGATTTGCCTGACGGCAGCAATACCGCGGGTTAAGAGAAAGGCGTGACGGTTAAAATATGGCGGCGGAAAAGAAGCTGGACTGTGTGATCCTGGGGCTGTTGAGCCACGAAGAGCTGACGGGATATGAAATCAAAAAAAGGATAGATACGGCCTTAAAATATTTTTGGGGCGCGAGCTATGGCAGCATTTATCCTACGCTGAACGATCTCGTCAGCCGCGGGCTTGCGAACCGAAGAGAGGCGGGAGAGAACAGGCGGAATAAACTCATCTATACGATAACGGAGGATGGACGGCGTTATTTAAGGGAGTGGCTGAAGCAGCCCGCCGAAAGAGACGAAATCCGCTATGAAACGCTGTTGAAATTGTTTTTTGGGAATGAAGAAGGGCCGGAGCAGGCGCTACGGCATATCGCGGCTTTTCGTGAAAAAGCCGAACAGGAGCTTCCTTATCTTCTGCGGGCGGAAAAGGTATTGAAGGAGCATATCGGGGAGGATGCCACACACCGGTATTATCTGCTTACGGTCGAGTTCGGTATTAAAGCCTACCACGCCTTCCTTGAGTGGTGTGATGAGGCAAAAGAGCAGCTGGGCGGAGGAAACGTTGAAAAGGAAAGCGCGGAAGGAAAGAAAAAATAACAGAAATTGAAGAAAAATGTTAAGTTTATTTGGTAGACAATAGACGAAGGCTCTTTTATAATGCAAATAAAAATAACAAAAGTATGAAAAGGATGTCCTATGCTTGGAGAAAATTTATTGCAGCTCAGGAAGCTGGCCGGACTTTCACAGGAAGAAATCGCCGGACAGATAGGCGTATCGCGACAGGCACTGGCGAAATGGGAAACGGGAGAGACCGTTCCCGATATAGAGAAATGCCTGAAACTGGCGCAGCTTTATAATGTATCGTTGGATGATCTGGTGAATTATTCGGAAGCGCGCACGGGCCTGCAGATTCCGCCCAGGGGAAAGCATCTCTTCGGTGCGGTGACAGTCGGGGAGAAGGGGCAGATCGTCATTCCGAAAAGGGCGAGGGATGTTTTTCGGATTAAAAAGGGCGACCGCCTGATCCTGCTCGGCGACGAAGAGCAGGGACTGGCGCTGATTCAGGAGGAGCAGTTACTGGCGATGGTCAATGCGATCCGGGAGGCATTGGATGAATGAATATCAATGCCGGAGACTGCATATGAAGAAGGGAGCGTTTTAGAATGAGCAAAATTGCATTTTTCTGTATTCCGGCGCATGGACATACGAATCCGACGCTGGCGGTGGTCCGGGAGCTGGTCCTGCGCGGGAACGAGGTATGGTATTACTCGTATGATTCCATGAAGGAAAAAATCGAGTCCACGGGAGCGCGCTTTCTTTCCTGTGATAAATATGATATGCAGATGCGGCCTGCGCCGGAGGACGGCGCGAGAATCAGCATGGATCTCGCGTTCGCGACAGAGGTTCTCGTGGAAACCACGCTGGCGGTGGGAAAAGGCATCGAGGCGGAAATGCGGGCATGGAAACCGGACTGCATCGTGGCGGATTCCATGGCGGTATGGGGAAAAGCCATTGCGAGGAAGCTTGGCTGTCCTTTTGTCTCTTCGACTACAACGTTCGCCTTTAACAGGGAATCGGCCAGGACGATGAAACAGAGCCCGAAGGAGCTGTTTGGGATGCTCTTTTCAATAGGAAAAATCAATCGAAATGTGAAGCGGCTCAGAGAGAACGGTTATCCGATCAGGAATATTCTGGACATTATTCAGAATGATAATGAAACAGATACGATTGTCTATACCTCACCGGAGTTTCAGCCCTGTGTGGAGACTTTTTCTGAAAAATATCTGTTCGTGGGGCCATCCATTCAGGGGGCGGAAGGGAAGAGGACCGGGACGGCGCGGAAAGAGGCCAAAGCGCGGGAGGCCGGAACGCAGGATAGAGGAGAACGGGAAAAGACAGGAAAGCAGGTCTATATTTCGCTCGGAACGGTGAACAATGATAAAGCGGGCTTTTATCGGAGCTGTATTGCGGCGCTGCGGGATATGCCCGTCGCCGCCGTGATTTCTGTCGGGGAAATGCCGGATCTGGAGCAGCTCGGCGAAATACCGGGAAATATTCGAGTGGAACGTTATGTAAATCAAATCGAAGTGCTGCAAAATACGGATGTTTTTTTAACTCATTGCGGGATGAACAGCGTCAGCGAGGCGCTTTATTTTCAGGTACCGCTCGTTTTGTTCCCGCAGACGGCCGAGCAGCAGAGCGTCGCGTCGCGGGTGTACGAACTGGGCGCGGGCGTATATCTGGCGGGAACGGATGCCGGGGCGGTTCGGAATGCCGTTATGTCGGTGCTTGAGACGGAAGAATACCGTCAGAAGGCCGTAGAGATTGCGGAAAGTTTTTACCGCTGCGGCGGGGCGGCCGCTGCGGCGGAGAAGATTGAGAGGGCGGCAAATCCCCGCCGCAGCCTCTCCGCAATCGATTGGTAATCTTCCATGATTCATATGGCGTTCATGGGAACCTCCCGTTACAATTTTGATTTCAGACTGTCCGAAAACCGCTCCGCGATCGGCGCAAAGACCTGATATTTTTTCCAGACCAGATATATTTTCGTTTCCAGTCTCGGAAATAATGGCCGGGACACAAGGCCGCTGTCCCCGCCGGTATCGATCAGGTGGTCGAAGGTCAGAAGATAGCCGGGCCCTTCTTTGGCAAAAAGTGAAGCGTTGTAGGAAAGGCGGAAGGAACCTTCTAAATGGAGCCTGTCCATTTTGCCGCCGCACCAGCGCGGAATGTCCTTTTTCCAGCCCTGCCCGGAGCAGAACAGCGGCAGGGCTGGATTTTTGCCGCTCTCTTTTTCCCAAAGTATAATTATGGGAAAGGTGTTGGGAGCTGCAGGAGCAGAGAACCTTTTTCGCAGATTTGAGGGACTTTCTGAAAGGGAGTCTCTTTTTTTCAGTCCAAAATGGCAGAGAAATCAGGAAATGATATGTATATTATTTCTTTTTAGTTAATTATATTGCTTTTAATAATCCGATTAGATTATAATTATTTTTGAAAGTATGGGAAAGGGGCAGTATCCTATGGCAAGAGTAAAGTCGGAGTATGAGGTGGAATCCCTCTTTATAGACAGATTGCAGGAGATGGATTATACATATATTGCTTTAAATAATTATGATGATGTAGTTGCAAATTTTCGGGAGCAGCTCTGCAAAGTAAACAGGGACGCCCTTATCGCAAAGAAGGGGGCAGCGGAACTTTCCGACAGTGAATTTCACAGGGTAATGCTTAGGCTGAATAACCATACCGTCTATGAGTCGGCTAAAATACTCAGGACAAAATGGGTGCTTGAGCTGGATAACGGGGAATCAGTATACCTTGACTTTCTTACAAATGATATTACAAGAAACAGTTACCAGGTTACCCATCAGGTAACAATGGATAAGGAACACGAAAATTCTGTATTAAATAAGAACCGTTATGATGTGACGATTCTGATAAATGGGCTGCCCCTTATCCAGGTGGAGTTAAAAAGGCCCGGTGTTGAGATTAACGAGGCAATCAACCAGATAAACAGATACAGGAAGGACTCTTTTAAGGGATTGTTCCGGTATATCCAGATATTTATCGTTTCCAATTCTGCACAGACCAAATATTTTGCGAATGCAAATGAAATCAAGCCCGATGGCACAAGAAACAATATATTGAAATCCCTTGTGTTTTTCTGGACAGATGATGAAAATACAAGAATCAATAAACTTATCCCGTTTACCAATGATTTCCTCGACAGGTTTTCCATTACGGAAATGCTTCATAAATTTGTCGTGATTAAGGAAACCGAGCCTGTACTGATGGTTATGCGGCCTTACCAGATTTATGCTGTCAAGAAGGCATTTGAGCGGATAAAGGGCAGCCATCTTTCGGGGTATGTTTTCCACACCACAGGTTCCGGAAAGACGCTGACGAGTTTTAAACTGGCTACGCTTCTTCGGGATGATGCTTCAATAGACAAAGTATTTTTCCTCATAGACAGGAAGGATCTGGATGACCAGACGGTTGATGAATACAATTCATTTGAAGACGGCTGTGTCGATAATACTGAGAATACGAGACAGTTGGTAAATGCGCTTTCGGATTCTTCCAAAGCAATGATTATTACCACGATTCAAAAAATGGCGATTGCCGTTAAGAAGACAAAGTATGCGCTGGTAATGGATACATTGAAAGAAAAACGATGTGTTTTTATCATAGATGAGTGCCACCGCTCACAATTCGGTAAGATGCATGGGGAGATTGAAAAGCATTTCCGCAATGCAGACTATATCGGGTTTACCGGGACACCGATTTTTGAAAAAAATAAAGGGGCAAACAAAAGAACCACAGCCGATATTTTCAAGGCAGGCACATTAAATCCCTGTATCCACCGTTATATGATCAAAGAAGCAATCGCAGATGGGAATGTGCTTCGTTTCTCTGTGGAATATATGAGAAATATCAATATATCCAAAGTGCCGGAGGGAAAAGACATTGATATATCCAAGATTGACGATCCTATCTATTGCAGGCAAAAGGGGATTGATATAACAAAAATTTACCACGATGATGACCGGTTGGAAAAAATAGCCGTTGATATATTAGAGCATTTGGAGCAGCATGTGCATCCGGAGGGAAAAGATGTTTATACTGCTTTATTTGCAGTAGACAGGGTGGATATCCTTCTGAAATACTATGAACTTTTGAAAAAGCATAATCGTAAGGGATACCGGATTGCCGCAATCTATCACTGCCAGAGTAACGAGGATATGGAGGACGGCTGTGACGAAACATCAAAAGATAAACTGCAAAAGTGCATGAATGATTATAATGAGATGTTTCAGACTTCTTTCGAACTGGACGCATTTGATGGATATAGAAAAGATATTATAAAGAGAATGAAGCAGAAAGACCTCCCGCAGGTGGACTTGCTTCTCGTAGTTGATATGATGCTGACCGGATTTGATTCCAAACCTACGAACCTTCTGATACTGGATAAAAACCTCGAATGGCATGGCCTGTTACAGGCATATTCAAGGACGAACCGGGTGGATAAGGCAACAAAGCGGTACGGTCAGATTGTGACATACAGGAATATTAAAACAGCGCAGGACAATGCCCTGAAACTGTTTTCAGGGGATGGGAACCCGAATGAGTTTTTGCTCCAGTCTTATGAATATTACCTGTCGGAATACCGGAAAGAAGCGGAAAGACTAAGGGCAGTCTGCGAAAATCCGGACGATGCCGGAAATATCATAGATGAAAACGGGCAGAGGGCTTATGTGATTGCATTCAGAAGCCTTGCGGGCGTATATTCTACTTTAAAAACATTTTCAAAATTTGAACAGGCAGACTTGGATGTATTTCTGGACGAGGCGGAGTACTATGATTATAAGTCCTGGTATCTGACATTTTATGACCAGATGAAAAAAGACAGGGAAAGAGGGAAAGAATCTGTCCTTGTAGATGTGGATTTCAATATAGAGCTGGTAAGGACGGATAAAATCAATGTGGTCTATATCCTTAACCTTCTGAAAGACATTAACAGGAAAGACAAGGAAGAAATGAAGAAGTCTGTTGACCTGATTCTTCGAGAGATTGAGCGTTCCGATAATGAAAAAATGCGGTATAAGAAGGATATTATGGCAGACTTCATTCATCTTCGTTTTTTTGACCTTGATCCGGAAGAGGATATCATAAAAGCATATGAAGAGTATGAAAAAGAGCGGATGGCAGGCGACATAGAAGAGTTTTCAAAAGAAAATGATGTGCCAGGCGGGAAAGTAACAGATATCCTGGCGCAATATTTTGCAAATGATAAGGCAGTTACGAAAGAAACAATCCGCATGGAACTGCATGACCTTGATTTGGGGCTGCTGCAAATGACAAAGCGGATAAAGGCGATACAGTTGTTTATATCAGAAATGTACAATAAATATACGGCAGAAGGAGATTGAGAACATGGCAGTGCAGAGCGAGCAGTCAAGGGAACTGGCAAATAAATTATGGGCGATTGCTAATGACCTGCGGGGCAATATGGACAGTTCCAAATTTAAGGATTATATTCTTGGGGTTATTTTTTACCGTTATCTTTCCGAACGGACAGAAAGCTATATGGACGAGCTGCTTAGGAAAGATGGCGTGACATACAGACAGGCGCTTGCAGATGAAGAACTGGCGCCGGTTGTCAAAGAGTGGGCGATAGAGCATCTGGGATATATCATCGAGCCAAAGTATCTGTTTAACAGCTTTCTTGCAGAAATCAAGGAAGCAGATTTTTCCATAGAACATTTTGAGACGGCAATCTCTGAACTGACGGCATCTACAATAGGGCAGGAGTCAGAAACAGCATTTGATAAGCTGTTTGATGATATGAATTTACAGGATAAGGATTTGGGAAAAGAAGTTTCACAGCGCACCGACCTTATCAGTAAAATCATATTGAAGATTGGCGATATCTCTTTTGACTTGAGCGGGGAACATGTAGACATTCTCGGAACGGCCTATATGATACTGATTGGATTATTCCAGTCAGATGCAGGGAAGAAAGGCGGGGAGTTTTTCTCTCCTACCTGTGCTTGTGAATTGTTGGCAAAATTGGCAACAACAGGACTTTCAGAAGTAGTGTCTGCTTGTGATCCTTGTGCAGGTTCTGGTTCACTGCTGCTTCAGGTGCAGGAACAGGTGGAATCCCATGATGTAACACATTTCTATGCACAGGAATTAAATGGAACGACTTATAATTTGCTCAGGATGAACCTTTTGATGCATGGCGTTCCCTATAAGAAGTTCACAACGTATAATGATGATACGTTAAAGAAAGATAACTTTAGTGATGAGACGTTCCAGATACAGGTAAGCAATCCGCCATATTCAGCACATCATACGATGGGGAAGTCTTACGAATCCGATCCGCGATATTCGGGCGCCGGAGTGCTTGCTCCTGCATCTAAAGCAGACCTGGCATTTGTGGAGCATATGGCTTACCATATGGCGGATGATGGCAGGGTTGCAGTGCTTCTCCCTCATGGGGTGCTTTTCAGGGGCGGAGCGGAAGAGAAAATCCGCAGATATCTGATTGATACTCTGAATTGCATAGATGCAGTGATCGGGCTTCCGGCGAATATGTTTCATGGCACTTCGATTCCTGTCTGTGTGCTTGTTTTGAAAAAAAACAGGAATGGCAATGCGGATGATATCTGTTTTATTGATGCATCGAAATATTACACTTCCGGAACGAACCAAAATATCATTACTGATGAAGATATTGACCGGATTGTTTCGGCATATATAAGCAGAAAGAATGTTGATAAGTTTTGCTATATAGCAAGGAAAGATGAAATAAAAGATAACGGATATAATTTGAATATTCCCCGATATGTTGATACATTTGAGGAAGAGAAAGAGATTGATATAAAAGCAAACAGGCTGGCGCTTGCAGAGATAGAAAAAAGAGAGAAGGAAGCTGTTGCAAAAGCGAATGAACTTTTGGCACAGCTTGGATTATAGGGAGTAATATATGGCAGAACCAAAATTACGGTTTCCAGAGTTTAAAGGCGAGTGGAAAGCATTAAAGCTGTCGGATATAGCAGATAGAATTAATAGGAAAAACTCTCATCATGAGACAGATTTGCCGCTTACAATTTCGTCATTGGATGGATTGGTTGATCAAAGGACATATTTTAATAAAGTAGTAGCAAGTAAAGATATGTCGGGATATTATCTGTTGAAGAATGGTGAATTCGCATATAATAAGAGTTATTCTGCAGGGTATGATTATGGTTCCATAAAAAGGCTGGATATGTTTGATATGGGGGCATTATCAACTTTGTATATCTGTTTTTCGTTAAAAGATGCTGAACAATCGGATTTTATGGTTAAATATTTTGACAGCCAGAAATGGTATAAAGGAGTTTATGAAATTTGTGCAGAGGGTGCAAGAAATCATGGGCTTTTGAATATTCCGGTAGATGATTTTTTTGATATGGAAGTTTGTCTGCCGAAAGATAAGAAAGAGGAAGAAAAAATATTAGAATTATTTGAATCTGTTGATGATGCTATTAGTGCCATAAAATCAGAAGTTGCATTGTGGGAAGAAAAGAAAAAGGGTGTGATGCAGAAAATTTTCTCACAGGAAGTAAGATTCAGGAAAGAGGATGGATCTGAATATCCAGAGTGGGAATCAAGAGTATTCAAAGATGTATTTACGATTTTAAAAAATAATACATTATCAAGGGCAGAACTAAATTATGAAGAGGGCTATGTTGGAAATATACATTATGGGGATGTTCTTATAAAACATCCATTTGTTTTAGATATGAAAAAGGAAGTTATACCATATATTACAGACAAAGATATTGCTCAAAAAATGGAAAGGATGTCTTTGAAAAATGGAGATGTAATTATTTCTGATACAGCAGAGGATGAAACAGTTGGAAAAGCAACAGAGATTGTAAATTTACATGATGAGATAGTGGTATCTGGACTTCATACTATACCGATAAGACCGGTTTCAATACAATTTGCATTGGGATATTTGGGATATTTTATTAACTCAAATTTATATCATGACCAATTAAAGCCTTTAATGCAGGGGATAAAAGTGACATCTATCTCAAAAGGTTCGATTCAGGATACAATAATTTCTTATCCATGTATTGAAGAGCAGCGGAAAATAGTTGATTGTTTATTAGCGATAGATGAAGCTATACAATTAAAAAAGCAGAAACTTAAAACATGGAAGAATATCAAGAAAGGATTGTTACAACAGATGTTTGTATAAAGAAGAATTATGACTAAATGGGAACTTGTACGATATCTGATTGATGCGAAGAAATGTGCGGATAGTGTCTTATATATTGCTAATAATGCAGAAGAGTTGCGATATATAGATATATAGACCTTAGGAAAAAGATAAATGAAATTAGAAATGAATTTTATATCAAATGTTGTGTTGTGATTGATATGTATATTTAAAATTTAAAACAGAAGAAGAAGGACTTATGTAATCAGATGAAGTTATCAATTCTTTATATTATGAGAGAGATAAGAACAGTGCGCATAAGGATGAAAAATATCAGGCACAACGATTTGGTTTATTAATGGATATTGCAGAATAGATGCAGAATCAGATTAAACATATTCGAGAGAAGTATGCTTCGAGTCTGTCAGAGTTATTTCGCTTAATCTATCATATAACTGCAAGGGAAGAAGATGAAATTAATAAACGAAAATATTTATTTCGGAATGTATTTCCATGTGAGAATGATGCTAATACTAAGATATTCAAAATATTTTATGATACAGAGGAATTCCGAAGATTGACTGAAGATAAAAAGAAAGACTATGGAGCTGTGGTTGAAGACGGGATAAATCCATATGAAGGCTTGCAGAATAGACAAGATGCAGCTATTAGAATAAATGTGTTATATGGATTATTTTTATAGATGATTATGAGGGGGAGCTGTGAATTATTGAGAAGGCATAGTCCAGCAGAGACTGAGGAGATAGGATTTCGTGAAAAACATAAAAAGAAGTGTGAGTTTACAAAAATTAAGAAATAAGAAAATATTGGTAATAGTAATTGTATTATTGATAATCGCTTCAATGATTATTAATATTGGGTTAATATTTTCAGTAAAATGGGAATTACTTTGACTGCAAATAGTCTGAATAATGATTTACTAGAACTGAATATTACTTATGGGGCGGAATAGAACAATTATTAAGTGATATGGAGGAGGTAAAGGTATGAGTAAGAAGTTGGATGTATTGGATAGGGAAGCCTTCATAGATCAATTAAAGAATTTGGTTAAAATTATTTCCGAGAATAAGCAGGGATGCTGTTTTGGACTAAATGGATTATGGGGAAGTGGAAAATCTTTTGTTTTAGAAAAATTTGAAGAAGAAATAAAAAAGATGCAATCTGAGGAAACAAGCGACAACAGGTATTTTGTTTTCCATTATGACTGCTGGAAGTATGATTATTATGAAGAACCAGCCATTGCTATCATTGCAGCTTTGTTAGATGCGACAGACAGAGAATTGCATGTTTTCACATCGGAACAAAGAGATGTTGCGAAAAAAGCGGCATGGGAAACAACGAAAGAAACTCTGAAAGCAGTCGCAAGCGAATTGTGTAAAAATAAAGTAGGAATTGACTTGGTAGAAATAGCTGCAAATACAATAAAAGACAGAATGAAAGAAGAGGATAATAGTTTTGATTCTTTATATGGCTTTAAACGCGCATTAGAGGCGACAAGAAAAGGAATACAAGAAATTGCTGACAGAAAGACAGTTATAATAATAGTTGATGAACTGGACAGATGTTTACCAGAGTATACAATAAAAGTGTTAGAGCGGTTACATCATATGTTTACGGAATTAAAGAATGTTATCGTGATTGTTTCAATGGATAAGGCTCAGATTGAACATTCTATCAAAGAAATATACGGAGAAATTAATGTAGATACATACCTCAGGAAATTTATATCATTTAAGATTAATTTGGATAATGGAAGGGCAGGACAGTATATCAGGAAATACGAAACATATACTTCGATGTTTGAATTTTTGCAAGGGGAAGAAGAAGTGGTAGAAAAATTTTTCTCTGATATAATGGCTGGACTGGATATTAGAACGCAGGAAAGGATTTTTAATAAGGCAGAAACTATCCATAAATTGATTTGCAGTAAAGAAATAAAAGACAGCAGTATTATGACGTTTGAAATTTTATTTCTGACAAT
>JAMPFK010000003.1 GCA_023664485.1 Bacteroides fragilis | reverse complement strand
ATAGAGCAACGGCCTTCTAAGCCGTGGGTCGGGGGTTCGAATCCCTTCGAGCACGCTCAGGACAGAAAGCGGGAAAGGTGCTTTCTATCCTGTTATGGTGGGTATGGCGCAGTTGGCTAGCGCGCCAGATTGTGGCTCTGGAGGCCGAGGGTTCGAGTCCCTCTATCCACCCTGTTGGTCAGCAACAGTTGTACATGGGAATATGTTGGGAGAACAGCCTGGTGTTATCCAAAGAGCGGAAGCCTCTTCTGTTGTTATGAATATTGGGCTATCGCCAAGCGGTAAGGCACAGGACTTTGACTCCTGCATTCGCTGGTTCGAATCCAGCTAGCCCAGCTATATGGGCCACTAGCTCAGGTGGTAGAGCACTTGACTTTTAATCAAGTTGTCTGGGGTTCGAATCCCCAGTGGCTCATTGAATAAACAATCAGGTCAGAAGGGATTCGAACTCCTGTTCGATATCCCAGGCGGCTCATTGAATAGAGAATCAGATTAAAGGGAATTATTGAGGACACACAAAAATGTAAAAGAGAGTTCGGTTAATCTGAGCTTCTTTTTTTTGGAAAAAAGCAAGGAGGAATATGATGGAACAGACAAAGGAAAATAAGATGGGTACGATGCCGGTCAACCGGCTGCTGCTTACGATGTCGCTCCCGATGGTAATTTCCATGCTGGTGCAGGCATTATATAATGTGGTCGATAGTATTTTTGTCGCCCAGATCAATGAAAATGCTTTGACGGCGGTATCGCTGGCATTTCCAATTCAGAGCCTGATGATCGCCGTGGCAGCCGGAACCTGCGTAGGCATCAATGCGGTGCTTTCACGGTCTCTTGGAGAAAAGGATTATGAGAAAGTAAATAAATGCGCCTGCAATGGCATTATCCTGATGGCAGTCAGTTTCCTGGTCTTTGTGGCAGTTGGGATTTCAGGCGCGTCAGCTTTTTATAAGAGCCAGACTGCCGACGCGGAAATTGTGCAGTTCGGTACGGATTACCTGACGATCGTCTGCTGCTGTTCCTTTGGCATTTTCATGCAATTCACCTTTGAAAGGCTGTTACAGGCGACAGGGAAGACTTTTTATACGATGATTACACAGGGAACCGGAGCGATTATTAACATTGTTTTGGATCCGATCCTGATTTTTGGTCTGGCAGGAATGCCGAAGATGGGGGTAAAGGGCGCGGCAGCCGCGACGGTGATCGGGCAGGTCATTGCCGGATTTCTGGCGTTGTATTTCAATCTTACGAAAAATGAAGAGGTAAAAATCAGGAAAAGCGGGCTGAAAATAGAAAAAGAAATTGTCGGGCAGATTTATGCGGTAGGCGTTCCCTCCATGATTATGCAGGCGATAGGCTCTTTAATGACCTATGGAATGAATTTGATCCTGATTTCGTTTTCCTCCACGGCAACGGCGGTGTTCGGCGTTTACTATAAACTGCAGAGTTTTGTATTTATGCCGATTTTCGGAATGAACAACGGGCTTGTGCCGATTCTGGCATATAATTTCGGCGCAGGGAAAAAGGAGCGTTTCCTGAAGGCGGTCAAGCTCGGTATTATGTATGCGGTAATCGCGATGCTGATTGGACTCCTTATCTTTAATATCATACCAGAACAACTGTTATCCATGTTCGACGCTTCGGAAACGATGCTTGAAATCGGTGTTCCGGCGCTGCGGACGATCAGCATCAGCTATTTGTTCGCGGGATTCTGTATCATTTGCGGTACGGTATTTCAGGCATTGGGGCGTGCGGTATACAGTATGGTCGTATCGATCGCAAGGCAGCTGGTAGTGCTGCTTCCGGCGGCATATCTGCTCTCTCTTGCCGGAAATGTAAATTATGTGTGGTGGGCTTTTCCAATCGCGGAGATTATGTCGCTGCTCATGACGGTGTTCTTCATGATCCGGGTCAACCGGCAGATTATCAGCCATATCGGCGAATAGGAGGGATTGACATAAAAAAGCCGGAATGTTATGATACATAGCGGGATTTACAGAAGATTCCCATATAAATGGCAGGCGGATATGGCGGAATTGGCAGACGCGCCAGATTTAGGTTCTGGTACTACATGGTGTGGGGGTTCAAGTCCCCCTATCCGCATTGGACAATAGGAAATATGGGTTAGCTGAGCTTTTTGTGCATCGCTGGAATTTTATAACTTACTGCTATTTGAGGACATTGGGGTTAGACATTAAGGGGTTGGTTCCTGCCAATCCCTTATTATATTTATGTATCACTACGATCTGAATTTATATAAAAGCCGTGGAGATTTTCTTACCACACCCGATTCCTATCATACAAAATATTACACTGAGGCATACATAAATGCTGCCGAATAAATATTGTTTCGCACTGAATAAGTCGTATGCTTCTAAAGAAAACGTTGAAAATGTTGTAAATCCCCCACATACTCCCGTTTTTGTAAATAATATCAAATTTGGCGATACACTTTCTTTAGCACTCGCCATCCCTGCAATAAATCCAATAGCTACTGCACCTATGAGATTTGTTATAAGCGTTAATACAGGGAATACGCTTTTTACAGGCATCAGGCTTATTGCATATCGTCCCATAGCTCCTAAAGCACCGCCTGATGCGACCCATAAAAAAGACATATATACCACCTCCATAAATATAAATCCCGATTTGCTGAAATAAATTATAGCACAGTATTTTCCTGACAGCGACAATTTTTTGAATAATTTAACCGTCCCCATTAATAAATAACAGATACAGGATAATTGTTTATTAGTGATTGGTTTTGAAAAGGCCAGATTATAAAAAGGAAAGTCATATGTACTTAAAACAGGTTTATATTTGCGTGTTTATCAATTGAAACGGATTGTATTTTGAGAGCAGACTTTGTATAATATAATAGCTAAAGAAATGGAGAAGATATTGAAAATGGGAAATCGGACAGAAGTTAATATAATTTGGGAATCGCTGGGGATATCCAATGATTTTATGTTCGGCAAAATCATGCAGGATGCGGAGCTGTGTAAAGAATTACTGCAAAGAATACTGCCGGATCTGGATATCGACCACATAGAATACCCGGAAGCCCAGAAGAGCATCCGGCCCGATGCGGATGCGAAAAGCGTCAGGCTGGACGTTTATGTGAGGGATGAAAAAGGGACAGTCTACGACATTGAAATGCAAGTGGCCAGTACAAAGGAGCTGCCTAAAAGAAGCCGGTACTACCAGAGCATGATAGATTTGCAGTTGATAGACAAAGGCGGGTATTATAAAAATCTGAAACCGAGCTATATCATTTTTATCTGTCCGTTTGACCCTTTTGAAAAGGGAAGGCATATCTATACTTTTGAAAATATCTGTAAAGAGGATAGCAGTATTTATCTGAAAGACGGCGGAGTGAAGATATTTTTAAATGCCGATAGCAGTCAGGATGATGTCAGCGGGGAATTAAAGGCGTTTCTGGATTATGTGGCCGGAAAAGAGTCCGGGGATAGCTTTGTACAGAGATTAGAAGAAGCTGTAAAACAGGCAAGAAAGAACAGGGAATGGAGGCATGAATATATGACGTTGCTGATGCGTGACCAGGAGAATATGGAAAAAGGTATGGAAAAAGGTATGGAAAAAGGTATAAGAAAAGGAATATATGGTGCAATATCTATGTGCCGGGATTTGGGGTTATCTGATGCTGAAATATTAGATAAACTACAGGAAAAATATGATTTGTCATATGATGAAGCAGTACAGTATATGCTGGATTCTGATATATAAGATGAGAGGCACGAATATATGAGTGCCGGTGTCCGGCCGGTGTGAAAGGAGAAGCATGGGAATGTCCAATGTTAAATATAGAAAATACTTAACAATTTTAATTTGGACGGGATTGATACTCAGTCTGCTGCCCATGTTCTTCGCCGCAGGCGCGGACCGTGCCACGGGCGATGATGTGGGGTACGGCATACTGACGCATTGGGCATGGGTGGAGACGCATTCTTTGTGGAAGGTGTTCCTGGCCGCCTGTCAGCATGTGAAAGACATCTATTTCAGCTGGCAGGGAACGTGGTTTTCCGTGTTTCTCTTTACGCTGCAGCCGGAGGTTTTTTCTCATGAGGCTTATTGGGTCGTGCCGTATATCATGACGTTTCTGCTCGCTGCCAGCCTGTCTTATGCGCTGTATCAGTTCCTTGTGCGCATGCTGCGGATGTCCGTGTGGGACTATCTTCTGCTGGATGCTGTTCTTTTACTGCTGCTCATACAGTTCGTCCCTTATAAACAGGACGCGCTGTTCTGGTATACCGGAGCGGCGCATTATACGGCGGCTTTTGCGTTTGCGCTGTTTTCCGCCGGCTGTGCCCTGCGTTATGCGCAGACATTCCGCATAAGGCATTTGGCGGCGGCTTCGGTCTGGATGACACTTTTGGGCGGAATGAGTTATCTGGCGGCTTTTCTGGCGCTGCTGCTCGTTATTTTGATAATCGCTTCTTCTTATAAAAAGGAAAAAAGGATAATCCTGCTTATGATTCCTTTGGCATTGGAGATGGCGGGGCTTTTGGTCAGCGCGCTGGCGCCCGGAAACGCGGTGCGGGGCGGCGAGGAATATGAGATCGGTATCGGCAGGATGCTTTGGGCGGTGTCAGAGTCCTTTCGGCAGGGGATTTTTGGAATTTTTCAATCGGTAAAAGAATATCCGGTCGTATTGGCCGGGCTGCTCATTGCTTCCCTTCTTTTATGGGATATTCTGCAGGAACTGGTGGAAAAAGAAAGGCTGCGTTTTCCGCTGCCCGGAGTCGTGCTTTTTTACTTTTTCGGAACCTATTGCGCCATGTACTGGCCGGAGGTATTCGTTGGAGATGCGACGGATGTGTCGAACGGCGTCCCTAATACGGTTTACTGGGCTTTGGTGCTGATGCTTTTCTGTAGTATGCTCTATGGCCTTGGCTGGCTTGCCGCGGTCCGGAGCGGGCACCGGAAAGAAAAGGGAAGAAGCGCATACGGCCTGTATCTTGCGGGCGTGGCGGCGGCGTTGCTCATCGTGGCGGTAAATTACAGGGATATTGGCGAGTCCACTTTTTATATGTGTTATCGTTATATCAGGACGGGACAGGCGCGGGACTATAAAGAGCGGATGGACGAGGTGACGGAGATCCTTCTGAACAGCCGGGAAAAGGATGTGATCCTGCCGGGCATTTTCGAGGAAGAGGGGCCTTTGATGAATATGCCGGTCACGACGGATCCGGACGAATGGATGAACAGAAAAGTAAGCGCTTTTTATGGAAAAGACAGTGTCATCGCCGTTCCGCGGGAAATTTATGAAGGCGGCGTAACGGAAGAAGAGCTGGAAGAGCTCCGGCGGCGGGAACAGGGGAATTGAGAGAAGAGGGAAAATGTAGTGTTATGTCGTTTACTATAAATCTGCATTTAACCATATTATCCTGGCAGGCGGATCTCGAAAACGGTTCCTCCGCCGGGATTGTCCTTCACGGCAATCCTGCCGTGGTGCGCGGTCACGATTTCATATGCGATCGATAAGCCTAATCCGAAGTGCTCCTTGGCGCTTCGGGATTTTTCTGCCCGGTAGAAACGCTCGAAAATATGTTTTTTGTCGGTATCGGAAATGCCGGTCCCCGTGTCCGTTACAGCAATAACAAAACGGTTGTTATTATAAGGGCGGTATTCCAGAGAGAGCGTTATCCGGCCGCCTTCCGGGGTATAGCTGGCGGCGTTATGGAGCAGAATCGAAAGTACCTGCGTTATGCGTTCCGCATCGCAGAGACAGCGGGGCGGCACATCTTCCGGCAGGCAAAGCGACAGGGACAGCCCTTTGCCGCGGCACAGCGGCTCGAAGGCTTCACAGGCGTTGAGGCACAGCGTATCGAGCTGAGCAGCTTTTCGCTCGATGGAAAAACGGTTCGTGCCGGCATGGGCGAGCGTCAGCATATCGCTGATGAGGCTGTTCATCCGCTGCCCTTCCTTGCGTATCGTCCGGAAGAAGCCTTTCTGCTCTTCTGCGGAAGCTTCCTGACAGCACTCGGCGCTGGCGAGCATGACGGAAAGCGGCGTGCGCAGCTCGTGGGATGCGGCGGCGAAGAACTGCATCTGCGCTTCCTGATTTTTCCTGAGAGGCCGCAGGATCCTGCCCGTAAAAACAAAGGCGAAGAGAAAAAGCACGGCGGCGGCCGCCAGGTCGATGAAAAGAAAGAGCATACGCTGGTGAAAGACCTGCGCATATAAAGTTTCCAGAGAGCGGAGAATGACAATCTGCGTCAGCGTGCGATTTCTTTCGAGCATGATAAGGGAGCTGTAGTAGGAAATGCCGGTGGAAGAGGAACGGAACGAATATTCCGTATGCCATATGCCGGAATAGGCATTCCTGACCGTGACGCTGATTGAATAACTATTGTTATTTGATGTAATATCGAACGTAAGTTTTTCGCCGGAATCAAAAGGCGTGGAATGAAAATTTTTCTGGCAGGCGTCCAGACTCTCCGAAAGCAGATTTTGACTATTTGAGTCAATAGAGCCGCGCAGAGAATTATAGAGAAACGGAAGGCCGTTGTCCAGCACATAGATGGTATACTGGTTCTGCGTTTCGAGGCTTTCCAGCCATTGTATGGAGACGGAAGAAGCGTTTCCCAGGCTGGCGGCAATCGTGTTCATATCGTTTTGAAAAGAACGGAACTGGCTGTCAGTAAGGTTGTTCTCCGATACGCGCAGATAGAGCAGGGAAATCAGAACGATAATTGCGGTGGTTGTTCCGGCGCACAGGAGCGTAAAAAGTAAATGTGCTTTTTGAAACATATAAGATCCTTTCAGTTCCCGTCTGGGGAAAGCGGAGCATTCAATCCATAGCCGACGCCCCAGACGGTCCTGATCTGCAAAGAGGAGCCGATGGCTTTGAGCCTTCTGCGCAAAAAGTGGATGTAATTGTCCAGATTGCCGTCCTCCACTTCGCTGTCCGGCCCCCATACCTTTAATAGCAGCGTTTCGCGCGCCAGCGTCTGTCCGGGCGTATGAAGAAAACTTTCCAGCAGGTCGCCTTCGCGTTTGGAGAGCATACAATCGCCCGACGGTCCGGTCAGGCACATTTCGCGGGGGGACCATGTGATATCGTGACAGGTAAAAATGCCGCCCGGCTGCGCGCTCAGGGAGAGCGAGCGCCTGAGGACGCAGCGTATTCTGGCGAGCAGTTCTTCAAAATCAAAGGGTTTGACGAGATAGTCGTCCGCGCCCAGGTCAAGTCCGGCGATCTTATCCTGTAAAAGGCCGAGCGCCGTGATTAAAATGACCGGCGTATTGACGCCGTCCTGCCGCAGCGCGGTCAATACTTCCGTGCCGTCCCGGTCGGGAAGCATCCGGTCTAACAAAATCACATCATAAATATTCTGTTTGCCATAATAAAGGGCATCTTCTCCATTTTCACAGGGATCGACATTGTATCCGCGGGCAGACAGCTGCCAGGCCAGAGCCTTGTTCAGCTCTTTGTCGTCCTCGGCGAGTAAAATACGCATGGGGGCTCTCCTTTTTGTTTTTATCGTATCACAAAGTTCTTGAAAAATCCTCTAAGGAAATCTTAAAAATTATTAGAGAAAGTTTAGAGAAGTTTTTGGTACTTTGAGGTTACCTGATATAGAGGGGAGGTTTTCAGATGATAAGAATGAAAAAAAGAAGAACAGAAGAAAGAAAAGGCGGAAAAATGAAAAAGAGAAAAGCGGAAAAAAGGCTTCTGTGCCTTTTGCTGGTCGGAGCGGCGACATTGGCAGGCTGCGGCGGAAAAGACGCGGCGGGGAATGCGCATCGGGATGCGGGCGGCGGCTCCGGCGGCGCAGGCGGACAGACGGCAATGGGGCGTTATGTGGAGGAAGAGACAGATTTTTCGGACAGGGCGTCTGTGCTGAAGGAGATTTGTAAACGGGACGATGGCAGTCTGGTCATTCTGGATAACAACCTGGGGTATTTCGTATCGAAAGACGGCGGTATGACCTGGGAGAGCGAGATGCCGGGCTGGATGCGGGAAATGCAGGAAAAGTCTTATTATATTTCGGAGACGGCAATGTCGCCGGACGGCACGGTGAGTGTTATTTATGACGGGACGCCCGGCGACGGCGATTATATACCGGGTATGGATTTGATTCTGCCCGATGGGACGCGCGTGCCGGCGGCATTGGAAGTGGAGGAGGAGGACAGGAAGATCCGTTCCGTGGAGATGACGGAGGACAACCGGATTTTTGTCAATACTTATGGGCCTGGCATTTACGAGGTTTTCCAGGATGGCAGCGGCAGGAAAGTTCTGGAGGCGCAGGAACGGCCGTATTGGTTCCGGGTAAAAGATAATCTGATTTTTATGGATAATGATTATGGAAACCGTGGGAGCGTGCCGCTCATCTATGATATGGAGGCCGGAGAATATATCGAAGATACCGTGCTTGTGGACTTTGTCGAAGAGAGTTATGGAGAGCGTTATTATAACGGATCGGATTATGCTTCGATGTATCTTCTGCCAGGGGAGGGACAGACGGTCTATGTAATCGGAAAGCAGGGAATCCACCGCCATGTGATCGGCGGCAATCTGATGGAACAGATCGTGGACGGCAAGCTGTCCATGCTGAGCAATCCCTCTTATCAGATCAGCGGAGCCGTACAGCTGGAGGGCGATGAGTTTATCGTTCTTTTTGCCAATAACAGAATGCTCCGGTTCACTTATGATCCGGATGTTCCCGCGGCGCCGGAGAAGGTGCTGACCGTGTACAGCTTACAGGAAGATGAGGATCTGCGCCAGGCGGTTTCCTTATATCAGGCGAAGCATCTGGATACTTTCGTTTCCTATGAGGTCGGCATGGAAGAAGGAAGTTCCGTGACGCGGGAGGATGCGGTCAAAAAGCTGAATACGGAAGTGGCGGCGGGCGCCGGCCCCGATTTGATCATGCTGGACGGCCTGCCTTTTTCCTCCTATGTCAGCAAAGGGCTGCTGCTTGATATAAGCGATTATCTGGCGCAGTACAGCGCGCAGGAGCCGCTTTTTGACAATGTGACAGAGGCGTTGAAGGTGGATGGAAAAGCCTATGTGGCGCCTGCGACATTCGGCGTTCCCAGACTGGCGGGCGAAGGAAATATCGTGGCGGGCATGACAGATCTGGATGACGTCGCTGCGGGCGTGGAGGCGCTCAGGGAAGCGCATCCGGGAGATGATATCATCGGTATGTGCAGTGCGGATACGATCATGAAGAGGTTCGCCTTGACGAGCGAGCCATTGTGGATTATGGAAAACGGTTCCCTGGACAGGGAAGCGATCGGCGTGTTCTTAGAGCAGAGCAAGCGCATCTATGACGCCCAGATGGACGGTATCCGGGCGGAAATTGTGCAGTCTTATGAAGAAGAGGAAAACGCGGGATTTTATAACAGCGGACCGATGCGCGTGGACTGGGATCTGGCCAACGATATTTTCGATTATATCGGCGGTTCCAGTTATCTGATCAGCGGCTGGCTGGACACGGCCTATAGTTACATGGAGAGCAGCTCCATCGATAAAATAAAAGGATATGAGGACAGCAGGATCGTGCCGATACAGGGAGAATGCAGCGGGCTGTTCCTGCCAAAGACGCTGCTTGGCATCAGCGCCGCGTCCGCACAGATCGAGGACGCGAAAGAATTCCTGGGATTCTTCCTGTCGGCGGAAGTACAGGCGAACTATTACGGACTGCCCGTCAATCAGAAAGCGTATGATATCCAGTTTGTGCCAAACGAAAGCTGGATGGGAGAAGACCGCGCATTCGGATATCTGTCACTTGCTTCGGAAGAGGGGACTGTCGTCGAGTTTACCGTTTATTATCCGACGGAGGAACAGACGGCGGAGTTCAAGCAGGAACTGGCTTCGGTGAATACGGCGTATCTTCCCGACAGCGTGCTGGAAGATGCGGTGTTCGCGAGCGGAGCCGCCTATATAAAGGGGGAGCAGACGCTCGACGGAGCGCTTTCGGAGATTGAGAAGCAAGTCGCAATTTATATGGCGGAATAAGAGGAGAAGGGATGCTTCCGGAAAAGGGAAGTATCCCTTTTTTGGCATCCTGCCGGGAGAAAAGTGCAGCCTGGCGGGAAGGGGGTTGTTTTCCGGAGAGAAAAGTTATATAAAGGAAATCAGGGGGCGGGCGGATTGAAGGTCACATTGGAGCAGATCGAAAAGGGAAATGAAGAAGTCGTTATCCGATACCGGCGGATGACGGAGCGGCTGGAGCGCGTTGTTGAATATCTGGAGGGACAGAACGCAAAACTGGCCGGTACGAAGGACGGACAGCAGTTCCTGATTAACGTTCAGGATATTCTGTATCTGGAAAGCGTTGACGGCGTCACTTATTTTTACACGAAAAAGGATGTATACAGGACAGGGCATACGCTCGCGCTACTTGAAACGCTTTATGCGCAGGAGGGCTTTTTCCGGTGCAGTAAGTCGGGGATGCTTAATATTTACCGGATCGGAAGGCTGAAGAGCATGCCGGGGAACCGCATCGACGCGACGATGGACAACGGTGAACACATCGTAATTTCCAGGCGCTATGCGGGCGAATTGAGGAATCTTTTGAGGGGGGAAATGTGATGGAACGGTTGAAAAAAATTTTATCGCTGGAAATCGGCATCGAAATCAAAGCGTGTCTGTATTTTTCCATTATGTCGTTCTTCTATTTCCTGTACTGCATCATACAGGGCAGCTTCTACGCCAGCATTCCGATTATGGCGGAAATTGTCCTGACGGCTTATGCCATGAACTACCTGCAGGTATATCTGCTGCATAATTTCGATGAAGCGGAGCGGTTTGATGCAAAAACGGCGTGTCTGTCGCTTTTTTGTGCGGCGCTGTATGCGGTGGTCAGCTATCTGCTGAAATGGTTCGACGGGAACCGGACGGCCACGCTGTGCTTTTTCTTCTATATGATACTCTGTTATGTATGCGTATTCCTGATTTATAAAATCAGGCGGGATATCGATACGGCGTGCCTGAATCAGGAGCTGGAGCAGTTCAAGAGCCGGAAAAAAGAGTGAGCGAAAGGAGGATACGGAAATGAAAGCGCCGAAAGATGCCATTTCCATCCAAAATTTAACGAAACGCTATGGAAAGAACAGAGGCGTCTGCGGTCTGTCGCTGCGCGTGGAAAAAGGGGATATCTATGGCTTTCTTGGCCCGAACGGGGCCGGGAAATCCACGACCATCCGCAGTATGCTGGGGCTGCTTCGATTCCAGGAGGGCAGTATCCGTATTTTCGGAACGGATGTGGAAAAGAGCGGCAGGGAGGTTTTGAGAAAAACCGGTTATATGCCTTCCGAGGCGATGTTTTATCCATCTATGAAGGTGAAGGAAGTTATCCGTTTTGCCGCGGATATGCGGGGGCTGGACTGCCGGAAGGAGGCGGCCATGCTCTGCGAGCGGCTGATGGTGGAGCCGGAGAAGCGGATTGAAGAGCTGTCTTTGGGAAACCGGAAGAAGGTCAGTATCGTCTGCGCCATGCAGCACCAGCCGGCGCTTTTTATTTTCGACGAACCGACGAGCGGCCTCGATCCGCTGATGCAGGCTGAATTTTTCAAATTGATGCTGGAATATAACGAGCATGGAACAACCTGTTTCCTTTCTTCCCATGTACTGTCGGAGATTAGAAAGTATTGCAGGCACGCCGCGATTATGAAAGAAGGGAAGCTGATTCGTAACGATACGGTGGAAAATCTGACAAAGAGCAGTACGAAACGTATCCGCATGGTGCGGGACGGCGTGGAGGAGGAGCTTTTGTATCAGGGGGATTTAGACGCGCTTTTCGCGGGTTTTGCAGGGCATCATATAGAAGACATTGCGATTGAGGAGCCGGATCTTGAGGAAATTTTCATGGATTATTACGGGAAAGATGAGGGAAAGGATTAATAACATATGATATTATATAAGCATGAAATGAAAATCAACAGGAAAAGCCTTCTGATCTGGACATTGAGCATCGGAGCGATTTGTTTCGGCTGCATTCTGCTCTATACGAGTCTGGAAGATTCCATTCAGGAAATCGCGGCGTCCTTTTCCGATCTGGGGTCGATGTCCGCAGCGCTCGGCATGGATAAAATGAGCCTTGCGACGCTGAAAGGATACTATGCCACCGAAATCGCCATGATGCACAGCCTCGGCGGGGCCATGTTCGCGGCGGTTCTGGGCACGGGCCTTCTGGCAAAGGAAGAGAGCGGTCATACGGCGGAGTTCTTATGTGTGCTGCCCATCGGGAGAAGCCGCATCGTGTTTGAAAAATATCTGGCGCTCGCCAGCAATATCGTTGTTCTGAATCTGGCCTGTACCGGCCTGTATTTTCTGGCCTTTCTCGCGATGGGGGAAGAAGCGGCCGGAAAAGGGATGGCGCTTTATCATCTGGCGGCGGTTCTGATGCAGCTCGAAATCGGAACGATCTGCTTCTTTCTTTCCGCCTGTGCGAAAAAAGGCATCCTGGGAGCGGGGCTCGGTCTGACGCTTCTGCTCTTTGCTGCCGATATGATGTGCCGCGTTGTGCCGGCCATTGAAGGCCTGCGCTATATCACGCCTTTTTATTACGCCAATGCGGCCGATATTTTTACGGAAGAAAAAATAAACGGTGTTATGGCGGCGGCTGGCGCGGGGGTCATCGTGTTTTTCTATGCGGCGGCGGATCGGGTGTATTGCCGGAAGGATCTTTTTTAATAGGATTCCAGCGGATATTCCACCACATAAAATTCATAGGCATTGATGACCGTCGTATTGGCATAAGTATCCTTCCGCTTGAAATTCCGGCTGTAGTTGGCGTGGACGTGTCCGTGGAAAAAGAATTTCGGCTCATATTTTTCCATCAGCGTGCGGAAGACCATAAAACCCCGGTGGGGCAGGTCTTCCATATCGTTGACATGGTAGGCGGGCGCGTGGGTGACAAGAATGTCGAAACCCTTATGGCGCCATAGCTTGAACCACAGCTTTTGGACGCGCCTTTTCATCTGATACTCCGTGTACTGGCCGTCTGCGCCCGGAATATATTCCATGGAGCCGCCGAGTCCCATGATGCGGATCCCCTGATAGACATAAATATCGTCTTCGATGCAGATACATCCCTCCGGTGGCTTTTCGTCATATTTTTTGTCATGATTTCCTCTGACATACAGCAGCGGCACATTGCAGAGCGTAACAAAAAAGGAAAGGTATTCCGGCGGAAGATCCCCGCAGGAAATTATGAGGTCGATATCTTTTACCCGCTCCGGCTCATAATAATCATACAGGAATTTGGACTTATGGTCGGCCAGCACCAGGATATGCAGAATATTGCCCGTCTGTGCGGCATCCTCTGTCTGTATTGTGTCATTTGTCCGTGTTTTCATCTACTCTAATGCCCTGAAGCCGCACGAGCGCCTGAGCCTCCTCCGTAAGTTCTTCCAGTTCGGGAATTTTTCCCATAACATTTTCTGCGAGCCAGTCCATTGTGATGATATCGTCCGGCTGCAGGCTTTCGCCTTCTTTGCACCTGAGAACGCCTTCCTGCGCATAAATCGGTCCGTCAAAGGGATGGAAAGCGCCGGCGCGGATAGAGTTTTTCAAAAACTCGATGAGCCGATGGGTGCCGTGCGGCATTGTCTTGGAACAGATGACGTCGATGACGTCCGCCGACATCCCCCACCAGTAGTTT
Source organism: Bacteroides fragilis (assembly GCA_023664485.1). Lineage (GTDB taxonomy): Bacteria > Bacillota > Clostridia > Lachnospirales > Lachnospiraceae > UBA3282. The sequence goes on along the minus strand of JAMPFK010000003.1, from coordinate 197,705 downwards.
ACGGCTTTTTTCCCTTTCTGGGCGCTTTCTTCCGTATTGCCGCTGCAGATATTTCTGATGATGCGCTCATAAAATTTTCCCCAGTGCCAGATCGGTGTCGCGAGGTTGACGAGACTGCCATCCTCCTTTTTGGCATAAAGGCCATAGGCCCTGGAAGCGCGTTCCGGCGTGATCATATCGTTGTCGGAAATGAATACGATGCCTTCCTGCTGTAACCGTTCTCTCGCGTCCTGGCCTTTTACCTTGGACCATTCCAGAAAGATCTCCACATAAGGATTGATCATTTTGGCGCCGAGCGCAAAAGCGTTGATATTTGCCAGCGTCCCGTAAATCGGATAATCCGCCACATAGCCGAGCCGGTCGGTTCTGGACAGGGCGGCGGCGATGGCGCCAATCAGGAATTTCGATTCATACATCCTCGCATAATAAGTGCAGATGGAGGAGTAGGACATCATGATAGAGCAGTTGTAAATTTTGACCTTAGGGTGCAGGATCGCAGAGCGGACGCTCTGGTTGGCCATCTGCGTTGCCGTCGTAAAAATCAGGTTGCAGCCCTGTTCGACGGCCTGTTCGATGGCGTCCGCAACGGCGGCGTCATTATCGGCCTTGTCGATTGCCATCGTTTTTATTCTGCCCTCATAAATCTGTTCTATGTACATTCTTCCCAGTTCATGCGCATACGCCCAGCTGGAAGTCTCCGTCGTTTTGGTGTAGATGAACGCTATTTTCAGAGAATCCGGAGAAACGGTTCCTGTGGGAAGCAGACGGTTCAGCAGCGAGGATTTGGTTTCTATCGGATTCTGGATCAGCTCTACCTGATTTCCCTTGTCGGCGAGGGTGATTTCCGGCCACATTTTCTGGAGCGACTGAAGCATTTCGCGGGATGTCTCGCCTTTTACCTGCTCATAGCCGTAGATTTCCACATAGACCAGAAAAGCGTCGGAGACCGGAAGATTCAGCTTTTCACCATGCGCCATGCGGAAGGCTTCCGAAAAGCTGTAGCAGGCGGAGTGAAAATTGAGTCTGTCATCGTCGTCCCAGACTTCCTCTTCCTTTTTATCCATGAGCGTTAACAGCTTCTTATAGCTGCCTTCTTTGGTGAACCAGACGTCATAGCTGTGGGAAACCTCATAAAAATCCAGAAATTCATAATATAAACGGTTTTCCTTATCGTCCGTTTTCCGGGGGACAAGGCGGGTCACCGTGCCCGAAATGCTGTACGTCTTCAGATATTTCATCACGCTGACCCGTTTATTACCTTCCTGCACATAGAACTGGTTCATAAATTCATAGGCGACGATGGGGTCCCGGATGCCGTCGTTGATCTGATGGTCGTACAGAGACGTCCATTTTAAAGCAAATTCCGAGTCGTCCGGAAGAAGCGGCATGAAATTATTGGCAAAAGCATTGGTTCTTCCCTCGGTCTTGGTTCCTATGATTTTCGAGAGCGGGATATCGATCAGCCCCAGATTATCGACCGATGCGATTTCCGTATAAGATAAAATATCGTCGAGTACCGGAAGATAAGGATATTCGCCTTTGGTCAGAGCGGACTGATAACTTTTTCTTCCTTGTTTGTATGCCGCTGTATAATCATATGATGTCATGAATTATCCTCCCTTTTTCTGAAAAATTTTCCTGTGGATCATCAGTTCCTTATAATGCTATAGTATCATTTTAAAGGAAAATTGAAAACCCGGTTTTGGGAAAAATTCGGGAGCGAATCGGGATATGCGAAAATGACCGTTGACTTTCTGTAATGCGCACTGTATAATGTCAATAAATTATCAAAGAAAGGAGAGACGATTTATGACATTAACGAATGAAGATCTGTTATCCATCTCTTATTTGCTGGATATGAAGTTCACGTCAGAACTGCGTCCGGTTGAAGAGGGCATCAGCGAAATCAGGTCGGGGATTAAAGGGCTTGAATCGAGGATGGAGCGGATTGAGGAGGGAATGGACAGACTTGAGGCGAGGATGGACAGGCTCGAAGAGGGAATGGACAGACTTGAGGCGAGAATGGACAGGCTCGAAGAGGGAATGGACAGACTTGAGGCGAGGATGGACAGACTTGAAGAGAGAATGGACAGACTCGAAGAGAGAATGGACAGACTTGAGGCGAGGATGGACAGACTTGAGGCGAGGATGGACAGGCTCGAAGAGAGAATGGACAAGCTCGAAGAGAGGATGGACAAACTTGAAGAAAGGATGGACAGGCTCGAAGAGAGAGTGGACAAGCTTGAGATAAGAATGGATGCTCTTGAAGAAAAAGTCGGAGAACTTGAAACAAGAATCATTGCGCTCGAAACCAGCGTTGCCGGACTTGAAACAAGAGTCACGGAGCTTGAAACCAGCGTTGCCGGACTTCAAACAAGGGTTACAGAGCTTGAAACAAAAGTCGAGACCATGGAATCGGAAGTCAGGCTGACCAGGCTTGAAATGGAAAATATTATCGGCCCGCAGATTCGGTTATTGTCCGAAAACTATGTGCCGGCGGCAAAACGGTATGAGGAAGCGTCTGAGCAGATTGACGGGATGCGGTCCGATATCGATCTCATGAAGCATGTAATCGCCGGGCATTCTGAAATTCTTCAAAGACTGGCATAGTCTGCATTTCTTTTGCACTTGAACTGGTATGATTCGTACCGTTTTCAGTTATGATATTTTTATGATTTGAACATTCGAATATCCGGCGGACGGCCGGGCAGGCGGAACTGTTGACAGGGGCCTTATTAAAAGTGGATTTAATGACTGCCGCTATGGAACCGAAACACATATTTCCGCCTGACTGGCATAAAAAGGGCGAACGGCATATCTGGCAGTATGCGGATACATTGCCGGTGAAATAAGGGCTCTCGCAGGCAAATAATATTTTGGAAAATTAAATTTAGAATTGATTTGTGAATTTGGACGTATAAGGCGGGCCGTAATTAAAAATATCAAACGTTATTATTGCCTTTTTCCTGTAATTGGAATATCATCGTATCGTATCGGATAAAAATCAGAGGGACGTCACAGGGACGGATTGGAGAAAATGGTTTTATGATGAAACGGGACGAACAGAAACAGCAGGTGAAGGAATCGTCAGGGGAATCATCCAGAGAGGAAAGGATGGCTTCGGCCTCTGTCGGAAGTCTGGCGGTCAGTATGGCTTTTCCGGCAATCCTGGCTCAGCTTATCAATATTTTATACAGTATTATAGACCGTATTTACATCGGCCATATGAAGGGTGTGGGCGCCTCGGCGCTGACCGGAGTCGGGGTGACCTTCTGCATCACGATGTTCATCTCAGCCTTTTCGGCGTTTATCAGCAACGGCGCCGCGCCGCTCGCGGCAATCTGGCTCGGAAAAAAGGACAGGGAGCATGCGGAAAAGATTTTGGGGAACAGCGTTACCTTCCTGATTCTTTGTACGGCCGCGCTGATGGTCTTTTTCTATGCATTTCAAAAACCACTGTTATATATGTTCGGTGCAAGCGATACGACGATCGGCTATGCGGTCGATTATATTTCGATTTATCTGGCTGGTACGATTTTTGTGGAGCTTTCGCTCGGACTGAATGCTTTTATTATCTGTCAGAGCCGGTCGAGAACCGCTATGTATTCGGTTTTGATCGGCGCTGTCGCGAATATTATACTGGATCCGATATTTATATTTGTCTTCGCTCTCGGCGTAAAGGGCGCTGCAATAGCAACCGTTATTTCACAGGCGCTGAGCGCCGTTTGGGTGGTTCGGTTCCTGACGGGAAAGAAAACCTCTCTGAGAATCAGGCGGAACTGTATGAAACTGGAGAAGGGAATTTTATTCAGTATTTTTTCACTCGGCATTTCCCCCTTTATTATGCGGGCGACAGAAAGCTTTATCAGCATTGTGTTAAATCACGGTTTACAGTCTTATGGAGGGGATCTGTATGTGGGTTCCATGACGATCATGCAGAGCGTTATGCAGATCTTTTCGGCGCCGATAAGCGGTTTTACGCAGGGGATATCGCCTGTTATTAGTTATAATTACGGAGCGGGCAATTTTGAAAGGGTGAAGGAGGTTTATCGTTTCATGATCGGCGTGTGTTTTGTATTTATGCTGTTCGCCACGGTTTCCACGATTCTGTTTCCGGAGTGGTATGCGTCTTTCTTTACGGAGGATGCCGGACTGACAGCGTTAGTTGGGAAAACAATGCCGGTCTTTATGTTCGGTATGTTGATTTTCGGGCTGCAGAACGGGATACAGCCAACCTTTCTGGCATTGGGACAGGCGAAAATATCCCTGTTCATCGCGGTACTGCGGAAGGTCATTTTGTTAATACCGCTGGCGCTGATCCTGCCCCGTTTTTTTGGCGTCATGGGAGTGTATTATTCGGAGCCGGTTTCCGATATTATTTCCGCTTTGACAGCGTCCGCGCTGTTTTTATGCAATATCCGTAAGATGCTTTCCAAAGAAGCGCTGGAAAAGATTCGTTGATACCGCTTTTCCGGATACGGCAGAGCGGCGGATTCCGGGCGCGGGCTGTGGGGATGCGCTTTTGCAGTCCGCCCGGCAGATTTTTATGGGAAAAGGAGAAAATGAAAATGAACGTAGTGGTGCAATTATTGTTTCTCGTCATCGGTTTCGTCATGCTGGTAAAGGGTGCGGACTGGTTTGTGGAAGGGGCAGGCAAAGTCGCGGAAAAATTCGGAATCCCGCAGCTTGTCATCGGTCTGACGATCGTAGCCGTCGGAACCAGCCTTCCGGAGGCAGCAGTCAGTACTTCGGCTGCATTGAAAGGCAGCGCGGAGATCACCATCGGAAATGTGATAGGAAGCAATATTATGAATATTTTGCTGATTCTTGGAATAACATCTGTTATATCCCCGCTGGCGGTGCAGAAATCCACGGTCAAATATGAGTTGCCGATGGTGATCGGCGCATCGGCGCTGTTAGCGGCATTGGGGCTTTTTGACGGGACGGTCGGAAGAATCGACGGAATCGTTTTGCTGGCGGGTATGGTGCTGTATCTGCTGTATCTGCTGCGAATGGCGAAGAAGGGACAAGCCGCTGCCGGGGAAGAGGAAAAAGAGCGGACGGAGAAAAACGACAGTATGCTGAAACTGATTCTGTTCATTCTTACCGGCGGCGTGATGATCGTATGGGGAAGCGACATTACGGTCGATGCGGCGACGGAGCTTGCCAGGATCTTCGGTATGAGCGAGCGGCTTATCGGCCTGACCATCGTTGCCTTCGGAACTTCCCTTCCGGAGCTTGTAACTTCCGCTACGGCGGCGCTCAAAGGCAAGGCGGATATCGCGGTCGGAAATATTGTGGGAAGCAATCTGTTCAATATCCTGTTTGTTGTGGGTATTGCTTCGGTTATTACACCTGTTATTTATGAAACGGCATTCCTGGTGGATACGATCGTCTGCATTGCGACCGCCGTGCTCTTGTGGGTCTGCGTGCTGCGGAAGCAGAAGCTGGAGCGCCATGGCGGCGCGATTTTGCTGGCCTGCTATGTGGGATACTTTTTTTACCTGATGCGCTAGCGCTTGCCTTTTCCGGCTATATTTGGTATAATCTCTACAAGTCTGTCCGGAGGAACATATCCGGTCGGCGTAAGCAGAAAACAAAGCATATAAAGGAGATGTAATCATGAAAGGAAATATTGTTGTTGGCCAGTCCGGCGGCCCCACAGCCGTTATCAATTCTTCCGTAGCGGGCGTATATGCGGCCGCGAAGAAGCTTGGGGTAAAGAAGATTTATGGTATGGTGCATGGTATTGAAGGTTTTCTTCAGGACAGGATGATCGATCTGGGAGACTATCTTGATGACGAGACAGGCATCGAATTGTTAAAAAGAACGCCTTCCGCATTCCTAGGCTCCTGCCGTTTTAAGATGCCAAAGATCGAAGGACACGAGGACGTATATGAGAAAATTTTTGAAATCATGGAGAAGCATGATATCGAATGTCTTTTCTATGCGGGCGGTAACGATTCGATGGACACGGTAAAAATGCTTTCCGATTATGCGGCCGCGCATAACAAACCGCAGAGATTCATGGGCGTTCCCAAGACCATCGACAATGACCTTCCGATTACAGATCATTGTCCGGGATATGGCTCCGCGGCAAAATATATCGCGACAAGCATGAAAGAAATTATCCGCGACAACGAATCCTTCGGCGCAAAGAAACCCACGATCTGTATCGTTGAGATCATGGGACGTAACGCTGGCTGGCTGACGGCGGCGGCGGCTTTGTCCAGGGGCGATGACTGCAGCGGTCCGGATGCGATTTATTTACCGGAGAAGGTATTCGATATGGACAGGTTCATGGAGGATATCAAGAAGCTCGCGGCTGAAAAATCTTCCGTTGTCATTGCGGTATCTGAGGGCGTAAAGATTGCGGACGGCCGTTATGTATGCGAGCTGGGCAGGGAAGTGGCTGTCGATGCGTTCGGCCACAAGCAGATGTCCGGTACGGCGGTCATGCTGGCGGATAAAATCGCGGAAGAGACCGGATTAAAAACGCGTGCGATCGAATTTTCCACCTTACAGCGCGCGGCGACGCATTTGGCGTCCCTGACAGATATCAACGAGGCGTTCCAGGCAGGCTTCGATGCGGTCAAGGCGGCGGAAGAGGGCAAGACGGGTATGATGATCACCCTGAACAGAAACGGGGAAGAGCCTTATCAATGCGGTACGAGCGCATATGATATCCATGCGATCGCCAATGTGGAAAGAAAGGTTCCGGACGAGTGGATCACCGAAGACTGCAAGGGATTGAATGAAGGCTATGAGAAATATGCAAGACCGCTTATCATGGGCGAGCTGCAGCCGTTGTATGTGAACGGTCTGCCTCGTCATCTGGTACGCAGGGGTTAATTTTTTGAAGATCTGAACAATAGAAAAGGATACGGACAGCCCGCTTTGCAGGGCTGTCCGTATCTTTTTCATGAGATATGCATTTCGAGCTCTCTTCCGGTGATATCGATCAGAATCCGGTAGATCTCATGCTTCCAGGCGGTCTGAAGCCGGGCGTCGGTAATCGGAATGGATTCTATTCCGGAAAGGCGGCCGCCTGCGGCGCGCAGAGTCCCGACGGAACCGATTCGGAGCGTAAGGAAAGTTTCTTCCGGCGGCTTCGTTCCCTCCCGGACAACGGGCTTTTCATAAGTCATCAGGCTCATGGTGACGGCGCCGGAGCCGTGAGCCTCCGTACTGCCATCGCCGCGCAGCGCGAAACGGTCCCGGATAACGATTTCCTGCCCCTTGTATAAAAAGGCGCTCCGCCGGTAAGAAACTATCCCGGCTTCCTCCGGATAGGCGGCGGCAATATCCATTTCGATACGGCATAAATCCTCCCTTAGCTGATAGCTGACATCCCGCGCCCCGTAGGCTTCTCCGTCTTTCTGCATCTGGCCGTTTATCGTTGGCAGATTATGGTAGGCAGACTGCATTGTCCAGATCTCGTAGCGCTGCGGGGAAAAAGTCTTTTTCGTGTAGCTTTCGACGCCTATGTCGATGAACAGCGGGATCCCTTTTTTATAGATGGTAAAGCTTCCGGTGTCGTTGTGGTTGTGACTGTCTCCGTTGTCGCCGGCCTTGACCGCGAGGCAGAGGGAGCTGTCTCTTGCCAGGAAAATGCCGGCGCTCGGATAATAGATATCGGGACGGGCGGGCGCGTTTTTGGCGGATACGTTTGAGCCGGCCTTTGCCGGGGCCGCATAGGCCCTGATTTCCCGGATGGTAAAGGCGTTCTGCAGGCGGTAGTAGAGATTGTTCTCCGAAGGAAGCAGAAGGCTCTCCGGCATTCCGGCCAGAAAATCGGCGGCGGCAAAGGCAGCCATGCCGGGATGGCCCGTCCGCAGCGCGAACAGAAATTCCCGGACGCCGGCGCGTCCCGCGACCGGAGAACAGTCCGCAAAATTTACATAATATTTATCATCGATATGGACATTATAAATATAAGAAGCGATGTTCTGAATTTTGGTTTCGGTATATAATGCGGAAAAGGCGCCGTCCGTTACGGCATTCAGGATTTCCATCGCATTGAACAGGCACAGGCCCGCATGGCGGTAGTACTGCGCCCCCTCGTCGCAGCAGCCGTCGTCTCCGTATTCCGCGAGAAAGTAGTCGATGCTCTTGCAGGCTTTGCGCAGTACGGCGCGCTGAAAGCCGTCGGCGTTTCCATACGCCGCGAGCCTGCCGTCACAGCTGTATGCAGGGTCATAGCCGGATAAAAAGGCGGACAGCAGCACGTTCTGCGTGCACCAGACCGTCCAGTTGTTCATCGGCTCTTTTCCGTTGCCCATCCACCAGAAATGAGATTCCAGATAAGGGTGGAAGATCCGCTGTTCCAGTTCGCGGCGGATCCGTTTCGTAATAAAAGGGCTGATTTTGTCGAGTCTGCTTTCCAGAAGATAACAGGCCGTGGCAAGGACTGCGCCGCTCTCACAGGCGAACAGGTCCAGGACTGGCGCCGTGGCATCCGGCAGAAGCTGCTGCGGCGTATCTCTTATGTAGCTGTTGTGGGGCGGAAGCTGCCAGGCGCTTTCTTCGCAGACAGAAAAAATGCCGTTGATGATATCGTCCAGAAAACGGCCCTTATCCTCCACGCATTCCGCCAGCGTCAGCGCGTTCAGGGCGTGGCGTTTGGAAAAGCATTTCGTCTCGTAGCGCACCCGATTGCCCGTCCTTGTAAAATCCATGAAGTCGGTCGCCGTTAAGGACTGAAAATCGAACTGCAGACAGCGTTCGCCGAGAGCCAGCGCTTCTTTTTTCCATTCCTCCGCGAGGCCCTCCCAGGCGGTCCGGTCCGTTATCGGCGGATAGAGCGTGAACGGCCGGAGAGTTTCCCGGTAATTTTCCGCAATTTCATAGAACATATTTTTTTCCCTTCTTTCTTTTTTATTGGCTGTTCTGGTTGATGTAATCCCGCGGCGAGAGCCCTGTCACCTTTTTAAAGACACGGCTGAAGTAGAAGGCGCTTTCAAAGCCCAGCCTGTCGAAGATCTCATAAATTTTGTAATCGCCGTCGGCCATCATTTTCCGGGCGGCATCGATCTTGCTCTGGTTGATATAATCGGAAAAGCCGACATCATTGTTTTTGGAAAAAAGGACGCTCAGATAGTTGGGGCTGATGTTAAATTCTCTGGCGACCTTATTCAGGGTAAGCTTTTCCTCGATATGTTCATTGATGTACTTTTTGACATTGACGACAATGTGGTTCTTATAATCCCTGTTGTGTATGGTAAAGCTCCGGCACAGGCCGTCGCGCAGCAGTTTCATCCATTCCAGTATCTGCTCCACGTTGGTCATCTCGTACAGGGAACGATAGCCGTTATTCTTATCCTGAAAAATGTCCGATATGAGCTGCTCGCCGTTTCCGAGAAGGGAAAGGGAGAGGTATAAAACGTTGCTTGCGGCATCGAGGGCCTGTACATAGTGGGCTTTCTGATTATCGAACAGCTCTATGATGGCGGTAAAGGTGTCATAGAGAGCCTTTTCATCGAACTCCGCATAGGCTTTCAGGATATTCTCCTTGAAAAGGGAGATGTTGAACACATTTTTCAGGGGTTCATCCGACGCGATATCCTCCAGAAAGAGGATGGGCATTTCCTCGGTCACCCGCGCGAAGGTCTGCCGCGCATCCTGATAGGAAGCGGACATTTGCAGAGGGGAATTGACGGGGGAACCGATGCTCGCGTGAATGGTCACGCTGTAATAATTAAAAAGCATGGCGGATACCTGCCGCAGCGTATTCCGGATGAGGGCCTTATATTCCTTTGCCGTTTCTTCTTTTAAAAAGAAGATAACGCAGAAGTGCCTCGTATCCAGCGAGAGGACGTGGCAGGGGATATATCTGGAAATCAGCTCGCTTACCATCTGCAGGCTGCTCGTATAGAGGTTGAGCTGTTTTGTACTCGACATTTGCGTCAGTTTTTCGCTTTTGATCTCCACATAGCTTACAGCGAAGGACTTGCAGGAGAAATCGATGTTCAGGTTCTGCACCTGCGCCGCGAACTGTTCCTCCGATTCAAAAAGGTTGAAGATCAGGCGGGTATAGAACTGTTCCCGGATGAGGTAGAGATTGTCAGGCAGCGGTGCGGCGGTCCGGACCGGCTGTTGTTCGGGAATGCGGTCGATGGCCTTTTTAACGGTTTCGAGCAGCATTTCCGGTGTCAGTTCCAGTTTGATCAGATAGTCTACGACCTGATAGGTAATTGCTTCTTTTACGAAGTTAAATTCTTCATAGCTTGTCAAAATGATGAACAGGGGAAGCTTTCTGCCTTCCTCATGGCATTTTCCGGCAAGCTCCAGGCCGCTCATGACCGGCATTTTGACATCGGTGATGACGATGTCCGGCGAGTGTTCCAGAATCAGTTCATAAGCGGCGGCACCATTGGACGCGGTGCCGACGATGCTGATACCGTGCTCTTCCCAGTTGATCATGGATTTTATGCCCGCCTGAACGAGCGGTTCGTCGTCGGCGATAATCAGTTTTATCATAGGTTCTCCTCCCTGAAAGGCAGTAAAATAGAGATGGTCGTAAATTTTCCCACTTCGCTGTGGATGGAAAGGCCGTACTGTGCTCCGAATTCATACTGCAGCCGTTTGTGCACGTTGCTGACGCCGATTTCTTTAAAGAAGGAAGAAGAGGCGGGCGCTTCCATATGGAGCAGGCGGCCGGCGAGCTCCGGCTCCATGCCGACGCCGTCGTCGGTCACATCGATGTGGATATCCCCTGCGTCGTCCTGGTAAAGGTGAATCACGATGCTTCCCGCCATTCCTTTTGGTTCGATGCCATGAAAGATGGCGTTTTCCACGATCGGCTGAAGCGTGAACTTTAAAATCTGGCAGGAGAGCAGCGCGTCGTTTTCCACGTCGAAAGTTAACGTGATCGTGCCGCCGTACCGGTATTGCTGGATGATAAAATAATCGTTGAGCAGTTCCAGCTCATGCCGGATGGATACGAGATTGGTAGCGCCCTTGGAAATATCCTTGAGCAGGCGGGAAAGCGAGGTCGTCATTTCCGCGATGCCCGGCGAATTCTGAATAGTGGCCATCCATTTGATGGAATTGAGCGTATTATAAAGAAAATGCGGGTTGATCTGGCTTTGCAGCATTTTGTATTCGTATTCCCTTTTCTGGCGCTCGTCCTTAATCCGCTGGTCCATTAAAAGCAATACGTTTTCCGACAGGTCGTTGATGGTCTTTCCGATATCGCCGAGCTCATGCGGCCACTCCGTGGACAGATCTCTCGAAAAATCGCCGTTTTCGATCCGCCGGATTCTCGCCTGCAGCTGTTTGACGGGCACATTGACGGTCCTGGAGAGGAAGCATGAGAGGAAAATGCCGATGCAGCTCGCGGCGGCGATGGTAATCAGCACGATGGAAAAAAGGATGTTAAACACCTGTTTCGTAAGCTGGGATTCGTCAACGCATTCCGCGATATACCAGCCTTTTGTGTTGAGCGGATGGGTGATAATGGTAAAAGTCTCCGGGGCATCCGTCCCGTTTCCGAGGCGGACCGTCTGGATGCGGGTATCCGGGTTCAGCGCGAGATCCGACAGATCCCCGGTCACATCAAAAGCGCCTTCATAAGGAACCAGCGTCCCGTTCTGGAATTGATACAAATAGTCATTAATATAGAAGAAAAAGCGGCTGTCCCGTTCCGACAGATAATTCCGTATGGGGTCTGTGATGACGGAAGTCGATATCTCCGTAAAGATATAGCCGATTTCCTCCGCTTTATAGGGATGCGCGATCGGATAGAGCACGGGAATCATCGGTATTTCTTTGGAGGTGCAGAAGGAATCCGGCAGAATGCCGGTGGCGATTTCTTCCATATGGTCATGCAGCGATTCAAAATAAGGGAGCGCGCGGATGGCATCGGCGGAAATCGCGATGGAAGAATAGGGCGGCTCCACGACCTGTACGATGTCCTTTCGGGATTTGCCGATGATGACCATGCGGATCAGCTGGGAAGGAAGGGAGGCATTGGCGCTGTAATTCTCCATCACGAAATCATGCGCCTCCCGCCTGGCCTGGTTGCCGGAGGGCTCCGTTTCTTTTGTAAAATTGATGATCTTCGTGCTGATCTGACAGGAACGGATGAAGCTGCTCACATTGTCCACGTTGGCGTCGATGGATCCGCACAGAAAGGAAAGCCTCGTTTCCGACGTCTGGATCAGGTTCTGCCGCAGATTGTCCAGCACGAGAAAGTAGCTGATGGAGGTGATGATAACACAAATGAAAGCGATGAGCGAAATCGTACACAACAGGATACGGGCGCGTATCGTACAGAGATATTTATGCAGTTTGTTTTTTAATATCATAAGTTTTTTCATGAAAATTCTCTCACTATAAGAAGAATGGATTAGATTTTCATTCCCTATTTTATCATAAGAGCGCGATTTGGGAAAAGCAAATATCAGGAAGGAGAAAAAATGGAATAAATAGTGCATCTTTTTCAAAAAAATTATATTTTTTGGGAAAAAAGCATAAAAAGTTGAATATATATGGAATAAATATTGAATAAATTGTGAAGGAAATTGGAAAAAATTCTATGTTCATTGGAAAGACAAAATTTTATACTGGATACCATAGTAATCTGAACGATTGCTGTAAAACATATAAAAAGGGAGGATATAACAGATGAAGAAAAAAGTAGTAAGCGTATTGCTGGCGGCAACAATGCTGACAGGTCTGCTGGCAGGATGCGGTTCTAACGGCGATGCGGCGCCGGCGGACAGTGCGGCCGACACGGCACAGACGACAGATGCGTCATCGGCTGACACAGCGGCGGATACGGCGCAGACAGAAGCGGAGCCTGCCGCGGATACGGCGGACGCAGGCGAGGCGGTCACACTGAAATGGGCGATCTGGGATAAGGATACCACCCCTTACTGGCAGGCTTTAAAGGATGCTTATGAGGCGGCAAATCCGAACGTAACGCTGGAAATGGTAGACCTGGGTTCTGCTGATTACATGACCGTTCTTGCGACAGAATTATCCGGAAGCGGTTCCGATTTCGACGTTGTTACCATCAAAGACGTTCCGGGTTATGCGACGCTGGTTTCCAAGAATACGCTGGAACCCCTTGACAGCTATATTTCCGCTGCAGGGATCGATCTTAGCCAGTACGGCGGCGTAGATGCGCAGATCACCGTTAATGGAAGCCTTTACGAGCTTCCTTTCAGGAATGACTTCTGGGTCGTTTTCTACAACAAAGATATCTTTGATGCGGCAGGCGTTGACTATCCTACGAACGATATGACTTTTGAGGAATATGACGCGCTGGCGAGACAGGTCGCTGATCCGACTTTCGGTTCTCAGATTTATGGCACGCATTACCATACATGGAGAAGCGCGGTTCAGCTGTTCGGCGTACTGGATGGGAAGCATTCCATTCTGGACGGCGAGTATGATTACTTCAAGCCTTATTATGAAATGGTACTGAATCAGGAAGCTGACCAGATCTGCAGAAACTACGCTGATCTGAGCGCAGAGGGCCTGCACTATTCCGCAGCGTTCTCCGGCGGCGATGTAGCGATGATGAATATGGGTTCCTGGTACATTTCCACACTGATTTCCAATATCGAGAGCGGCGAGTATGACGCGTCTCTGTGCGGCAACTGGGGCATGGTAAAATATCCTCATGCTGAGGGCGTAGAGCCTGGTTCCACACTTGGTACGATCACCGGACTTTCCGTAACAAGCGTATCCGACAGCAAGGATGAAGCGTTCAGATTCGTAGAGTGGGTATCCGGCGCAGAAGGAGCAAAGGTCATGGCTGAAACAGGCAACTTCCCGGCGCTCATGAACGATGAAATCGCAAACATCATTTCCGGCATGGACGGATTCCCGACAGACGCAGAGAGCAAAGAAGCGCTGAACGTTTCCAATCTGTATCTGGAAGTGCCTTATGCGGAGAACGTATCCGAAATTAACGACATTCTCGATACTTATCACAAATCTATCATGAATCAGGAAATGACGATCGATGAAGGTATTGCGGCAATGAACGATGAAGTAGGAAAAGTCTTGGGACAGTAAACACTGTTTTGAAAATCCATAAGACGATAACTGGGGCTGGTGTAATGACCAGCCCTGACTATCGGCGGAAAGGGCGGGGGTTTAGAGAATGGATGAAAAAAAAGCGGCTCAGTTGGAAAAGCTGGAGCAGGAATCGGCTGCTTTGATGCAGAAGATCCGCGAAGAGTCAGATATTAAGAAAAAAAAGAAGCTGATTGCGGAAAGAGAGAAAAAGCAGAGAAAAATTACCGCGGTCAGGAATAACCGAATTTTGAGCAGGGAGGCAAAGCGGGATCTCGTAGCGTACTCTTTTATCGCGCCGAACTTTATCGGATTTGCCGTATTTACGCTGATTCCCATCGTATTTGCGTTCGTACTCGCCTTTATGGACTGGGACGGCAGCAACGCGATTACCTTTGTCGGGCTGAAAAATTTTATAAAGCTTCCTTCGGATACATTTTTCATAGCGGCGTTAAAAAATACGATCATCTATGTTGTCGGTACGGTGCCGCTGACGATGATCGCCTCTCTGGCGCTTGCAATCGTATTGAATCAAAAAGTCCGGGCGAGAGGCTTTTTCCGGACGGTAGCATTTTTCCCTTATGTAGCTTCTCTCGTAGCGATCACGGCGGTCTGGAGCATGATCTTCCATCCCTCCAAAGGCCCGGTGAACTATCTTCTGCTGACGGTGTTCGGCGTGGCGCAGGAGAATCTTCCAAAATGGTTCAGCGGAAATCTGGTGCTGGTTACGCTGATTTTGTTCAGCGTGTGGAAATACATGGGTTATTATATGGTAATCTATCTGGCGGGTTTACAGGGAATTTCGGCGGAGCTTTATGAGGCGGGAAGCCTTGACGGTGCGAACACCTGGCAGAAATTCCAATACATAACATGGCCGCAGCTTCGCTCCACCACCTTTTTTGTAGTCGTCATGCTGACGATCAACTGCTTCAAGGTGTATGATATCGCAGTCATGCTCGCGGGAGGCGGCGACGGCAAGCTAAGCACATCGGCGACTGTTCTTGTATACTACATTTATCAGAATGCGTTCAACTATTGGGATCTTGGATATTCCAGCGCGATCGCGATGGTATTGTTCCTGATAGTGCTTGTTGTTACGTTGATTCAGTTCAGATATGAGAAAAATCTGGACGCATAAAATGCAGGAGAAAGGAGAGTCGGGATGAGCGAAAAGACAGAAACGAAAAAATACAGTTCAAAGAGCAGAAATGCTTTGATTGGAAAAATTGTGCTGTATTTGATTTTAATTATAATAACAGTAGTTATGGTAATTCCTTTTTTATGGATGCTTTCCGCCTCGATCAAATCGGACAGAGAAGTATTCCAGATGAATCCTTTTGTATGGATTCCGGAGGTTCCCAGGTGGGATAATTATATCAAAATATGGACAAAGATCCCGATGTTGAAGTTTGTGGAGAATACGGTATTTTTGACGATCGTGGTGACGCTTTTACAGCTTCTGACATCGAGCTTTGCAGCCTATTCCTTTGCAAAGCTGGAGTTCAAACATAAAAACGCCCTGTTTCTGGCATATATTGCGACGATCGCGATGCCGTGGCAGGTATACATGGTCCCGCAGTTCATCATGATGCGGGCGATGGGATTAAATGACAAGCTGCTCGCAATGATCTGCCTGCAGGCGTTTTCCGCTTTTGGTGTGTTCATGATGAAACAGTTCTATGAGGGGATTCCGAGCGATCTGTGCGAGGCGGCGAGAATCGACGGCATGAGCGAATATAAGATTTATGCCAAAATTATGCTGCCGCTTTCCAAGCCGGCGTTATCGACCCTGACAATCTTTACCTTCGTCAGTACCTGGAATGACTATTTAGGACCGCTCATTTATTTAAAGACCGAGAGCAAAAAGACGATCCAGCTCGGATTAAAGATGTTCATCGGGCAGTATTCGTCCGAGTACGGGCTGATCATGGCCGGCTCGGTGCTTTCGTTGATACCGGTCATTATCGTGTTCCTGTGCCTGCAGAAGTATTTTGTGGAAGGGGTGGCTTCTACGGGGCTGAAAGGCTAGTGTGAGAAGAACTTCCAAAGCCCGTCTCAGGACGGATCATAACAGATCGACAGATAGGGAGCGGGTGCTTTTGTCTGAGGGAGCGAAGCGTTGGCATCGCCTTTTCGGATAAAGCCCGCTTCTTTGTCTTGACTGACAAAGAAATATAACAAATGTTATTAATAACGATGATTTTTTATGATTTTCTTATCGTATGATAATACTGCAACAGGGATTTCTATGCTATAATCATCATAAGAGAAAAGTACCAAATCAAGCCGCGTCCGGGACGCGGCAGAACGGAGGAAGCATGCATGAAAATATTATTTGAAACCAGTCCTGTGATCTCTCCCGAAGAGATTGACGCGGCTCTCGATTTTTCAACGGATCAGGTCGTTCGGAATCTGCCGGAATTTACGGATAAATTCCAGAAGGCATACAGCGAGGACGGCTTTTACCATCCGATTGAAAATAACTACTGGACGACAGGGTTTTGGACGGGGGAAATCTGGCTTGCTTATGAATACGCAAAGGAAAAGAATACGGCGGATGCGGACGCGCTGAAAAAAGCGGCGGAAGTGCAGGTCGAAAGCTTTTTGCACAGGATCGATAATAAAATTGAAGTGGATCACCATGATATGGGTTTCCTCTACTCGCCTTCCTGTGTGGCGGCCTATAAACTGACGGGAAATGAAAAGGGAAAAGAGGCGGCCATAAAGGCGGCGGATCAGCTGATTACGCGGTATCATCCTGTGGGGGAATTTATCCAGGCATGGGGGCCGATGGACGAGCCGGAAAATTACAGGCTGATCATCGACTGTCTGCTGAATCTGCCGCTGCTGTACTGGGCATCGGAAGAGACCGGGGATGAAAAGTACCGGAACATCGCGGAAAAACATATTCATACGGCGATTAAGAATGTCATCAGGGAAGATTATTCGACGTGGCACACCTTTTTCTTCAATATGGAGACCGGGGAACCGGATCACGGCGCGACCTGCCAGGGATACCGCGACGGTTCTGCGTGGGCGCGGGGCCAGGCCTGGGGCATTTACGGCGCGGCGCTCGCTTATAAGTATACGAAGCGGAAAGAGTATATCGATATTTTCAAAAATGTGGCACAGTATTATCTGGAGCATCTGCCGAAGGATATGGTCCCCTTCTGGGATCTGGAATTTACCGACGGGGACGACCAGCCGAGGGATTCTTCGTCGGCGTCGATTGCGGCCTGCGGCATGTTGGAAATGATCAAATCGCTGGAGCCGGAGGAAGCGGGGATCTATCGGAAATATGCGGAACAGATGATGAAATCGCTGTACGATAACTATGCGGTAAAGGATCCCGCGAAGTCGAACGGGCTTGTGCTGCACAGCACCTATTCCAACCATTCGCCATATAACACCTGTAATCATTACGGCGTCGATGAATGTAATTCCTGGGGGGATTACTTTTATATGGAGGCGCTGACGCGGCTGCGGAAGGATTGGAATTTATATTGGTAAAAAAGGAAAATGGAGAGGGAGGCTGTGTATGAGAAAAGACTGGGAAGGAAAATTGAATAGTAAGGAAGATTTCAGGGAGCTTCTGCTTGAAATCATCAGGCCGCTGCTGCCTTATTATACGAAGGAAAAGGCCGGGATCGTGCTGGGCGTTACGGCGACGACCTATGGGCAGAGGACGATCCGGCTGGAAGCTTTTTCACGGGTCTTATGGGGACTTGTGCCGTTCTGGGCCGGCGGCGGGAGCGACGCGGAATTTGAAGCGGTATACAGAAAAGGGCTGACGGCCGGGACGGATCCGGAGAATGAGGAATACTGGGGCGGCTTTCACGCTTTTGACCAGCGCTTTGTAGAGATGGCGGCGATGGCCTACGGGCTGATCCTTGCGCCGGATAAGATCTGGGAGCCTTTGACGGATAAGGAAAAAGACAATCTGGCGGACTGGCTCTACGGTATCAACCGGTATGAACTGCCGGTCTGCAACTGGGTGCTGTTCGCGGTACTCGTCAATATTGCCTTAAAGAAGCGCGGCAGGAAGTATGATGCCGAAAAACTGGAGAAATATCTGGACGGGGCGGGTTCCTTTTATCTGGGGGACGGCTGGTATCAGGACGGCGATTCCGGACAGAAGGATTACTATGTGTCCTTTGCGATTCATTTTTACAGCTTATTTTATGCGGCGGTCATGGAAGAGGAGGATCCGGACAGATGCAGGCTCTATAAGGAGCGTGCCGTGCTTTTTGCGCAGCAGTTCATTTACTGGTTCGATGAAAAAGGAAGGGCGCTGCCTTTTGGCCGTTCCCTGACATACCGCTTTTCGCAGGTGAGCTTCTTCTCAGCCTGTCTGATGGCGGGGATAGAACCGTTCGATGTCGGCGTGATGAAAGGGCTGATCGTGCGGCATTTCTGCGATTGGATGAAGCGGCCGATTTTTGACGGAAACGATATTCTGACTATCGGATATGGATATCCTGATCTGATCATGGGCGAACGGTATAACGGGCCAGGGTCTCCTTACTGGGCGCTCAAGACGTTTGCCGTTTTGATGCTGCCGGACGATCATCCCTTCTGGACGGCGGAAATAAAACCGCTTCCGGCATTGGAGGAGCAGAAAGCGCTGCCTTACGCGGATATGCTGATTCACAGATACGGCGGCCATGTAACGGCTTTCGTACCCGGCAGATACAGCCCGTCAGGGCATGGGCAGACTCCGTCCAAATATGGAAAGTTTGCCTATGATACGGAATTTGCATTCAGCGTGGCGAAATCTGAATGGGAAATCCATGAGACGGCGCCGGACTCTATGCTCGCTTTTTCTGTCAGCGGCCATGTTTATGTGCGGCGTATCTGCGAGGAATTCCGTGTTTCTGAGACAGAAGTATATTCCCGCTGGATACCCTGTGAAGGGATTCAGGTCGAAACCTGTATTACTCCGACCAAAGAAGGGCATATACGAAAACATGTTATCACGAGCGACAGGGAGTGCGAAGCTTATGACTGCGGTTTTGCGGTGGAAATCGATGTGGCGGGAGAAAAGCAGATACAGGACGGCAGGATGGCACGGGTCGAGAATTATTACAGCGGATGCAGCGTCGAAACGGTATGCGGAGAAGGTGAAGGCGTCATCATCCAGGCGGATCCGAATACCAATCTTCTGCATCCGATGACGAGGATTCCGGCGGTCCGCTATCCGATTCATCGGGGGAAGAACGAACTGTCTACGATCGTGAAAGCATAACGGCGTATGGCGGCAGGTAACGGCAGAAAGCCCTTGAAAAACAGGGCGGACAGAAAAGGAATCTATTGGACAGGAGAGGGTAACGATGGCAGTATTGGCATTGAAGGTTTTGGATAAAAGCGGAAAAACGATCTGCGTGAGCAGCGGGGAGGATTATGTGAGCCTCGTGTGCACCGCAGAATATCAGGAGGGAGACAGGATTGTGCTGGAGACCTCGGAAAAGAACATTCATGTTTTTTTGCAGGTAGACGATGCGATGGGAGCGGCTTTCTGTTATATTACGGGGAACGTTTCCTATGCGGTTCCGTTCGGCGAGAAGCGTATCTGCTATTCGCCCAAGGTTTTTGCAGGGAACAGACATTATCTGTATGCGAGAACCGCACGGGAAGACGAAATATGCGCTTACAGGAATCTGGCGCTGAATGTATGCGATCAGCACGGCGATACGAACTGCTTTCCGCATGCGGCGGCTAATGTGGAGACGCGGGGCGAATCGGTGTTCGCGGCCAGAAATGCGATCGACGGCGTATGTGAGAACCGTTCCCACGGCGAATGGCCTTATGAATCCTGGGGCATCAATATGCAGGACGATGCGGAGATGACGGTGGATTTCGGCAGGGAAGTGGAGGCCGATAAGGTGGTGCTGTACACCCGTTCCGATTTTCCGCACGATAACTGGTGGAAGCAGGTGACGCTGACTTTTTCCGACCAGTCGGAAATCGTCTGGGATCTGGAAAAGAGCAGCCTTCCGCATGTGCTGGCGTTTGAACCGAAAAGGATACGATGGGTGCGGCTCGGACAGCTGATCAAAGCGGACGATCCGTCGCCGTTCCCAGCGCTGAGCCAGATCGAGGTGTATGGGAGAGAAGGGTGACCGGCGGGCCGGATGATGGGAATCAGTTTCTTCTTTTTATGAAATAAGCCTCCTGCTTTTACGCAGGAGGCTTAAAGACTTTTTGGGAAAAGATGGTTTACAAATTGCGATAACAGGTATATGATAATTAAGGAAAACGATTTCCGGAAAACCTTTTCCAAATTCTGCTTCCCGATGGGAGGGCCGCGGAGGCGGCGGAATAAGAGGAAATATGGTATCGATTAAAGATG
This sequence comes from Bacteroides fragilis, assembly GCA_023664485.1. Lineage (GTDB taxonomy): Bacteria > Bacillota > Clostridia > Lachnospirales > Lachnospiraceae > UBA3282. Next base: position 177,328 of record JAMPFK010000003.1, on the reverse strand, counting down.
TGGCAAAGCGGGCCGGGGTGGCGATATCCACCGTATCCAAGGTGTTGAACGATTACCCGAATGTCAGCGATGAGACGAAGAAAAAAGTAAAAGAAGCGGTGGAAGAGCTGAATTTCGTGCCGAACTCCGTGGCGGCAGCCCTTTCTTCCAAGCAGTCGGGCCGGGTGGCGATTCTTCTGGACCTCGATAATGCGAAGCAGGCGGTGGATGAAATCAATATGCAGTCCCTTGTCGGAGCGATCCAACAGGCGGTAGAGCTGAATCTGGACGTCATTACGGTCTTTTATTCCATGATTAAAAAAATGACGGTGGAAGAGATCGTCCGTTACCTGCGTTCCCAGAGCATTACCGGGCTGATTCTTTTTGGATTGTCCAGGGATGATGAGGTCCTGCACAGCCTGATCGCGTCCGGGATTTTTAAGATTGTGGCCGTGGAAGCTCCGCTCGTCAACGAAAATACGTCCTGCGTCTGGATAGACCAGGCCGCCGCGCAGTATGAGGTGGCGAGAAAAACGATAGAAGAGAATCAGGCGAAGAGCATCCTTTATCTTGCCGGCAGGAAGAACAGCTATGTGGCGGCGGAACGGCTGAAGGGCATTCAAAAGCTGGCGGAAGAGCTGGAACTGCCGCTGCTCGTGCGGAACGGCAATTTTTCCGAACTGGAGGCGCGAAGGCATACGTTCCGTTATGCCAGAAAGAAAGATGTCGTCGTCTGCGCTTCCGACCTGATGGCGATCGGCGCGATGAAGGCGCTGATAGAAATGGATATTTTCCGTCCGGTCTGCGGCTTTGACGGGATTACGCTGATGGGCTATGCGGGTAAGCAGATGAATACGGTCAGACAGGATTTTGGCGCGATCGCGGCGAGGGCGGTGACAGAGCTGAAAAGGCTTCTGGAAGGCGGGACCGGGGAAGAAATCGTGATGGATTACGAGTTGATCCGGATGCGGTATTTGGATGTTATCCATTGATAAGACAGGATAAATATGCGAATACTGTTTCATAATGATGTTAAGAAGGAAATGATCCTGTGAAAAACAGATTTTTCACAGGCAAATTGAATGCCAGGGCGCTTTCGGCGCCGCCCGGATCCGCGGGCTAAGCAAGAATGGAGGATTTTTATGGCACAGGCAAGCAATCTGACAAGAGACGTATTGGTGATGAATCTGGAAAAGGAGCTGGAAGAGCAGATAAAAAGCATGTATGTGAAAGACGTTGCATCATGCAGTAATGAAGAAATATACTATGCGCTGCTGCTTTTATCCAAAAAACTGATGCGGGTATCCCAGCCGATCGAGGGCGAAAAAAAGGTCTATTATATTTCCGCCGAATTTCTGATCGGGAAACTGTTATCTAACAATCTGCTCAATCTCGGCATTTATGACAAGCTGGATGCGATTCTCCGGAAGTATGGAAAGAGTCTGAGCGCCATCGAAGAAGCGGAACCGGAACCGTCGCTCGGAAATGGCGGCCTTGGCCGTCTCGCGGCGTGTTTTCTTGACTCTATCGCGACGCTGGGACTTCCGGGGGAAGGAATCGGCCTGAATTATCATTTCGGTCTGTTCAAACAGGTATTTAAGAACAGACTGCAGCACGCGGAGAAAAACGACTGGATCGAGGAGCATTCCTGGCTGACAAAGACGGATGTGACGTTCGACGTGCATTTTGGCGATAAAAAAGTGACGTCCCGGTTGTATGATATCGATATATTGGGTTATGACAACGGGGTAAATAAACTGCGGCTGTTCGACGTGGAGACGGTGGACGAGAGCATTGTCAAAAAGGGCATCGATTTCGACAAGGAGGATATCGAGAAGAATCTGACGCTGTTCTTATATCCCGACGATTCCGACAGGGCCGGCAACCTGCTTCGCATTTATCAGCAGTACTTTATGGTGAGCAACGCGGCGCAGCTTATTCTGCGGGAATTAAAAGAGAAGAAATACGATCTGTGCAGGATGTACGACCATGCGGTGATCCAGATCAATGATACCCATCCGACGATGGTCATCCCGGAGCTGATCCGGATCCTGGTAGATGAAAAAGCATTCACGATGGACGAAGCGATCGACGTTGTCAGCAGGACCTGCGCTTATACGAATCATACGATTCTTGCGGAGGCGCTGGAAAAATGGCCGTTGGAATATCTGGAAAAGGTCGTTCCCCAGCTGGTACCGATCATTAAGGAGCTGGATAAAAGGGTTGCGGCGAAATACAAAGATCCGAAAGTACAGATCATCGACAGGGATAAAAAAGTGCATATGGCGCACATCGATATCCATTACGGCTTTTCGGTCAACGGCGTAGCGGCAATTCATACGGATATTCTGAAAAATACGGAGCTGAACGCTTTCTATAAGCTCTATCCTGAGAAATTCAATAACAAGACGAACGGCATCACTTTCCGGAGGTGGCTGTTATCCTGTAACAGAGAACTGGCGGCTTTTCTTTCCGGAACCATCGGCGACGGCTATAAGAAAGATGCGGATAAGCTGGAAAAACTGTTGGAATTCCAGGATGATGAGAAGGTGCTTAACAGAATTGCGGAGATCAAGATGAACCGCAAGAAGGATCTGGCGGCTTATGTGAAGGAGGCGGAGGGCGTTATCCTGAATCCGGATTCCATTTTCGATATCCAGTCCAAGAGACTGCACGAATACAAACGCCAGCAGATGAACGCGCTTTACATCATTCATAAATATCTGGAGATCAAGGCAGGCAAAAAGCCCGTGAGGCCGATGACCTTTATTTTCGGCGCCAAAGCGGCGCCCGCCTATGTCATCGCACAGGATATCATTCATCTGCTGCTGGTTTTGCAGGAAATCATCAACAGGGATCCGGAAGTGAGCCCGTATATGACGGTGCTCATGGTGGAGAACTACAATGTATCTTATGCGGAAAAAATGATTCCGGCGTGCGATATTTCCGAGCAGATTTCGCTGGCTTCCAAAGAGGCTTCCGGAACCGGCAATATGAAGTTCATGCTGAACGGCGCGGTGACGCTCGGCACTTCCGACGGCGCGAACGTAGAGATCCATGAGCTTGTCGGCGACGATAACATCTATATTTTCGGGGAAAAATCCGAACAGGTCATTAAGCATTATGAAAAAGCGGATTATGTCTCCAAAGATTACTATAAGAAGAGTCCGGTCATCAAAGAGGCGGTCGATTTCATCGTCAGTAGGGAAGCGCTGAAGGCCGGCCATAAGAAGAACCTGGAAAGACTTCATAAGGAGCTTCTGAACAAAGACTGGTTCATGACGCTGTTAGATCTGGAAGATTATATCGAAACGAAGGATCGGATGATGGCGGATTATGAGGACCAGGCCAAATGGAGAAAGATGATGCTCGTCAATATCGCGAAGGCAGGCTTTTTCTCCTCAGACAGGACGATCGCGGAGTATAACAGGGATATCTGGAAGCTGAAATAGGAACGGCGGGAAACAGGGCCAAACTGTATGATTGAAAAAGATTCCAATCCGCACACTGTTAATTGGCGATGTTATATGATACAATTATAGCAGACGGCATAATAAATTGCTCTTTCCGGCTCCTGCAAAAGCCGTATAGGTAAGCTTTTACAAGTCCGAAAAGGCAATTTCCAATGTCGTTAACTATAAAAAATGTCTGTGCCTGTTCAGAGGGACAGACGGGAATGGAGGATGAGGATGATGGATAACAGCAATTGCGGATATTGTCAGGGTGGAGAATTTCTGGCGAAGTTCGGCATCAAAATCTGCGATCTGGATGTGAGCCAGCTGATTTTGTTCAAGGAGCAGAGCAAGCCGGGAAGATGTATCGTAGCATACCGGGATCATGTCAGTGAAATCGTGGATATCAGCGAGGAGGAGCGGAACCGCTTTATGGCGGATGTGACACGGGCGGCGAAGGCTATTCACAGGGCATTTGCGCCGGATAAGCTGAATTATGGCGCATATGGCGATACCGGCTGTCACCTGCACATGCACCTCGTTCCGAAATATAAGGATCAGGACGAGTGGGGAGGTACATTCCAGATGAATCCCGATAAAAAATATCTGAGCGAGAGCGAATATGCGGAGATGATCGAAAAAATCAGAGAATGCCTGTAAAATGATGAATGCTGCGGCGCGTCCTGTGTGGAAAGGGAGCGCCGCAGTCGCTTTGGATTCATACAAAACCTGTTTAAAATATATGAAATAAGAATTTGGAGGAAAACATCATGGCGGATATTAAAAAAAGCGCGGTGGAGCTGATTGGAAAAACACCTCTGCTGGAGGTCGTCAACTATGAAAAGGCAAACCAGATTACGGATGCGGTGCTCCTGGTCAAACTGGAGTATTTGAATCCGGCGGGGTCGGTTAAGGACAGGATTGCTTTGAATATGATCGAAGACGCGGAAAAAAAGGGTATTTTGAAGCCGGGCGCGACAATCATCGAACCTACTTCGGGAAATACGGGCATCGGTCTTGCTGCGGTAGCGGCGGCTAAGGGGTATCAGGCGGTTCTGACGCTTCCGGAGACAATGAGCGTGGAAAGAAGAAAGCTGTTACAGGCTTACGGCGCCAGGCTGGTATTGACAGATGGAACAAAGGGAATGAAAGGGGCGATTGCCAAAGCAGAAGAGCTGCAGGCTTCCACGCCCGGTTCTGTTATATTGGGGCAGTTCGTAAATCCGGCGAACGCTGAAATGCACAGGAAGACGACGGGGCCGGAAATCTGGGAGGATACGGACGGGAAGGTGGACATTTTTGTCGCGGGCGTGGGCACGGGCGGTACGATTACCGGTGTGGGCGCTTATTTGAAAGAGCGGAATCCGGATGTAAAAATCGTTGCGGTGGAGCCGGAAAGCAGTCCTGTCCTTTCAGGCGGCGCGGCTGGCGTACACGGGATACAGGGGATCGGAGCGGGCTTCGTGCCGGAGGTGCTGGATACCGGTATTTATGACGAAATTATTAAGGTGTCCAATGAGGACGCTTACGCGGCCGGAAGAGAGATTGCCGTAAAAGAGGGCGTACTCGTCGGCATTTCTTCCGGCGCGGCGCTGTATGCGGCGGCACAGATCGCAAAACGTTCTGAAAATAAAGGAAAGGTCATCGTTGCCTTACTGCCTGATTCGGGAGACCGCTATTTGTCCACGCCGTTATTTCAGGCGGAATAGACATTATTTTCCGCAATGCTGCGGCGCAGTCCGATCGGGCGGAAAATGCGGTATGCTTCTATATGACAGGAAAGAGAGATAGGATAAAAGAGATGGAGGAAGAAAAATGCTGGAATTTCGGTATGATACGCAGCTGCTGATCGAAGGGGAAGACCTGGATGAGGATGCAATCAGCGGGTATATTACGGAGCATTTGAAAGGCGACTGTCTGCTGGCAGTCGGAGATGAAGAGCTGATCAAGGTGCATTTCCATACGAATGAGCCGTGGCAGTTATTGGAATACTGCGCTTCGCTTGGGGAAATCTATGATATCGTGGTGGAAGATATGGACAGGCAGGCGCGGGGGCTGAAGGGTTAGGCTGAGAAGGCATCGGAGAGGATGAAATGGAAATGAAACGAGACTTAACGTCCGGCAGCGTTTTTAAGACGATTTTGTATTTCTCACTGCCGTATCTGCTTTCTTATTTTTTGCAGACGCTTTACGGCATGGCAGACCTGTTCATTATCGGGCAGTATAACGGAGTGGAGAGTACGACGGCGGTTTCCATCGGGAGCCAGGTCATGCACATGCTGACGGTCATGATCGTGGGGCTGGCGATGGGTTCGACGGTCATGATCGGACGCGCGGCCGGAGCGAAGGAAAGAAAGAGGATCAATCTGGCAGTCGGCAATACCGCGACGTTGTTCCTGTCCGTATCCGTCCTTTGTACCGTCCTGTTATTGCTGGCGGTAAAGCCGATCGTAGCAGTTATGTCAACCCCGGAGGAGGCGGCTGACGGATTGGCCCGTTATCTGACGATCTGTTTTATCGGAATCCCTTTTATTACAGCTTATAATATCATCAGCTCCGTTTTCCGCGGCATGGGAGACTCGAAGAGCCCTATGTATTTTATTGCGGTAGCCTGTGTATGCAATATCCTGTTGGATTATCTGTTTATCGGCCTGTTCGGACTCGGAACGGCGGGAGCGGCGCTTGGGACTACGTTATCGCAGACGATCAGCGTGTTCGTCTCATTTGCCGTGATCTGGAAACGGAAGATGATTCCGGGAATCTGCAGGGCCGATTTTAAGCCGGAAAAGGCGGCCCTCGGCGGAATTTTAAAGGTGGGCGTCCCGGTTGCCATCCAGGATGGCTTCATTCAGATCGCTTTTATCGTTATTACGGTTTTTGCGAATCGCAGAGGGCTGAACGATGCGGCGGCGGTGGGCATTGTGGAAAAGCTGATCGGGATTCTTTTCCTGATTCCTTCGTCCATGCTTTCGACCGTATCGGCGCTTTCCGCGCAGAATATCGGTGCGGGAAAGCACGAGAGGGCAAGGGATACTTTGAAGTATGCGACGATGATCGCGGTTGTTTTCGGGGCGCTTGCCTCAGTGTTCATGCAGTTCATGGCGGAAGGCGCGGTCGGGCTGTTCGCGGACAGTGAAGAGGTAATCCGGCTGGGGGGACAGTATATGCGCGGCTATGTATGGGACTGTGTTTTTGCGGGCGTGCATTTCTGCTTCAGCGGCTATTTTTGCGCATATGGGTTCTCCATGATTTCCTTTATTCACAATTCGCTTTCCATCGTCTGCGCCCGGATTCCGTTAGCCTATATTGCGGCGGTCTGTTTTAAGGATTCCCTTGTCCCGATGGGAATCGCGGCGCCGGCGGGTTCTTTTTTGTCCGTTATCATCTGTATCATAGCGTTTATCTGGATGAAACGCCACCCGGAACGGGTGAAACTATAAAAAACGGGCGTTATTGTGGCTGCGCTGTCTGCTGATCGGCGCCGGAACATTGATCATGGCTCTGTAAAAGGGCAACGGACGAAAGGATGAGGGGAAGACGATGAAAGAGGATATGGAAGCGGCAGAAATGGAAAACGCCGGCAATGGAGCGGCAGAAATGGAAAACGCCGGCAATGGAGCGGCGAGGCTGGCATTTCTGAAAAGCTATGATTTCATGAAGCTCGGACAGGCCGTCAACCATAAGAACTGGCAGGCCGCGGCGATGGCGGTCCAGCGTATGCAGAACCGCGTACGGGAGCTGGAGCTGGATGTATTTGAGCGGCAGCTTACGGGAATCCGCCAGTGCATTCTTCATAAGAATGACAGGCAGGCGAAGGATATTCTGGCGCTGGTGATGGCGAAGCGGGCGCAGCTGCTGAAAACATATGGGAATGAGGAAAGGAACTGAATATGGCCCTTCAATTCTATTTCGGCGGTTCGGGAGCCGGAAAAAGCAGAAAACTTCACGAGGATATTATCGCGGCCTCCCGGCAGGCGCCGAAACGCAATTTTCTTCTGATCGTGCCGGATCAGTTCACGATGCAGACGCAGATGGATCTGGTCTTGGAACATCCGAACAGGGGGATTATGAATATCGACGTTCTGAGCTTCGGCCGGCTGACGCACCGGATCCTGGAAGAAGTGGGATATGAGGATATGCCGGTGCTGGACGATACGGGAAAGAGCCTGATCCTGCGGAAGATAGCGGAGCAGGAACAGCAGAAATTGTCGGTCATCGGGAAGCATCTGCATAAGATCGGTTATATTCATGAGGTCAAATCGGCGATTTCGGAGTTCATGCAGTACGGCATCGGTACGAAAGAGCTTTCACAGCTGGCGGAGTATGCCAGGAAGCGGGGGGCGCTGTATTATAAGCTGAAGGATCTGCAGGTGCTGTACGAGAGTTTTCTGTCCTATATTCAGGAAAAGTTCATTACGACGGAAGAAACGCTGGACAGGCTGCGGGAGGCACTGCCAAAGTCGGAGATCATCAGGGACTGCGTGATAGCTTTTGATGGATTTACCGGGTTTACGCCGATACAGTACCGCGTGATACAGGAACTCATGCGATTGACCAGCAAGGTCATTGTTACGATTACGATAGATACGGCTGAAAACCCTTATCAGCCGGACGGAGAACAGAAGCTTTTTCATTTGAGTAAAAAGACTGTTGCGGATTTAAGAAGGCTGGGAGAAGAGGCCGGTGTTCCGATGCTGCCAGCGGTGCTCTGTAACGGGGCGGCCGACGAAGCGCTGCCGGCTCCGGAACCGGCCGGATACGGGCAGACGGCCGGGAGGCTGCCGAGATTTGCGGATAATCCGGAGCTGGCGCATCTGGAACGGTATCTGTTCCGCTATCCGGTGAAGCCCTACGAGGCGGAAACGGAACGGATCCATCTGATGGAGGCATCGACGCCGAAGGAAGAGGTGCGGCAGACCTGTATCGAAATATACCGGCTGCTCGGAAAAGATGCCGGGCTGCATTACCGGGATATTGCGGTGGTGACAGGGAGCATGGAAACCTACGGAAACGATATCGAGGAGGAATTTGCCAGGTTCGGCATTCCTGTTTATATGGACCAGACGAGGGGAATTTTGTTCAATCCCTTTACGGAGTATATTCGCAGCGCCCTGCAGATCGTTTTGCAGGATTTCAGCCGGGAAGCGGTGTTCCATTATCTGCGGACGGGGCTGTGCGGCTTTGAAAGGGAGGATATCGACAGGCTGGAAAATTATATCCGCAGATTCGGCATCCGCGGCCGGAACCGATGGGAAAGTCTTTTTATCTATAAAGAAGAAGAAGGGGAAGCGGGAGTTGCCCGGCTTGCCTTTTATAATGAGATGCGGGAAAAACTGATGGAGCAGCTTGCGCCGTTATTGCGGCCTTGCCGGACGGCGGATGAGCTCGTCCGCGCATTGTACGCCTTTCTGGTAAAAAATGAGCTGCAGCAGAAGCTCGCCCGTTTTGAGGCGGGCTTCAAGAAGGAAGGCGATCTGGCGAGAGCGAAAGAGTATGGGCAGATCTATGGCCTGGTTATCGATTTGCTGGATCAGATAGAGGGGCTTTTAAAAGAAGAGCCCATGGCTTTTCAGGAGTTTGCCGAAATTCTGGACTCCGGATTCGCCGAAATCACGGTCGGGACGATTCCGCAGAATGTGGACAGGATCGTCGTAGGCGATATCGAGAGGACCCGTTTAAAACAGGTAAAGGCGCTTTTCTTTCTCGGAATCAACGATGGCAGCATCCCCAAAGGGACCGGCGGCGGAGGCATCATCTCCGATATCGACCGGGAATTCCTGCAGGAGTCGGGCTGGGAGCTTGCGCCGACGCCGCGGCAGCAGATGTATATTCAGCGGCTCTATCTGTATCTGAATATGACCAAGCCTTCGGAACGGCTGTATTTATCCTATGCGAAAGTGGGGAGCGACGGAAAGAGCATGCGGCCCGCCTATCTGATCGACACCATGCAGAAACTTTTCCCGTCCCTTGTTATCCAAAGCCCGGAGCTGCTTCCGATGGAGGAGCAGCTGTCGCACGGGGCGGACGGCATTCTTTTCTTTACGGATCTGCTGCGGGAGTATGCGGCGGGCCGCCTGGAGGACGAAGAGGAGAGGAAGCTTTTTACCTTTTTCCAAAGCTATGATCAAAATCCGGGCTGGCGGGCGCGCATCATGCGGCTGGTCGATACGGCCTTTTATTATTACCGGGAGAGTCCGCTTTCCAGGCAGGTGACGAAGGCGCTGTATGGTACGGTTCTGCACAACAGCGTCAGCCGTCTGGAAAAGTATGCGGCCTGCGCTTATGCGCATTTTCTGCAGTACGGCCTGTCCTTAAAGGAACGCGGGGAATACGGTTTCGAAGATGTGGATATGGGAAACGTTTTTCACGGGGTGCTGGAGCTCTTTGCGGATAAGCTGGAAGAACGGCATTATACCTGGTTTGATTTTCCGCAGGAGGAAGGGGAAAAAATGCTGGACGAGGCGATCGAGGCTTATGCCGTGGGCTATGGAGGGACGGTTTTGTACAGCAGCGCCAGGAACCAGTATCTTTTGAAACGCATCCGGCGGATTTTGAGCCGGACGATACGGACTTTGCAGATACAGTTGAAAAAGGGCTCTTTCCTGCCGGAGCATTTCGAGATGTCCTTTTCCATGCTGGAGGATCTGGACGCGGTGAATATCGCGCTGAGCGGACAGGAAAAAATGAAGCTGCGCGGCAGGATCGACCGCATCGATGCCTGCGAGGAGGAGGATACCGTTTATGTGAAGGTCATCGACTACAAATCGGGCAGCCGGAAGTTCGATCTGGCGGCGCTTTATTACGGCTTACAATTGCAGCTCGTGGTCTATATGAACGCGGCGGTGGAAATCGAGCAGAAGAAGCATCCGGGGAAAAAAATCGTGCCGGCCGCAATGTTGTATTATCATATTGCTGACCCTGTTATCGAGGACGGGCAGGCGCTGACGCCGGAGCAGCTGAACCGGAAAATTCTGCAGGAACTGAAAACGACGGGCCTGGTCAACAGCGACGACAAGGCGGTTCGGCTGTTGGACGGGGAATTTACGGGCAAGTCCGATATTCTTCCGATCGAGCGGAAAAAAGACGGTTCTTTTTCCGCTTATTCCAGTGTCATAAGCGATGAAGACATGACAGTGATATCGAATTATGTCAACCATAAAATCAAAGAGCTTGGAACCGGCATTCTGCAGGGGAATATTTCGGTCAATCCCTGCGAACAGAATGGAAACAGTTCCTGTACCTATTGCGCATACCGGAGCATTTGCGGTTACGATACGGAGATTGCCGGATATGAGATGCGGCAGTTGGAGAATCTGCCGCCGGAAGAGGCGGTCCGGAGAATGGAGAAGACAGGTTGAAAAATAAGCCTGATCAGAAATGGAGATTAAAATGAGCGTTTCCTATACAGCGGAGCAGCAGAAAGTAATCGATACGCACGGCTGCAATTTGCTGGTATCGGCGGCGGCTGGTTCCGGTAAAACGGCGGTGTTGGCAGAGCGAATCGTGAAGATGGTCAGCGACGGGGCGCATCCGGTGGATATCGACCGGCTTCTTGTCGTGACCTTTACGAATGCGGCGGCGGCGGAAATGCGGGAGCGGATCAGCAATGCGATCGGGGAAAAGCTTGTTAGGGAGCCGGAAAACGAGCATCTGCAGAAACAGGCGGCGCTGCTTCATAACGCGCAGATCACGACGATCGACAGCTTTTGTCTGTTCGTGATCCGAAACCATTTTCACACGATCGGCCTCGACCCCGGTTTTCGGATCGCGGACGAAGGGGAATTGAAGCTCTTGCAAAAGGATGTGTTGAGCGATGTGCTGGAACAGTGTTATCAAAAGGGAGAAGCTTCTTTTCTGGACTGCATGGAATATTTCAGCACCGGAAGCAGGGACAGCGCGGTGGAAGAAGCGGTCCTGAAGCTCTATGATTTTGCCATGAGCAGCCCTTTTCCTGAAGAATGGCTGCTTGCGCGAAAGAATGATTACGATGTGCCGGAGGCGGACGCGGCGTCTGCGCTGATGGAGCTGGAATGGATGAAGGAGCTGATGGAGGAGACGTCTTTGCTGCTGCGGGGCATGCTGGAGCAGACGAGTCAGATCCTTGCCCTGAGTGAAATGCCGGACGGGCCCTATATGTACGGGGAATTGTTGGAGCAGGAAAAGGGGCAGCTTGAAAGCCTGCTTGCGGCATCGAAGTATGAAGAACGTTATCTGCGGTTCCAGACCCTTGCCTTTGGACGGCTTTCTTCTAAGAAGGACACCAGCGTTTCGACGGCGAAGCGGGAGATCGCAAAAAGCGTCCGCACGGAGGTCAAAGAGCAGCTGCAGGCGATGCAGATAAATTATTTCGCCAATTCCCCGGAAGAAATCGTGCGGCAGATGGCCGTATGCGGGAAAGCGGCCGGCGCGCTGGTGGATCTGACGCTTCTTTTTCAGGAGACCTTTGCCCGGATGAAGCGGGAAAAGAATATTCTGGATTTTGACGATATCGAGCACTTCGCCCTGTCGATCCTGCTGAGGAAAAGAGAGGATGGCGGCGTGGAGGCGACGGAAACGGCGCTGGAGTACAGGAGCCATTTCGCGGAAATCTTAATCGACGAGTATCAGGACAGCAATCTGGTCCAGGAATATCTGCTGTCCGCTGTTTCCGGCGAAGCCGGGGGGACTTTTAACCGGTTCATGGTGGGGGACGTCAAACAGAGCATTTATAAATTCCGTCTGGCGAGACCGGAGCTTTTCATGGAAAAATACCATGCCTACAAAGAGACGGAAGGCGGGGAGACGCTGCGCATCGACCTGCATAAGAATTTTCGGAGCAGGGAGCAGGTGCTGGCCAGTACGAATGCGGTCTTTGCGCAGGTGATGAGAAAGGAACTCGGCGGAATCGACTACGATGAAAAAGCGGCTCTGTATCCGGGAGCGGTCTATCCGGAAGCGGAAGCATCCGCCGATGCCGGAAACGATACGGAGCTGCTGCTTTTTATGGAGGAGGGGAAAGATTCCGAAGCGGGGAAAGGCGCGGATGGAATGACGGGGATGGATCCCGGCGGGAAAAATGCCCGCGCCATCAACGCAAAACAGAGGGAAGCATACGGAATCGCCCGGAAGATCAAAGAGCTTACCGCTTCTTTTTCGGTGACGGACAAAGAGACGGGGAAGCTGCGGAAGGCATCCTATAAAGATATTGTGATTCTGCTCCGGACGACTGCGGGCTGGGATGAGGAATGGAAAGAAATATTAGAAGAAGAGGGGATTCCCGTCCATGTGACCTCCAAGACGGGATATTTTGCCACTACGGAAATACAGGAGCTTTTACATTTTTTACAGATACTGGATAATCCCCTGCAGGATATTCCGTTTTATGGGGTGCTGCATTCTTATTTCGGCGGTTTTTCGGAGGAAGAGATTGCGGCGGTGAAAGCGGCTTATCCTGAGGAGCGGTATCTTTACGATGCGGTGAAGGCGTATGCGGCGGAGGAGGCGGAAACGGCAGGCGGCGGGACGGCGGAACAGGAAAAGGCCGGAGCCGGATCGTCTGAGCGGATGGAAGGCGGTTTGGCAGAGAACGGCCCGGCGGATACGCTCAGGCGCAGGCTGCGGGAATTTCTTGACCGGATCGGCCGGTACCGGGAGATGACGGTGTATATGCCCGTGCATGAGCTGCTCCGGACAATTATCCGGGAATACGCGTATCTGCCCTATGTTCTGGCGAAGCCGGGCGGCAGCAGGCGGCGCGCCAATACGGAAATGCTGCTCGTGAAAGCGGCGGATTACGAAAAGACGAGTTACTATGGGCTGTATCATTTTCTGCGTTATATCGAACAACTCGAAAAATACGACGTGGACTATGGAGAGGCTAATCTGCAGGATGAAAACGCCGATGTTGTGCGGATCATGAGCATTCATAAGAGCAAGGGGCTGGAATTTCCCATCTGTTTTGTGGCAGGGCTTGCGAAAGGCTTTAACAACCGGGATACGAACGGACATCTGGTCATGGATGTGGAGCGGGGAATCGGCGTGGATTATGTGGATTCCGGACTGCGGATCAGCAGCCGGAATCTGCGGAGGAGCTTTATCGCGTTCAGACTGCGGAAGGATAATCTTGCGGAAGAGCTCCGCATCCTGTATGTCGCGATGACAAGGGCAAGGGAAAAGCTGATTCTGACGGGAACCCTGAAGCAGCCGGAGAAGAAGTTCCTGTCTCTGGCGGCGCTGCAGTGGACGAAAGAGGAGGGGCTTCCTTATGGTACGCTGCTCAGGGCGGGGAGTTTTCTGGATGTGCTGCTTTGCGCGGCGGCGCGGAACCGGTGCTTCGATCCGGTATGGCAGTTGTGCGGCATGGAGCCGGAGAGCCGGAATCCCTTTTACCGGAAAGAAATGAATCTGCGGGTATCCCCTGTGCCCTGGGAAGACACGCTGGAAGCCCAGGTCAGGGAATTCATCGTGCGGGAGAACGACAGAAGAAAACTGCTGTTGTTCGATGCCGCCGGAGCACAGGAGCGGATCGATAAGAACCTGCTGGCGATAATGTCGGATAAATTTTCTTATGAATATCCTTACGGAAATTTAAAGGATTTATATACAAAGACAACGGTGTCGGAGCTGAAAAAAGCCGGGATGCGGGAAGAAACGGACTTTTCTTTTTCCATTTATGAGGAAGAACAGGTCGTTCCCTATCTGCCGAAATTCCTGAAGCAGGGCGAGGCTGTCAACGGCTCTGACCGCGGGAGCGCTTTTCATAAAGTGATGGAGCTGTTCGACTTCAAATTATTGGCCGGTTTGGACGATTTTGAAGGGGAAAAGGAAAAGCGGCCGGCCGGAAACGGGACGGAAGAAGCGGCTTCCGGCAAAGGATCTGCAAGCGCGGAGCTGGAGGCGCTGGCGCGCGCGGAGCTGGAACGGATGCGGTCCGAAGGGAAGCTGCCGCAGGCTTATTACGATGCGGTATCCGTTCCGAAGATCGCTGCTTTTCTGGAAAGCTGTGTGGCAAAACGCATGGCGGCGGCGGCCCGTGCCGGAAAGCTGTACAGGGAGCAGCCTTTTGTGCTCGGCCTTCCGGCGGCGCGCCTGAACGGGAGCTTTCCGAAAGAAGAAACGGTCCTCATTCAGGGAATCATCGATGTTTTCTTTGAAGAGAAAGGAAGCTATGTGGTCGTGGACTATAAAACGGACGCGGTGGACAGCGCCGGGGAACTGGTCAAACGGTACAAAACGCAGCTCGATTATTATGCGGAAGCGCTGGAACAGCTTTCGGGTTACGGGCGGACCGGAGAAGGAATGCGCGCTGCGGAGAAGATTATTTATTCCTTCAGGCTGGGGGAGGAGATTTGGGTTTAGGGGAAGAGGGAGGACGCTTCTTTACATCTTCCGGACATAATGATAGAATGAAGATAGATTTGAAAGGGTTTTATGGAGGCGCTGATTATGGGGATGTATCTGAATTTGGGAAACGCCGGATTTACTTCTATCAGAAAAGGGCTTTATGTGGATAAAACAGGACTTATTTCCCATATAAATAAAACGCTGGGGACGGTAGAGAAGCTTACATGCGTAAGCCGTCCACGAAGATTCGGGAAATCTTTTGCGACGAAGATGCTTTGTGCTTATTATGATAAAAGCTGCGATTCAAGAGCGTTATTTGAAGGTTTGGAAATCGCGGACGATCCTTCTTTTGAGGAATATATGAATCGCTATGATGTACTTTATTTAGATATCACATGGTTTATCTCGATATGCGGTAAAGGCAGAAATCTGATCGATTTTATTCAGGAGCAGGTTATCGATGAGTTGATGGGCCTATATCCCTTTTTAGGAAGAATCACGTCTCTTCCCCTGGCATTATCAAAAATCAGTGAGTTAACCGGAAGTAAGTTTATCGTTATTGTAGATGAGTGGGATGCGTTGTTTCGTGAAGCAAAGGAAAATGACGTGCTGCAAAAGGAATATATACAATTGCTGCGCGGACTGTTTAAAAGCAGTTTGACGGACGGAATGATAGAAGCCGCCTATATGACAGGCATTCTGCCGATTAAAAAATATGGAACGCAGTCGGCGATGACAGATTTCAGGGAATATACAATGACAGCCCCCAGGAGGCTGGCCGGATATACTGGTTTCACAGAATCAGAAGTAAGAAAATTGTGTGAGCACTTTCATATGGATTTTGAAGAAACGAAGAAATGGTATGACGGTTATTCTTTTAAAGGGGCAGAATCGATCTATAACCCGAATGCCATTATACAGGCTGTGCAGAATGGAGAATTTGGGACATACTGGACAGAAACGGAAACCTATGAATCTCTGAAAGTGTATATCGATATGGATCTGGATGGTCTAAAGCAGGCAATTGTATCGATGCTCGGCGGAGAGAATTATCCTATCGACATCAGGACTTTTCAAAATGATATGCTGAGTATTAACAGCAAGGATGACGTCTTGACGCTTCTTGTGCATCTTGGCTATCTGGCCTATGAGATATCGACGAAGTCTGTATATATACCGAATGAGGAGGTGCGGCAGGAGTTTATCAGGGCAGTGAAGCATGGGAAGCATGCAGAGATCGCGGATTTGATTGTTTCTTCTGATAAATTGCTGCAGGACACTCTGGCAATGAATGAAAAAAATGTTGCTGCGGCGATTGAGAAAGCACACAGCGCGTCGGCGGCGCCCACTTTTTATAATAATGAACAGGCGCTTAGAAGCGTAATACGGCTTGCGTATATCAGCTGTATTGATGAATATAAAGAGATACAGGAACTGCCGTCGGGAATCGGTTATGCGGATGTGGTATATCTTCCTAAGAAAAGCTCTGCAATGCCGGTTATGGTGATAGAGCTGAAATGGAATAAGAGTGCAGAAGGAGCGATTGGGCAGATTAAGGAGAAAAAATATTCACAGATCTTTGAGGATTATGGCAGCGATATTCTGCTCGTTGGAATTAATTATGATGAAAAGACAAAGAAGCATGCGTGTAGGATAGAAAAGTATTGTATGTGAAATAAACGATATCAGAAAAAAGCAGAATACCGGCTGAGACCGCTCAAAAACATACAGCCTGTGGAAAGTTCTCTGCGAACATTTCCACAGGCTTTTTTGCGTACTGTTTTCATGGATTTGGCCCGTCTGCGAAAAGAAAAAATGTGAATTTTTACTCCTACACAACTTTATATCGTCATTCATTTTATCATTCTTTACCCCAAATGACAATTATTTTTTATAAAATTGGTTCTGAATAACGGCGGAAATATGTGTCAAAATAGAAATTTTATCGTAAAAAAGTAAAAAAATGTGTTTCAGGGTCAGTTTTGTGGTCAAAATCTATTAGAAAGCAAGGGATTGACGGATGCGGTTCAGACGCATCTGTTCATTCAGCGTGAAAAGGCCCTCCTTCCTGGTTTTAGGGTCGGTTTTAGGGTCAGACCGGACAGCAGACCCCTGTCTTTATCAGTCTTTACGCCTGTTTTCGCAGACGGGCCAATTCTACGAAAAGCCTGCACAGCTCTTTTCTATATGCGGGATATTTCAAAAGGGGTAATCATGTATACGGGCAGCACCATGATCAAGACAGTCTGGCAGTACAGCGAGCCGCTGCCGGAAGACACAATGGAGTTTCTAAGAGGAATCGCGTCTGATTACTGTAAGGTAAAAAATTATGTCTATAAAAGATATTCCGGAATCGGAAATCTGGACAGACTGACGCCTGTGTACAGTATTTTGAATGAAATGCGCCACTGCGGACTGAGAGAACAGCTGAATCTGCCCGCCGTATACTATGAACTCGCGATTGCGGATGCGGTCACCGACATTAAATCGGCATGGGGCATCATGAAGAATAAGGCGGGCGAACGCATTACAGCCAATGAAAACCTGAGCGCGGATGACAGAATGTATCTGCGGACAGTGTTAAAGCTGAATCATGTATATGCGGCCGTTCTGAACCATCAGGAATATGAAATGCCGAGAAATGCAAAAGGGCTTGATATCGATGTAAAGCGCCTGAACAGCCTGCTGTGCAGACTGACAAGAAAATATCTGATTCCGCCCGAAACAGACAGCACGGATTCTTTCCGTATCTCCCCGAACGGTTATTCCTATAAAGACGGCGCGATCCGGATCGTATGCAGGGTTCCAAGAAAAAGAATCCCGATTCCTTTAAAGGATGACAGGATTTTTGACAGGCAGATACAGATCCATATCAAAGAACACTCCGCTGCGCTCGCAGTGCCGGTGGAAACAAGGATCAGACAGCATGATGACTATACCAATACCGTTTATGTCCACATCGGTTATCAGGATATGTTCACCTTATCGAATGGAAACATTTACGGACAGGGTCTGGATGAGTTGGTGAGTCCCGAAACGGAAAGGCTTGCAAGGAAGAACAGGGAACGCCGCAAAATGTATACGGCCTATGTACAGAGCGCGGAAACCGGAGACAGGAGCAAGGCGGATAAGATAGAGGCCAATAATTTCGGCAGGTCTAAATATGACCGGCAGAAAGAAAAAAGCAGGATCCGCACAACGGATTTTATCAATTCTGAAATCAACCGGATGATTCGGACTGAGAAACCGGGGAAAGTCGTGATCACCAGGCCGGTTATGAAAAACAGGACAAGGCGTCATGCCAAATCGACGAACAGGAAATTATCGAGAAGCTTCCGGGGCTACATCCGGGAACGGCTGGCATATAAATGCCGGATAAATTCCATCGAGCTGGCAGAGCTTAGTTCCAGCGGGACGGGCAGCATATGTTCCTGCTGCGGCGCGGAAGGAGAAAGACAGGGGACAGCGTTCTTCTGTAAAAACTGCGGATGGAAAAGCACGGTTGCCCTGAATTCGGCGAGAAACATCCGGCAGAAATATAACGGTTAACATGTATGGACCTGAGAATAAATCACCGGCAGGTGATTTTACCGGAAACCGGATCGCAGGAAAGTGCATTGACATACAGCAAAAAGTCGGCATTAGCTAAGCCGCCATGACGATCTTTCGGTCATACGGCTTTCGGGTATGCCAGGACCGTGGCTTTCACGGAGCGAAGTATATATCGGCAGAGTAAAACAGGCGGATAGATACAGACGGAAACGTCCCGATAATCCATATGATGATACAGCATCATATGGACGAAAAAGTGATCAATATCCATTCATGGAGGAAGGATAGGAACGCGATGAGGAAGAAACAGAAACAGCAGGCGGAAGAATTGATCGTACAGATGGAACAGGCCCATGACCAGATCAGAAAATATCTGGAGCGGAAAAAGGACTTTTCCGCAGAACAGTCTGCCATGCAGCTGCTGGAAGACTGCCAGAGCGGCGGGATCTCCCTCGGAACGCTGATCGAAAGCACAGAAGGAGAAGGGCATCCGACAGTCACGCTGCTGGAGGAATACTGTGAGCTGGTTTACGGGCTCCATGAAGAACTGGCAGATGGAAAAGAAAAAAATGCCAACAAAATCTACAAGCCTTTAAGGCAGAAACTTGTAAAAATCTCAAATAGTTTAAAAAATGACGTCAGAGTGCGGGTGGAAGCGGTCTTTTTACCATACAAGGCGAGTATGTGGGACAGCCTTGAGAGCGTATGGCAGGCTGCGGACGCGGATCCGGATTGTGACGCCTATGTCATACCAATTCCCTATTTTGATAAAAACCCGGACGGAAGCCTGGGGCAGGCATACTATGAAGCGGATCAGTATCCGGATAATGTTCCCATTACAAAATATGATGAATTCGATTTCGGAATCCATCAGCCGGATATGATCTATATTCATAATCCTTATGATAACATCAACTACGTTACGAGCGTACATCCCTTTTTTTATTCGGATAATCTGAAGAAATTTACGGAATGCCTTGTGTATATACCATATTTTGCTACGGCGGGCGGAATGAATGCGGGACAGTCCTGGTGTCCCGGCTATGTCAACGCGGATTATATCGTGATTCAGGCTGAAAAGTACAGAAAGTATTACGATGCGGATATATCGGACGAAAAATTTCTTGCGTTCGGTTCGCCTAAATTCGACAGCGTGATCCATAAATGCCAGAATCCGCCCGAACCGCCGGCGGAGTGGAAAGAAAAGATGCAGGGGCGGAAGGTATATTTCTATAATACCAGTATCAGTGGGATGCTGGGAAATACGGAAGCCTTCCTCAAAAAGATGAACTATGTCTTCGAGATTTTCCGGGGGAGAGAGGATGCCTGCCTTTTGTGGAGGCCTCATCCACTGTTAGAATCGACGTTTGATTCGATGCGGGCGTCTTATAAGCCGGTTTATGATGCTTTAAAAACGCTGTTTATAACAGGAAATATCGGGATTTTGGATGAAACGCCGGATATGGAGAATACGATCGCATTGTCGGATGTTTATATCGGGGATGCGGGGACGAGCGTGATATCGCTTTTCGGCGTGGTCGGGAAGCCGATTTTTATTCTCAATAATTATCTTCACAGCCTGCCGGGGAAGGATGACTGGAGGGGGGAGCGGATCAGCCTGCAGTTCAACGGGTCGGGAGATGACCGGTATCAGGTCACGAATAATAACCAGTTGTGGTTTTCTGAGAAAAATGATTATCATTATAAGTTCTATATGGACTTGGAAACCGGATATTCTGGCAGCAGATATTATACGAAGGCGATGGAAATTAAGGGGAAGATTTATGTGATTCCATATAATGCTCAGAATATGCTGATTATTGAGGATAAGAGGATAAGGAAGATTGAATTTACGAAGTATGTTGTGCAGGGCGCGGCTTTTTTGAACGGCTGGTATGATGGCGATTGTAAATACTTATTTTTATATCCTAATCAGTATCCGCAGTTGATACGTTATCATTTGGATACTGGAAAAATTGATTGTATAGACGGTATTCAACCGTTTTATGTGCGGATGGTGGAAAATGAATGGCAGACAGGCGGTATTGGATTATATGGGAATGAATTGATGTTCGCATCGCCGGAAGACAGTCAGATTCTTTTTATGGATATCGATACATTGGAGACGAGAAGATGTAGCGTCAATTCCAGGAGCAATTT
Organism: Bacteroides fragilis; assembly: GCA_023664485.1. GTDB lineage: Bacteria > Bacillota > Clostridia > Lachnospirales > Lachnospiraceae > UBA3282. The sequence continues at coordinate 156,863 of JAMPFK010000003.1, read as the reverse complement.
TGGAATACAGAGTTTCGCATTGAATGGAGAGGATTTGTGGCTGATGCCTGTAAAAGGAATGACGATTACGCGTTGGAATCCAAAGACAGGAGAAGTGAGGGAATACAGCGATGTGCCTGAATGCTATAAAGTCACAAAATGGCCTTTTGAATATGAATGTAAGGATCATCCTTTTGGAAATATTGCGTTTTTTGAAGAGGAAGGCCGAAAAGCAGCTATTATTTCACCAGGAGGCGGAAATATGTACCTGTCTCTTGATAAAGAAACTGGGAGAATGGAAGAATGGAAGCTTCCTATGGGTTCTGCTAACCGCGGCAAAAATGAATATTTTTTGACGGCCGGCATGGGAGGGTTTGCCATTACCCGTGAACGGGCTGGTAAGCCGGACAGCAGAATCTGGTATGCGCCGGAGCGGAAGCTTTATGATATCAATGTTTTTACGAAGGAATATAGTGAGGTTACAATAGAATTTGACTACGATGACCTGCTGGAACATGAGCCGGGATTTACGGAAGAGTCAGAATGGCTGCAATACTGCCTGAATGAAAATGCGTTCAATTCCCTGAAAGATCTTTTGGATGATAAGATTACCGGAAATCGGTTCGACAGAGAACGGCAGTTAAGAGCATTTTCTAATATTAATGCCAATACGGACGGAACATGCGGCAGGAATGTATATGATTTTGTAAAGAAAAGATTGCTTCGATAAAATAATTACTTTTTATAAAAAGTGGAAACTTTGTACATTGACAATTTCATACTTACATTAGATTTTTTTGAAATGTAAATACGATGCTTTACAATGCTTTGCAATAGTGGTATATTTATACGAAAAGGTGACGATAATAAAAAAGTAAGTATACCATGATATATGTGTGATATATCATGACATGTATAAAGGAGGCATTGGTATGGCGCGGACAACAATGATTAATTTCCGTATTGATGAGGATGTTAAGAAGAATATGGAAGAAGTGTGTTCTAAAATGGGTTTGACGATGACAGCGGCTTTAAATATTTTTATTAATAAGGTGACAATGGAAAGGCGGATACCGTTTGAAATCACTGCAGATCCGGATCCATTCTTTTCTGAAAGCAATATTCGATATTTGGAAAAGAAAATGATTGATTATAAAGCTGGACAGTTAAATTTGGCTGAGCATGAACTGTTGGAGGAGTGATGAATGAATATTCGGTCGATACAGTGGGATATTGATGCCTGGGATGAATATTGTGGCTGGCAGCAGAAAAACAAGGATGTTGGAAAAGTTTTAATTGCATATTGAAGAACAGGAATCTGATGTAAGATATGAAATTTTCATAGGAATACATCAGATTTTTTGTTGGAATCATAAATATACTTTGCTTTATGAAAAACTAATTTGAACAGGGAGGGGTTTTATGACAAAAGTAATTACATATGGCACGTTCGACCTCTTCCACGAGGGACATTACCGGCTGCTGCAGCGTGCGAAGGAACTGGGAGATTACCTGATTGTCGGCGTGACGACAGAGGCGTATGACAAGGCGAGGGGAAAACTGAACGTAATCGATTCGCTTGTGACGCGTATTGAAAATATACAAAAAACGGGTTTTGCGGATGAAATCATCATTGAGGAAACGCAGGGACAGAAAGTAAACGATATCCGGAAATTTCATATTGATATTTTTGCAATCGGATCCGACTGGGTGGGAACTTTTGATTATCTGAAAGATTATTGTAAGGTGGTTTATCTGGAACGGACAAGAAATATTTCCAGCACGATGCTGCGGGAGCAGAACAGTCCGATTCAGCGAATCGGCATTATTGGGACAGGCCGGATCGCCGCGCGGTTTATTCCGGAGGCAAGGCTTGTCAGCGGTATCAGTACGCAAGGCGTTTATAATCCGCATACGGAAAGTGCCGAGCGATTTGCTGAACAATGGGAAATTAACGGATATGCGGAGATTGAAGCGTTCTATGAAGCGGTGGATGCCGTGTATATCGCATCGCCCCATGAGACGCATTATAGTTATATCCGGGACGCGCTGGCGCATGGAAAGCATGTACTTTGTGAAAAGCCAATGGTATTGAGGAGAAAGCAGGCGGAAGAACTTTTTTCTTATGCAAGAGAAAAAGGACGGATTCTGTTTGAAGGAATCAAGACCGCTTACTGTCCGGGATTTCATAAATTATTAGGAATTGCATGCAGCGGAACGATTGGGAGCATACGGAATGTAGAAGCGTGTTTCACCAAGCTGGAAAAACATGACACAAGAGAACTGACGGATACGCTATATGGCGGCAGCTTTACGGAACTCGGCAGTTATGTCATGCTTCCGATCCTGAAAATTTATGGAAAAGAATATCAGGAGATTCGTTTTGATACGATTCATGACGAGAAAGGACTCGATATTTTTACGAAGATTTCCTTTCGATTTCCGTCGGGGGTCGCTACCGCAACCTGCGGGCTCGGCGTGAAATCCGAAGGCAGGCTGCTGATTGCCGGGACGAAAGGGTACGTCGTCGCGGAAGCGCCCTGGTGGAAAACATCCTATTTTGAAGTGCACTATGAAGATGCCGGGCGGGTGGAAAAATATTCGGAAACCTTTCTTGGCGATGGACTGCGGTATGAGATCAGCGATTTCCTGTCTATGATCAATGGAAGCAGTAACAGTGAATTTAAGCTGACGCGCGGGGAATCAGCGGTGATGGCGGAGATTATGGAAAAGTTTATAGAAGAAGAAGGACGTCCGATTCAATAGAAATATCAGATTACAGAGAGACTGGTATGAGAAGAAAGGCAGGCACAGCAGGATGAAGATTTGGGCGCACCGTGGATGCAGTCAGATGTATCCTGAAAACACGATGCTTGCTTTTGAAAAAGCGTCGAAAATTAAAAATCTGACAGGTATAGAACTTGACATCCAGTTGACAAAAGACGGAGAGCTTGTAGTCATTCATGATGAACGGGTAGACAGAACGACGGAGGGAATCGGGTATGTGCGGGATTATACGCTTGCTGAACTAAAAAGACTCCATATCCATGCAGGCGTCTATCCAGGTCAGGAAATTCCGACAATGGAAGAAGTTCTCGCTTTGATAGAAGAACGGCTAAAGTCCGGGTTTAAGCTGAATATTGAGTTAAAGAACAGTATTTATCCATATAACGGTATGGAAGAGAAGATTGTAAAAATGGTACATAAGCATGGCGTGCAGGAAGCGGTCGTTTACTCCACTTTTTATGCAAAGTCACTGGAGAAGCTGCAGATATTGGATGCAGGGGCACAGCTTGGAATACTGGATGGCAAAGTTTCGGATTGTATGTACAAGGTAAAGGGCGGTTGTGGGGCATCGGCGCTTCATCCTTTTTGGAAAGGAATGGACTTGCCGGCGGAGCAGTTAGAAGGTTATACGATACGGGCATGGATGTCCGGGCATTTGTACCCGGAGAAGCCAACAGGGGTACGGTTGGATTTTGAGCCGCTTGAGAAAGCCGGAATTACGGATATCATTTTGAATGAGCCGGAAAAGTATATTGATTAAAAGATATTTGTGTCTTGGAATCATAAAAAGACAGAAGGGAGGGGCGGCCAGTTGAGCACGATACTTGTTCTGAATATGGGAATGAAAAGTATCCGAAGCATTTTGTTTGATGAAGAAGGGAGTAAACTGGCTGCATCATCCCTTCCGATTGAAACATCGCTGAAGGGGGAAACTGTAACGCAGAATCCGGCGGAATGGTGGGAAAAGACATGTATGGTCATTAAGGAAAGCCTGTCGGATGCAGGGCATATTCCGGTTGATTACCTTACCGTAACGGCATCTTCTTCATGCCTTGTCTGCGTTGACGGGAAAGGAGACGCTCTTTTTCCCTGTATGATGGTATCGGATAAGAGGGCAAAAGAAGAAAGCGGTACGTTGGAACGACTTTTATCTTTCCCAAAAGTAAAGAAACAGACCGGCCTTCAGGCAGATGCTTCCCTGATGCTGCCTAAGGCATTATGGATGAAAAACCGGGAAGGCGGGATATTTCAAAGAACCATGAAACTCCTTTCTCCCAATGATTTTCTGATTGCAAAATTTACAGGCCGTTACGCTACAGACTATATGAACGCGCACAAATGGTATTATGATGCGGAAGAAAAATCTTATCCGCGTGAGCTTTTACAGGAAGCGGGAATTCCGGAGGCTATGCTGCCGGAGGTTCTGATTCCAGGGAGCTTCGTAGGAAATATCATAGAGGAAGCGGCAGAACAGACCGGTCTTACGATCGATACGAAAGTGATCCTTTCCACCTATGATGCTATATGTTCCTTCGTCGGAAGCGGTACCATGCAGGAGGGCGAGGCAAGCGATGTATCGGGAACCGTTACCGTACTGCGTGCGGCGTCATCCAAAAAGATGGAATTGACCGAAAACCGGATACAGCAGATACCCTATTATGAGGGCGGTATGTACATTATAGGCGGTTCTAATAATATGGGGGGCGGGCTGATCGAGTGGGTAAAACAATGCTATTACCAGAATGAACAGCTTCCCTATGAGCTGATGGAAAGGGATGCCGGGGAGGCATCTATAGGTGCCGGGGGCGTTATTTTTCTTCCTTATCTGCTGGGAGAGCGGACTCCAATATGGGATAGCGATGCGCGCGGCGTTTTTTTCGGGCTTGAAAGAATGCATACGCGGAAGGAAATGACAAGGGCAGTTTTTGAAAGCACCGGGTTTATAGATCTGGATATGATCGCGGCGATCGAGGAGGCTGGAATAACAATCGATTCAATCCGTTTATCGGGAGGACTTGCAAGGATAAATCTGATATCACAGCTGAAGGCTGATATCACAGGCAGGAAGATACAGGTACTTTCGGAATTTGAAACGACGGCAACAGGAGCTGCAATGATAGCGTTATATGGACAGAACGTTTATTCTTCGTTACAGGAAGCGGCAGGCCGTTTTGCCAAAGTGCGTATGGTTATCTGTCCGGATATGAAAAATCATGAGAAGTACAAAGAGCTTTACTTCCTTTATAAGGAAACATATCAGACGTTGAAACCGCTGTTCCCTAAAAGAATAAAAATGACGGAGCAGTTATACAGGAATAAGAGGATTAGAATAGAGAATCTTTAGTTCCGGTCAGGAGTTACTATGAAGCCATATCAGCTTTGCATTCCGACGAATCTTTTTTTCGGGCGGGATATCTGGAGAACAGCAGTTGCAGGAGCGATGGAGACTGAGCATGGCAGGAGGAAGTATAATGCAGGCAATTATCATGGCGGCGGGAAAAGGAAGCAGGCTTGGAAGTTTAACAGAAGGGAATCCTAAAGCCTTTGTCGAGATTCATGGAAAAAAACTGATAGAGTATAATCTGAAGCTGCTGGAAACTTATCATATAGATGAGATTATTATCGTAACAGGCTATCAGAACAGGAAATTTGAAGAACTGACAAAAGACCTGAAAAATGTAAGCCTTGTGTACAATCCATTTTATGAGATGGTCAATGTGCTCGGTTCCTTTTACATGGGAATGCATCTGTTAAAGGATGATTTTATCTATCTTCATGCGGATACGCTGTGCGAACCGAAATTATTTAAAAAACTGACAACTCTGGAAGCGGATTGTGTGCTTCCCGTTGATTATAAAAAGTGCGATACGGAGGCAATGAAGGTACGCTGCGAACAGGGAAAAATCGTACAGATCACAAAACAGATGGAGAATGAATCTGCGGACGGAGAATTTATCGGTATGGCTTCGTTCCGAAAGGAAGTTCTGCCGGCTCTTGTTGAAAAGACAAAGCGGCTCATGGAGGAAAAAGCTTTTACGGCATACTTTGAAAGCGCGATTCAGAGGCTGATTGATGAAGAGAACTTTAACATAAAAGCAGTTCCGACAGAAGGCGCTTTTTGGGCGGAAATTGATTTCGCGGAAGATTACGAGAAAGCGGTCAGAGAGATGCCCGAAAGTCTGGCAGAAATATTTTGACAGAGGAATGATATAAAAATGGCGAAGGATCGAAAAAATGATTTGTCCGAGGATATTTATATAACGAAAAGGAAGATAAAAGCCTTTACGCACAGCCTGTTATACTACATGTGCCGTATTTTTCCAATCAATCAAAATAAGATCGTTATGTGGACTTTTGAGGGAAACGGGGGATATGGATGCAGCCCCAAATATGTGGCGGAGGAACTGTTAAGACGAAACAGAGAGCAGGGAACAGAGTACGAAATCGTATGGTTGGTCAATGATACGAATAAGAAATTTCCCAGGGGGATTACCAAAGTAAAAAGTACATTATGGAACAGGGCCTACCATTTATCTACGGCGGGAACATGGGTGAGCAATACAAGGACATTTTATGGAACAAAGAAACGGAAAGGACAGTGTTATATTCAGACCTGGCATGCGACCATCTGTATTAAGCCGATTGGGAAGTACCGTGGAGAGCTGTTTCCGAAAATAGCATGTCTTATCAGCGCATATGATTCCAGACTGATCGATTATGTGCTTTCCGGTTCCGCCTGGTGCGATCATATGTACCGTAAGGGACTGCTTTATAAAGGAAAAATCATAAAAACGGGAACGCCGCGGTGTGATGTGCTGATTAATCGGAGAGAAGAATGTTATCAACAGATACGCACGGAAAACGGTTTGCCGGAAAAGGCAGGAGTTATGTTATATGCCCCTACTTTCCGCGGCGGAAGCCAGAGTACGAAACGGGCTGTGAATACGGAGGAAATAACGGTCGATCTGGAACGTCTGATACAAACGCTTGAAAAACGGTTTGGCGGGGAATGGTATATTTTCCTGCGCCTTCATCCACAGCTGGCGGCAAAGATGGAAAGGATAAAGACACAGCAGGTTTCCGAACGATTGATCGATGTCAGCCAGAAGCCGGATATTAACGAAATCATAGCTGGGAGCGACGCGTTTCTGACGGATTATTCGAGCGCTGTTTTTGAGGCCGGATTAGCCGGGATTCCCGCTTTCCTCTATGCGGATGATCTGGAGGAATATATTGCTGACAGAGGCGACCTGTTCTTTGATATGTATAAGCTGCCTTTTCCGGTGGCTGTCAGCAATGATGAACTGATGGAAAGAATTGAACAGTTCCAGGAAAGCGTTTATCGGGAAAAAATGAATGCTTTTATGAAGAAAACAGGAATTTTTGAAGACGGAAAAGCAAGCCGAAGAGTTGCGGAGCTGATAGAGCGAAGGCGAAAAGCTGTCTACAGAGCGGAGAGGGAGGGGAGAAAGCGGATGAAAACATAAGGCCTGTCGTGTTTTACATCAGATGTTTGTTGAAAGGATATACGAATGGGAAATGCTGAAAGAATTTGCATTAAAAAGAAGAAAGGATTTTGAGGATGGCGAGAGAAACTATAAGATTTGCACATATCTATATGTATATGCCAAAGGAAAAGATGATAATGGTTGCAAATCATTAATGAAAAAGGCGGGTAAAGCGGCGATTGATATAATTCTTGCAAGTGCACCAACAGCGGTAAAAGTGATCATAGAGAAATTTTTATAATATTTTAACGAGGAAAATATGGGGAAATTACATATATGGGGAGCTGGAGATATTGGAGAGCGTATAATAAGTCATCTGAGTAGTGATTGGGATATTGTTTTTGTGGATTCCAAAGAGCAGCTGGTAAATTCATATTATCATGAAAAACGAGTTATAAGTGTCAAGGAATATATAGAGAACTATTCAGATGACTTTATATTAATAGCTCATCTACATGAGATGGAAAGTCTGGAGATTTTGCATAAACACAATATTATCAATTACTTTGTCCATTCCAATCTTCCGGGAGAATTTCAGGAACCATGTCCAAGGGAGCATTTAAAAAAATATGTCATGAATTATCTGGGTAATAGAAAAAACTTTGTTTTATATGGTTTAGATTTATACAGCATCATAATTGATGATTGGCTCTATGAACGATATGGTATTCATCCTTATATTTTAGTGCCTTCCAATATGCCTGTTGAATTTGTAAAGAAAATCAAAAATAAATTTACGAATCTGAAAACGATAGATGATATTGGCCAATTGAATAATATAGAAGAAATCTGTATTTGTACATGTGATTATAGGACATTGATGGATGTAAGTATTTTCAAAGCATATCAGTTAACAGATATATACGACTGTTCAGATAAGATTGAAGCGTATCATAATACTGCTATTGAGAGATTTCATAATATACATAAGGGTAAAAGATGCTTTATTATTGCGACAGGACCGAGTCTTAGGATTGAGGATCTAAATTTGCTGAAACGTGAGGGAGAGCTATGCATCAGCATGAATAGTATTTATCACGCTTTTGTTGAAACAGACTGGCGGCCGGATTATTACATGGTTTTTGATTATAGGGAATTAAATGCAATAAAAGGGATAATAGATGAATGGTCAATAAAGGCAAATTTTGTTAGTAACGATTCAGATGTTTTTTGGAGGGAAGAACATAATGAAAATGTTTATTGTTACCATCAGACATATAATTATCAATTTGATAGATTGCCTGAGTTTTCTGAAGACATTTCGCGAAAATGCTATATGGGAGGGACTGTAACGTATGCATGCCTGCAATTAGCGGTATATATGGGATTTAAGGAAGTTTATCTTTTGGGAGTAGATTTTACAAATGGAAGCAAGAAAATGAATGCAAGCCATTCACATTTTTATAAAGAAAAAAACACAGGCCATAATCTGGCATATATAAAACAAGTTTTTCTGGCATATCAGTCCGCTAAGTGGTATGCGGACTTGCATGGAATAAAAATCTATAATGCTACTCGGGGCGGTGAGCTGGAGATTTTCCCAAGAATAGATTTTGATTCTTTATTTAAATGAAATCAATGAGGAGATAACGATATGGCGAATCAGGAAATAAAACTGGGAAACTATGTAATTAATGAGAATTCATTTCCTTATATTATTGCTGAGATTGGGATTAATCATAATGGAGATTTACAGGTGGCCAAAAAATTAATTGATGCTGCACATGCATGTTCATGGAATTGCGTTAAATTTCAAAAACGTGAGCCGGAAATTTCTGTTCCGGAAGGGCAAAAAAATGTAATGCGAGATACGCCATGGGGAAGAATTTCCTATCTCGAATATAAGAAGAAAATTGAATTTGGAAAGAAGGAATATGATTACATAGATACTTATTGCAAGGATAAGCCGATCGCGTGGACGGCTTCGCCATGGGATATTCCGAGCTTGGAATTTCTAATGAATTATGATTTGCCATTTATTAAAATAGCGTCAGCCAGCAATGCAAATAAAGAATTACTCAGGCTAGCCTGTGAAAGTAAAAAACCGTTATTGGTATCGACAGGAATGAGTTCAATTGAAGAGACAGATAAAACTGTTGATTTTTTGGAAAAACATTCTGATGGGAATTATATTCTTCTCCATACGAATTCTGCATATCCGGCGCCTGCGGAGGAACTCAATCTGAGAACAATAAAGACATTAAGGGAAAGGTATCATTGTCTTGTGGGGTACAGTGGGCATGAAATGGATTTGGAGCCGACAGTGGTAGCGGCTTCCCTGGGTGCTAAAGTGCTGGAAAGACATGTAACACTTGATCATAATATGTGGGGGACCGATCAGGAGGCGAGCTTATCGCCAGTCGCGATGGCAATGCTGCCGGGAAGGTTAAAGGAAATATTGATTATACTGGGTAATGGAGAAAAGCGTATTACAGAACGGGAAAAAGAAGTGAGGGAAAAACTCAGAGGATCTTGAAATACAAAATGAAAATGCGGAGGAAGAGAAATGAGAGTGCTTTTGATTGCATATGACAATGATAGTCATGTTAGTTATTTTCCATTAGGATTAGGATATGTTGCATCAGCATTATTATTGGATGGCCATGATGTGGAGATTTACGAACAGAATATTTATCACTATACAGAAGAAGAATTGAAAAATTATTTAAATCATAACCATTTTGATGCAGTTGGTGTCGGGGGGTGTGGAGGATATTATCAGTACCGAAAAATAAAAAAAATAGCACAGGCAATTAGTGAGGTGAAAGAAAAACCATTTTTCTGGATGGGCGGACATTTACCGTCGCCAGAACCGGAATATTTTCTGCGTAATTTTGCTGGGGTCGATGCCGTTGTAATAGGGGAAGGTGAGGAAACCTGCAAAGAAATGCTGCAGGTTCTGCAGCGGGGAGGAGATTTTAAAGGCGTAGAAGGGATGGCTTACATAGATGAAGAAAATCAATATATTGAGAATCCAAGAAGGCCGCTTATTAAAGATATTGATTCTATTCCATATCCGGCATGGGATCTGTTTACAATGGAGCATTATGTATTAGCGCCTTATCCTAATGCGGTAAGAAGTGACAGATGTATGCAGATGCTAAGCGGGCGAGGCTGTCCTTTTCACTGCAATTTCTGTTATCGGATGGACAGCGGTTTTCGGCCCCGTTCTACGCAAGGAATAATAGATGAAATCAAAGAAATAAAAGACCGTTTTCGTGTGAATTATATTGCGTTTGAAGATGAGCTTCTGATGTCATCTGTCCCAAGAACAAAGGAAATTGCGCAGGCAATCATTGATAATGAGCTTAATATAAAATTCTGGTGTGAAGGAAGGCTGAATTATGCTTGTAAAGACGTAGATATGTTAAAGCTGTTAAAGGAAGCCGGTTGTGTGTTCATAAATTATGGGATTGAATCGATGGATGATGCAGCATTAGAGCGTATGCACAAGAATTTAAGAACAGATATGGTCATTGCAGGTATTGAGAATACTCTTCGTGTAGGCATTTCTCCCGGTTTGAATATTATATTTGGCAACTTAGATGAGGATATGGAAGTGCTTAAAAAAGATGTGGATTTTCTTTTAAAGTATGACGACGGGGCTCAGATAAGGACCATACGTCCGGTAACTCCATATCCGGGGACTGAATTATATCAAATTGCAATTCAAAGAGGGTTGGTAAAAGATATTGGTGATTTTTATGAAAATAAACATACGAACTCAGATCTTCTTACATGTAATTTTACCCAGATGTCAGATGAAGAGTTTTATCATGCGCTTGATTGGGCGAACGCAACCTTGCTGAATGCATATTTAGAAAAGGTAAAAGAAAAGAACAGATTGTGTCTATATGATTTATATCAAAAGCATAACGCTGAATTTAGGGGATTTAGGCCGGTTTGAGATAAAACAGAGAAGTATAAGACAGGGAGGAAAAGGTATGGGGCTGGAATCATTAAATTATGGCAGTAACAGAACGAAACATGTAGAAAAGATTGAGAGTGTATTAAGAAATAACGCTCATGATACTATGGGTATAGAAATGTTGGATAGATTTGTGGCGGGAGAATGGGTATTAAATAAACAAGAGTTTCACTATATAGATAATAATCCAGAGATTATATATCCATATTTACAGTATCGTTTTAGATTTTGGAAATCATTATATGAACCTGATTATGAGAAAGTATCAACTTTTCCGCTCTATATGGGAATTGAACCTACATCTGTGTGCAATTTGAGATGTAGAATGTGCTGGCAACGTGAAGAAACCATTAGAACCAGACCATATAGTGGTAAAATGGATTTTGCTCTTTTTAAGCGGATAATTGATGAAGCATGCGGGGGGGGTGTTGCGCGATAACGTTAGCAGGGCGGGGTGAACCATTATTAAATCCTGATATATGCAGTTTTTTAGAGTATGCAGCTAATAAATTTATGGAGCTAAAAATAAATACGAATGGGCTTTTATTAACTGATGAAGTTTCTCATGCAATATTAAGGTCCAATGTTTCTCTTGTAGTATTTAGTGCAGAGGGAACAACACAGGAGACATATGAGAGAACAAGGTGTGGAGGAAAGTTTTCACGATTAATCGAAAATATCAGACAGTTTAATGATATTAGAAGTAACTATTATAAAAAAAGCAAGACTCAAACAAGAGTAAGCGGCGTTATCGTGGATAAAGCAATGAATAAGGAGGAGTATTATAACTTTTGGAAATCTCTTGTAGACGAGGTCGCTTTGGTGGAACTTGAAGAAAGATGGAACACATATGAAAATGCGGTATTTGTGACGGCTGCAAAACCATGTAACAGACTATGGCATCAGATGTATATATGGTGGGATGGCAAATGTGCAGTATGTGATAATGATTACTTAACGAAAATTGAAATTGGAAAGGTGGATGAGAATCAGACTATACGGGATGTTTGGAATGGAGAAGTATACAATAAAATTCGAAAATTTCATTTAAATGGACAGCGAAATGAGTGTTTTCCATGCGACAGGTGCGGATTATGAAGAAGCGGATTTTAAAGCTGGGTATTATTGGGGCATACGGCGGGCAGGGACGGCGGATAATATCTTGTATGTGCGAGGAGACAGAAAAAGAATATATTGTCTACGAACATGATGTTATGAAAAAAAGAGAACATTTAGAAGGAATTGAATATACGATAAAAGATAGTTTAGATTCATTGCTTTTTTGTGATGGGATTATCATTGCTGCACCGACAGCTGAACATTTTTATTATTTAAACTATTTGATAGAACAAAATTACAAGGGATATATTTTTTGTGAAAAACCGCCTGTGGAAACCACTACGGAGCTACAAATGCTGCGGCATATTGGCAGTGAAGAAAAAAAGAAAATACTTTTTGGATTTAACTTGCGGTATAGCATATATCAGCAGGCGTTAGAAGGCTGGTCTGGCTATGATCTGGGGGAGCTGCGTCATTGCAGTGTCATATCAGGACATGGATTAGGGTATAAAGACAGTTACAAAAATTCATGGAGAAATAATAAAGGGAAAACGAAAAATGGTATATTTGAAACTGTAAGCATTCATTATCTGGATATGTTCATTGATCAGTTTGGAAAACCCTTGTCGTCGTTGATTTCTCCATCAATAAAGGCAGAAGCGGGTATGGTTTGGGATAATATCATGTATAATGCAGTATTTATGAATGGAATTACATTAAATGTATTTAATAGTTATGTTTCTCCATTTATAAATGAAACAAGAATGATATTTGAGAATGGAATTATAGAAATAAACAGGAATACAGTGAGAATATATTACCCAAGGGAATGTTTTGACGACCGGGGACAGTATACAACGCCTCCAATAGTGTATGAAGCAGAAAGTCAGAATGAAATATGGGAAGAAGCGCAAAAGGAGATTTTGAAAGTATTTCTTATTACAATCAGAGAGTTGGGAGAGTTTTCAGAAGAAGATTTTGAGAGAGCCTTGGATACAACAGAATATATCCTACAAATAACAAAGGATAGCATGAGCAGATAATATAGAGGAAAAGGAGTATATAGACGAGACAAGATGGATTACATAAGCAATTTTTATATTGAAAAAAAAATTTGTATTATAACAGGAGGCGCGGGCCTTCTTGGAAGAAGGCATGCAGAAGCAGTATTGGAAGGAAAAGGAACAGCGGTACTTTTGGATATTTCTCTGCCTGCACTTGAGAATATGAGACAAATACTATTACAAGAATATCCGGAGGGAGAAGTAGAGATATTCAAAGCGGATATTACAAATAAATTGGATTTAGAAAAAATCAAAGATATATTAATGGACAAGTACGGACAAATAGATGTTCTGGTCAATAATGCAGCCAATAATCCGAAAGTAGAAGGCGGCTCAAAAAACTTAGGCGCAACAGGGTTTACAGAATTTCCAGAAAAAATTTGGAATGCCGATATTGCAGTCGGATTAACAGGAGCATTGCTGTGCACACAGGTTTTTGGGAAAGTGATGGAACGACAGAAAAAAGGCGTTATTTTGAATATAGGTTCTGATTATGGAATCATTGCCCCTGATCAAAGAGTTTATCGAAAGGAGGGTGTGCCGGAAGAAAGCCAGATTATAAAACCGATATCTTATTCTGTAGTAAAGCATGGATTGATTGGGATGACTAAATATTTGGCGGCGTATTGGGGGAATAAGGGCATACGCGTGAATACATTATGTCCTGCAAGTTTATATAACGGACAGGATGAGGAATTTGTAAATAAACTGTCGCAATTGATTCCTATGGGAAGAATGTCCAAACCGGAAGAATATATATGCACAATATTATATATGATTTCAGAAGCAAGCAGTTATATGACAGGTGCAACTGTTGTACTGGATGGCGGACGAACAATCATATAAGTCAATAAGAAAGGTGAAGGGAAAACAATCGATGCAGGAAGTTTTGAATGAATGGCTGATCATGGATGTGTGAACTGGAGCCATCTTGGATTGCATTTTCTACGCTGGAATTTGAAATGGATATTGATTTGCCACAAACCAATAAACAGGGTTGGGGAATGTATACTGTAAAAACGGAGCATAGAAAACGTATACAAATATCTGGTGGGATGATGATGCCGTGGTATTTTGTATTTGTAGAAAAATAGATATTGAAGGAAAGATTAAATGAAAACAGCAATTTTTATTACGGTTAGAATGGACTCAAGCAGACTTCCTGATAAAGCTATGAAAGAAATATTGAGAAAGCCGGTGTTGGAGCATGTTATCAACAGGGCAAAACAGACTCAAAGAGCTGATGAGATAATAGTTTGTACGACGCAAAGGGATATAGATGACCAAGTAGCAGAATTGGCGCAGAAATCTGGTGTTAAAGTTTATCGTGGGAGTTTGAAAGATAAATTGGCGCGGTGGAATGGAGCCGCAAAGGAATATTATGTAGATTATATTGTAACCTTTGATGGCGATGATTTGTTTTGTGATCCATATTTATTGGATAAGGGGGCAGAGCAGATAGCAGAGGGACAGTTTGATTTTATAGAGCTTCCGCCGGGACTGATTTGCGGAGCGTTTACATATGCATTTACAAGTAAAGCATTAGCAAAAGTGTGTGAGATAAAAGCCACAGAAGATACAGAAATGATGTGGACATATTTTAAAGATACAGGCTTATTTAAAACGGGATATCTTAAAAATGTTGAAGATATTTATTTTAGTGACGAATATCGACTCACACTGGATTATCCAGAGGACTTTGTGTTCTTTACAAAAGTATTTGAGTATTTTAACTGTGTTAATAACGATGTACCTTTAAAAGAAATCGTGGCTTATTTTAAAGAACATCCGGAAATCCCTAAGATTAATATTGGAAGACAGCAGGAATTTCTGGATAATCAGAAGAAAAAAACAAAGCTTGTATTAATGGATAATGGACAATATTAAAAAGGCGGGGAAAAATATGAGTACGGTTATCAAAAATCCATCAAAGTATCTTGGGAACGAATTGGAATATCTGCAAAAAGTTTTAGAGGGAGAATCGTGGTCTGCTACAGGCGGCAGTTGGACAATTGGATTAGAGCAGGCATTTTCAAAGTGTATCGGTACGAAATACGGTGTTGCATTCAATTCCGGAACATCAACATTACATGCAGCATTAGAGGCAGTGGGAGTAGGTGCGGGTGATGAAGTTATTTCTCCGGCATTGACTGTAATCATGGATTCAACAGCGACATTTCATGCCAATGCAATACCTGTTTATTGTGATATTGACGAAAGGACATTTAATCTGGATCCGGAAAAGCTGGAGGCATTGATTACACCCAAAACCAAAGCGATCATAGCAGTAGCAATATATGGTTTATCGCCTGATTATGATAAGATTCTTGCAATTTCTCAAAAGTATAATATTCCTGTAATCGAAGATAATGCACAGGCAGTATTGAGTCATTATAAAGGAAAAATGCTGGGAACAATAGGTGATATTTCAAGTTTCAGCTTTGAAAATACAAAGCACATATCCTGTGGCGAAGGCGGGATGATTTTAACAGATAGTGAAGAATATGCTGAAAAATGTAGAAAGCTTGGCGGGCACGGGTTCAAAAATCTTCGTGCGGAAGACGGAAGGGTCAGGTTGAATCAGGATGTATTTCAGAATCCTGATTATAAAAGACATGATTCGTTAGGGTGGAATTATCGTATGCCCGAATTTACTGCCGCCGTGGCGTATGCACAGCTTGAAAGAGTAAATGAATTAGTAGAACTGCGTCAAAAATCAGCGCAAATATTTATAGATGTGATGAAAGAATGTGACTGGCTGCTTCCGCAGTATACGCCGGAAGGATATGTAAATACATATTATTCTCTGGGGATACGCTATTTAGGAAAAGAAAAACTGGGGATATCATGGCAGGATTTTCGCAAAGAATATGTCGGAATGGGTGGGGATGGATATTATGGCGCATGGAGTGTGCCATATCTTGAACCTGTGATAGCGGAAGGGGTATTTTCAAAACGGTTGCCGGATGTGTATGAAAATGTGAAGTATGAAAAGGGGTTGTGTCCGATTGCTGAAAAAGTACAAGGGCAGATTATGCAGATGAAAACAAATTACAGAGATCTGGAGTTAGCGAAGCAAAAAGCAGACATATTATATCAATTAATAAGAAAGTATCAATAATATTTGAGGAGAAAAGCAGTGGGCAAAAATAAATTAGTATACTGGGGGGCTGGAAATATTGGCAAATTGTGTCTGAAATTGCATCCGGACGTACGACCGGAGTTTTTTATAGACAGTAATTGGGAGGCAGGAGAGTGTGAAGGTATTTCTGTAAAAAAACCGGAAGAGGTACAATGCTGGGATGAGATTTTTGTTGTGATAACAACTACTGATGCAGCATTTTCTTCAATAGCCCAGATGCTAAACCGCAGAAATCTTATTCAGAATCAGAATTATGTGGGATATCAAGCTTTTTTTGAAACAGGAGAAGAAACTATAGACGAAAGCATAAGTTTCTTTCAAGGTTACATAGAGAATAACGAAAATCATAAAAAAGCTATATTGATTTTTGCAACAATTTTTGCATCACGTTTGAATAGTCTGGTCTCTTTTTTTCATTCATATGGACTTAAACGTATGCCGCAAAAATGCGTATTATTTTCAGATGCCTCTATAATCGATAAGGAATATGCAAGTAAGGTGATTGGGTATCCGGCATTTAAGGTCCCTAAACTTTGCACATGGTCAGGGAGTGCGAACGGTACGATTAATTTAGATGAAAGTAAGCTATCTCATATAAGTTTACTGTCAGAGAATGAGAAAAATTGGATTTATGAATTGGAAGAGAGAAAAGTATGCGAGGACAAACAATTATCCTATAAAGTAACTTCGGAAATATACTGGTATTACAAAAATCTTTTTTCGATTTTTCAACCTTTGAAGATAATTATCATGGATGGTTGGAAAAGGCAGAGTTATATATTGGCGGAATTAGCAAAAAAGAATCATATTCCATATGTTTTTATGGAATATGGCTGGATTCCAGGAACTCTTCAATTTGATGGCGGCGGAATTTCAGGACAGAGTGAATATGCGGTTGATCCAGGCAAAATATTGAATCTTGAGGTTAAGAACAGAGAAAAAGTAAGAGAAGTAAGAAAATATATTATTGCGAATAAAATGGATACCGTTAAATTTCGAAATAATAGTGAAGACGAAATAAATCTACAGCGTGTAGATAAGCGGAAGAAAACTGTCTTCTTTGTTGGAATGGGCGACTATAGTATGGGAATCAATCCGCAGTCAGACTACTGGAAACAATATGTATCATCTATCTTTTCATCAACAAAAGATGCAGTCCTGTATGTTGCAGAAATCTGTAAGAAGAATGACTGGAATTTTGTTTTCAAACCGCATCCCAATCCGGCCAATCAGGATGAACTTGATGAAGAAAGCCTAAATAGCAATATCATTCAGGTGAAATATACAGAAATAGACAGATTGATTCAACTTGCTGACGCAGTAGTCAGTATTGCCTCTGCGGTAGACTATAAAGTTTTGATTTATGGAAAACCGTTAGTGCAATTAGGGCATACAACATTGTATAAAAAAGGCTGTTCATATGAGGTGGACAGTAAGGATTTGACAGAGGATCAAATAAAGAGCGCTCTGGAGAAAGGTATGACAAAGGAACAGAATGAAAATTTTGAATTGCATATGGGGAGATTATTGGAGAATTATCTGTGGGATGATTTATCTGATAGAGAGTTGAGGTATGGACTATCATTAGATACTGATTTTTTTGATATATAGGAAAAGTGGGGCTCAGCTATGAAAAGGTAGTGGCAATACATTCCAGTTAAGGAGTCAAGCTACAGGAAAAAAATATACAGTATCTGAATGTACTAACCACAAAACAAGAAAAATGAAAGGAATATGTTGTTTTTGCTTCTATAAACATCATACAAAGAAAAAATGAAGGAATTACAGTATAAAAAAATACCGAAAATCAAGATGTTTTTAACAGATTGTGACGGCTGCTTAACGGATGGTGGAATGTATTATTCTGAAAAAGGTGATGAATTGAAGCGTTTTAATACATTGGATGGAATGGGATTTCGCTTATTGCAGGAAAAAGGCATTTTAACTGGTGTCATAACAGGTGAGAAAAGAGAATTGAATCAGCGAAGAAGTAAAAAACTTAATCTTGATATTTTAGAAGAAGGGATACAGGACAAGTTAAGTGTAGTGATGCAATTATGCCAAAAGTATCATATTAGTCTGCAGAATGTGGCTTATGTAGGAGATGATATCAATGATCTTAATGTGATAAAAGCGGTTGGATTCGGATGTAGTGTACCTAATGGAATGGAAGAAGTAAAAGATGCGGCGATATATGTTACTAAGAAATCTGGCGGGCAGGGAGCGATTCGTGAGATTGTAGAACTAATATTAAAGTCTTCTAAATATTAAGATTTGAATGGAAAGGGCAATAATTGTGAGCATTGAAGTGGATTGGATTCAAGATATTGTAGAAACTACAATACAAAATTTTAATAATAGAAAAATTATTTTATGGGGTAAATATTCCGTTTCAGATGTAATTAGAGAAGAATTAGAAGAGCATAATATTACAAATGTGATATATGTCGATAGAGATGAAAAAAAGTGGGATGAGCGAGAAGTATTTCCGACGGAAATCATAGATGGAAGGTCAGATAGTTATTATATCGTAATTCCGGTAGGAGTATATGATTCAATAAGGAAAAAACTAATTGAAGCAGGGTATAAACAGATAGTTGATTATTACTATTTCAGTGATTGTATTGTTAAGGAATCAGAAAAATATTATGAAGATGCACATGGCAATAGGATTATAGGAAATAGATCTGGATTAAAGTTTGTTTTTTCGGGATGGAATTCTGAGATTACAATTGGCAATGATGTAGAGATGAGTCAAATGCAATTATATATGCATAACGATATGCACATACTGATTGGAAATGGTGTAAGAGGGCAGTTTAAACAGATTCATATGGAAGACCATTCAGTTATGGAAATTGGCGATGGAGGAATAATTGACGGAACACGGGTGGAGATTGGAGAGTATTCAAAGCTAAAAATCGGGAAGCGTGCGCTTATAGGGGGTGCAGGAGCCGTACAAAGGATTGTTATAAGAAATAATGCAAATGTAATTATCGGAGATGATTTTTCAGTTACAGGAGATTTCTTTTTCTTAATTTCATCGAATACAACACTTGAAATAGGAAAAGATAATATGTTTTCATGGGGAGTTCGTATTCTTACAGCAGATGGACATTCTATTTTTGATGTTAAAAGTGGAGAGGTTATCAATTCAACGCAGGATAGTATGCAAAGAAGAAAGGTAGTGACCGGAAATCATGTATGGGTTGGGCTTCGAGCCACATTATTTTATGGAACAAATATAGGAAATGGAAGCATGGTGGGGGCTTGTAGTCTTGTGAAAGAAACTTTTCCTAACAATTGCATGATAGCAGGAATACCAGCCAAAATGATTAAAAAAGATATTAGCTGGAGTAGAAAAAGTGTCTCAATGGATATAAAAGACTGTGGAGAAGACTATATTAACTATACAATAATACCATAACGCGTATTGCAATAGGGAGTGAAGTGCGATGAAGAAAAAAATCCCGGTGGTTTTGGGAACGGAGGAAAATTACATATTCCCTACTTTTGTAGTGATAAGCTCAATGCTCCAATGTGCATATGGAAATACAAAGTATGATATTTATATACAAACTACAGAAGTGTGCAGAGAAAGATGTATGAATATGGTGCAATACTTATACAATAAATATCAAAATTTTGATTTCCATTTGCTAATAATGAATCAATCTCTTTTTGAAAACGCTAAGGTCACAAATGCTCATGTAAAATTACCAACTTATTATAGGCTAATGATAGCAGAACAATTATTACAATATGATAGGTGTATTGTTTTAGACTCCGATATTTTAGTTCAGGATGATTTGACGGAGTTATATGACTGGGAAATCAATGAAAATTATGTGGCAGGAGTAAAGTCATGGGAAGATCAGCAGCCAACCCAGATTAATCATGCTCATATGGTAAGCAATGGACTGCCTTCTATGAATAATTATATATATTTAGGAGTTCTTCTGATGAATTTAAAACAGATTAGACAGGATCATATTACGGATGAATTTATGATTCACATGAATAAAGGCTACAAATCAGATGATCAGGATGTAATTAATATATGTTGTTACGGGAAAATTTCGTTTTTACCATTACGCTACAATCTTTTAGTACGGCATTATAAAGAAGAATTCCCAGAAGGTATGCAAATATATTCCGATGAAGAGATACATAATGCATGGGAATATCCGGCAATTATACATTATCCGGGGAGACTGATAAAGCCATGGAAAAATAATAGAGTAAAATTGGGGATGGAATGGTGGAGAGCCGCCAGGATATTTGATGAGACGAAAGAATATAGAAGCTTAAAAAATAGCATGGATGTATGGACAAGGAAGCTGGATTTCGAGTATATAGAAGAGCATATGGCAGAGGGAAGTAAAGTTATTCTTTTTGGATTCTCCGATATTGGGAAAAAGGTATATGCTATGTTGGCAAAAACAGAGAGATATAAAATTATAGGTTTTTGCGATAATGATATAAAAAAACAGGGACAGCAGTATAAACAGCTTTGTGTGTACAGTATTGATGAAGTAACAAATAATCAGGAGCAATCGGATTATCACTTTATTATTACAAGTCAAAGAAGTGCGAAAAAAATAAAGGAACAGTTACTGAAAAGGAATGTTAATGAGGATAAAATTTTTATCTATACGGATTTGAATTGGCAGTATTATGCGTCTATTGAGAATATAGATTCACCTGGGGAAGAATTATAGAAAATAGCAGGGGAGAATAATTAATGGAAAAAGTAGTTGCTTTTATACCTATTAAGCTAAACAATCAGCGTTTGCCAGGAAAAAATTTAATGGAATTGGATGGAAGGCCGTTATGTGATTACATATTTCAAACAATTAATCAGATGGATTCTATTATGGGAAAATATGTATATTGCAGTGATGAGAAAATAAAGGGCTATATTCCATCAGGATTATCTTTTCTAAAAAGGGATGCCTATTTGGACGGTTTTCAAGTGAAGGGATTAGAAATTATAGATTATTTCGTGAAAGATGTCGATGCAGATATTTATGTTTTGACACATGTGACGCAACCCTTTACAAAAGCAGAATCCATTCAAATGGCTTTAGACAAGGTGCTTTATGAAGGTTATGATTCGGCATTTAGTTGTATTTGTATACAGGATTATTGCTGGTATCAGGGGAGCCCTTTTAATTATGATATGAAAAATATTGTTACGACTCAAAATCTGGAACCTATTTATATGGAAACAGGTGCCTTCTTTATATTTAGAAAAGAAGTCTTTACGCAGTTACATCAGAGGATTGGAAAGAATCCGTATATGGCTGTTATAGACCGATTCGAGGCGGTGGATATCGATACGGAAGAAGATTTTGAATTTGCAAAAGTGGTTGCAAAGTATCTGAAAAAGAAAGGAATCTAATATCATGTGGAATGTACAACTTTTAGATTGTACTTTACGGGATGGCGGCAGAATCATTGACTGCAAATTTGATGATACTGTGATAATGCATATGGTCAAAGATTTGACATTAGCTAATATTGATATTGTTGAAATGGGATTCTTACGTGATGACCGGATAGTCGAATATAAAGGGAATTCTACCTTTTTTACAGAAATTTCGCAAATAACACCATTTCTTCCAAGGGATTGCAAAAATACAATTTATACTGCTTTCATAGATTATGATATGTATGATTTCTCAAAACTAGATAAACGCAGCAATGATTCGATAACTGGTATTAGAGTAGGTTTTACAAAAAAACAGTTTATTGAGGAAAAAGAGAGGATCGAACAAGTATTATATCAAGTGAAGGAAAAGGGATACACATTATTTGTACAGGGAGTAAACTCGTTGGCATATACGGATCGGGAATTGTTAGATTTAATTGATATGATGAATGAAGTAGGACCATATAGTTTTGGTATTGTAGATACTTATGGCGCTATGTATTTGGATGATATTGTACATTTTTATCATTTGATCGATTATAATTTGGATTCCAATATTTGCGTGGATATCCATTCTCATAATAATTTTCAATCATCGTTTGCCTTTGCACAGGAAGTCATAAGATTGGCGAACGGGAAAAGAAAAATCATATTGGATGCTACGTTAAATGGAATGGGAAAATGTGCAGGAAACTTGAATACTGAATTGATAGCGGATTACCTGGTAAGAAAGAGAAATGGCGATTATGATATTGACAGAATTTTAGATGCTATCGATACATATCTTGTTCCAATAAAAAATGATTATGAATGGGGATATTCTATCCCGGCATTTATGGCGGGAATTTATAAGTCTCATCCCAATAATGTTATCTATTTAACGAAAAAGTATCGATTAAATAGCAGAGACATAAAATATATATTGTCCGGAATCGAGGAAAATGTCAGACAACGCTATGATTATGATAATATTCAGCAAGTTTATCGAACCTATAATGAAAATCTGATAGATGATAAAGCAAAAGTGAAGGAACTCTATGAAAAATTGCATGGAAAAAGCGTTTTAGTGCTTGTACCTGGTAAATCTGTTCATGACTATTATAGCCAAATAGAGGAATATATACAAAAAAATAACCCAATTGTAATTAGTATTAATTTTATTCCGTCAAAATTAAAAGGTGATTACTTTTTTTGCGCGAATACAATTCACTGGCAAAAAGTATGTGATGAGATTGATCATAAACATTGCATCATAACGTCAAATATTCATGAAAGTGTACAAAATACTTTATTAGTAGATTATTCGTCTTTAATAGAAGAGGATAGCAAACTCTATGATAACAGTACCATAATGTTGCTTAATTTATTGAAGAAAGTAAAGGTTTCTAAAGTTGCTATAGCAGGTTTTGATGGATTGAAAGAGAATGGGGAGAATTATATTAATCTGCTATTTTCAAACAGATCACGAGAAATGTCCGTAACGGAAACAAATAAAGAAATCAGAAAATTATTTGAGCAGTATAAGGCTAAAGTAGATGGGAAGATAGTAATCGAAATGTTGACGCCAAGTATTTATGAAAAATCAGAATTATAGAGATTTTAACGATTGCCGATATTGTTTAAGTAAATGAATGAGGAATTTTTCGATCGATTTAGGAATAAAAATATGGGCATTGATCGTTTATAGAGAACAGGGATAAATAATATGAAAAAATAACATTATTTTATGATGGCTCATGGATAGTATACGTTTAAGTGGCTGAAAGTGATGCATAGGATTCTGCTCAAATCTGCATAATAGATTTGCGAATTTAATAGGTAAATTAAGGGAGTGTAACAATATAATCGTCTAGTATGATACGTCGGATTGCTTAGGCCCTTTATGGATCCCGATATTTCCTTTTATTGATTTGTATTTTAAGAAACAAGTACTTACCGAAAAGAATTACATACGAGATATTGCAGGTCTGAAACAGTGATTAGCCAATATGAGTGGAAAAAATCTGTACAAGGGATTTTGAGGTATTTTGATATGGAGAGGCATTGATTAAACCGGATATGGGGCATTTAGTGACTTATCTGAGCCGGTAAACAGAAATTTGCAGAACATATTGTACGGGAATTGTAACAATAGCGGGATGGAGGATAAATTTCATGCATATTATCTTTGTCACAACAGAGCTTGCCACGAAAAATAATTCTTCGGGAGGTCTTGCAACATTTACAGCCAATATTGCAAGAATATTTTTCCAACATGGACATAAGACCGGAATTTTACTGGTAACGACAAAGGAACAGAATATCGAATTTGATGAAGGTATTTATTTGAAAAATATTTACATAGATAAGAAGGATTGGGAAGAATATGATTTCGTTTCAAAACTTTATTATCCGGAAGATGAGAAGGAAGCGGTATTGAACCGCAGAGAATTGGTAAAAATCAGAAAGGCAGATCTGGTAAGGCAGGAGATAGAAGCGCATAATAAAGCGGATAAGGTCGATATTGTTCATTTTTGCAACCATGGCGCGTTGTCCATCATGATGAGATCGAATATTCCATATATTGTTAGAATATCGGGATACATGAATATATATGAAGGAGGAGCGAATACACCATATGGAAGCATTGTCTTTGCGGATAATCCGTTGACGATAAGCGATGAATTGGAGATTCACGCGATGAAGAAAGCAGATCATGTTATTGTGCCAAGCAGACTTCTTGCGGATATTACACGGGAGAATTTGGCAATAAATCCGACCGTGTTAGAAAGTCCATTTATATTATCAGAAGATGAATGGGAAGATGATATTTTTTGTGAAAAACTGAGCGATAAGAAATATCTGTTGTTTTTTGGAACGCTCAAGTATTTAAAGGGGATACAGGTTATTGCGGATCTGGCAGAAAACTTTTTGGGGCAAAATCCGGAGATGTGCCTCGTGTTAGCAGGAAATGATATGGGGTTGAAAGAGGAAGATGGAAGCTCTGTCATGGCATCAGATTATGTAAAGAAGAAAGCGGGAAAATTTGCCGATAGAGTCCTGTATCTTGGGAGGCTTGTCAGAGAGCAGATGTATCCGGTCGTCAAGGGTGCGGATTTATGTATTTTTCCATCCAGAATAGAAAACCTATCTAATACCTGTATTGAGGCCATGGCGCTTGGTAAAATAGTGGTCGCGACCAATGGGGCCAGTTTTGAACAGCTGATAGAGGACAGAGCAAGTGGTTTTTTATGTGAAAGAGATAACCCAGAGTCCTATTTAAATGCTGTAAATGAGGCATTAGAAATGAGTGAAGAGGATAAACAAAAAATGATTTTACGGGCAGCTGAGCGGATTAGATTGCTTAGCCCCGATGTTATCTATGATAAATACCTGGAGTTTTATGAAAAAGTAATAAAGGAATGGAAAAATAAATAAACGCTGTTTATGGATTTAGAGTATAACTTTTGGAAATATTTGGGAGAATGTAAAAATGGATGTATGGTATCATGTATTAGATAAAATAATCAGAGAAGAAGTTGATAAGCATCAGTCTATAGCAATTTATACATTGGGAATGGTTGGCTTATGTGCAAAAAGTATATTAAATAATAGATATGGGCGTGAGGGAATATATATTGATAATTATATGGCTCAATATAATAAAGATATAATCACGTTTAAGCAATTTATAGAGAAAATGGATACTGAAAAAATATCAATCATTTTATGTGCAAGTGATGAAAAACTAAATAGAGAATTAATAAAAGAAGTAAAAAAGCATAGTGTAAAAGCTTGTGTCAGAAGTATTTGGAGATGCCCTAATATTATTTCTGAACCAGATAAAGAAGCATATTTTAAGGAAATTAAACAATTATGTTTAGTGGATGAAGTCAAAGGATTTTCACTGATACGAATAGGGAAGCAAAATGATGGTGGATATGTGCTGATTAATGATTTTTCTGATACAAAATTTGCCTATGGGTTTGGAATTGGGGCGGACGCATCTTTTGAAAAAGGTTTGGCTGACAGGGGAATAGAGGTATATTGCTATGATCCGGTTATAGAATATTTTCCAGAGAGCCATGCTGGGCTTTATTGGAATAGAATTGGGATTTCAGGAGAAGATAAGGCGGATTCCAATATGCTCTCCATGCGGTCTATACTTAGAAATAATCAGCATGCTAATGAAGAAAATATGATTTTAAAAATGGATGTGGAAGGTGCGGAATGGGAGACCATAAATTCAATGGAATCTGGTATTCTGAATCAGTTTTCACAAATGATATTTGAATTTCATGGACTTACAAATATAAATAGGAAAAATGAGATTTTTTCAGTATTGAAAAAAATAAATGAAACACATCAAGCTGTATGGATACATGCAAATAGCGTGTGCAGTTCCAGCATGGGAAAAGAAACCATAATGCCAAGTACGTTGGAAGTTACTTATGCAAATAAGCGGCGATATAGGTTTGAACATATTGATTATAATGCCCCGCTTTCAATCGATACTCCTAATAGGATTGGAATTTTAGATTTGGAGTTAAAGCATTGGGGGAGGCTGGATAAATTATGAAGCAAATAAGAATTTTGCCATTAATAAACAATGACTATAACATAGAATGGCTTTACCAATTATTTTTATTGGATAAAGAAAAGTATGAAATAGTTGTAGATTATGAGGATCCCCAGTATGTATTAGTAGTTATTTCTCATGTGATTTATCGTAATGCGTTATTATATAAGCAATTGCAGAACATATATTCTGAGGACAGGATTATTATTTTTTTAGGAGATGAAGCTATATCACCGGATATGAATCTCTTTGATTACGCAATAACATATGATGATGAGCTTTTCATGAGAGACCGGATATGTAGGCGCCCTACTGTTTTATGGATGCGGGGTGGAGATAAAATATGTAAAAAAAATCATTTGGAATATGCGGAGGCAGAACAAAAGTATGATACACGGAAATTTTGCAGCTTCATTTATTCTAATGCGAAAGCAAATACGCATAGAGCTTCTATATTCTATGGTTTAAACTCGTATCAAAATGTAGATGCCTTGGGGAAATATTTACATAATTGTGATATTGAAATAACAAGAAATGAAAAAAACTGGTTTGAGTTGTCAATTGAACAAAAAGAAAATTACAGGTTTTCAATTGCGGCTGAAAATTCCTTTTTTAGAGGATACACGAGTGAAAAAATTATTTCCAGCTTTTTGGCGCACAGTATACCAATTTATTGGGGTAATCCTAACATAGAAAAGGAATTTAATCCGAAAGCTTTCATTAATTGTCATAATTATAAAGATTTAAATGAGGTAATAGAAAAGGTAAAGACTATTAATGAGGATAAAGCATTATGGAGTTATATAGTAACACAACCATGGCAGACTGATGAGCAGATTTCTTTACAAAATGAACAAATCAATAATTACAGAAGTTTTACAGATCATATTTTTGCACAGGATATTAAAGATGCAAAGAGAATATATCAGGGAACTGCTGTTTGGAATTATATAGACTTTTGGATGAATAAAACGGTAGGAATGTAATTCTGATTAAAAGTAATTTAAAGGGAAATTATAGTTGGAAGCTGAACAGGAGATACGGTGTGCGGGAAAGAATATTGTTTGATTTTGCTTATTATCAACAAAAAGATAGTTTTCACGGCGGTGGGGAATATGGAAATGTCGTTTTTAAAGAACTGTTGTCGAGAAATATAACGGATTCCGGGCTGTTTTTTTATGAGCATAGATATGTAGATATGAAAATTGTCAACACAGCAACAAAAAGGGGATGGAATATTCATCCGATTCATGATCTTAGAAATGTGGCATCTATTGTCAAACAATTCGGATATACAACGGTTTATTCAGCGATTCCTTATGACCTAATGTGGAGCAAGGTAAATTTGCCGGACAATGTTAGATTTATAGGAACCTTCCATGGGCTGCGAGAGGCAGAGACGGCTTTATATAGCAGAAGCGAGCATAAATTTTTTGCGGGAGAAACGGGTCAACAGCCTGATTTTTTATACACAACAGAAGGGGAAAGCAGAGATACAGCAGTGCAGACATATAGTAAGGCACTTTTGGCATTTCAAAATAAAAAGATAATAGTTGTTTCGGAACATTCTAAATATTCCATGCATTATTATTATCCCCGGATTTCACTCTCAGACATTATTGTGCTATATTCGCCGCCCAAAAATTCAAATCCTGTGGATGATATCATTTTTGAAAAAGCATTTCTTGACTGTGTCGGCGTAGCGGATAAGAATTTTGGATTGATGATAAGCGCTGGAATTTATTTAAAGAATGCGCTGCGCGGTATGATGGCATATGACAGGATTTTTGATAACGATTATGCTGAAATACCGGAAAATTATAAAGTGGTGATTCTCGGTGTAAAAGATAAAGAGGTATTGCTTCATCGTATAAAGCATACAGAACGTTTTATACTGCTTGGTTATGTAGAAGAAAAGAAGCTTGAAACCTTGTATAAGCATGCTCAGCTTTTTCTGTATCCAACACTGAATGAAGGATTTGGTTATCCGCCGTTAGAAGCTATGAAATACGGGACGCTTTGCGCCTGTTCGGGAAATGCTGCTATACCGGAGATATGCGGGGATATGGTATTGACTTTTAACCCCTTTTTGATCGACGAAATTATAGTGCGGATTTTGCAGAGTTTCTCAGCGGAGATACGAAATGAAAAAATGCGTATTATGAAGGAAAAACTTCCTAAAGTCCAGGAAAAGCAGCGGGAGGACTTAGAAAAGTTGATTGGTATCTTAATGGGGGATAAAGAGAATGGATGATAAAAAGGAAAAGCAGCTTTTAAGATATCAATATTTTTTTCAGATATTTGATGAATGGATGTCTTTGAAAGAAAATAACAGAGATATTGATGATATTTTATATACTGCAGGATATAGAAGGATTGCAGTCTATGGTATGGGAAGAATGTGCATGCACCTGTATAATGTCTTAATGGGTTCTAAAGTTGAAATTGTATATATGGTTGATAAGCAATCTTTTGAATTGTATGGAGGAATTTATATTCATAACATAGAATATGATTTTGAAGCTGTGGATGCTGTTATTTACACAGATATGGAAATGGATAGCAGTATTTTGGCGCGGCTGAAAGAAAAGCTTTCAGATAAAATTATCAGTTTGGCGGATGTGGTGTTTGACAATATGCCGCAATAATTGCAACAGACAGATGGGAGAATCAGGATGATAGAGGAAGCGGCGGTAGTTATTCCATATTATCGGAATGAATTGACGGTGACGGAGAGAATTTCATTGGATCGATGTAGAAAAGTATTGGGGAGCTATCCCATACATTTTGTAAAGCCGCAGGCGTTGAACGTTGCTCAGGAGAATATGTGTTTAACAGATCAGATTGTTTCCGTACCGGATGTATGGATGAATGGGATAGAAGCATATAATCAAATGATGCTGAATATAGACTTTTATCGTTTGTTTGCAGAGTATAAATATATTCTGATATATCAGCTTGATGCATATGTTTTTTCGGACAGGCTGATGGAGTTTTGTGCTTATGAGTATGATTATATCGGCGCTCCGTGGATAGAAGGGAAGTTCGATATAGAACATGAAGAAAATGGAATAGTATATGTAGGAAACGGCGGTTTTTCTTTGCGGAAAGTAAGTTCTTTCCTTTCTATTTTAGAAAGCTATGGTAATGAGCCAATTGTCTATAATGAAGATCTTTTTTGGGGAACACGAGATTCAGAGATATTTAAAGCGGCGCCAGTGGAGATTGCAATGGATTTTGCTTTTGAAAGGCCTGTGCGGATGCTGTATGAGAAAAACGGCAGTCATCTTCCTTTTGGCTGTCATGCATGGATGAAATATGATTTTGATTTTTTCAAGCCTTATTTTATCAGTGATGGGTATAATGTATTACAGGATTATGAGCCGGCATATGAGTATGATAAGCATAACAAATATATAGAGCAAAGATTTATGTTAGCGGATGAATTACAAATCCTGAGGGTAGTCCATAAACTCATAAATCTGACGCCGGATACAATTTATATATATGGTGCAGGGCCAAAAGGAAAGATATGCGGATATTTGTTAAAAAAATTGCAAAATAAAGAGATTAGATATTTGGATCGGGATGAATCAAAGTGGGGAAAGAAGATTTACGATTTCAAGATCATGTCACCGGAGGATATCAGGATAGATGAGCATACTATGGTGATCATAACGGTAAACAGGCATTCTGAAGTATTAAAAAAGCTGGCGGAAAGCAATTTTGTAATAGGCGAAAATGCTATAATATTTGACTCTTTTATTGAAACCATAAATTTATTTATGCATGAAGGGAATAGCTGATGGAAGTTGAATGTCAAGAAACATTTAATGCGGATATGTGGGATAAAAAGGTCGTATTATATGGAATTGGGCGCATATTCGAGCGATATCAAACATATTTGAATTGGAATAATATTGTTGCAATCGTTGATATGGATGCCGATAAGCAGGGGAGCTGCATAAATCAAAAAAAAATAGAGCCGCCAGAAAAAATTACTTCTTTGGAATATGATTACATTGTAATCTTTACAAACCTGTATTTTGAAAATGCGAAGATTAATTTAGTTGGAAACTACTTTGTAGAAGAACAGAAAATCGTTTCATGGAGAATCTTTTTTAAGGTAGATACGATCAATGACTCTTCCATATATAATGTTATACCAGAAAGAGTGCAGCTTTATAAAGATTATATAAAAAGTGGGACAGGGAGGGCAATAATCGATATAGGGAAACAGCAGTTGGAAAAGGTTTTGCTGACGAACGAATCTTTTCTTTTTGATATAGACAATCTTGGACATCTCCGGTTCGTGTTACATAGAAGTTTCTATAGAAATTGTTATGAAAAGTGCAGCAAAATAGAAAGAGTATACGATGTTGTATTGTTATGGGGAGATTTTGAAGAAGATATTCAATGGAGTGATCTGGTAAAGTTTTCGCAGAATGTGATAATCTGGACAGTCTCCTATAGTTATAGTACGCATGAAAATTATACGGATAATGTGAATAAATTTGAAAAATGGGGGAAAAAGAAAACTTTTCTGTTTTCAGATGCTATTGTGCTGGTGTTTACAAAAGAAAGTGCAAAGGAGAAGCCGGATTGTAAAATATTTGTAGTAACGCATAAAAAGTATAATGTACTGGCAGATAGTATCTATAAACCAATTTGCGTAGGAGATCAATACGAAAATAGAAATTTTTATACGGAACATGCGGGAGAAAATATAGCTTATTTAAATGACAGACTTAACGAGTGTACGGCATTATATTGGATTTGGAAAAATACGGATTCCGAATATGTGGGGCTGAATCATTACAGAAGGTATTTTTATAATAGCGAAGTAAAAAACTATGCCAATTATTTGACGGAAGATAAAATCATAGAAATATTTGAAGACGGTTATGATATCATCCTGCCCAGAATAACGAGATTGGGGATGTCTGTTTTGAATAATATAAGGAAGGAAATAGGGCAGGAGCTTGCTGACCGCGCATTGGAAATTGTGCGCAGATTAATAGAAGAGAGAATTCCAATGTATGCCAGTGCATTTGAATATGCGATGTCAAAGCGTATTTTTTATAAATGTCAGCTGTTTGTTACAAAACGTGTGTTATTGGATGATTATTGCGAGTGGCTGTTCTCTTTTATTATTGATGCGGCCAAAATGTTCGACGTGTCGTCATGTGATACACATCATAAACGGGCAATTGGATATTTTGCGGAAACAATGCTGACCGTTTGGTTGTTAGAACAGAATGTAAGAGTGAAGGAATTACCGATTATAGATATATAATAAAGGCTGTATGTTTATGAAGAAGAGCGGCGGGAGATGTAATATTTAATGGAAGTTAAAGTATCAATTATTATTCCGGTATATAACGCAGAAAAATATATTAAAGAATGTCTGGACAGCGTATTTAAGCAGACTTTTCAGGAACTGGAGGTTTTATGTATAGACGATTGTTCTACGGATAATTCCATAGAATTGATAAGACAGGCCGCTCTTCAGGATTCCAGGCTTATTCTTATAAAAAATGAGAAAAATTTAGGTGCTGGAGGAACCAGAAACAGAGGAATTATGCTGGCCAAAGGAAAATACTTTTTCTTTTTGGATTCGGATGATCTTATAGAAGCAGATGCAATTAAGAAGCTGTATCAACGTGCGGAAAAAGATGAGCTTCAACTCTGTTTTTGTGCTAATGTATTTTATAATGAGGTGGATAAGAGTATCAGAAAAATTCCAAGAACAACGGATGTGTTTTTGAAAAAGTATCAGGATTGTGTATTTTCATGGGACGATGTAAAACGTTTTTTGTATCAGAATATTTTTTGCGTACCGTGGAATCGTATATATCGAACTGATTTTGTCCGGGCATCTTCTATCAGATTTCCAGATTTAAAAAATTCGGAAGACCTGTTTTTTGGAGAAGCAATCGTTACGATCGCAGATCGTATGGGCACTATAGCGCCGGAATTTCCGCTTATTCGTTACAGACTTGGCCGGGAAGGCCAGATTTCTTCCACGATAGAAAGAAATCCCTATTGTATGTTAGAGTCAATCAGATTACTATATGGTTTTCTGCAAAAAAATCATAAATTAAAGGATATGATGAAAAGCTATCATTCCATGGCCGTAGAGATGTTGTTATCTTCAATAAAATCGGTTGAGAATTCAGAATGGGTTCTCAAGTATACAGTAGAAGTGGGCTTCCCGGAAATAGGGTTGTCGTATTTGCGATGTGAGGATTTTACGGATGCTGCAAGTTATAAGAAGTATTGTGAATTATTGGTGGGTAAAGTGCCTTATTTTGACAGTTACACGACATCTGTAAGAGAGGATGAAAAGAAATTGGAAGAGATAAAAACTTTTATACAGCAGAACAGAGAACAGAAAACAGCTTTATGGGGAATGGGGAAAAAAGGAAAAATGTTGTTGCGCGAGTTAGAAAAACGAGGCTGCAGGCTGGATTATTATGTTGATACAGATCCTTTAAAGGCAGGTGGAATGTTAAAGGGAAATAAGATTTACAGGTATGAAGAAATAGCTGGTCAATTGGATTATGTTATAATCACAAATGCAAATTACTTTGCGGAAATCCACCTACAGTGTAAAAGAAAAAATCTTTCCTGCAGAGTAATCGATCTGGAGACGTTTTTCCGATGTGATATGACAATAGAGGAATGTATGGCATGAAGGGGGACGCTTTATGGAAATACCAGTAGTATTTGCGACAGATATGAATTATCTGTTTTATACGATAGTGGCAATCACTTCAATGGCTGAAAATGCAGAAAAGAATACGTTTTATCAT
This sequence comes from Bacteroides fragilis, assembly GCA_023664485.1. GTDB lineage: Bacteria > Bacillota > Clostridia > Lachnospirales > Lachnospiraceae > UBA3282. The sequence continues at coordinate 123,589 of JAMPFK010000003.1, read as the reverse complement.
ATATATATATTGGCCTCCGGAGAATTAAAAAAGGGTCATTGGTTGTTTACAGATGCACAAGGGAAGTATTCTAATATAAAAATTGATTTATTATCGATTGATGAATCGGCATTTCAAAAGGCGCATATTAATAATCCGCATATAACGAAAGCGACATTTTACAGACTGTTGTTGGGAAACATACTGCAAGTAGATAAATGTCTATATCTGGATTCGGATATTATTGTAAATGAAGATTTACAGGAATTGTATACTGTTGAAATGAATTCGGCATATATTGCAGGAGTACGCGATTTGTGGATAGATCTTATGGATGCATCTGTTAGGGAGCAGAGAAGAGTACGGACAAATATTCCGTCAATGGAACAGTATATCAATGCGGGAGTTCTTGTTTTTAATTTAAAAGAAATCAGAAACAGGGATCTAACGGAAAAATTTTGCAGTCATATAGAAATTGATTATCCTTATGAAGATCAGGATATTATCAATGTGTGCTGTTATGACCATATTAGAAGGCTTCCGGCAAAATGGAATCTTTTTACACTGTTCATGGGACAGATAGATGAACTGGAAAAAAGCGGGATTGACAGGGATACGATTGCGCAGATAAAAGAAAAAAAGGGAATTATTCATTATGCGACTCCTTATATAAGGCCATGGGAATCAGAAAGATTTCTGTGTAATGATATCTGGTGGAAGTATGCTGCAATATGGTCAGAAACGCCGGAATATCAACGGCAAAAAAAAATAATGCGGCAGCATGAAATTGGGTATTCAGAAAATGAGATGATTTCATATTGTGCGGGATATGAGAAAGTTTATATTTGGGGATTTACTGCAATGGGAAGAAAATTATTTACAAACCTGTTGGAAGAAGGAGTAAATATCATTGGTTTTCTTGATAATGATACCGAGAAACAGAAATTTACCTATTGTGGAAAGGAAGTGCTGCCTTTTGACATTGGGAACTATCAACCGCTGAAAAGCGCCTTTATTATAGCAGGACAGAAGAGCGGGAAGGAAGTACAGCGTATGCTTATGAATAGCGGTGTCCGCGAAGAAGACATTGTACGTTATACTTACAAAGACGCGATTTATTATCAGTGCCTGCGCCCGGAATTTTGTGAGGAGAAAAGCGATGACTGATATTTCTGTGATTGTACCGATTTATAATGTTGAATCCTATCTGGAAGAGTGCCTTGACAGCCTGGTCGCACAAACCTATGAAAATATGGAATTTATTTGTATTAATGACGGTTCTACAGACAGCTCTTTAGAGATATTGTGTCGGTATGCCGAGAAAGACTCAAGGATAAAAGTAATCGATAAAGAGAATGAAGGTTATGGAAAGACCATGAACAAAGGATTAGAGCTGGCAGTTTCGCCTTGGATTGGAATCGTGGAAAGTGACGATTTTATAAAACCGGATATGTTCGAAACCTTATATAAGGCTTCTAAGGGTAGTAGTGTTGACCTTATAAAATGTAATTTTTATAAGTATAAGATTAAAGAAGGAAAGGATATTGCTTATAGTAATGAATATCCAAAGCGATTTTTTGGAAAAGAAATCTGTCCGCTGGAAGAGCCCGAAGTGTATGATGCGCACAGCAGTATTTGGGCAGGAATCTATCGGAAAGCTTTCCTGGATGCAAACCATATCAGGTTTCATGAGACGCCCGGGGCATCTTATCAGGATATTTCTTTCCATTTTAAGGTTATCTTTTCTGCTGAAAAAATAAAGATAATAGAAGATGCGTTAATTTATTATCGAACGGATAATGTCAATTCGTCGGTTTATAATCCTTCGAAGATTTTCTGCATATCGGATGAAATGCACTTTATCGAAGAATACATAAGGGAGCAGACGGAAGAACGTCAGACGCTGTTATGGCCTGTATTTACGCGGAAAAAGTTTTATGATTATAAATGGAATTATATGCGCCTTGCACCAGAGTTTCAGTATACTTTTTTCAGGCTGATGGCTGAAGAATTTGCGGCCGATGAGAAAGAAGGAAAATTTGAGAAAGTATGTTGGAGAAATGAGAACCACAAAAAGGAACTTCTTGAAATAATAGAAAATCCATTTGCCTATTTTACATGTACGAAGAGTAAGAAATATGTGGATGAAAGAATCAAGATCATCGGTACGATAAATAAAAAAATTTATTTGAAGGGAATCTTACAGGAAATCAGGGATATGAAAGTCACTGTAATCTACGGCGCCGGCGTACGGGGGAAATGGGTGGCGGAAAGGCTGCTTGAAAAAGGAATCCCTAAGTCTAAGCTGATGTTTGCCGTATCAAAAAAAGGCGAAGAAAATGAAGTGATGGGAATTGCGGTGACGGAAATTAGTATGCTGGCGCCACAGAAAGAGGATATATTTGTCATCATAGCGGTGAAAGAGGATACACAGATAGAGCTGTTGGAAAATTTGAATCTTCTGGAGATTGAGAACGTTATTCTGGCAGATGAAGAGTTTCGGAAATCAGTACAAATATCTATTGGATGATATTTTGGAAGGAACAGGGTATGCACCGATTATCTTTTTTAAGGAAAGAACAGCAAGAGTATTTTTGATATAAGAGAGCCATGATGTAAGCGGAACATAGAGGGTAATCTTTCGTAATCCTATTATATTGATAATTCACCGAGAAAAGCGGAAAACAGGAGTCGTAGAAAATGAAAAATTTTATCCAGACAATCGATGAAATACAGAAGCAGGCCGATTTGGAAAAATACCGGGAAATAGTGGAAAAACAGGGCAGAAAATTTGTCATATTTGGTGCTGGCGACTGCGGACATGTAGTGTACAATATGCTTCACAAAGTCGATATCGAAGTGTCCTTTTTCTGCGATAATAAGGCAGGAGGGCATACAGATGAAGCGACTGGACTTGCAATTGTGAGCCCGGAATATTTGAAAGATAAAACAGATGATTTGACAATCTTAATCTGTGCTGTAGAGGAAGACGCATATCGGGCTATTTATGAGCAGGTGATGCAAATGGGATTTGACAAGGTGCAGATAGATATCATGCGGGAATATTATGATAGGCTTTCAATAGAATATCTTGAAGATAATATGAAGAGATATAGAGATGCCTACCAGCTTTTGGAGGATGACTTTTCTAAAAGAGTATATCTGGCAAGGATGAAGAAAGTATTTCTTATGAGCGATATTGCAGAGATTGTCAGTCCCTGTGAGGAAGAATATTTTGATGAAAAGGTCATTCTGACGGATGAGGAAGTCTTTATAGACTGCGGCGGTTTTGACGGAGATACTTCCGTCAAGTTCCTTGAAAAATGTAACGGCAAGTATAAGGACATCGTCATTTTTGAACCCGAATTATGCAAAAAAGCGGCAATCGAGAAAAATCTGGCAGGCCATTCGTATGAGCTGTATCAGGCGGGCGTATGGAGCGAGAAAACGACCCTTTATTTTGCTGCGCTGGAGACGGATGGATCCCGTGTATTGGAGACAGAAAGCGATTATAAGATTGAAGCGGCAGCATTAGATGAGACCGTTTACGATAAAAAACCTACTTTTATTAAGATGGATATAGAAGGTTCTGAGCAGGAAGCGCTGAAAGGGTGCAAAAGGATCCTGAGAGAGTACAAGCCCAAGCTGGCGATCTGTGTTTACCACAGGCCGGACGACCTGTATAAGATTCCTTTCCTGATCAAAGAACTGAATCCGGAATATCAATTATATCTGCGCCAGTATTCTAATACAAGATTCGAGACTGTTCTGTATGCATTGTAGAATAGCAGATCGGTTTAAGCGCGCGGGAAAAAAGAGGGGGCCTTTTTCAAATGAAAGTAATCGTATTCGGCGTCGGAAATTACTATCAGATACAGAAACCTAAGCTAAAGAGCCTTTCAGATATTGAGATCGTTGCTTATGCAGATAATAACGCATCCTTATGGGGTACAATGTTCGACGAAAGGCCGGTTATTCCGCCCGTCGGAATTCTTGCGGCGGCATATGATAAAGTGATCATCATAAGTCTCTATGTGAGCGAGATCTTTAACCAGCTCATTGAGCTCGGCGTAGACAGAGGCAGCATTCTGTCATGGCCCCATTTCTGGTCCGAAAGGATGAAAGGACGGATAGAAATCTTTTCACCCGAAATACGGCAGGAAGTCCGGGAGAAAAAAATATTGATCATATCAAATGATCTGAATTATGACGGCGCTTCTCTTGCCGCTGTTTATGCGGCGGAAGCGTTGAATCGATACTGGTCGGTCGTATTGGCGGTTCCTCTGGGAAACAATCAATTGATCAGGGAGACTGTGAATGCCGGCGTGACGGTTGCAGTCTGTTCGGCTCTGCCGTGGTTTGGCCCGGTGGAACGGAACTGGATGAAACAGTTTGACGCTGTTATTGTAAATGCTTTCCCGATGATAGAAAGCGCTTTGGAGGCCAGAAAGTTCCGCCCTGTTTTATGGTGGATACATGAGCGGACAGGCAATTATCCGATTGTGATGAGGCAGTATCCGGATGGATTGAAGGAAACGGAATTTCAGAATATTAATCTTTTTGCAGTAAGCGAGGTATGCGGACAGATTTTTAACAGAAACTATCCCGAACGGCATATAAAAATTCTGCCGCTGGGCATTCCGGATAAGCGGCTCGATGATGCGGAAAGCCGCACACAGAATAAAAAAATAATATTTGCTGTCATCGGGGTAGTGTTCGAGGTGAAGGGGCAGGACTTCTTTTTAGAGGCGGCGGAAAGAATCGCAGCAGACGCGGATGCAGAGTTCTGGATCATTGGCAGAATGGCGGAGACCGGGTATTGTAGACAGATAAGAGAAAAGGCGGAAACGCTGGGTTCTGTCAGGATATTTGGCGAACTGACCAGAGATGAAATCAACAAGGCGCTGTCGGAAATCGATGTCGTCGTCTGCGCTTCAAAGGAAGAAACATTATCTATTGCCATTGTAGAAGGCATGATGTCGGGAAAAGCGTGTATTACGACGAAACCCACGGGAATTGCCGATTATATAGAGGACGGAAAGAACGGTTTTGTCGTTGACTATCACGATGTCGATACACTGGCGGAAAAAATGGCATGGATGATTGAAAACAGAGACAGACTAAAAGAGATGGGAATGGCGGCGAGAGAAACCTATGAAAAGCATTTCAGCATGGATGCATTCGGCAAAAGACTGAAAGCAACGCTTCTTGAAACCGAAAAAGAATGGAAAGAACAACATCCGGCAGAACGACCGTCTCAGCCGAAAGTATCGGTCATCCTGCCGTCCCTCAACGTAGCGGCCTACATCCGGGAATGCATCGAAAGCGTGCTTGCGCAGACACTGCAGGACATCGAAGTTATATGTATCGATGCCGGCTCCACCGACGGAACCTGCGAAATCCTTCAGGAATACGCAGCGAAAGACAGCCGCATTCGTTTCGTCCCGTCCGAAAAAAGGAGCTACGGCTATCAGATAAATCTCGGCATCGATATGGCACAGGGCGAATATCTTGGAATCGTTGAGACGGATGACAGCATCGCCCCCGATATGTATGAGACGTTATATAATGCCGCAGTCGCAAAGGATCTCGATTATGCGAAAGCGGGTTTCTATACGCTCGTTACCCCTTACGAGGGCGAACGTTATTTGCTGGAACATCCATTGAGCGATACGGAACAGATCATTTCCGCGCAATATTTTATGAAAAAAAATCTGTCGCCCGACGTTTACATATGGAATGGCGTCTACAAGCTGTCGTTTCTGCGGGAATTTCATATCAGGCTGAACGAAAGCCCGGGCGCTGCTTTTCAGGACTGCGCTTTCCGTTATCTGGTGGATATGAATCTGCGGAGAGGAATGTTTCTCAATCGGATGTTTTATCATTACAGACGGGACAACGCCGCAGCATCGACATATAATCCTCATTTTGCGAGGTTTAATCTCGCGGAGTGCAGATATATCCGGGAAAAGATGAAGGAAAGCGGGATAACGGACAGAGAGAGGCTGGCTTTCATGGCAAGAGAGACTGTTATGATGGCGCTTTCTCCTTATACCACTTTCAGAGAACACAGCCTGCCGGACGGGGAAATCCTGTCCGCGCTCGATGAATTCCGGGAAATCATCCTGCAAGACAGAGAGCAGGGCCTTTTGAAACAGGAAGAGATGTTCCCTCCCCATTGGATAGAGATGCGTCTGTTCACGGAAAATCCGGAAGCCTATGAGGCTTATATCGCGGTCAAAGCAAAGACTGATCATGATATCTATGGCAATTTCGTCCAGAAGATGGCGGAGAAGAAACAGCTTATCGTATTCTGCACCGGAAAAGCGGCGAAATTCGCCCTGTGCCTGCTGCGGATGAACCGATTGGAAAATATTGCGGCGCTCTGCGATAATGACAGCGCCAAATGGGGAACCCTTTATCAGGGGTATCGGATCCTCTCGCCGGAGGAGGCAGTGAAAAAGTATCCGCAGGCGCACTATATCATCGCAAAGAAAGCCGGAACGGATGAAATCGCGAAGCAGTTATCGGATGGCGGGATTTTGGAAGAAAACATATCGGTATATAAACTTCCTTTAAACGCTTTTGGCAGCACGAACCTGTTTATGCGGAATCTGTAAGTTTATTGTATCTTGACAATTTCATATTTTACATTGGATTTAGCGGACTCTTCCTTTACATGTTTTCAATACAATGCTAGAATAAGCCTATAGATAAATTCAAATTAGATAACTGGAATTGACAGGTAATATGCGGATCGAAATATGGAGGGGAATAATGCGGTATTTCAACACAGAGGGAGTGTGCCGGCCGGATATTCATTATATGGTACGGATTGATGACAGGCTGGAGAAAATCAAACGTCTGTATATAGACCGGGGAAAATATTTTATTATTAACCGGGGCAGGCAGTACGGCAAAACGACAACGCTTATGGCGCTGGCAGAGTATTTAAAGGCAGATTATGTTGTTATCCCTATGGATTTCCAGATGTTGAGTACAGCTAATTTTGCAAATGAGCAGATTTTCGCATCGAAGTTCATTGGACTGATAGAACGTTATTTTTCCAGAAAATGGGAGCGGATGAAAGAGATTGATGCGGAGGCTTTTCAGACGCTGATTTCTTTGAAAAGTGAAGAAGGCCTTTCCATGGATATGTTGTTCAGGGGACTGAGCAGCCTGTGTGAGACTGCGGAAAAGCCGGTTGTCATGATGATCGATGAGGTGGACAGCGCTTCAAATAATCGGGTGTTTCTTGATTTTCTTGCGCAGCTTAGAGGATATTATCTGAACAGAGAAGAGTTTCCGATTTTCCGGGCGGTTGTTTTGGCCGGCGTATATGATATTAAGAATTTAAAATTAAAGATACGCCCGGAGGAAGAACATCAATATAACAGTCCATGGAATATTGCGGCTGATTTTACGATTGATATGGATTTTTCAGCAGATCAGATTGCTGATATGTTGTATGGATATGAAGAGGATCATAATACCGGAATGGATATAAAGGAAGTTGCAAAGGAGATTTATCAGTATACTTTCTGTTATCCGTATCTGGTGTCAGCAATCTGCAAGATTGTGGATGAGAGGTTATGCAGGGGAGATAAGTCTGCGGAAAGCGTGAAAACCTGGACTGGCCATGAAGTAACAGAGGCGGTAAAAATGATGCTGAAAGAAAATATCCCCTTATTTGACAGCATGATAAGACAGCTGGACAGGTATAAGCAGTTGAGAAATGTAATAGAAAGAATATTATTTCAGGGAAAGATGACTCCGTTCAGTCCGGCAGAAAAATATATGAATCTGGGGCGCATGTTCGGTTTTCTGAAAGAAAAGAATGGATATATTGTGGTGGCGAACCGTATCTTTGAAATGTATTTGTTGGATTTGCTTATAGCGGAGGAGTCGATTGGCAGTGACATGTTTTCCTTTGGACAGAGCAGTAAAAATCAGTTTGTGAAAGGAAGGCGCCTGGATATGAAGCTGGCCCTCGAAAAATTCGTGGAACATTTTACAGACATTTATGGAGACAATGATGAAAAATTTGTTGAAACCTATGGGCGTAAATTCTTTCTGTTATATCTGAAACCAATCATTAACGGAACAGGTAATTATTATGTAGAAGCGCAGACAAGGGATGCGAAGAGGACCGATGTGATTGTGGACTACTTTGGGGAACGGTTTATTGTGGGACTTAAAATCTGGCATGGCAGTGAATATCATGAGCGTGGAGAGAAACAGCTTGTTGAATACCTGGATTATTATCATCAGGACAAAGGATATCTGCTCAGCTTTAACTTTAATAAGAAGAAAAAGAAGGGACTGAAGGAACTGCGGATTGGGGATAAGACCATCGTGGAAGCTATAGTTTAGAAACTAAAATCTGATGTAAAGTATGAAATGACCATATTTACATCAGATTTTTTGTGCATGGAAAACTTACAGCAGGCTTTTGGGCTGCAGAAAAATACAGGATGTGAAGCAGAGGAGGATGTAAATGACACCAGAACAACGACAGCGGGAACTGCCCAGGGCAATCGTCAAATGGTATGAAATAGAGAAAGAAAGCCGGGTGGCCTGTATTGTATTTGAAGACGGAAACAGTGTCCTGATAGCGGACGCGCTGGAAGAAAAAGGATTGCGCGTAAGCCGCATACCGCTTGCCGGATCAGATAGCGGAAAGGAAAGCGGGGACAAAGCCCATAATGGCGCTGCCTGCGGGGATGCAGAATGCGCTGGCGGCAGATATGACGAAGGAATCTACGACATCGTTATCGCGGCCGATGTTATCGAGTACGCTTCGGATGCGGCCGATACATTGTGCCGTATCCGCCGCCTGCTTCAGCCTGACGGGAAGCTCCTGCTTGCGGCGGATAACCGTCTTGGAATCCGCTATTTCTGCGGAGATCAGGATGCTTTCAGCGGCAGGAATTATGACAGTATAGAAAATTACAGGCATTTGCGATCCTGGGAACGGGAAGCCATGAAGGGCAGAGCATATTCCAGGGCGGAATTGATCGGATTTCTGGAAAAAGCCGGTTTTTCACAGCATCGCTTTTTTTCCATATTCCCGCGGATTTCCAATCCGCAGCTGCTTCTTGCGGAAGATTATGTGCCGAATGAGGCACTCGATATCAGGGTGTTTCCCGAATATAACAATCCAGATACCGTATTTCTCATGGAAGAGGAGCTCTATCCGTCCCTGATGGAAAACGGACTGCTTCACGGCATGGCGAACGGCTTTTTCATAGAGTGCCCGCTCCAGGGAGCCTTCTCACCGATAAAGCAGATCACGCTTTCCGGCGAACGGGGATTTCAGAATGCGATGGCTACTATAATAAGAAGCGATGGGTTCGTTGAGAAACGCGCGTTATATCAGGAGGGCAGAGAGAAATTGCGGAAGCTATCTGAAAATAACGCATATTTGTCATCACATGGCGTTAAAATGATCGATGCGAAGGTTGAAGGAGAGGCTTTTCTGATGCCGTATGTGACGGGCACACCTGCCAATGAGCATTTCAGGGAGCTGCTGCAGAAGAATCGGGAGGCTTTTCTACGGGAATTGGATACTTTCTGGGAGATTCTTCAGCATTCTTCCGAGCCTGTTTCACCAGACGAAGTGGATTGGGAGAAATTTGAACCGGGTTGGGAGAAGCGCAAAAAAGACGATCCGAATCGGGATAAGTGGAAGAAGATTGCCTGCGGAACGGAAAAAGAGCGGAAAGAGCTGGGTATCATTCTGAAAAGAGGCTATCTGGATCTGGTTTCTCTGAACTGCTTTTTTACAGAAGGTACTTTTGTGTTCTATGATCAGGAGATGTTTCTTGAAAATGTGCCCGCTAAGGCGCTTATGGTCAGAACGATTGAATTTATTTATAAATTCAATGATCAGCTCGACGGTATCCTTCCGAGAAGAGAGTTGTTTGAGCGGTATGGTATGTTGGAACATATGGGCTTATACCAGAAATTTATCGGCCATTTTCTGAACATTCTGCGGGAGGATGACGGCCTGTCCGATTATTTTAAGGAGGGCAGACGGGAGTATGAAGCGGTCATGGAGAACCGCAGGCGGATGAATTATTCCGAGGAAGAATACCCGATGATCTTTAAGGATATTTTTCATCAGACCAAAGGGCGCAGGCTTTATCTCTTCGGTTCCGGCAGGTATGCGGAGCGGTTCCTGGAAAAATATGGGTCGCGGTATCCGGTGAACGGTTATCTGGATAATGATGAAAAAAGATGGGGAACGGAAGTGAACGGCCTGCCAGTTCTTGCGCCGGCGGCATTAAAAGAGATGAATCCGGCGGAATATAAGGTCATCATATGTATCAAAAATTATATGCCCGTGGTTAATCAGCTTCACAGGGCCGGAATTCCGAATTACAGTGTGTTCGATCCGAAAGAGTCTTACCGGGAGGATTCCGGCGCGGAGAATGGGCAGCGGGCAGCAGCCGGGTGGCAGGCAGCGCAGGGAAAGACTTCTAAAGAGCGGGAGGATAAAAAATATAACATCGGCTATGTGGCGGGCGTATTCGATCTTTTCCATATCGGACATCTGAATCTGCTCCGGCGTGCGAAGGAGCAGTGCAATTATCTGATTGTTGGGGTTGTTACGGACGAGGGTGTGATTCGGCATAAGAAGTCGAATCCCAGAATTCCGTACGAAGAACGCATCGCAATCGTGCGGGCCTGTAAGTATGTGGATGAAGCCGTCGAGATACCGCTCGATCGGGGGGACACGGATGAAGCGTGGCGCAGGTACCGATTTGACGCGCAGTTTTCGGGAAGCGACTATGCGGATGATCCGAAATGGATGGCGAAAAAAGATTTTTTACAAAGACATGGTTCGGATTTGGTGTTCTTTCCCTATACGGAAGGAATCAGCACGACGCAGTTAAAGGATGTGGTAAACGATGGAAAGCGATGAAACAGTAAACAGTAAAAAGATATCCGGTTTAGAAGAACTGGCAGAATTATTCCGGCATGCGGGGCAGATAAAACTCTATGGAGCAGGGCTGCGGCTGGCCTCTTTTATGGAAATGACGACGGAAGCGGAAATGCCGTTCCATGCGGAATGTGTTCTGGTTTCTTCTGCCAGAGGAAATCCGGGTACAGCTTACGGCCTTCCCGTTGTGGAGGTTTCCAAAGCTTCTTTTCATGAAGAGGATGTTATTTTGCTGACGATAAGCGATGTTTTTGCAGCCGATGCGGAAAAACTTCTGGCGGAGTACGGCGTTACCCGGAATGTCTACAGGCTCGATTATACGATGATAGACAATATTCCGTACACCATGATCTATCAGGCAGTAGAACCGTTCGTGAAAACCTGGCCGGAACATGCAAGCGGTCTTAATCTTCCGGCCGGAACAGAGAAAAGAGTCGTCTGGAGCTGTTGGTGGCAGGGAGAGGACAATGCTCCCGGACTGGTAAAGAAATGTTTGGAGAGTCAGAAGAAGAGTCTGCCGGAAAGAACGGAACATATCGTCATTACATGGGATAATTACAAAGATTATGCGGAACTTCCGGAATATATCATACGAAAAGCCGAAAGCGGAAAGATCGGGCCGGCTCATCTGGCAGATATTATAAGGTGCGCTCTTTTATATAAGTATGGCGGAATATGGCTGGACGCTACGGTCTACATGACAGACAGGCTCCCGGAAGAGTGTTTTGCGCAGGAATTGTTGACGCGCAGCACAGGGGAGAAAATATACTGCACCAATGTTTCATGGGTGACTTGGTTTTTGGGAGGCAGAAGGGGCGAAGAGCTGTACCGCTTTATTATGGAAGCTTTTTTCTGTTATTTAAAAGACAACGACGAAATTCCGCATTATTATATGATCGATTTCCTGATTGCGATCGCGTGCAGGAATATTGCAGGAGTGGAGGAAAAGCTGGGAAAAATTCCGGTGAATAATGAATGTGCCACCCGGCTGCAGAAGCACTTGCGGGAGGCGTATGAAGAAGAGGCTTATCGAAGCTATACGGAAGGCGGATTTCTTCAGAAGCTTACCTATAAGGAGCGCGGGTACGGCGCAGATTCCATATATAGCCATCTGGTCGATGCAGAATAAGAAAGCGAGGAATATCCTATGAAAAAGGTCTGTGCAATGGCGGGAATGATTCTGAACCCGGAAAAGCCAGGGCAGAGTATTCATGAGTTAAAAGAGGCGGGCATTCATGAGGTCATGTTTGATTTCGGGCTCATTGTATCGCCTGTGGGAATCCTGCTTGACAGAAGCGGAGAGGAACCTCAATTTAAGCCGGAACGGACGGAAAGATCATATCGGACGATTATCGGGCAGTTCCGGGAGCATGGCTTTCTGCCATCTGTTGCAAGGCTGCCTTTCATCGGTGTGCAGACGGACTCCAGGGGTGTTTATGCATATGAGGATTTGAACAGGCTGATTCTGCAGATCGCTTTGGACTGCATCAGGGCATGCGAAGAGATGGGATGCAGTAATATTATCGTTCAGCCCCTGTCTGTCGGCCTGGAACGGGACAAAATATGGGAAGCGAATCGGGAATTTTTTCTGAAGCTTGCGGCAGGATGCCATAAAGAAGGAACAAAACTTTTCCTGACGAATCAATGCCGCAGCCATAACGGACATCTCCTGCGCGGCATTTGTTCGGACGGGGCGGAAGCGGCGGCATGGATCGATGCGCTGAACAAAGCGGCAGAGACGGAGCGTTTTGCTTTCTGCCTTGATATCGGGAACTGCAACCTCTGCGGGCAGAACATGCAGAGTATGGCGGCCTCTTTGAACAGCCGGATTCAGGCTGTGATCCTTACGGAAAATAACGGAAAGAATATGGCAAAGCTGCTTCCTTTTACCAGCGCATACGGGCGCAGTTCGACGATGGACTGGCTCAGCGTCATCCGGGGGCTTCGGGATATTTCCTTTGACGGATATCTGATCCTGGAAACTGTCGATACGACGGTCGCCTTTTCACCGCTCCTGCAGCCGTATCTGGCGCCTGTCTATAAAGCGCTCCTCGATTATTTTGAGATGCAGATAAACATCGAGAGAGATCTGAAAAAATATAAGCGGGTCGCGCTGTTTGGGGCTGGGAATATGTGCCGTAACTATATGAAGTGCTATGGAGGAAAATATCCGCCGCTTTTTACCTGCGATAATAATCCGAAATTATGGAATACGGAATTTGAAGGGCTGATGGTCAAAAATCCGGAGGAGTTAAAAAATCTGCCGGAGGATTGCGGCGTTATTATCTGCAACATCTTTTACCGGGAGATAGAAGCGCAGCTTCGCGCCATGGGAATCGGGAATATCGGCTATTTCAACGACGAATATATGCCGTCGTTTTATGTGGACAGGCTGAAACGGGAAATGGATGATGCCGGGGACGCGGAAACAGAAGAAGAGATAGGAATGAAGCGGCAGGAGGAAGAGAGATGCTGGAAATCGGCGTACAGACCAAAAACGTAGTGGAGGATGAAAATCCGTTAAAAGGCTTTCAGATGCTGCGAAAGGCAGGCTTTACCTGCTGTGATTTCAGCCTGAACGCATATCCCCTGGACAGGGAACATTTTCTGCCCGGTGAGAAAAATTTTTTTGACCGGACAAGGGAAGAACTGGAGCATTTTTTTACACCCCATAAAGAGGCGGCGGAGAGGGCCGGCGTGCGTATCCACCAGATGCATATGGCCTATCCGATTTACCGTCTTCAGGGGAAGCCGGAACAGAATGCTTATCTTTGGAATCAGGCGGCGCCGAAGAGCATGGAGCTGTGCCGTTTTTTTGACTGCCGCTATATCGTGATCCATGGTTTGAAACTGGCGTATTATCTTGGCTCGGAAGAACTGGAATGGCAGGAGACCGCAGGATTTATCGATTCTATAGCGCCGCTCGCGAAGGAAATGGGAATTACCATATGCATTGAAAACCTGTATGAAGGAATCGGAGGGCATATTGTCGAAGGGCCCTGCTGTGACGTGAAAAAAGCAGTGGAAAGAATCGATCGGATGAATGAAAAATACCATGCCGAAGTGCTTGGCTTCTGCTTTGATACGGGACACGCAAATCTGCTGGGACTCGATTTTGAAGATTTTTTAACGACGCTCGGCCATCGGCTGAAAGTGCTGCATATTCATGATAATGACGGAATCGGGGATTTACATCAGATACCCTATACATTTACGCGAAACCGTGAGAATAAATCTTCTACGGACTGGGAAGCGTTCATCAGGGGGCTTGGAAAGAACGGATTCGATAAGGTCCTGAGTTTCGAAACGGCTCCGGCGCTCACCGCATTCCCGGAGAATTTGAAGCAGAATGTGCTGGATTTCCTTGCCTGCATCGGAAAAGAAATGGCCATACAGGTCAGCCATTCTGCCTCCAAAGGATAGAGCAGATTGAGGAGATAAAGCAGAATACCGGATGAGACCGTCCCAAAATATACAGCATTTTAAATGAAATGCACCGCTGCGGACTGAAAGAACAGCTGAATCTGCCTGCCATATACTGTGAACCCGCGATTGCGGATGCGGTCGCCGACATTAAATCGGCATGGGGCATGCTGTTTCGTTTCTTTACATCCGCCTGATGCGATGATAGAATGTGTATATAGCGTAGAAGCTTGTATGTCAGGGGGAAGAAAAGAATGCGGTATTTCAATACAGAGGGCGTGTGCAGATCGGATATTCACTATATGGTGCGGCTTGATGACAGACTGGAAAAAATGAAACGGCTATATGTGGACCGGGGGAAATATTTTATTATCAACAAAGGCCGGCAGTATGGAAAAACGACTACCCTTAGAGCATTAGCGGAATATTTATTGAGTGATTATTTTGTTGTATTTATAGATTTTCAGGGAATTGGAACGGAGCATTTTATCAGTGCGGAAAGGTTTTCGTATGCGTTTGCTCAAAAATTTCTGGCTGCTTTTACCAGAATGAATAACAGTGGAAACGAAGGGTTGTTAAAACCATTGACTGACTTTATGGATTTTGAGTCCAATAAAAGTATGCTTGAACTTTTCATTAAACTAAGCGCGATATGTCAGACAGCAGAAAAACCAATCGCGTTATTGATCGATGAGGTGGACAGCGCGTCAAATAATCAGGTTTTTGTTGATTTTCTGTCGCATCTCAGGGAATATTATCTGAATCGGGAAAATACTCCTGTTTTTCAATCTGTGATTCTTGCGGGGGTATACGACGTTAAAAATCTGAAATTGAAAATCCGCCCTGATTCGCAGCATCAGTATAACAGTCCATGGAATATTGCGGCTGATTTTACGATTGATATGAACTTTTCAGTGGAACAGATTGCGGCTATGCTGAAGGAATACGAGGCAGAACAGCACACGGGAATGGATATACAGACTGTTTCAAAGACTGTTTTTGAATATACGGCAGGTTATCCTTATCTTGTTTCGGCAATCTGTAAGCTCCTGGATGAAGAAATCAGCATGTTAAGCGGTTATGAGAAGAATGCTTCTGTTTGGACGAATGCCGGTATTGCAGAGGCAGTGAAAAGATTACTGAATAAGCAACAGCCGCTCTTTCAAAGCATGATCAGACAGCTAAACGAATATCCTGAATTGAAGCAAATGCTGAGTGCGCTTTTATTTCAGGGAAAGCGGATTACTTTTAACATAGACAATCCGGTGATCGAACTGGCCTCCATGTTTGGATATATTGTCAGTAGAGAAGGAAGCGTTCAGGTGGCTAATCGCATTTTTGAGATGCGTTTGTATGGTTATTTTCTTTCGGAAGAGGAACTTAGCAATGCAATTTATGATGTGGCACAGGGAGATAAGAATCTGTATATTCAAAATGGAAAGCTGAATATGGATCTGGTCCTGGAAAAATTTGTACTGCATTTTTCTGATATTTACGGAGGTAATGACGAAAAATTTCTGGAAGTCTATGGGCGTAAGCTCTTTTTACTGTATCTGCGGCCGATCATCAACGGAACGGGTAATTATTATGTAGAAGCTCAGACAAGGGACGCGAAGAGGACGGATGTAATCGTGGATTATCTTGGAGAGCAGTTTATTGTAGAACTTAAAATCTGGCGCGGTAATGAATATAACGAGCGTGGAGAGAAGCAGATTATTGAATACCTGGATTATTATCATCAAAACAAAGGATATCTGCTCAGCTTTAACTTTAATAAGAAGAAAGAAACAGGCGTGAAGGAGCTGCGGATTGGAGATAAGACCATTGTGGAGGCCGTGGTTTAGAATTCCTTCAGCGCCCATTCACGCCGCACCCGCGTCAGGGTGGTTGACTTATGGCCGGAAAAAGAATAAAGTAAAAGCGTGAACGATTTCCATCTTTTATTTTACAGGAAATCGCTGTGATCGCAGCGAAGTTTTATGCAGGGGGCGGTTATGACGTGCATACAGGAAAAAGCCGGACAAAAGAATACTTCCCAGGTGCTGGATATGACGGTGGGGAATCCCTATTCCCTGATGCTCAGATTCACAATGCCGATTTTGTTGAGCCAGGTATTTCAGCAGCTGTACAATACGGCGGATGCTTTTATCGTGGGCAGATATCTCGGAACGAATGCGCTGGCGGCCGTTACCTCGTCGGGAAATCTGATTTTTCTGCTGGTCAGCTTTTTCATGGGTATGGGAATGGGCGGCGGCGTAGTCATTTCCCGATATTTCGGGGCAAAGGATGAAGAACAGGTATCCCGTTCCGTCCATACGATGATGGCTTTCGGCATTGCCTGCGGTCTGTTTCTGACGGTCATCGGCGTCGTTTTCACGCCCACTTTTCTTACATGGATGCAGACGGATCCGGAGGTCATGCCGGAAGCGGTGGAGTATTTCAGGTATTATTTCACCGGCGCACTGGCCGTCGTTCTGTATAATGTCTGCTGCAGCGTTATGAATGCGGTCGGCAACAGCAAGCGTCCCTTGTATTATCTGGTCTTTTCTTCCCTTGTTAATATTTTGCTGGATATGCTCTTTATCGGGGGCTTTCGCTGGGGCGTCTGGGCGGCGGCGCTGGCGACAGTCATATCGCAGGCCGCGAGCGCAGCGCTCTGTATGGCGTATCTGCTCCGAAAGGGCAGTATTTATACGGTGGAGCCGCGGAAAATCCGCTTTCATAAGGATATTTTATTTGAGGTCATCAGTTACGGCCTGCCATCGGGCGTGCAGAACTCGGTCATCGCCTTCGCGAATGTCATCGTGCAGACGCAGATCAATTCGTTCGGCAGGCTTGCGATGGCCGGTTATGGCGTTCATGCGAAAATCGAGGGCTTTGTGTTCCTGCCGGTAAACAGCTTTAATATGGCGGTGACGACTTTTATCAGTCAGAATCTTGGGGCGAAACAGTATGAACGGGCGAAAAAGGGAGCGCGTTTCTCAATTCTTGCAGCAGTCATCATGGCGGAAGCGATAGGGCTGCTTTATTATACTTTGGCGCCGCAGCTGGTCGGACTCTTCGACCGGACGCCGGGCGTCGTCGAGTACGGCACGATGCAGGCCCGCATTGTTGCGCTTTTTTACTGCCTGCTGGCATTTTCCCATTCGATAGCGGCGGTCTGCCGCGGCGCGGGCAGGGCGTTCGTGCCGATGCTCGTCATGCTTTTCGTCTGGTGCGTGGTGCGGATCACCTATATTATTATTGTTATGAAGCTGTTCGGAGAAATCCGATATGTCTTTTGGGCATATCCGCTGACGTGGAGCATCAGCTCGGTCATTTATCTGATCTATTATCTGTTCTCGGACTGGGTGCATGGGTTCGAGAAAGCATCGGAAAGAAAAAAGCATGCGTAAGCGTGTAAAATAAATCCCGTTTGTCCGCCATATGCCGGATTGATTCAAAAAAATCGTGGTATTCCTGTTTTTTATGTCGTTTACGATAGAATATTCGGAAGGCGGGGCGTTATATGGACAGGGAATAAAAATAAAGATAACAATTCCGGGCAGGGTGCAAATTTCTACTTTCTATTTCAGATTTTCTATGATAATATAGTAGTATTGACAGAATAGAGGTCAGAGGAGGCAGCAGATGGAAGTCGTTTCCAGGAATTTTATAGAGCAGATGATAGATAAGGATCTGGAGGAGGGCGTATACGATACGGTGCATACGAGATTCCCGCCCGAACCGAACGGTTATCTTCATATCGGCCATGCGAAAAGCATTCTTTTGAATTACGGGCTTGCGGAAAAGTATCATGGGAAATTCAACATGCGTTTTGACGATACGAATCCGACGAAGGAGAAAAATGAGTTCGTCGAGTCCATCAAAGCCGACGTGGAATGGCTTGGAGCGGACTATGAGGACAGACTGTTCTTCGCATCCAATTATTTTGATGAGATGTACGAATGCGCGGTCAAGCTGATTAAAAAGGGCAAGGCCTATGTGTCCGAGCTGACGGCGGAGGAAATGCGGGAATACAGAGGAACATTGACCGAGCCGGGCAGGGAAGATCCGGACCGCGGCAGGAGCATTGAAGAAAATCTTGTTCTGTTTGAAGAAATGAAGAACGGAAAGTATGCGGACGGAGAAAAAACGCTTCGTGCCAAAATCGATATGTCGTCTCCGAATATCAATATGCGGGATCCGATCTTGTACCGGGTGGCGCATTTGCCCCACCATAATACGGGAGATAAATGGTGTATTTATCCGATGTATGATTTTGCTCATCCGATCGAGGATGCGATAGAAGGCATTACCCATTCGATCTGTACGCTGGAATTTGAGGATCACAGGCCTCTTTATAACTGGGTCGTGGAGGAATTGGAATATCCGCATCCTCCCAGGCAGATCGAGTTCGCCAAAATGTATTTAACGAATGTCGTTACCGGCAAAAGATATATCAAAAAGCTGGTGGAGGACGGCATCGTGGACGGCTGGGACGATCCGCGGCTGGTATCCATTGCGGCGCTCAGAAGAAGAGGGTTCACACCGGAATCTATCCGGCGGTTCGTGGATCTGTGCGGCGTTTCCAAAGCAAATTCTTCCGCGGAGTATTCGATGTTAGAGTATTGTATCAGAGAGGACTTAAAGTTAAAAAGGCCGCGCGTTATGGCGGCGCTCGACCCGGTCAGACTGATCATCGATAATTATCCGGAGGGACAGAGCGAAATCCTTACCATAGCGAATAACCTGGAAAACGAGAGCCTCGGCACGAGAGAGGTTCCCTTTGAAAGAGAGCTTTATATCGACAGAGAGGACTTTATGGAAGAGCCTCCGAGAAAATATTTCAGGCTTTATCCGGGAAACGAAGTCAGACTGATGCACGCTTATTTCGTTACCTGTACGGGGTTTGAAAAAGACGGGAACGGAAACATAACGGCAGTTCACTGCACCTATGATCCCGCATCCAGGGGCGGCAGCAGCCCTGACGGAAGGAAAGTAAAAGGAACGATTCACTGGGTGCCGGCTTCTTCTTGTGTGAAAGCGCAGGTAAGATTGTACGAGAATATTGTAGATGAGGAAAAAGGGGTATATAATGAGGATGGAAGCCTGAATCTGAATCCGGATTCCCTGACCATATTGAAGGACTGCCGGCTGGAGCCTTCTGTCAGCGGCGCGAAGGCATACGAAAGCTTCCAGTTCGTAAGGCAGGGCTTTTTCTGTGTGGATTGTAAGGATTCCAGCCCGGAAGAACTCGTTTTCAACCGGATCGTATCGCTGAAAAGTTCCTTTGTTCTGCCAAAAGAGCAGAAGCAGGAATAAAAACCTGTGACGGAAGAGCAAAGGTAAAAAATTACAATATATTATAACTATATCATTAAAAAGAAAAAGGGGAGGAAGATAACAATGGCAGACTTATTGTCAGGGTTGGAACAGTTCGGACTGGGCAACTTAAAGAACATGAACCTATATGAAGACACGACCAAAAAGGCGGATGAAAACGGGGGAAAACCCGCCGCGCCTGTTATGCAGGAACAGGATTATCTGTTCGATAAGTCTTATACCTGTCCGATCTGCGATAAGGAATTTAAGGCGAAGACCGTCCGGGTCGGCAAAGTGAAGCTGGCGGGCACAGATCTCGATCTGCGTCCGAAATACGATCAGGTGGATTTATTAAAATATGATATCATTATGTGCCCGCACTGCGGCTATGCGGCGCTCAGCAGATTTTTCAAATTTGTGACTTCTCCGCAGGCAAAGAACATCAAGGCTACCATTTCCGCTTCTTTTAAGCCTCAGACGGAAGTAAAAGAGGTCTACAGCTACGAAGATGCGCTGGAACGCTATAAACTGACGCTGGCGAATGCTATCGTAAAACAGGCGAAGCCGAGCGAAAAGGCTTATATCTGCCTGAAAACGGCATGGCTCCTTCGCGGAAAAGGAGAGCATATGGACACGTCTGCGGCGGATTATGCGGAACAGAAAAAGAAGCTGGATGAGGAAGAGAACGATTACTTACATAATGCGCTGGAAGGTTTCCTTGCCGCGAGACAGACGGAAAATTTCCCGATGTGCGGTATGGATGAGCCGACCGTGGATTATCTGATTTCCGTGCTTTCTATGCGGTTCGAGCAATACGATGTGGCGAGCAGACTGTTATCCGGTATTTTGGTCAATCCGTCGGCCAATCCCCGTATGAAGGATAAGGCGAGAATGGTCAAGGAAACGTTAGTCAAGAAAGTTAAGGAAAAGAATGCCGCCAAAAAATAAGGCGGAACTACCGTATCAGATGAAAGAGCTGCCCGTTCAAAACAATTGGATCCGTCGGATATAAGGTGTTTTGATGGGCAGCCGGTTTTGAATTTTATGTATTTAATGATAGGCCAGCTTCTTTAACATCATCAGGTAGCTGACCGTCTCTTCATAGAGCATTTCCGGGTGGAAGGAAGCCTCCTGGAAATGTTCTGTCATCAGCCCTTTAATGGTGTATTCCAGCATGGCGTCAAGCTTGGCAAGGTCGATATTTGCCGAAAAAAAGCTGGTATCTGCGCGTTCCATAATATTGGAATAAACGTCGGCCAGAGCGTCGCGCTGCTCTTCGATGGCTAACAGCGCTTCCTTGACGTTTTCCGTTTTGGAGCGGTCCAGAAACTGCTGCATATAAGGATAGTTCTTCAATACCTGCATTTTGGCAAATTCGATCTGTTTCCTGAGCTCAAAATAGTCGATTTTGTTATTGCCGTCGATGACCCCTCTGGTCAATTCAAGTTTCATAAATCTGACGCTGTAATCATATAAAAAAGTATACAGGCCGAGCTTGCTCCCGAAATAGTGAAATAACAGGCCTTTGCTGATGCCGGCTTCGGTGACGATTTTGTCGGTGCTGGCATGCTTATACCCGTTCAGGGCAAAAAGCTTTAAAGAAGCATTAATCATCCGATCCTGCTTTTCTTTGTTCAAATCAAAAAATTTTTCGTTCATTCTATAATCCTTTCGGTGCAAATGTTCTGGTCTGGCATTCCGGATGACATATCTCCATTGGACGTGAAAAGCGGCATAGATCGACTTCAAAATGACAGATATTGACTTTACGGGTCGAATTTTAATATAACATAAATGAAAAGCAGATTCAATGATTTAGAAAAACTAGTTCCGACTTTTTTATGAGCCACAAGATATTGTAGTACAGATATTTTAAAAACTTTTTTATAGATATTTTATACATATTCCCTTTTCATTTTCACAAAATAGTATTAATATATTGTTAAAAAGGAACGGTGAAAGGAGACTTCCACATGGCGAAAAAATTTGGTAAATTTCTCATGACAACAGCGGCTCTGAGCGCGCTTGCGGCAGGCGCATACTATTTCTTCCGGAAAAAGGATGCGGACACGGATGAAGAGCTGGATGCGGAGGAGGATTTCGATGAGTTCGACGAAGACCTGGACGAAGAAGATCCTTCCGGCAAAGCAGAGGCGGATCGGAAATATGTCGATCTGGATCTGACAAAAGCGGCGGAAAATGTAACGGAGAAGGCTGAGGAAACGGCGGAAGCGTTTAAAGAGGGATTAAATGCGGCGAAAGCGGAAACGACGGATAAAATTGTCGGTGCGGCGGAGCAGGCAGAGAAAACCGTCAGTGAGGCAGCTGAGAAGGTAGAAGAATTCTTCGATGATGAAAAGAAATTATCGTAGGTGAGTTGTCTTGACGCTTTATCGAAATAAAAGCGCAGGCGGTCAGGCTTGCGCTTATTTTGATATGGAAAATTATTTGTTCATTTTATAGGGGGCGTCCGCCGGATAGCCGCCTTTTAATTTCTGCATACCGCGCTGGATAGCGTCTTTGGAATTTTTCCAGTCGGCGTCTTTGTTGCGGTAGTCAAATTTTTCTACAAGCCAGGCAACGTCCCCGGCAAGCCTTTCCATATTGCTTTCCATCAGCTGGAAACTCATTTCAAAGAACGCGGGCTTTTCCTTATCGTTCAGGCGGCTTTCTGCAGCTTCGCACAGATCGCCGAAATGATGCAGGCAGAAGCCCTTGCTGTTTTTAACTTTTTCCCGGAATTCTTCATCCTTTTTATACATGACAAAGAAAGTATCCAGATAACGCTCGTAGGTATCGCGGAAACGATTGCATATGTAGCAGGAATTTTCCTTCTCAGCGACCCAGAGGCCGATCGGGTTGGTGCGTTCGGTCTGTTTTTTGAATTTGTCCTTTAACGATGTCCTGCCCGGTCTGTAGTTCTGGAACTGCGCCTTCATTTCGCGGTTCATCTGGATATAATGCGTTTTCAGGATCCAGGCGTTACCGAGGGTATTGCCATAGTCGAACATTTTTTTGAAATGCGCCCTGCAGAAGCCGGCCTTGTCGGTTGCTTCGCGGACGTCGCTTTCCATGTAGGAAGAGCCGGAGCCGAGTGCAAAATCCAGCAGATCCTGCTCCACATTCCTTTCGATATAGCAGAAAGGGCATTCGTCGTTGGCGTTCATAGCGTCGTTCAGTGGAATGGTATATAGTTTTTCTTTCATGATCGAATCATCCTCCGTTCTTGCTCAGCCCATACTGCATTGGAAGGACTGTATTTTTATTTTAGCATATCGGGAAGGGGATTTCAATTTTACATTTCCACGAAACCTGAAATGGATGGATTTGTTGATGTAATAGATAAAATGTCGTGGTACAATAAAGACAAAGCATTGCCAAAAGCCATATGAAGAAGGAGGCACGACCATAACATGCAGAAAAAAATCCCTGTTATCAATCAGGATCCGGAACAGATATTGCGGGATGTCCGCTGTTTCGCGCTGGATATGGACGGCACGGTTTATCTGGGGGAGAAGTGGATAGACGGGGCCAGAGACTTTTTAGGGAAAATAGAGGAATCCGGACGCGGCTATGTTTTTGTAACGAACAATTCTTCCAGGAATGCGGCGGCTTATGTGGATAAGCTACATCGGATGGGATGGGAGATCGGGCCGGAAAAGGTCGTTACATCGGGACAGGCAGCAGTTTTTTATCTCAAAAAGCATTTTGCCGGAAAAAAAGTGTTCCTGTTAGGCAATTCTTTACTGCGCGCGGAGTTCGAGCAGGCGGGCATCGTGCTGGAAGAGCGAACGCCGGATGTCGTTGTCGTAGGCTTTGACACCTCCCTCGACTATCAGAAAATGTGCAGGGTATGCGATCATGTCCGGGACGGACTGCCTTATCTGGCGACCCATCCGGATTATAACTGTCCGACGGAAACCGGCTTTATCCCCGATGCCGGCGCGATACAGGCGTTTATCCATGCCTCTGCGTTCCGTTATCCCGACCGTATCATCGGGAAGCCGAACGGCGATATCATCGATTATCTGACAGTGCGGGCCGGTGTGGAAAAGGAGCGGATCGCCATGGTGGGGGACAGGCTTTATACGGATATCGCGGCGGGCCGGAATAACGGTTTGAAGAGCATTCTTGTATTGAGCGGGGAGGCATCTTTCGAGGATGCGGCAGATTCCGACGTGACGCCGCATTTGATCTTTGAGTCGGTGCGGGATATGATACCGCTTTTATAGAAAACAAAGCGGCCGGGATGGAGAAGCCGCTGGAATGGATGTCATATCCTGTTAAAAGGCGAATGTTTGGGCTTGATACTTTCCGGAGAACATAGTAGAATAATAAAAAAGTTTCGTAAACTTTAGTCCGCGGCAGCGGACAGAGGGGGAAAACCATGAGAAAAAGCGGTGTATTATTACCGGTTTCCAGTATTCCATCCAATTATGGGATCGGAACCTTTTCCAGACAGGCTTATGAATTTATCGATATGCTGGTGCAGGCGGGGCAGCATTACTGGCAGATACTGCCGCTCGGCCCGACCGGTTACGGGGATTCGCCTTATCAGTCTTTTTCTACCTTTGCGGGCAATCCTTATTATATCGATCTGGAAACGCTGACAGAGGAAGGGCTTTTGACCCAAAATGACTGCGGCCGGTACGATTTCGGAGACGACGAAGAGTCTGTCGATTATGAGAAAATATACCTGTCCCGGTTCAAGGTACTGCGCACCGCTTTTGAGAACAGCAATATTGAGCAGGACGGGAAGTTTCAGGAGTTCATCCGCCGGAACAGCTACTGGCTGGACGACTATGCGCTTTATATGGCGGTAAAAAATTCCTTTGACGGCATGAGCTTCATCGAGTGGGACGAGGATATCAGGCTCCGGAAGAAAGAGGCGCTGGATGCTTATCGCGAAAAATACCGGACGGAGATCGCCTTTTACCAGTTCCAGCAGTTCTTATTTACAAAACAGTGGTCCGCTTTGAAGACGTATGCGAACGAAAGGGAAATTCAGATCATCGGGGATATTCCGATCTATGTTGCGTTCGACAGTGCGGATACATGGGCGAATCCTGAACTTTTCCAGCTGGATGATAATCTGACGCCGATTGCCGTCGCGGGCTGTCCGCCGGATTCTTTTTCCGCGACCGGACAGTTATGGGGGAATCCGCTGTATCGCTGGGAATATCACAAAGAGACGGCGTATGAATGGTGGATGAAGCGGATCGCATACTGCTATGATTTATACGACGTGGTCAGAATCGACCATTTCAGAGGGTTCGACGAATATTATTCCATTCCGTACGGCGATTTAACGGCCGAATTCGGGCATTGGGAAAAAGGGCCCGGTTACGATATTTTTCAGACGATGAAGGACAGGCTCGGAGAAAAAGCGGTCATTGCGGAAGATTTGGGTTTTTTGACTGATTCGGTCATGGAACTGGTCAAAAAGACCGGGTATCCGGGCATGAAAATTCTGCAGTTCGCTTTTGACTCCAGAGAGGAAAGCGATTACCTGCCGCATAACTATACGGCGAACAGCGTCGTCTATACGGGAACGCATGATAACGATACCGTGCTCGGCTGGCTCGGCTCGCTGAACCGGCACGACGGGGATTTTGCCAGAAGGTATCTGAATATCTGTTCCGATCAGGATATCCAGTGGGAGTTTATCAGGGCGGCGATGGCGAGCGTTTCCGATACCTGTATCATCCCGATGCAGGACTATCTCGGACTCGGTGCGGAGGCGAGGATCAATGTGCCTTCCACGCTGGGGACGAACTGGAAATGGAGAATGCTGCCGGGCGCTTTTGACGGGGAGCTTGCGCGCCGCATCAGGCAGATGACGAAGCTGTATGGGCGCCTTTGGTGAGGATATTTTTCCAAAGAAGCGGTTATCATTTCAGAAATGAATCTCCGCTTCTTTTATTTTTGTATTGGATTTCCATGGCAGAATTGGCATAATTTGTTGTATGAATAAGCGTTTTATGATAAAATGTATATAATTGGGCAAGAAGGAGCGTACATATTACCATGGAAGTGAAAGTCTGTAAAAAATGCCACAGGATGTTTCAGTATTTCAGAGGAATTGAGCTATGCTATGAATGCAGAAATATGCTGGAAGATAAATTTGAGGAAGTAAAAGAGTATATCGCAGAAAGAGAAGGGACGAGTATTACCCAGATTTCCAGAGAGTGCAGGGTGCCTGAATCGCAGTTAAAAGAGTGGCTGAAAGAAGACAGGCTGGAACTGGTCGGAAGAATATCCGCGGAACTTACCTGTGAGAAATGCGGCAAAGGTATTTATGAGGGGCATTTTTGTACCCAGTGCAAGGGGGAGATGTTGAGGTCGGTTGGAAACTCTTTGCGGGAGGATAAGCTGAATGAACTCAGACAGCAGTCCATGCAGAACACTCCAAGGATGCACTTTATCAGACATTGATCGCAGTCCGGCTCAGATTGGAATTATGATACGCCGGATCGTCCGTCACATCATCCAGGAACCAGTCGAGCGGACAGAAAGCTCTTGCCATCTGTTCATCCGGGAACTCCACTTCGGCAATAATCAGATTTTCAAACGGCGCCTCAAAAATATCCAATTCGACGGTCAGACTGATCTGGTCAACGGGTAATTGGTAATCTGACGTAAATGTCGGATGCCCGACAGGAATCAGATACCGTTTTTTGGTGATGATATTTCCGTCAGCCTTTTCGCGGAGATGGTAATAAGAATGCTCATTTAGCGGGAGATTGTACTCTTCTCTTGCCAGAAGCCCTTTTCCTTTACAGGTGAGATAGTACTCCCCGTCCTGTTTCCTGATTCTGACAACGGGGTCGGTATTTAAATATGCCTGCTCGATATGGTGGAAAGGATATTGACCGAGCTGTTCAGGTAAAGTTCTGACGGTGAATTTTCGTTCGATTTCCATAAGTGTCCGCTCCTTTTGTCCGATATTCTGCGATTTCCGCGTTTTCTGAAATACGACGGTAGCGTAACCGTTTTTTTTCTGTTATAATCATATAATAATCAGAGGCATGAAGCAATGCGTTTTTATTATTTTATATTTTTGTAGAAAGAAGAGGGCTGAAAA
This sequence comes from Bacteroides fragilis, assembly GCA_023664485.1. GTDB lineage: Bacteria > Bacillota > Clostridia > Lachnospirales > Lachnospiraceae > UBA3282. Next base: position 96,854 of record JAMPFK010000003.1, on the reverse strand, counting down.
TGGGCAGAGTATGTGTTTTTTTTGCAGAAGGATTTGAGGAGATCGAGGCGTTGACTGTAGTGGACATTCTGCGCCGGGGCGGCGTCGATGTGGATATGGTGTCCGTCACAGGGGAAAAAAGCGTGACGGGTTCTCACAGGATTGCGGTGGAAATGGACAAATTATTAGAAGAAGTCGATTTTGAAAAGACAGAGATGCTCGTACTGCCGGGCGGTATGCCGGGAACAAAGGGGCTGGAAGCGACGGCGCCGCTGATGGAACAGGTGGACGCTTTTTATGAAAAAGGAAAATATATCGCGGCGATCTGCGCTGCGCCGGGCATTTTCGGGCACAGGGGCATCTTAAAAGGAAGAAAAGCCTGCTCTAATCCGTCTTTCGAGAGCCATCTGGAGGGCGCGGAGGTGAGTAAGGAGCCGGTGACCGTATCGGACAATGTAATTACGAGCCGCGGTATGGGGACGGCGATTCCTTTCGGCCTGAAGCTCTTAGAGCAGCTCGCCGGAGAAGAAGCGGCGCTTGAAATGAAAGAAAAGATTGTTTTTAACGGATAATCTGATTAGAAAAACTTACCAAAATATTTTTCTGCAATCCGTTCATACTAACATCAAGATAAGTGATACGAACGCGCTTGAACAGAGCGGCAATCCATTTGGAAACTGTCGGAAATCTGGGATAAGCGGTGTCACGGTCGCTTATCTCAAATATAGATATAAAGATGAAATGTATTTTCGGAGGTGAAAGAAAATGGCAAGTAACAAAACGAATAGAGTGGAAGTTCCGGAAGCTAAGGCAGCTATGGATCGTTTCAAAACAGAGGTTGCTTCTGAGCTGGGCGTAAACCTGAAAGAAGGTTACAACGGAGATCTGACATCCAAAGAAGCAGGTTCCATCGGCGGCGAGATGGTTCGCAGAATGATCAAGAAGCAGGAAGAGCAGATGAAATAACTTCCGTTTCCGGAATCTGAACAAAAACAATAAGAACGGCCCGTCTGAAAACAATCAGGCGGGTTGTTTTTTTGGCCCGAAAGTAGTAAAATGTGGAAGATTTAACCAAAAGAAAAGGAGCATGAGACAGGCATGAAAAAGAAATTATTTGCGGCAGCGGCTGGGATCGTACTTTGCATGGCCTTTTATACGGGCTGCGGCAGGACTGCGGATAAGGGGCAGGGAGACGTGCCGAAGGCGGCGGATGAGGAAAATCAGGAGGCGGGATGGGCCGTGGAGGAGATAACGGTCCGGATCGGTTCCTTAAAAGGCCCGACTTCCATGGGGCTTGTTTATCTGATGAGCCAGTCGGAAACGGGAGAAGCGGAAGGCAGTTATGCTTTTACTATGGCGGCTGCAGCGGACGAGCTGCTTCCCAGGATGGTTTCCGGAGATCTGGATATTGCGCTCGTGCCGGCGAATGCAGCGAGCATTCTGTATCATAAAACAGAAGGCGGCGTTTCGGTGATCGATATCAATACGCTCGGCGTTTTGTATATCGTATCGGGAGACGCTTCAATTCGGACGATGGAAGATCTGCGGGGCAGGACGGTCTATCTGACCGGAAAAGGAACGACGCCGGATTATGTCTTACAGTATCTCTTGACGGAAAACGGTCTTACGATCGATGACATAACGTTAGAATATAAATCGGAAGCGGCGGAGGTGGCCGCTGTTCTAAAGGAAGATCCGTCGTCGGCCGGCGTTCTGCCGCAGCCCTTCGCGATGGCGGCCTGTATGCAGAACGAGGCGTTATCAGCCGTCATGGATCTGACGGCGGAGTGGTCCGCGCTGCAGGGAGAGGACGGAAGCCGGCTGGTAACGGGCGTTACGGTTGTTCGCAATGATTTTCTTACGGAAAATCCGGAGGCTGTCAGGAAATTTATGGAAGAGCACAAGGCCAGCGCCGCTTATGCCAATGAAAATACGGAAGCGGCGGCGGAACTCGTGGCGGCTTACGGCATTGTAGAGAAAGCGCTGGCAGCGGCGAAAGCGATGCCTTACTGTAATATTACCTATATCGACGGTGCGGGGATGCGGACAGCGCTTTCCGGTTATCTGGCGGTTTTGTATGAAAAGGATGCCGCTTCGATCGGCGGCGGCCTTCCGGCAGATGATTTTTATTATCTTCCACAGGAATGAGGGATTTCATGAAAAAAGGCGTCATCATTCTGTTCTGGCTGTGCGTCTGGCAGCTTGCGGCGGCCATGGTCCATAATGAGATTCTTCTGGCCGGGCCCTTTCAGGTAGGAAGGGCCTTATTGGAAAATATGGCGGAGGCGGATTTTTTCCAAATCGTTCTCTGCTCGGCGGGCAGGATCGGGCTGGGTTTTTTTGCGGCGCTTTTTTGCGCGCTTTTTTGCGGTGCATTCAGTTACCGTTACCCGCTGCTGGAGGAATTCCTTTCTCCGGTCATAACGATGCTCAAATCCATTCCTGTCGCTTCTTTTGTTGTCCTTCTGCTGATCTGGTTCGGTTCGTCGCGGCTGTCTTTTTTTATCAGCTTTCTCATTGTTTTTCCGAATGTCTATGTGAATACGATCGCGGGGCTGAAAAGCACGGACGGACAGCTGCTGGAAATGGCGGAGGTATTCGGCGTCGGCGCGTGGAATCGTTTCTGTTTTCTGTACAGACCGGCGCTGATGCCGTATCTGTCGAGCGGCTTAAAGACCGCCCTCGGCATGAGCTGGAAATCGGGCGTGGCGGCGGAGGTCATCGGTATGCCGCGGTATTCGCTCGGTGAACGCCTGTATATGTCCAAAATCTACCTGGATACGGCGGGCCTGTTCGCCTGGACGCTGCTTACCATTTTGCTGAGTTTCCTGTTTGAAAAAGCGGTGCTGTATCTGCTGCAAAAGCTGGAAGAATGGAATCCTTGCCCGTCCGCCGGGGGAAGATGCCGCCGATGGGACGGCCCGTCCGGCCGTTTTCCGGCCGCTTCCCCCAAAGCCGTGCCGCCGGATATTGATATCCGGCACATCGGCAAAGCATACGGGGGACAGAGGGTCTTCTCCGATGTGTCCCTGACGATAAAAGGGGGCGGACGGTACTGCCTGATGGCGCCTTCCGGCGCGGGAAAGACGACGCTGTTAAACCTGCTGAACCGTACGGTTCCGGCGGATGCGGGAACGATAGAAGGCGTGCCGGAGCGCATCGGCATGGTTTTTCAGGAAGACAGGCTGTGCGGGGAATATGATGCGGCGGCAAATATTATGCTGGCATCCCGGCATACGGCGGGCGGAGGGAGGAAAGACAGGGCACGGGAAAAGCGGTATATCCTGTCGGAGGCATCCGAAATTTTACCGGAAGAATGCCTGCATAAGCCGGTCAAAGAGTTGAGCGGCGGTATGAAGAGACGCTGCGCCGTTCTGCGCGCGGTGCTTTCCGGTGCGGAGCTGATCGTCATGGACGAGCCTTTTACCGGATTGGATGAAGAGACGCGGAAAAGAACGGCTGCATATATATTGAAGAAACTGGACGGCCGGACGCTGCTCGTGGCGACGCACCGGGCGGAGGATGCGGAGCTGCTTCAAGGGGAACTGATAACGCTGAAACAGGCAGAAGAGCCTGCAAGCCCGGCATTATCGTGGAAAATACGGAGGAAATCGAATGTCTGAACCGGATTTTACATGATTATGCTGAATAGATTATCGGGAGAATGGGGATTCCTTATAGCAGAAAGCAAAAGAACATCAGCAGTATCGTGCCGGATGCGCCGGGAGACCGGATCCAAAGTGATTTATGGAAAGAAATGCTAGTATTTTCGGAACGATTGTGTTATAATCACTAAATGTATGTTGTTACGCAATTTGAAGGAGGAGACCGGTCAATGAGTTTACAGGTGGAGAAATTAGAAAAGAACATGGCGAAGCTTACAATCGAGGTAGGCGCTGATGAGCTGGACAAGGCAATCGAGTCCGCATATCAGAAGCAGAAAGGGAAAATCAGCATTCCCGGTTTCAGAAAAGGCAAAGTTCCCCGCCGGATGGTAGAGAGAATGTATGGCAGGGAAGTTTTTTATGAAGATGCTGCGAATATGCTGATTCAGGATGCTTATGCAAAAGCGCTGGATGAGTGCGAAGAGGATATCGTATCTTCTCCGAAGATCGATGTGACCCAGATCGAGGCTGGAAAACCTTTTATCTTTACGGCGGAAGTCGCTCTGAAACCGGGGGTAAAACTGGGAAAATATAAGGGAGTTGAAGTAGAGAAGGCCGATGTAACGGTAACGGACGAAGAAATCGACGAAGTCCTTGAGAGAGAACGCAAGAGCAACGCGAGAAATATTATGGTGGAAGACAGAGCAGTCAGGGACGGCGATATAACGGTGCTCGATTTTGAAGGGTTCGTTGACGGCGTCGCTTTTGAAGGCGGCAAGGGAGAGAACTATCCGTTAACGATCGGCTCCGGCGCGTTCATTCCCGGCTTTGAAGAGCAGCTGATCGGCGCGGAGATCGGCAAGGAAGTAGAAGTGAACGTTACTTTCCCGGAAGACTATCAGGCGGAAGATCTGAGAGGCAGGGCGGCAGTCTTTAAATGTACCGTGAGGGAAATCAAGGAAGAGGAGCTCCCGGAGCTGGACGATGAGTTCGCGAGCGAGGTATCCGAGTTCGAGACGCTGGACGAGTACAAAGCGGACATCAGGAAGAATCTGGAAGAAAAGAAAGCGAAAGAAGCGAAGGAAAACAGAGAACGCGAGGCAGTGGAAGCGGTCGTGGATCTTGCCGAAATGGATATTCCGGAGGCGATGATCGAGACGCAGCAGAAGCAGATGGTAGACGAATTCGCGCAGCGGATTACGATGCAGGGCCTTTCGATGGAACAGTATTTCCAGTTTACGGGTACGAATTACCAGCAGATGATCCGGAATATCAAACCGCAGGCGGAAGAAAGAATCCGGTCAAGGCTCGTTCTGGAAGCGGTCGCGGCGGCGGAAAATATGGAAGCATCCGATGAAGAATTCGATAAAGAGATAGAGGCGATGGCGGAGGTTTATCAGATGGATGCGGCCAAAGTCAAGGAAATGCTCAGCGAAAAGGAAACGAAAAATATCAGACTGGATCTTGCGGTACGGAAAGCGGCGGAATTCGTTGCGGAAAATGCAAAAGAAAAATAAATAATATTAAGTTTTTCTTAAAAGTAAATTTGAGGCGTGCAGAATGAGCCGGATGGTTATATAATAGGCTGAAAGAATCAGTTCATTCAGCTGCGGATTCGAGGCCCTGCCTCGAATGGCGCAGATTGAGAAATATCGAATCGGCACGAATGGAGGAATTATTATGGCATTAGTACCCTATGTCATCGAGCAGACCTCGAAAGGGGAACGTTCTTATGATATTTATTCAAGACTTTTAAAAGAAAGAATTATTTTCCTCGGAGAAGAAGTAAACGAGACGACGGCAAGCCTGGTCGTTGCCCAGATGCTGTTTTTGGAGTCTGAGGATCCGGAAAAGGATATTCATCTTTATATCAACAGTCCGGGCGGTTCTGTTACGGCGGGCATGGCGATTTATGATACGATGCGGTTCATCAAATGCGACGTTTCGACGGTATGTATCGGCATGGCGGCCAGCATGGGGGCGTTTCTGCTCGCGGGCGGCGCGAAAGGAAAGCGCATGGCGCTTCCGAATGCGGAGATCATGATTCACCAGCCGCTTGGCGGAGCACAGGGGCAGGCGACGGAAATAGAGATCGCGGCCAAACATATTCTGCAGACGAAGGAGAAGCTGAACAAGATTTTAGCCGAAAATACGGGACAGGATTATGAAGTGATTGCGGCGGACACGGAGCGCGATAACTGGAAATCTGCGGAAGAGGCGCTTGCATATGGCCTGATCGACCGCGTTATAACCAATCACAGGGAAGCTGCGGAATAAGCGGCGTTCTCTGCCTGCTGCCAGAAAGAAAGAGAAAGGCATGGTTTTAATAAAATGACAGGAAGAAATTCTGACGACAGAGTAAGATGTTCTTTTTGTAATAAAACACAGGACCAGGTACGGAAGATGATCGCCGGGCCCGGCGGTGTTTATATCTGTGATGAATGCGTGGATATCTGCGCGGATATTATCGAGGAAGAATATGAGGAAGAGGTGGAAACGGAAGAGACGGAGATCAATCTCCTGAAACCGGTTGAGATCAGAAAGTTTCTGGACGATTATGTAATCGGGCAGGACGAGGCGAAGAAGGTTCTCGCCGTTTCCGTATACAATCATTATAAAAGGGTGACGGCGCCGCCGGACGAAGACGGTGTGGAACTGCAGAAAAGCAATATTATCATGATCGGGCCTACGGGTTCCGGCAAGACATATCTTGCGCAGACGCTGGCGAAGATCATCAACGTGCCCTTTGCGATCGCGGACGCGACGACGCTTACAGAAGCGGGATATGTCGGAGAAGATGTGGAAAATATTCTGTTGAAGCTGATTCAGGCGGCGGATTATGATATAGAGCGCGCGCAGCTCGGCATCATTTATATTGATGAGATCGATAAGATTACGAAGAAGAGCGAGAATGTTTCGATTACGCGGGATGTTTCCGGCGAGGGCGTTCAACAGGCGCTTTTGAAGATCATCGAGGGAACGGTAGCGAGCGTTCCGCCGCAGGGCGGAAGAAAGCATCCGCATCAGGAGCTGATCCAGATCGACACCTCCAATATTCTTTTTATCTGCGGCGGCGCCTTCGACGGCCTGGAGAAGATCGTAGAAGAGAGACTGGACAGGAATTCGATCGGCTTTAACGCAAAGATCATGGAAAAGAACAGTAAAGACATCGGGACTGTTCTCAAGGAAGCAGCGCCTCAGGATTTGATGAAATTCGGCCTGATTCCCGAATTTATCGGGCGCGTGCCGATTACGGTAACGCTGGAAGGCCTGGATCGGGAAGCGCTGATCCGGATTTTAAAGGAGCCTAAGAATGCGCTTGTAAAACAGTATAAAAAATTATTTGAATTTGATGAGGTCAAACTGAAAGTAGAAGAAGATGCGATCGAGGCAATCGCCGATTTGGCCTTTGAAAGAAAAACGGGTGCGAGAGGACTTCGTTCCGTGATGGAGGACGTTATGATGGATGTTATGTATGAGATTCCGTCTGATGATACCATATCGGAGTGCATTATTACGAAGGAAGCCGTGGAAGGGAAGGCGCAGCCCCTTGTGCATTATCGGAACAGACTGCTGCAGGCGGAATAGGCTGGGAAATCTCTGATTTTCAGCCATGAATATTGCGCGGACGCTGGCAGCGCCTTGCCCCAAATATCGCAGGCTGAGAACGTCGCCATTAGGGCGGCGTTTTGTTTCCTTAGAATAAAGACAGAAGGATGGACAGAAAATTGGAACAGGAAGAAATGATGATACCGGCAGTGACTTTATGCGGATTGACGATTTTTCCCGATATGATCATCCATTTTGATTTGAGCAAAGAAAAATCGGCGCTCGCCATTGAAGCGGCCATGATGGGCGATCAGAGGCTGTTTGTCGTGACGCAGAAAAATCTGCAGGATGAGGAACCGGATCTGGAGCAGGTCTACCCCATTGGTACGATCGTGATGGTCAAGCAGGTGACGAAGCTGCAAGGATCTATGATCCGGGTTCTGATAGAGGGAATGAACAGGGCTGAAATCACCGCGTTTTCGGACGAAAATAACTATTTGACCGCACAGGTCATTCCGCTGGAAGAGAATAGTGAGGAATTGGAAGAATCCGAGAAGGAAGCGATGCTGCGTATCTTAAAGGAAGAATTTACCCTGTATACGGTATGTTTCCCGAAAATTGGCGCGACGATCAGCAAGCAGGTCGAGGAAGGCTATGACCTGGGGAAACTGTTGGATCAGATCGCGGTCAATATCCCGCTGACGTTTCAGAAGAAACAGCAGGTGCTCGGCGCGGTCCCTTTGCGCGAACGGTTCGAGATATTGACGAGCATTCTGGCAAACGAAGTGGAGATTACGCAGGTAAAGAATAAACTGGTCGTGCAGGTCAAAAAAAGGCTTGACCAGAACCAGAAGGAATATGTGCTGCGGGAGCAGATGCGTTATATCAGAAAAGAACTGGGTGAGGACAATACTTTTTCCGAAGTGGAGCAGTTCGAGGCGGCTTTGGAGAAATTAAAAGCAGGCAAAGAGGTAAAAGAGAAGATCCGTAAGGAGATTTCCCGGTTTAAGAGCGTGTCGGGCAGCAGTTCGGAAAGTGCGGTGGAGCGCGCTTATCTGGAAACCCTGCTGGAGCTTCCGTGGGATAAAGAATCCCGTGACAGTCTGGATTTGGACAGAGCGGAACGGATCCTGGAGGAACAGCACTATGGATTGGAAAAGGTGAAGGAACGGGTGCTGGAATTCCTTGCCGTCCGTATTATGACCAGAAAAGGGGACAGCCCGATCATCTGTCTGGTGGGGCCGCCGGGTACGGGCAAGACCTCGATTGCGAAAAGCATTGCGGAGGCGTTACATAAAAAATATGTGCGTATCTGTCTGGGCGGCGTCCGGGACGAGGCGGAAATCAGAGGACACCGCAAGACCTATGTAGGGGCGATGCCGGGAAGGATCGCCGCAGGACTGCGGCAGGCAGGCGTGAAAAATCCGCTGATGCTTCTCGATGAAATCGATAAGGTGAGCAGCGATTATAAAGGAGATACTTCTTCCGCGCTTTTAGAAGTGCTGGACAGCGAGCAGAACAGCCATTTCCGGGATCATTATGTGGAAATCCCGCTCGACCTGTCGGAAGTTCTGTTCATCGCGACTGCCAATTCCACGGACCAGATTCCACGGCCGCTGCTCGACCGTATGGAAATCATTGAGGTGAACAGTTATACGGCGAATGAAAAGTTCCATATTGCGAAGGAACACCTGCTTCAGAAACAGCTTACAAAGAACGGGATGAGCGGGGACATCCTGCAGATCACGGACGGCGCCCTGCGCGATATGATCGCGTTTTATACGAGAGAGGCAGGGGTGCGCGGCCTGGAGCGGAAGATCGGCGAGGTATGCCGGAAGTCGGCGCGTGAAATTCTGCAGAAGAAAAAGGAAAGAATTAAGATAACGTCCGGCAATCTTATACAGTATCTTGGCAAGCCGAAATATGACAGCATCAAGGCGAACGGGCAGGATGAGGTCGGTATCGTGCGCGGGCTGGCATGGACCAGCGTCGGCGGCGAAACGTTACAGATAGAAGTCAATAAAATGCCGGGGAAGGGCGAGGTTGACTTAACAGGTCAAATGGGAGATGTGATGCGGGAGTCCGCATTGATCGCCATGAGCTATGTGCGTTCCGTCAGTCGGAAATATGAAGTGGCGGAGGATATGTTCAAAGAAAATGATTTTCATCTGCATATCCCGGAAGGCGCCGTACCGAAAGACGGCCCGTCGGCGGGCATTACGATGGCGGCGGCCATTCTTTCCCTCGTGACGGACACGCCGGTCCGTGCCAGCGTGGCGATGACGGGAGAAATCACCCTGCGCGGCAGGGTTCTTCCGGTGGGCGGCCTGAAAGAAAAAATCCTCGCCGCCAAAACAGCGGGCATGGAAACGGTGCTCGTGCCGAAAAAGAACGAAAAGGATATAGAAGAAATCGCGGGAGAGATTAAGAGGGGGCTCCATATTTATTATGTGGAGACGATGGAAGACGTCGTGAAGCATGCTTTCGTAAAGGAAGGAAACCCGGCATAGCTCCCGTTCAGGAAAAGAAAGGTATGGTGGCCGGAATGGTAATCAGGAGCGTCAATTTGGAAAAAGTCTGCGGCGTCACCAGCAAGCTGCCGGAAAACCAGCTTGCGGAGTTCGCTTTTGCAGGGAAAAGCAATGTCGGAAAGTCATCTCTGATCAACGGCCTGATGAACCGTAAGGCATTGGCACGGACGAGTTCGAAACCGGGCAAGACCCAGACGATCAATTATTATAATATCAACGGACAGATGTACTTTGTGGATCTGCCCGGCTACGGATACGCGACCGCTAATGAAAAGGTCAAGGCTCAGTGGGGAAAGCTGATCGAAGATTATCTGCACCAGTCCAGAAAGATACGGGCTGTTTTCCTTCTGCTCGATATCAGGCATGCGCCGTCGGAAAACGACCGTATCATGTATGACTGGATCGTGTCAAGAGGCTATAAACCGATTCTGATCGCAACGAAGCTGGATAAGATCAAACGCAGCCAGGTCGAAAAGCAGAAAAAACTGCTCCGCGATACGCTGCATACGGAAAAGGACACGTTTCTGATTCCCTATTCTTCGATGACCAAACAGGGACGGGAAGAAATCTACGCATTGTTGGACGGTATGTTGGAAGCGGAAGAATGAAGGGCCGGAAGATGAGAAAAGAAGCAGTCACCTATATAAAATCCATTTTGAATTTGTTGACCGCACTGGTCATACTACTGTTGTGCATTTTTCTGCTGCCAAAATGTATCGGCTTTTTCATGCCTTTTATCATTGGCTGGATCATTTCGCTGATCGCGTCGCCGCTCGTCAGATTTCTGGAGGTAAAGCTGAAGATCCGGCGCAAGGCCGTTTCGGCCTTCGTGATCATCGCGGTCCTTGCAGGCGTCATCCTGCTCGTATACGGTATCGGCGTTAAGCTGGTAAGGGAAACGGTCGGCTTTATCAACGAGCTGCCCATGATCTGGGAAAATATTGAAGCGGAGCTCGCACAGGCAGGCGCCAGTCTGGAAGGACTGGTCAGAAGGCTTCCGGCGGACGCGCAGGAGCAGCTGATGGATTTCTGGAGCGGTATCGGCGGATGGTTCTCCGATTTTATCGGCGGCATCGGGACGCCTACGTTCGAGGCGGTCGGGAATTTTGCCAAACAGCTTCCCGATGTTTTCATGGCGGTGGTCATGACGCTGCTGTCCTCTTATTTCTTTGTGGCGGATAAGGCGTATATGTCGGATTTTGCGAAAAAGTATATGCCGGAATCCCTTTACTATCGTTTCGATCTGATTCAGAGGAGTTTTCGGAATGCGGTCGGCGGTTATTTCAGGGCGCAGTTGAAAATAGAGGTCTGGATCTATATCCTGATCTTTATCGGGCTGCTGATTCTGGATATCAAATATGCGTTTCTCATCGCGTTCGGAATTGCCTGTATCGATCTGCTTCCGGTATTTGGTGCGGGAACGGTCATGCTTCCCTGGGCGGCTGTCGAAATTCTGAGCGGCGAATACAAGCGGGCGGCCGGCCTGTTGATCATCTGGTGCATTGGCCAGATCGTCAGACAGGTCATCCAGCCCAAAATCGTCGGGGATTCGATCGGAGTAGACCCGATCCCGACGCTGTTTCTGCTCTATATCGGCTATCGTCTGGCAGGCGTTATGGGAATGATATTGGCGCTGCCGATCGGCATTATTCTGATAAATCTGTATGAAGAGGGCATTTTCGATACGACGAAAGAAAGCCTGAGAATCCTGGCAGCCGGCTTTAACAGGTTCAGACGCCTGCATCATGAGGATACGGAAATCGTGACGGAGTACGAGGAAGAAATCAAAGAAGCTTATCAGAAAGAGCAGGGCGGAAAGAATCGATCGAGCAGTTCTTCAGGAAAAACAGGAGGAGATTGACCATGAGAGTTACCGTATATAACTGCAGAGAATTTGATGAAAAAGCGCTGTTTCTGCGCTATGAGAAAGAACTCGGCATAGAGCTCGTCCTGTGTGCGGATGCGCCCACACTGGAAAATATATCTTTGTCGCAGGGCAGCGAATGCGTGGATATCATCACATCCCGGATTACGAGGGAACTGATGGAGGCTTTTTATAAAAACGGCGTGAAATATATCACAACGAGGACTATCGGATATGATCATATTGATCTGGAAGCGGCGAAGGATTTCGGCATCAGGGTGGGCAATGCGCCTTATGGGCCGAACGGCGTAGCCGATTATACCGTTATGCTCATTCTGATGTCTGTTCGGAAAATGAAACGCATTATGGAACGCACGAACATACAGGACTATACGCTGGCAGGCATTCAGGGAAGGGAATTGAAGGATTTGACCGTAGGAGTCATCGGAACGGGCCGGATTGGAAAGACCGTGATTCGGAATCTGTCGGGTTTTGGCTGCAGGATGCTCGCATATGACCTGTACGAACAGGAAGGAGTGAAGCAGTATGCCGCGTATGTGCCGCTGGAAACGCTTTTACAGACCGCGGATGTCATTACGCTGCATACGCCTTTGACCGACGATAATTTTCATCTGATCAATGAAAAAAGCATTGCCGGCATGAAGGACGGCGTTGTCATCATCAATACGGCGAGAGGCGCCCTGATCGATTCGGAAGCGCTGATTGCCGCCGTCGAATCCGGCAAAATCGGCGCGGCTGGTCTGGATGTTGTAGAAAATGAGTTCGGACTATACTATTATGACCATAAATCGGATATATTAGATAATAGAGAACTGGCAATTCTCAGAGGGTTCCCCAATGTGACGGTATCCCATCACATGGCTTTTTATACGGATAATTGTGTGGAAACCGTTGTAAGGGACTCTCTGATGAGCTGCAGGCTTTTTGTGGAAGGAAAAGAAAATCCCTGGGAGGTCATCTAGTGCGAAAATGGATGAAGTTCTGTTTTATCCTTTATATCCTGTTTTTGATCAAGGTCATTATTTTTAAATATCCGTACGAACAGCTGGCGGCAATCGCGCAGACCTGGCAGCGCGACGTTATCCTCGAAGGGCTCGGCACCGCCAATTTTATACCCTTTAAAACGATCAGGATGTATATCAGATATGCCGACAGGCTGAACAGCTTTGAAAATCTGGCAGGAAATATTCTCGCGTTCGTACCGTTCGGCGTCCTGTTTCCGATGATACGGAGGAAAAAGAGCGGCCTGCTCTGCGTGGCCGCGAATGCGCTCGTGCTGGTGCTCGGAATCGAAATATTCCAGCTTTTCAGTGCTTTTGGCGCTTTTGATGTGGACGACATCATACTGAACTGCTTCGGCGCTGTGATGGGGTATCTTGTATATGTAAGATGCAGGGGCCTGTTTCCCGTGCTGCATAAAAAACTAACTATGGAGGGTGAGGAATATGGAGCGTATTTTGAAGAAAATTAAAACAAATGTCATGGTATCCGCGCTGATCTGTATCGCGCTCGGCCTTGTGCTTGTTGTATGGCCGGGCCTGTCGGTAAAAATGGTCTGCATGGCGATCGGCGTGGTGTTAGTGCTGAACGGCATCAGCAGGCTGATGAATTTCATCTTCGGAAGGGACGACAGCATGTTCTCGCAGATGAATCTGATCATGGGCATTATCATTACGGTCATCGGCGGATGGATCCTGTTCCAGCCGGGGACGATCATAGCCATGATACCGATCCTGGTCGGAATCATCATCGTTATTCATGGCATCAATAACTTACAGCAGACGGTCAGCCTCTGCCAGAGCCGCTATGATAAATGGTGGGTGGCGCTGCTGCTCGCCCTGTTTACGATCGGCTTCGGCGTCCTGCTCATTTTCAATCCCTTTGCGGCAGTAGACACGCTGATCCGTTTCATCGGTATCTTCCTGATTTACGACGGGGCTTCGGATATCTGGATTATGTCGAGGGTTTCCAGAAATGTGAAGCAGGCCAGACAGGATTTGGAAGCTTTGGACGTAGACGGGAGAGAAGTCTGAACAGGGAAATTTTTGTGGAAAGATGGAAATAAGGGAAAAGAACGGCATAAACGGGTCTTGCATTTTATCTGTGAGAGGATTATAATAAAAATAATAAGAACCGGAAGGGCAGGAATGTCCGGGAACATAGCAATATGGCAGTAGAGCAGTAAGGAGGAATGATTCATGGGAATTGGCGGTATTGGAAGCGCATACGGTGTTGGGAGCATTTACCCTTCCTATGTGTATAATCCAAATACGGTAAGCGCGAAGAGCATGGATAAGCTGTCCAAAATATCGGATGATGTCTTAGACAAGAAAGTTGACTATTCCGAAATGGCGGCGGAAGAAAATCAGAATCCGTTGAAAAAAGGACAGACAATAGATTTTGAAGGAATCGTTGCCAGACAGATGCAGCAGGGACAGAACCGCGCGGCGAAGCTGATGCCGAAAGGACTCATGCCGGAAGAGGAAAATGCGGATGCGAAGGTAGTACAGATGCCGGAACGAGGGGAAGCGCCTGCCGGTGTGGCAAAAGCGGCGCCTAAGGAAGAAGCAGCGGCGGATGCGAATGCCGGAAACGAAAACGGCGCAGCGTCTATGCAGAATCCATCTATGATGATGGCAAAGGCGATCCAGGCATATGAGATGTTCATGACAGCATAAAAAAATTTTATGAAAGTAAAATTTTTTATGAAAAGAAGCAAAATAAAATCCTCATTTGATTTTCAAGTGAGGATTTTTTATTACATGGGAAATTACTCAACACAGCGGAAGAAGCAGTACAGGACCTGTGCGTCCGGGGGAAGCGGCGGCCTGTTGCCTGCGCGCGGTTCTGCAGCAGTTTAATAGAAAATGAAAAGAAGAATTAATTTTAAAAATGGATTACTGATATTTCAATAATTTATTTTACAAATATATCAGCATGAATCTATAATCATAGTAATAGTTGAAAAGTGGAGGATGAGAAAATGGCAATAGAGATACGGGCAGTAAGCTGGGACCATGCGGATTTCGGCCTGCTCTGCGGGGAACTGGATGCGTTTCTGAACTACGCCATAGGCGGTGAAGAGAAGCGGGAAAAGTACAAAAAATTTAACCATACGGATACGATGGACTTCGTCGCCGTGGCCTATGATGACGAAATTCCCGCAGGATGCGGCGCGCTGCGGCGGTATTCCGCGGAAGCTGCGGAAATAAAGAGAGTCTTTGTCCGGGAAGCATACCGGGGGAAAAATATTGGCGGTATGCTGCTGGAAAGCCTGATTGCACGGGCGGAGGGAATGGGTTTTCAGCGGCTTCTTCTGGAGACTGGCGCCTTTTTAGCATCTTCTGTCCGCCTGTATCAGCGGTATGGATTTGAACGGATAGAGAATTACGGCGCCTACCGGGATATGTCGGAATCGCTCTGCATGGGGCGGGATATCGGAAAGGACGCGCTGATTTACTGCATAGGAAGGCGGGTCAGCGCGGAAGCGCTCAAAGAGCTCTATGCCTCAGTCGGCTGGAAATCCGGCCGTTATGCCAAACGGCTGTTAAGGTCTTTTGAAACGACGGGGATGGTTATGACTGCCTGGCATGGCGTGGAGCTTGCCGGACTGGTAGAAGTGCTGGATGATGAGGGCGTGACGGCCTATGTCCATTATCTCCTCGTGAACCCGCGCTATCAGGGAAAAGGAATCGGCGCGCACCTGATGGAAGCGGTGAAAGAGCGATACAGGGACTATTTGTATATTGTGTTAAGCTGCGAGAACAAGGAGGTAATTCCCTTTTATCATAAGCTGGGCTTTTCGATCATAGAAGGCTCGACGCCGATGCAGATAAACCGTTTATAGAAAAGCTCCGCGCCGGTACGGATAAGAGTCCGAGGACTGCATAAATTTCCATATTTTGCCCATATTAAAAGAAGAAAGGTGTGGTTTTGATATGGGAAAATATGACGATTTGGCGAAACGAATCATAGAGCGTATCGGCGGCAGGGAAAATATTGTCAGCCTGACGCATTGCGCGACGAAAATCCGCTTTTGTTTAAAGGACGAAGCGAAAGCCGATACGCGCGCTTTGAAAACGATGCCCGGCGTGATTACGGCCATCCAACGGAGCGGGCAGTATCAGCTGGTCATCGGAAATCATGCGCCGGATGTCTGCAAGGCGGTTTCCGGCCGGACGGGTATTTCCGATTTACAGGAAGCGGAGGAGCGGGAAAAAGGCTGGCTTGGCCGGTCGATGGATTTTGTTTCCGGGATTTTTGCGCCCCTTATCAGCGTGTTCTGTGCCGTGGGCGTTTTAAAGGGGGCTTATGAGCTCTTTTCATATGCCGGATTTTGCAGGGAAGGGAACGCAATCTGGCAGCCCCTGCAGATGCTTTCGGACAGTCTGTTTTATTATCTGCCGGTTTTTATCGGCTTTACGGCCGCCAGGAAATTTCAGATCAATCAGTTCACGGGGATGCTGCTCGGCGCCTGTTTTGTATATCCGCACCGATTCGGCATTGCGGAACATTCTTATAGCATTCTTCCGGTCGTGCTGGCCGTCTGGGCCGCTTCTTATATAGAGCGTTTCCTGAAAAAAATCCTGCCGGAATTATGGCGGATTTTTCTGGTGCCGCTGCTGACGCTATTGTGCACCGTGCCGCTTGCTTTTCTGGTCATTGAGGCAGTCTACACCGGTTTGATAGCGGTTGTTATGATTGCGATAAACGGAAGCTATGCGGCCAGCCCGGTACTGGCTGGAGCCTTGACGGGGCTTTTCTGGCCGCTGCTCGTCGTTCTGGGGGTTCACCGGGAACTGACAGGAATAACGGTCGATATGATAATGATAAATGGCTTTCAGGAAGCGATGGAAGGGGCTTTTCTGCCAGCAGTCGCCTATATAGCATCCTGGGCACAGGCTGGCGCAGTTCTGGCGGTTCTGTTCAGGACGCGGGAGAAGCGGATGCGCTCCATTTCGATACCATCTGTTATTTCAGGGTTTATGGGAATCGCGGAGCCGGGCATTTACGGCGTCGCGCTGCCGGAGAAGAAACCGTTTTTCATAAGCAGCGCCTGTGCCGCCGCTGGCGGAGCGCTGTTCGCGTTTCTCGCATCCACTTATAAAGGGACGACCGTTATTAATGGATTTCCCTTTGCAATCGTCGCTTCGCTGCCGGTTTTTGCGTTGAGCTGGCTTGTAACGATGTTTGTTTACCGGGAGTCGAAAAAGGAAAGCATACAGTTTTCGACGCTTCCGTTCTCACTGGATGGGAAAAAAGTCATTCACAGCCCGTTGAACGGAAAACTCGTGCCGCTCATGGAAGTAGGCGACGAGGTATTTTCGAGCGGCGTTCTGGGAGAGGGAATCGCAATAGAGCCCTATGAGGGAATCGTATATGCGCCGGCGGACTGTAAGGTCACGACCTTTTTTCCTACCGGTCACGCGATTGGGCTGACGACCGCGGAAGGCGTGGAGCTGCTTATTCATATCGGCGTCGATACGGCGCAGCTCAACGGCAAATATTTTAAACCGCTCGTAAAACAGGGAGAGAAGCTGACTGACGGGCAGCCGATGTTAGAGTTCGACAGCAAACGAATCGGCCAGGAAGGTTACAGAATAACAACATCTGTTATTGTTACGAATACGACGGAATGGAAGAAAGTGGATTCCACAACAGCGCGGGAAACCACGGTTGGGGATGCGCTGCTGTGGCTGGGGTGAAAAATCTTCGATTTTTCATAGACGAATTTATTCGTCTTGCGAATATTTGTACAAGGCATAAGAATGCCTTGTACAAATATCGCACATTTAGAAAGTTCTACGATTTGCGTTGCAAATCTTTCTCACCCGGAAGAATGGCTTTGCCATTCTTCCAGGTTTGTTATGAAATGTTTAGATAATTCGATGTTATTCTGTCGCGAGTGTTTTTACGCGTAACATTGCTTTATTGACGGGCGGCAGCGATAGAATTACAGCCGTTATAAATGCCTCTACGAGAAGATAGGCGTAGTTGTAGGCGAAGGGATAGAGGAATGCGAAGGATTCCGGGAAGGATTCGGGCATATATTCCATCCAGTACAAATAGCCGCCGATTGTGTGAAAGAGTCCTCTTACGAAGACGGCGAAGAAATAGCCTTTGAGAAGGCCGTGCTTTTTCCGGGAAAAGAAGCCGGACAGGCCCAGCGCCGCAAAGGCGAGTATATAGTCCATGCAGACCTGTAACGGGGAGAGAATGAAATCGCCGCCGCCCTGTAAAAATTGCAGAATGCCGTAGGCGAAACCGGCGGTCAGACCGACTTTCGGGCCGTACCAGTAACCGATTAACGTGACGAACAGCATAGAGCAGAGCGTTACGGAACCGCCCCAGGGCATATGGATGATTTTAATGTAGGAAGTGACGAAGCCGAGCGCCAGCGCCACCGCCGAAAAGACGAGCTGTCTGGTGGAAAATGCTTTTGCGGCCTGGCCGGCATCTTTTTTCCTGAAAAATGCGGTCAATAAGACAAGTGCGGCGATGATGATAAGAAATGCGGCCATACCGGCAGTAGTCAGGGAATAATATCCATCCTCCTGATTTAGAAATAGTGACATAAAAAACCTCCTTCGTTTACGCGAGGAGGGACAACATCGGATTCACAAAATGAATGATTCATAACAAATGTTATGGAATGAAACATCCATAAATGTGAAAACTGTGCCTCCTTCCGCCGGTATTATCCGGTTCAAGTAGTGAGGGTCAGGAGCGGACTAAACGGCGGGCGCCGACTGCAGTATGCTCCAATCTCAGCGATGTGCTCCCCTGGCGAGTTACTTATGATATTTTGGCATCGGAAAACGGCGTTTGCGGTTTCCGATGTCTTTTTTTATCTTAATGGTATTCTTATGGGTTGTCAAGCGGGAGTTGATTCAATTTGCAGAAAGCATGGGTGTCATATAAAGCGGCAGATAGAGAATGCCGTCTTCTTCTTTAAAGTCGCCTGTATGCAGCACATAAGAAATGTATATCTGGCTGGTATATTTTGCCCTGAATTTTCTCAGAGAGGTCAGCGTATAGTTTTTGCCTGATTTAACCTCTATGGGTATGATATTATGACGGCTGCCTGTCCTGCTCCTGGCAATCAGAAAATCAATTTCCATGCGGGATGTGGCATCATCGCGGGATGAATTTGTGTAAAAATAAAGCTTGCAGCCGCTGGCTGTCAGCATTTGCGCAACGATATTTTCTATGATCATTCCCATGTTGACCTCTAGTTTATCGAACAATATTTTTTTGTAAATGGTTTCGTCCGTTATGCTGTTTTCGTCAAAGGCATGGCTGACCAACAGACCTGTATCACCCATATAACACTTTAAAAGCGTGCGGTCACGGTTCAGATTCAGCCCGATGTTCGGTTCTGTGGAATTGTAGCAGTTATTGACGATCATAGCGTCGGACAGCCAGAAGAGCGCATCTTTGTATTCCTCAAAACGTGCGCCGGATTTCAGGGAAGCCAGTTTAAAATGAATATTCTGCTTTTTTAACTGAGAAGGCAGTTCATCGTAAATTGCCTCAACTTTCATTTCATAACCTTTGGCGTGTTTGCGGATATCGTCCCGATATAAATTCAGAATCCGTCGTTTGATTTGATCTATTTTATCAAAATCGGCGTTTGCTGCATAAATCTCTACTGCCTGTGGCATGCCGCCGACAATAAGGTACTGACGGAGTAAGTCCATCGCTTTTCGGTGCAGCGCCTGTCCCATCGGCTTTTTATGACAAAAACAGTCCCGAATCATATCCATCATGGTTACATTTCCAAGAGCCCAGAGAAACTCTTCAAAATCCATGGGGTACATATTAAGATGGTCTTCTTCGGAAGGAATTAGAATATCTTTGACATTTTCCCGAATAGAAATCAGCGAACCGGTCTCAATATAATCGTAGCGCCCGTCGGCCACCAGATATTTGACGGCGCTCCTTGCTCTTGGAAAGAGCTGCACTTCGTCGAAAATGATAAGGGACTGCCTGTCATAAAGTCTGGTATTGAAATAGGTTGCGAGTTTTAGAAAAAAGGTATCTATATCGTTCAGGTCATGAAGAAATATTTCTTTTACCTGGTCGTCTACCCTGTTAAAATCTATCAGGATATAAGATTGATATTCCGCTTTCGCAAATTGCTCGACAATATAGCTTTTTCCGACCCGGCGTGCACCCTGAATGAGTAAAGCGCTGCTGCCGTTATTTTTTTTCTTCCATTGACTTAATTGGTCATAAATTTTTCTGCGCATCGTTTTCCCTTTCTTTTTTTCTTGTTGAATCTTTATGTTTCCAGTATAACACAAATCGCGATTTTTTATTTTACAAAAACAACACAAATCAGGAATTTTTGATTTGTTTTGAGTAAAAGCGCCGGAAAACTGGTAAAAGGAAACTGGAATATTGTTTTCTGCGTGCAGGAAAACGAATGATATACAGGATGCCCAATATGTGGTATGATGGCAGAGACAGCGAATCGGGAGCTTGCAGACAGGCTTCCCGCGGAATACACAATCCGTCCGATAGACGAGGCGCTTTATGCGTATTGCCAGAAAATTGATACGAAGAAGGAATACCGCAGAAGGGGGCTTGCGACAGTATGCGGCGCAAGGCTCATTCTGGAGTGCCTTGACAGGGGACTATATCCGAGCTGGGATGCGCAGAATCCCTGGTCGGTGGTGCTGGCTCAAAAGCTGGGGTATCATTTTGACCGCGAATATACGGCGTATGAAATACAGTGGGCCCAACGAAGCGCGGATGAAAGAAAAGAATAAAACACGACAAGATATCTCACAGGAGCCTTGACTATTGCCGTAGGACTGTTATAATATTATATAGTTTTAAAAACTACATGAGAAAGTATAAAAAAATAGGTGATAGCATGGCATTTCAGATTATTTCAGACGGTTCCTGTGACCTCGGAACGGAGCGCGCAGCAAAGGAAGGCGTAAGAGTCGTACCGTTTTATGTTTCTTTTGATGATAAGACCTACCAGAAGGAGATAGAAGAAGTCCCGGTGCGGGAATTTTATCAGCGGATGGTCGATAATGCGGACTGTTTCCCCAAGTCGTCCATGCCCTCGGTTCAGGATTATCTGGACGTGTTCGAGGAATATGCGTCGGCGGGAAAAGATATCCTCTGTCTCTGTATTACGACCAAGTTCAGCGGTTCCTATAATTCGGCGATGAACGCGAAGGAAATGCTGCTGGAAAAATATCCCGGCATTAAGATCGAGGTGTTAGATACGACCGTAGATACCGTGTTACAGGGGCTTCTCGTCTTGGAAGTCTGCCGGATGCAGAAAGCGGGCTTTAGCTTTGAAGATACGGTAAAGCGCACGAAGGAAATCCTTCCGACGGGACGCATTATTTTTACGGTCGGAAGCTTCGATTATCTGATTCACGGCGGCCGCATCGGCAAGGTGATGGGCGCGGCGGTCAAAAGTCTGGCGATTCGCCCGCTGATTATCTTAAAAGAAGGAGAAATTTTTCCGGCGGGGGTATTCCGGAACAGGGAAAAAGGGAAAAAAACGCTCGTTTCCTTATGCAGAAAGCATTTTGAGAAAAACGGAGAAAACCCGGATGAATATGCCTTTAATATCGGTTATGGCTATGATTACGAGGAAGCCGCCGCGTTTAAAGAGCTGCTGCTTGCGGATTTAAAGCAGTACAGCGGCATCCGGGATATGGAAATCTTTCAGATCGGCGCGACAATCGGCGTACACACGGGCCCTTATCCAATCGGACTGACATTCATTAAGAAGGCGTTTTAGGGCATGAAGACGGAAGAAAGACGGAGCACAGGTGCGGAAATGAAAAATTGTAAGCTGCTTTTATTTGATTTGGACGGCACGCTGACGGATCCGAAAATCGGGATTACGAGCTGTGTTCAATACGCTTTGCGCAGATTCGGCATTGAGGAACCGGATTTGGACAAGCTGGAGCCTTTTATCGGGCCGCCCCTTGCGGACAGCTTTCAGGAATTTTATGGTTTCGATGAGAAGAAGGCGGCGGAAGCAATCGCGTATTACAGGGAACGATTCAGCACAGTCGGCCTTTTTGAGAATGAGCTCTATCCGGGCGTCGATGCGATGCTCGCCCATTTAAAAGAAGCGGGAAAGGTGCTGGCGGTAGCGTCCAGCAAACCGGCCGTATTTGTGGAAAAGATTTTACACCATTTTAATATCAGATGTTATTTTGATGTTGTCGTCGGAAGCGAACTGGATGGAACCCGTGTCAGAAAAGAGGAAGTCGTGGAAGAGGCATTACGACAATTGTATCAGGTCAATAAAACGGACAATGACAGAATTGTCATGATAGGTGACAGGAAGTTCGATATTCAGGGCGCGAAATTGTTCAATCTGGTCAGTGTGGGCGTAACCTTTGGCTATGCCCAGCCCGGAGAGCTCGAAGCGGCGGGGGCGGACTATATCGTAGATACCGTGGCGGAATTAGAGGAACTGTTGAATGGCTGAAAAAAGGGAAAATACGGGGCATAGCGGAAGTTTTGGAACGGTTGGAAAGATTTTACAGCCGTTTCTTATTTATTATGTGGTTTATTTCATAACAGTCGTATTGTTGACTTATATGGTCAAACTAATCGCACAGCATATCGGCGGAAGCCTGGAAGCGTTTTTCGTGGAACAGGAAGCGACCGTGAATGCCATCATCGGCGGGCTCGCCATGCTGACGGGAATTTTGCCGCTGCGTTCGGATTTCAGGACTGAGGTCATTCAAAATAATATTCGTTATGAAACGGGGGCATCTGGCAAAATCCTGATTACGATAACACTCGCTCTTACAAGCTCTATCGCGATAAATACTCTTTTCATCGCGTTTCACCTGACGGAAAGTTCGGAAGCCTATCGACAGGTCGCAGAGCATCAATACGGCGTATTTTTTCCGATCGGGCTCTTTTTATATGGCGTCGTATCGCCGCTCGCGGAAGAAATCGTGTTTCGCGGCATTCTCTATAACAGGATGAGAAAGGCGCTGCCCGTTACCGGGGCGCTCGTGCTTTCGGCGCTGCTGTTCGGCCTTTATCATGGCAATGCCGTACAGGCGCTTTACGGTTTTCTGATGGGAATGCTGCTCGCTTATACTTATGAGAAATGCGGCGGTTTTCTGTATGCTTTCTTATTCCATGCGGCCGCCAATGCGGCGGTATATTGCACTACGGGAAATCCGGTTCTGTATGAGCGTTTCATTACTTTACCGGGCGGTGTGGTCTGCGGGGGCGTTTCGGTTGTACTGCTGCTTATTATGCGGCGGATTACAAAATAGGGATTTGCAGATTAAATGATTGGAATTTTCTTAATTTTCAGGAAAGCTGGAGCCCCATATAATAAAATACATTGTTTTCCAGCTGAAATTTGCATATAATATGTTTGAAAGCGAGGCGTATAAAAAATGACAATAGATACAAATACGATGATTTCAATTACAGAAGCGAATCAAAATTTTTCAAAGGTAACGAAGGTAGTTGATGAACACGGAACGGCGGTTATTCTGAAAAATAACGTACCAAGATATCTGGTCATTGATTTCAGCAAGGCGGAAAAAGAAAGAGTTGCCAGCGGTGAAGATGTTTTTGCAATATCTGAGAGGCTGATAAAGCAAAATATGGAAGCGTATGAGGTTCTTGCAAAATGATTATTTTAAGCAAAGAACAAGTATTAAGACTTCATGCAAGCTTAATAAAAGCTACTGGAGGAAGCGGCGGTATTCGTGATGAAGGAATGCTGGATTTAGCGCTAAATAACCCTTTCCAGTCATTTGAAGGAAAGGAACTTTATCCGAGCATTCAAGCAAAGGCAGCGCGGCTTTGTTTTGGATTGGTAAAAAATCATGCAATGCTGGACGGAAATAAAAGACTTGGTGCTCATGTGATGCTGGTTTTTCTTGCATTAAATGGATATGAATTGTCTTATGGTCAAAAGGAATTAAGTGATATAATTCTTGCGTTAGCATCCGATGATATTGGCGAAAGGGAAATCTTACAATGGATTATTGAACATCAAAAATAGGTGAATCGTCTGAAAACAATCAAAAAAACAAATGAATTATCAAATAATATGACAATTCTTTAAAAAATCTTTATTTACAATTGCGAAAAACAGGTGTATAGTATCAATAGTTTAGTCGCAAAGGCGCGCCTTAACAGGGGTGTTTTGCGGCTTTTTTGTTATAGAACATTCGTGTGCCGTACGATGGCGCACATTATGTACGAAAGGAGATACTTTATGTTTGATACAAAATTAACGGTTCCACAGGCTCCGCTTCATCGAATGGAATTCGAGCATGACAACTGCGGCATCGGCGCCTGCGTCAATATCAAAGGGCATAAAAGCCGCGCTACCGTGGAGAACGCTTTGAAGATCGTTGAAAATCTGGAGCATCGGGCCGGAAAGGACGCGGAAGGAAAAACAGGAGACGGCGTCGGTATTTTGACGCAGATCCCTCATAAATTTATGGCGAAGGCCGCGGCGGGCCTCGGTATCCGGCTCGGCGGAGAGCGGGAATACGGCGTCGGCGCTTTTTTCTTCCCGCAGGATGAGCTGCAGCGCAACCAGGCGAAAAAAATGTTTGAGATCATCGTGGAAAAGGAAGGCCTGAAGTTCCTCGGCTGGCGGGCCGTGCCGACGAATCCGTCCGTGCTCGGCCACAAAGCGGTCGAATGTATGCCCTGTATCATGCAGGCGTTCGTGGCAAAGCCGGCGGGCATTGCCAGAGGGCTCGAATTTGACAGAAAGCTCTATATATTAAGAAGGACCTTTGAGCAGTCAACGGATGTGACCTATGTGGTATCCTTATCCAGCCGGACAATCGTTTATAAGGGCATGTTCTTAGTCGGACAGCTCCGCACTTTTTTCCCGGATCTGCAGGATAAGGACTTCGAGTCCGCGCTCGCCATCGTGCATTCCCGCTTTTCCACCAATACCAATCCGAGCTGGGAGCGCGCGCATCCGAACCGCTTTATCGTACATAACGGAGAAATCAATACCATCCGCGGCAATGCGGATAAAATGCTGGCCCGCGAGGAAACGATGGAATCCGAGCATCTTGCGGGACAGCTCCACAAAGTCCTTCCTGCCATCAATGCGTCCGGTTCCGATTCCGCGATGCTCGACAATACGCTGGAATTTCTTGTGATGAGCGGCATGCCGCTGCCACTGGCGGTCATGATCACCATTCCGGAGCCCTGGGAGAACAATAAGACGATGTCGCAGAAAAAGAAAGACTTCTATCAGTATTACGCGACGATGATGGAGCCATGGGACGGCCCGGCTTCCATCCTGTTTTCCGACGGGGATATGATGGGAGCGGTGCTTGACCGGAACGGCCTGCGGCCTTCCCGCTATATGATTACGGATGACGATACGCTGATTCTGTCTTCTGAGGTGGGCGTATTGGATATCGATCCGGCGAAGATCGTCATCAAGGAGAGACTGCATCCGGGCAAGATGCTGTTGGTCGATATGGTACAGGGACGGGTTATCGATGACGATGAGCTGAAAGAAAAATATGCGTCTGCACAGCCTTACGGCGAGTGGCTGGATACGCATCTGGTAGCGTTGAAAGAGCTGAAAATTCCGAATCAGCGTGTGCCAGAATTCACGGACGAAGAGAGAAAGCGGATGCAGAAGGCATTCGGCTATACTTATGAAGAGTTGAAGAACAGTATTCTGCCGATGGCGAAGAACGGCGCCGAGGCGATTGCGGCGATGGGCGTCGATACGCCGCTTCCGGTGCTTTCCAAAGCGCACCACCCGCTGTTCCACTACTTTAAACAGCTTTTCGCACAGGTAACGAATCCGCCGATCGACGCGATCAGGGAGGAAGTCGTTACCTCGACGACGGTATATCTCGGCAAGGACGGCAATCTTCTGGAGGAAAAACCGGAGAACTGCAATATGCTCAAGGTGCATAATCCGATTCTGACCAATACGGATCTGCTCAAGATCAAGAGCATGAAGTCCGAAGGCTTTAAAGTGGAGGTTGTTCCGATTACTTATTATAAGAATACGAGTCTGGAAAAGGCGATTGACAGGCTTTTCGTAGAGGTGGACAGGGCTTTCCGCGGCGGCGTCAATATCCTGATCCTCTCCGACCGGGGCGTGGATGAGAACCGTGTTGCGATTCCCTCCCTGCTGGCGGTATCGGCCCTGCAGCAGCATCTCGTCAATACGAAGAAGAGAACGAGCGTGGCGATCGTTCTGGAATCGGCGGAGCCGCGGGAAGTACACCATTTCGCGACGCTGCTCGGCTTCGGCGCGTCTGCGATCAACCCTTATCTGGCGCAGGAGAGCATCCGGGAACTCATCGACGATCACATGCTGGATAAGGATTATTATGCGGCGGTCAACGACTATAACGACGCGATTCTGCACGGAATCGTCAAGATCGCTTCCAAGATGGGGATTTCCACGATCCAGTCCTATCAGGGTTCCAAGATTTTTGAGGCGATCGGTATCGATAAGGAAGTCATTAATAAATATTTTACCAATACAGTATGCCGCGTGGGCGGCATCACGCTGAAAGATATCGAAAAAGAAGTGGATACGCTGCATTCGATGGCTTTTGATCCGCTTGGTCTATCGACAGACCTTGCGCTCGATAATCCCGGCCATCATCAGATGCGCAGCGGCGCGGATGAACACCTCTATAATCCGGAAACGATCCATCTTCTTCAGGAATCTACCAGGCGCGGCGATTATGAGATGTTCCAGCAATATACCAGGGCGGTCAACAATGAGGACAGCATTAAGACGCTGCGCGGGCTGATGGATTTCCATTACGCGGAAAAACCCCTGCCAATCGAGGAAGTGGAGAGTGTTGACACGATTGTCACAAGGTTCAAGACCGGCGCTATGTCCTATGGTTCGATTTCCAAAGAAGCGCATGAGACGATGGCGGTCGCGATGAACCGTCTGCATGGCAAATCCAATTCCGGCGAGGGCGGGGAGGACAAAGAACGGCTGGCGCCCGGAGCGGACGGCCTGAACAGATGTTCTGCAATCAAACAGGTGGCGAGCGGCCGGTTCGGCGTGACGAGCGAATATCTGAACAGCGCGCAGGAAATCCAGATTAAGATGGCACAGGGCGCAAAGCCGGGCGAGGGAGGACATCTGCCGGGCGGAAAGGTTTATCCGTGGATCGCGAAAACGAGGCATTCCACGGCGGGCGTGAGCCTGATTTCCCCGCCGCCGCACCATGATATCTATTCGATAGAGGATTTGGCGCAGCTGATTTATGATTTAAAAAATGCCAATAAACGGGCAAGAATCTCCGTGAAACTCGTTTCGGAAGCGGGCGTCGGCACGGTAGCGGCGGGCGTTGCCAAAGCCGGGGCACAGGTCATTCTCGTATCCGGCTATGATGGCGGTACCGGCGCGGCGCCAAGGAGTTCGATTCATAATGCGGGGCTTCCCTGGGAGCTCGGATTGGCGGAGACGCACCAGACATTGATTCAGAACGGTCTCAGGAATAAAGTGCGCGTGGAGACCGACGGAAAGCTGATGAGCGGGCGGGACGTTGCGATCGCGGCGATTCTCGGCGCGGAGGAATTCGGCTTTGCGACGGCGCCCCTCGTAACGATGGGCTGCGTGATGATGCGCGTCTGCAATCTGGATACCTGTCCGGTAGGCGTGGCGACCCAGAATCCGGAACTGCGGAAGCGTTTTAAGGGAAAACCGGAATATGTAGAGAACTTTATGCGGTTCATCGCACAGGAATTGCGGGAATATATGGCGAAGCTCGGCGTCAGAACGGTGGATGAACTGGTCGGCAGGACCGATTTGCTGAAAATGAAAGACAATCTTCCCGATAAATTACAGAAAATCGATTTGAGCCTGATTCTTTCCAATCCTTATGAAAAGAGCAAGGAAAAAGTGATCTTCGACCCGAAGCAGGTATATGATTTCGGGCTGGAAAAGACGCTGGATGAAAAAGTTCTGTTAAAACAGCTTTCGAAAGCGATGGAGAGCGGGCAGAAAAGGAGCCTGGAGGTGGATGTGTCCAACACAGACCGCACTTTCGGCACGATCCTCGGTTCCGAGATTACGAGAAAATTCGGCGATACGCTGGCGGAGGACACTTACCGGATCCTGTGCAGCGGTTCCGGGGGACAGAGCTTCGGCGCTTTTATTCCCAAAGGACTGACCCTGGAGCTGATCGGGGACTCCAACGACTATTTCGGGAAAGGGCTTTCCGGCGGCAAGCTGATCGTTTATCCGCCCAAAGGCTCCCGGTTCAGACAGGATGAGAATATCATCATCGGTAACGTGGCGCTTTACGGCGCGACATCCGGCAAAGCTTTTATTAACGGTGTGGCGGGAGAGCGGTTCTGTGTCCGCAATTCCGGTGCGCTGGCGGTAGTCGAGGGCGTCGGGGATCACGGATGCGAATATATGACCGGCGGCCGTGTGGTTGTGCTCGGCGCCATCGGTAAGAATTTTGCGGCGGGCATGAGCGGCGGCATCGCCTATGTGCTCGACGAGAACAACGATTTATATACAAAAGTCAATAAAGAAATGGTTTCTTCTTATGAAATAACTTCCAAGTACGATGTTCTGGAGCTGAAAGAAATGATAAAGGAGCACGTTACCTGTACCAATTCGGTCAAAGGAAAAGAGATTCTGGACCATTTCGGGGAATATCTGCCGCGGTTCAAGAAGATCATTCCGCATGATTACGAACGTATGCTGAAACTGATCGTGCAGATGGAAGAAAAAGGACTCAGTGCGGAACAGGCACAGATAGAAGCCTTTTATGCAAATCAGGCGGCCAAATAGGACAGGAATGGAGGAAATGAAAAATGGGAAAACCTACAGGATTTTTAGAATATGAGCGTAAGGTTTCGACGGATGTAAGCCCGAAACAGCGCATTAAGAATTTTCAGGAGTTCCACGAGCATCTTTCGATGGAAGAACAGCAGCTTCAGGGCGCGCGCTGTATGGACTGCGGCGTTCCCTTCTGCCAGTCGGGAATGACGCTGTGCGGCATGACGTCCGGCTGCCCGCTGCATAATCTCGTCCCCGAATGGAACGACCTCGTCTATACGGGGAACTGGGAACAGGCCTATAACCGCCTGAAAAAGACCAACAACTTTCCGGAATTTACATCGAGAGTCTGTCCGGCCCTGTGTGAGGCAGCCTGTACCTGCAACTTGACGGGAGAGCCCGTCGCGACGAAAGAAAACGAATATGCGATTATCGAAAACGCCTATGAAAAAGGTTATGCAGCGGCAAAACCGCCAAAGACCAGGACAGGAAAGACCGTTGCGGTCGTGGGAAGCGGTCCTTCCGGCCTGGCGGTGGCCGATCAGTTGAATAAAAGAGGGCATTCCGTGACCGTATTCGAGCGTTCCGACCGGATCGGCGGCCTTTTGATGTATGGAATTCCGAATATGAAGCTGGAAAAAACCGTCATCGAGCGGAAAATCCGGGTGATGGAAGAGGAGGGCGTTACTTTTGTCACCAATGCGGATATCGGAAAAGAAATCAAAGCCGATAAGCTGTTAAAAGAGTTCGACCGCGTCGTGCTCGCCTGCGGTTCCTCCAATCCCCGCGATATCGATGCGCCGGGCCGGGATGCGAAAGGCATTTATTTTGCGGTTGACTTCCTTGGGCGAAACACAAAAAGCCTGCTGGATTCCGGTTTTAAAGACAAAAAGTATGTGGATACAAAAAATAAACACGTTGTCATCATCGGCGGCGGCGATACGGGAAATGACTGCGTCGGTACTGCCATCCGGCATGGCGCCAGATCCGTGACCCAGATCGAGATGATGCCCAAGGCGCCGGATAAGAGGGCGGAGAACAATCCCTGGCCGGAGTGGCCCAGAATCTGCAAGACCGATTACGGCCAGGAAGAAGCGATTGCGGTATACGGCCGCGATCCGCGCATCTACGAATCCACGGTAAAAGAATTCCTCAAAGACAAGGACGGCAATCTGAAAGGCGTTAAGATCGTCGGGCTTATCTGGGAAAAAGACGGCGCGACAGGCCGCATGGCCATGAAGGAGGCAGCGGGCTCTGAACGAACGCTGGAAGCGGATATCGTCCTGATCGCCGCGGGATTTTCAGGAAGCCAGAAATATGTGACGGACGCTTTTAAGGTGGAACTGGATGCCCGGACCAATGTGAAAACGAAGCCGGGAGCTTTTGGTACGAGCGTGAAAAATGTCTTTGTGACAGGCGATATGCATACGGGGCAGTCCCTCGTGGTAAAGGCCATCAGGCAGGGCCGGGAATGCGCGCGGGAGGTGGACGAGAGCCTGATCGGCTATTCCAATTTGTTTGTTCAGTAATGGGAAAAAGAAAAAGCTGCAGCGCCGGTCCGCCGGTCTGCAGCTTTCTTCTTTATATGGTACAATGTCTGCCGGAACGATATTGGCTTATCAGGTCTGCAGCAGGTTCAACACCATATTGGGCTGCTGGTTCGCCTGTGCAAGGATTGTCGCGGAGGCCTGCATCAGAAAATTATTTCTGGCCTCTTCCATTACCTCGAAAGCAACGTCCGCATCGCGGATGGCGGATTCGCTCGCCTGTGTATTTTCGATGACATTGTTGTTATTGTTGATCGTATGTTCCAGTCTGTTCTGCAGGGATCCATAGGTGCTTCTCCGGGAACTTACCATGGTAATCGCGTTTTTGATGCGGTTTACCGCCTTTTCAGCGTATTTGGGTTTGCTTATCGTAATAGAGTTGATTGCAAGCGAGCAGGAGCTGACGCGCGTGCGGGGAATCTCCACCACATCTTTTGTTTCCGCGCCGACTAAGAGGTATATCGGGTCGCGGAAATATCTGCCGCTTTCGTTGAGAAACAGGGCGCTCCTTGCGCTTCCGCCGATATCCGTTATCGTATGGGAACCCAGAACTTTATGAGCGATTTTAAGAGTTCCATTTTCCAGGGATGCGGTCAGAGGGGCGGAATTGCCGTTATCATCTCCGTTTTTGAACATATCGTTTAATAGCGTAATGAACTCATCCGGCGAGTATTTCTGATTCTCCGGAAAGGTGTATTGATAGGGAACGGAATCCGCAGAAAGTGTGAGAACATTCTGACCGGGCCTGAAAAGAACGCCCCCTGACAGGTCCCTGCTCCCCGTTATATAAGTCGCCTGCGGTTTATTTGTCGTCTTGTAGAAAAGAAAACTTGCCGCGCTGCCGCGTATGCCGTCTAAAACATACTGGCCTTCCGCGGGCTCTTTTCCGGCTTTCCGGTTGACGACGATTTGAAGTGCGGTATCGTCGTTGGCGCCGATGACATTTGTTTTATATCCGCCGATAGAGACTTTTATATCGAAATCTTCAATCTGTTCTTCATCAAACTTTTCCTGTATTTTTTCCTGTAAGACTGCCGCAACTTCATCCCCTGTGTAAGTGCCTTCGGGAATTGTTATTTCCATTTCCTTATCATAGCTGTTGGCGCCTTTCGGATCCGTGTAGGAAAAATCGAAAATAAAGGTATCGTTTGCGCCGCTGAGAATGTCAATGGGTTCGGCTTTTAAATCTTTCCGCCCGATAATATAAGCGTTCTGGAAGCTGGAATCAGGATAGCTTCCCGGCTGGACTGATTCATTGACCGTCTTCTGAGTAATGATCACATTTTTATAAAAACTGCCGGATGCCGTAATGGAGCCGCCGGAGGAGAGAAATTCGAGCTTTCCGTCCGCCGCGATATTGACGGTAACTTTGTCTTTCAGGACTGCATTGTTATTGATCGCGGCCTGAACCGCGTCTTTCAGCTGATTCCTGTTATAACCGGCGCCGGTGCTCGGATTGATGGTAATCGCGGCGGATGCCTGTCCGATCGTTAATGTCAGTTCGTTGTTGCTGCTGTCCACCTTTGTCGTATCGGGAATTGCGCTGTAGGTGCTCAGCAGATATTGACTTGCTTCCGTAACGACGGCGTCAGAGGTTACCGCATGGGTTCCCTGAATTGCCTGCCATGCGGAACAGGAACGATCGAATTCGATATAGTAGGAGCCGTTCGGATTGCCCGTGGAAGGCGTGGCGGTAAGAATGAGCTTATTATCCTTATAAGAAGCGGTTATGCTGCTGAAGCGGCTGTTGCTCTTCAGCTGCCTGTTGATGTCGGAAACGACATCCGCCATGCCTTTGTAGGTTTTGGTGGCAGACAGGGAAATGCTCCCTGAGCCGCCGGAGGAAGAGAAGGTGATCTTATTCGTTTTATCCGTAAATTTTATGTCGCCATTCTGTTTATCTGCAGGAATGGAGACCGTGGCCGTTGCGTTCGTCGTTTCCACGATCGTAGAGCCCTGCGGACGTCTTACTGTTCCGTAGCTGTAGCTGAAAGAGGCGCTGTTCGTCTCCATTGCGGTGCCGACGAATAACTGCTTATAGGTATCGTTTTTCTGCCCGTCGTCAAAAGAAATTTTCCGGACGTCATCCGTCAGCGCGTCGATGGAAAGATGCCCTGAAGAAGCGGTGAATTTTATCTTATCTTTTACCGCGTCAAAAGCAGAATCGGTCTTTATGTAAGAATTCAGGCTGTCCGCAAGGGCTGAGCAGCTTGTATAGCTGCCGCCGATATTGTTTATCGTATAGTTCTGGTCGTTCACTTTAAAGGTCAAAGAGGCGTCGTCCGCCAGTTTAACCGCGCCGTTCAGATTAGCCTGCCCCGCAAGCTTCGCTTTGCTTCCGCTGAAATAATAGGGCAGATAATTGGTATCGCGGAACAAAGCGTTATAGGTATTGACAGCGACAGGATCCGTCGTATCAAACTCCAGTGAACTGTTGCTGCCTTTAACCAGGCTTGACAGCGTTAAATATTGCACGGAAGGATATCTGTTCTGAGTGGGTGAAGAAGGAACGCTTACGGAAGTAGTCGTAACACTGGCCCTCGCCGCCTCTTCAAGTCCTTTGTCTTTCAGCTGGTTGTTGATCTCGTCCCGGATCTCTGTCATCGTATAGCCGTCGGCTTTATCCGCAAAAGTGATTTCCGTATAATCTGCCGCGCCGTTTAATTTAAAGCGCAGGACATTATTCTGATTGCCGCCGGATAAACAGATCTTATCGGTGGCCGAAGCGCCATAATAAGTTCTGCCGGTGACGGATGCCGCAACGCCCGAAGAATTTCCATATTTTACGTTATCATAAAAGACAGAAGAATAAATGACAGAGGAGGTTTCCAGTTTGAACATATTTCCCTTGAGACCGGTAATGCTGACGGAATCCCCGCCGGTAATCTGAATACTGGAGCTGCCGTATTCTTTGGCGGCAACGCCGAGCGCGTCGGGGCTGCCCGCCAGATTTTGATTGATCAGATCGATCATAGCGGAACGGGAATACTGTCCGGGCGGAATCGTTACGGAAATAAAATTGGAACCGTTGGCATTTTCCACATAAAAACCGAGCTGGTCGTTCTGCCCCCTGGTAATGGTCAGCGGGTATCGTGCGTCAAATACGGTAGTGCCCAGCAGGCTGGTAGAAGAACTGCCGGTGTAGCTGTCGAAGAGAAGATAGGAAAGGGAACCGTCTACGGAAGCTATTTCTGTCGGCATTCCGTTGGCGTTTTCAAAATTCAGCCTGCAGATTCCATCGGATGTGTATTCAAATACGAATCCGGGATTGGGCGGCGTCATCAGCTCCAAGGCGCTGTCGATCTCGTCGATCAGTTCCTGTGTTGTATAGACGCCCGCGGGAACTGTAAGCGTATAATCTTTTGGCTCATAATAGTCCGCAAGATGGATATTCAGTTCGTTATTCAGGGCGGGAACGGTATGGAGCTGATTATCGTCCCATTTTTTATTTCCCGAAATCTGATGATAGGAACTTTCATGCTCCTCAAATACGGGCTGCTCATTATACTGCGTTTCGTTATTGATCCGGTCGATCTCCGTACGGAGCTGGTCAAATTCGGCGTTCATAGCCGCCCGGTCGCTTTCCGTCCAGGTGCCGTTAAGGGATTGGATCGCCAACTCGTTCATGCGCTGCAGCATGCTATGCACTTCGTCCATGGAACCGTCGGCAACCTGCACAAAAGAAACACCGTCCTGTGCGTTGGCGGTGCCCTGCATAAGCCCCCGGATCTGCCTGCGCATCTTTTCGGAAATCGCGAGTCCGGCCGCGTCGTCCGCGGCTCTGTTGATCCGGTATCCGGAGGATAATTTTTCAGTCGTTTTTCTGTTCTTTCCGGAAGTTATCTGAAGATGATTACTGGCAGCCATAGCAAGCATGTTGTTCTGAATCGATAACATATAGCAGTCCTCCCTGACATGATATGAAAAAATCCTTTATCATTTATATCGGCAGATTTTCTTTTTCATTTATAGTTAACGACATTGGAAATTGCCTTTTCGGACTTGTAAAAGCTTACCTGTATGGCTTTTGCAAGAGCCGGAAAGAGCAATTTGTTATGTCGTTTACCATAGGCTTTATCAAGCGAAAATTCGCTGCGAAAACTTTTCGCTTCGAAAATTTTCGTTTCGAAAAGTAAAAAGTTTGCATTATAAAGAGAATTGTTTTATGATATGTTTTTAAGAACAGCCATAAAAGGCGGACTGGGGGAAAAGTATGATGTTGGAGCGGATACGGATTAACTGGCGGGAAGCCGCTGAAAGGGATGCCCGGATATCGGACATAGGAGGAAACGGATGTACGGCGGTATTCGGGGCGGCGGGCGGCGGCATCTCCCTGCCGCAGATCAAAGGGAGTAAAGAACGTTACTTAATTGGGGATGTGGAAGTGCTGGAGGAGCATTCGGCGGCGATGATGTTCCGATGCTTCCTTCCGGGGGCTGCAAAGGAAAGGCTGTATATGAGATTCGGCATCCTGCCCCGTTTCCGGACGAGAATCTGTCTGGATCTGGATCTTCTGGACAACCGGACGATCTACACCAACCGGACGCCGGGAACGTTAAAGCTGGTAGTGCACGGACAGCGGACACAGCGGGACGAGGTGGCGCGTTTTGAGCTTGGAACAGACAGGGCTTATCATGATATCAGGGTGCGGCTGGAGGATTTCTATCTGTCGGACGCCATGCCGGAGGAATTTCCCGTTCCCTCTGAGAAACTCGTGGACGCTTTCGGACAGTGGAAAGAGGCGGAATGGCCGGGAAAAATCCATTCGCTGGAAGAATTGAAGGAGAAATGCAGGGCGCTTGAGGGCGAGGCACGGTATCCGTTCCCGGAATGGAACCGCTGGGGCGGGGATAAGAGCCGGAAACTGAAAGAGGGGACGGGTTTCTTTTCCACTTATAAGTCTGCGGATGGCAGATGGCATCTGACAGATCCTGATGGATGCGATTACTTTTCCGTCGGCCCCTGCGGGACCCGCGCCGGGGAATGGGGGCGGATCGACAGCTTTGAGGAGTGCTGCGAATGGCTGCCGGAGGAAGATCCCGCTTATGCGGAGTTCTTCATGAGCAGGACGGGAAGAAGGGCGGCCTATATGCCGGAGGAATCTTTCAAAATGGTTAATTTTGCGGGCATGAATCTGAAGCGCCTTTACGGGGATGACTGGCAGGAAAAATGGGAGGAGATTTCCTGTCGTATCCTGATGGGAAACGGCGTCAATTCGCAGGGGAATTTTCCAGGCATCGGTATAAACGATGGAAGGGGAAGGATGGCTTATGTCCGCGAACTGCCGGATTTTCCGATGACGGATACGCTGATCTTCCGGGATTTTCCGGACGTGCTCTCACCGGAATACCGGGAAAGGGCGGCGCGGTACGCCAAAAAGCTGGAGGAATGGAAGGACGACCCCTGGCTGATCGGATATTTTCTGCGGAACGAGCCGGAATTTAATTTCGTGGAAAATCTGGCGATCGCCAGCGAAGTGCTGCGCAACCCGGCGCAGACCTTCTGCCGGAAGGGGCTTATCGCCTTTTTACGGGAAAAATATGAAGATATCGGCGCGCTTAACCGGGCATGGAAAGCGGCGTTTGCGGGATTCGAGGCGTTTGAGGGGCCGATAGAGGACTGCATTTTGCTTTACCCGGAGTCGGAACGCGACCTGCGGGAATTTTCCGGGAAACTGATTACAGAATATATCCGTATTCCTTCTTTGGCGTGCCGGGAGGCGGATCCCAATCACTTAAATCTTGGACTGCGCTGGTCCAAGGCCTATAACGGGGATATGATGAAGGGATGGGAGTATTTCGATGTCTTTTCCATCAACTGTTATGATTTTGACCCCACAAAGGATATGGATTTCGTAAAAGACGCAGGCGTCGATCTGCCCATCCTTATCGGAGAATATCATTGCGGCGCGCTGGACCGGGGGCTGACGGCCACCGGGTTAAAAGGGGTAAAGGATCAGAAGGAGCGCGGGGTGATGTGGCGGTATTTTCTGGAAAAGGCGGCGGCCCATCCGTATGGAGTGGCGGCGCACTGGTTCCAGTATAACGACCAGTTCTGTCTGGGAAGGTTTGACGGCGAGAATTATCAGATCGGCATGGTCGATGTCTGCATGCAGCCATACCCGGAGCTGATGGAGGCGGTATACGCTTCTTCGGAGGCGCTTTACCGGGTAAAGAACGGGGAGCAGGCGCCGTTTGACAGGAAGCCGGAGGAGATTCCGATGATTGGGTATTAGAAAAAAGCCGCCGCGCCCGGAACTTATTCACACAGCGCGGCGGCCTTTTTTGCCGGTATTTTTATAAGAGCTGTATTCCATGAGCCAGCGCTTCGCCGGTTACTTCCTCCGGCCATAGGGAGGACTGCACTTCGCCGATATGCGCTTTCCGCAGGAAGAACATACAGATACGGGACTGTCCGATGCCGCCGCCGATGGTCAGCGGCAGTTCGTTGTTCAGGACCGCTTTCTGGAAAGGAAGCTCCGCCCTTTCGGGGCAGCCCGCCTTATCGAGCTGGCTGAGCAGGGAATCCCTGTCTACGCGGATGCCCATGGAGGATAATTCCAGCGCGATATCCAGAACCGGATAGTATACGACGATATCCGCATTGAGCGCCCAGTCGTCATAGTCCGGCGCGCGGCCGTCGTGTTTCTCGCCGGATTCCAGCAGATCGCCGATCTGCATGACGCAGACCGCCCCTTTTTCCTTCGTGATATAATATTCCCGCTGTTTCGGGGGGACGTCAGGGTACCTGTTCTCCAATTCCTGCGTCGTAATAAAGAAAATATCGTGAGGCAGGATTTCTTCTATGTAATCATAACGGATTGCCATATATTTTTCTGTCTTACGCAGCACCTTATACACGGCGCGCACCGTCTCTTTCAGAAAATCCGGCGTGCGCTCCTCTCTGGAAATGATCTTTTCCCAATCCCACTGGTCAACATAGATGGAATGGATATTGTCGGTCTGCTCGTCGCGCCGGATTGCGCTCATATCCGTGTAGAGTCCCTCGCCATAGGAAAAGCCGTATTTCTGCAGGGCATACCGTTTCCATTTCGCCAGGGAATGCACGATTTCCGCAGGCGAATCGCCCTGCTCCTTAATACCGAAAACGACCGGGCGCTCCACGCCGTTCAGATTGTCGTTCAGGCCGGAAGCCGGATCGACGAACAGGGGAGCGGAAACGCGCAGCAGGTGCAGGCGTTCTGCCAGTAAGTTCTGAAAAAAATCTTTTACCGTCTTAATGCCGATCTGAGTATCGTGCAGATTCAGCGCGGAGCGGTAATTCTCAGGAATGATCAGATTATCCATATAGAACCTCCATATCCTGCCCGGCCCGCAAATGGGGGCGCAGGCACAAATTATCTATTCTGTATTATATTCACGGGGGCGGGATTCGTCAATAAAGGAATGAATGATAAGGAGATCAATTTCCATGCATAAAACAGTTGCAGTCCTGGAAGAGTTGTGTTAAGATAGGAAAAACAGAACATATGTTCTAAAATGCGATAGGAATGAGGGATGCGTTATCATGGAAATGCGGATTGCACAGACGGCGTCGATTATGGACAAACTGAATATTCTGGCGGATGCGGCCAAATACGATGTTTCCTGCAGTTCCAGCGGCTCTTCGAGGAGGGGAGACGGGAAGGGCGTCGGCAATACGGTATCGGCGGGGCTGTGCCATAGTTTCGCGGAGGACGGGCGGTGCATCTCGCTTTTGAAGATACTCTTCACGAACGAATGTATTTTTGACTGTAAATACTGTATGAACCGCCGCTCCAATGATGTGCCGCGGGCTTCGTTCACGCCGGACGAGGTCTGCGAGCTGACGATGGAATTTTATCGCCGCAATTATATAGAAGGACTGTTTTTGAGCTCCGGCATTTTGTACAGCCCGGACTATACGATGGAACTGTTATGCCAGACGCTTTATAAACTGCGGACGGTCTGCCGTTTTCAGGGATATATCCATGTGAAGGCGATTCCCGGAGCGGATGCCGCGCTGATACAAAGAGCGGGATTTCTGGCGGACAGGATGAGCGTCAATCTGGAACTGCCCACGGCGGAAGGGCTTCGGAAGCTTGCGCCCAACAAGCACAGAAAGACAATCCTGGGGCCGATGAAGCAGATCCGGAACGGCATCGAGCAGAACTGCGATGAAATGGTGCTGTATGACCATGCGCCGCGTTTCTGCGAGGCGGGACAGTCCACGCAGATGATTATCGGAGCGACGCCGGAGAGCGATTATCAGGTCATGGCGGTGGCCGAAAGCCTGTATCGGAAATTTTCCCTGAAAAGGGTCTATTATTCCGCCTTTGTCAATGTGAACGAGGACAGGGACCTGCCCGCGCTGCCCGGCGGGCCGCCGCTTCTTCGGGAACACCGGCTGTATCAGGCGGACTGGCTGCTGCGGTTCTATGATTTTACGGTGGATGAGCTGCTGACGGAGGAACGGCCCAATTTCAATATGATGATAGACCCGAAAGCGGACTGGGCGGTCAGGCATCTGGAGCTGTTCCCGGTGGAAATCAACCGCGCGGATTATCGTATGCTGTTAAGAGTGCCGGGAATAGGGGTCAAAAGCGCGCGGCGCATCGTAAATGCCAGACGCTTCGGCAGGCTGGATTTCGCGGATTTAAAGAAAACAGGAGTCGTGCTGAAAAGGGCGCTGTATTTTATTACCTGCAGCGGAAAAATGATGTATCCGACGAAACTGGAAGAAAATTATATTGTCAGGAACCTGACCTGCCAGAGCCTTGCGAGCCGGAAGGAAAGACAGCTTTTTTCACCGGATGGAATGCGGTATGAGCAGATGAGCCTGTTTTAGACTGAAAGGATGGCCGTTATCATGACAGAAGAAACTTATTTGATTTGTGAAGATTCCATAGAGGGCGTTTTTACTGGAATTTACGATGCTTATGCGCTCCGGAGGGGGCATGAGCATCTTCACATACAGATCGGCGGGGAAGAAAATCTCCGGTTATTTGCATCTTATCTGTATATTACGCCGGATTTGGTCAAAACTGGAAAAGTAGCGGAAACGATTCAGAAACGTCTTGGAACGGATACCTATATGAGCCTGTGCCGGGCGCTTGCGGCGGAAGATGCGGAGAAAGGGCAGGCAGTATATCAGACGGTGGTGGACGGCATCACCCGCGGGAGCGGGAAGCGCGTTCTGGAAAACTCTCTTAATCCTTATGTGGACGCGGTATTCCGCCTGTCAAGGCGCACGTCGAACGAAATCCATCATCTGATGGAGTTCATCCGCTTTCAGGAGCTGGAACAGGGGATTTTATATGCTAAGACCGGCCCCAGATGCAATATCGTTTCTTTCCTGATGCCCCATTTTGCCGACAGGCTCCCGTTGGAAAATTTTATCATCTATGATGAAAAGCGGGATTTGTACGGCGTGCATCCGAAAGGGAAGCCATGGTATCTGGTATCGGGGACAGAACTGCCGCCGGAGGAGCTGAGGATGTCCGGGAGGGAAGCGCAGTACCAGGAGCTTTTTACCATGTTCTGCCGGACCGCCGCGATCAGAGAACGCAGAAATCTGAAATTGCAGCAGCAGATGCTTCCGCTGCGGTTCCAGGAATACATGGCCGAATTTGACAAAAAGTGAAAAAAATGCGCTTTTTCCTGCTGAAGCCATCAAAGACTAATCGGCATAATTGACAAAGAAAGAAACAAAAAACGGCGGCTGTTGGGAAGAATGTAAAATTGTGGAAATTGTCGGAGCTAAAGAGACAATAATTTGCTCTTTACAAATGAAATGGATAAGGTATAATCATCTCCATAAGGAAAGGAAAACGATTTCTGCCTTAACAATTTGTGCAGACCAGAAAAGAAAAGGAGGGTGTTTATGATGATGCAGCACAGAATTAAGTTAAGACCTGATGAAGTAAATGAATTTGTAGCGGCAGCTACGAAATGTCTGTTCGATGTAGATATTTCCTACAACAGTTTCATAGTAGATGCCAAATCCATACTTGGTGTGTTCGGGTTGAATTTCGACCAGGTTCTGACCGTTACCTGTAACGGCTATGACAACGAGTTCGAGAGGTATCTTCAGAAATTTGCGGTAGCCTGCTAAGCGTCGGAGCCATGCGGATTGTGTAGTGAGAAAGCTTATCAGAATGCTTTATTGACTCCCTGTTTAAGATAGCGTACTATCTTAGCAGGGAGTTTTTTTTGTGCAGTCAGTTATTTACGAAAGGAAAATGTGTCGTATGGAAATTCGGATTTCGGTCAGAAGCCTGGTGGAATTCATCCTGCGTTCCGGCGATATCGATAATCGAAGGGCCTCTTCGCCGGATGCCATGCAGGAAGGCGGGCGCATCCACCGCATGATTCAAAAGCGGATGGGAGCGGATTATCATGCGGAAGTCAGCCTGAAATACCGGTATACGACGGAAAAGTATGATATCGTCGTGGAAGGCAGGGCGGACGGCATCATCATAGAAGGACAGGGCGGGGAGAACGCTGCGCCGGAGAGAGTTCTTGTGACGATCGATGAAATTAAGGGAACTTATCATGATCTTACGAAAATGAAGCAGGCCGTTCCGGTGCACCTGGCCCAGGCGAAGTGCTACGCTTATATTTATGCGGTGCAGAATCAATTGGAATCGATCCGCGTCAGGATGACTTACTGCCAGCTGGATATGACTGAAACAAGCGATTTGGGCGGCGCGGGAATCCGTTATTTTTACTCGGAATATACGCTTTCCGAATTGCAGGAGTGGTTTGGCGGCGTCATGGAACAGTATAAAAAATGGGCGGATTACAGTTTCGCATGGCAGGAAATCCGGCAGGCGTCCATCAAGGCCCTGACGTTTCCTTTTGCATACAGGGAAGGGCAGAAGGAACTGGCTTCTTATGTATACCGGACGATCTATCATAAAAGAAAACTGTTCATCGAAGCGCCGACCGGCGCAGGCAAGACGATTTCCACCGTTTTTCCGGCGGTAAAGGCGATGGGAGAGGGAATCGGGGAGAAGATCTTCTATCTGACCGCGAAAACGATTACAAGAACGGTCGCGGAGGATACCTTTCAATTACTGCGGGACCGGGGACTGCAGTTCAAGACGGTGATTCTGACGGCGAAGGAGAAAATTTGTTTTCAGGAGGAAATGGAGTGCAATCCGGAGGCCTGCCCCTATGCAAAAGGGCATTACGACAGGGTAAACGATGCCATGTATGCGCTTTTGACGGAGGCGGACAGCTTCCACCGGGAGATAATAGAGGAATATGCGAGGCGGTATCAGGTATGCCCTTTCGAAATGTGCCTGGATATGAGCCTTTATTCGGATGCGGTCATCTGCGATTATAATTATGTCTTTGACCCGCATGTTTATCTGCGGCGCTTTTTTGCGGAAGGGAATGGCGGCGGGTATCTCTTTCTGATCGACGAGGCGCATAATCTGGTGGAGCGCGGCAGAGAGATGTACAGCGCCGTTTTGCGCAAAGAGGATTTTCTGCAGTTAAAAAAAGAGGTAAAGGATTATGCGCCCAATCTGGCAAAGCAGCTCGATCGGTGCAATAAAGAGCTGCTCGCCCTGAAAAAGGAATGTGAAAATTACAGGGTGGAAAATTCTGTCGCTTCTTTTGTAATGGCGCTAGGCAGGCTGAACAGCGGCATGGAGGACTATCTTGAAGACCATGAGGAGAGCCCGGTGCGGAAGGCCGTTTTGGAATTCTATTTTGAAGTGTCGCATTTTCTCGGTATTTATGAACTGCTGGACGAAAATTATGTGACTTATTCCCAGCTGGAACAGGACGGAAGCTTTCTCCTGAAATTATTCTGTGTGAATCCGGCCAGAAACCTTCAGGAGCGCATGATGCGGGGGCGGAGCACGATCCTGTTTTCTGCGACCCTGCTTCCCATTCAATACTATAAGACGCTGCTCGGAGCGGAAGAGGGGGACTATGAAGTCTATGCCAAATCTGTTTTCCGGCCGGAAAAGAGAGGTCTCTATATCGGAAGCGATGTGACGAGCAGATATACGAGGCGGAGCGAGATGGAGTACTATAATATTGCTTCCTATCTGTATGAAATCGTAAAGAACAGGCATGGAAATTATATGGCGTTCTTCCCCTCCCACGCGTTTCTGCGGCGGGTATACGAGTGTTTCATGCAATATTTTGCGAACGGACAGATCGAGTGCATTCTGCAGGAGGATCATATGAACGAACGTTCCAGAGAAGAATTTCT
The DNA here is from genome assembly GCA_023664485.1 of Bacteroides fragilis. GTDB lineage: Bacteria > Bacillota > Clostridia > Lachnospirales > Lachnospiraceae > UBA3282. The sequence continues at coordinate 54,768 of JAMPFK010000003.1, read as the reverse complement.
CGGACGTTTTATTGGAAATGAGGACTGCGACCTGACGGAAGTGATTCATATGGATATCGAGGAAGAGGAGGAGAAAATTTTGCTCGGTTTCTGTGTTATGGGCGGTATTTTCAGCGAAGGCATCGATTTGAAGAACGACGGCCTGATCGGCGCGGTCATCGTTGGGACCGGCCTGCCGCAGGTATGCAATGAGCGGGAAATCCTGAAAGCCTATTTTGACGGCTGGGGAGAGAACGGCTTCGACTACGCTTACCGCTATCCCGGCATGAATAAAGTACTGCAGGCAGCAGGACGCGTCATCCGCACGATGGACGATGTGGGGATTGTGGTCCTGCTGGACGAACGGTTTTTAAACCCTGCCTACCAGCGCCTTTTCCCGCGCGAGTGGAACAATTATGAGGTCGTCACGACCAGGCAGATCGCCGGACGGATAGAGAGGTTTTGGAACGAGTGGCTGTGAAAGCCGGGCGCAGACAGCCTGTATGGAAACCGCTTACCGCAGCATCCGGATCTCTTCCCGATACGGCGCTATTTTTTTTCTCGGGTCTTCCGGAGAGGGGATGTAGGGTGTTTCCAGAATTTTCGGGAGATCCGGAAAGGCGGGATGGTGCACGGCATAGCGGATGGCGTCCAGCCCGATTGTTCCCTGTCCGATGTTGGCATGGCGGTCTTTGCCCGCTCCCAGCTCATTTTTGCTGTCGTTGATATGAATGACCGCCGCATTTTCCTTTCCGAGCGATTTATCAAGCTGGTCAATGACACCGTCGAAATCGTTCTTTACATCGTATCCGGCGTCGTTTAAGTGGCACAGATCCAGACAAACGCGCAGTTTATCATTATATGCCACTTTATCATAAATCTCCGCAAGCTCTTCAAAACTGCGTCCGATTTCAGAGCCCTTTCCGGCCATTGTTTCTAACGCGATATAGCAGGAGCCGGCATTCAGCACCTCATTCAGGCCTTGAGCGATTTGGTCAATGCCGGCTTTTACGCCGGCACCCACATGGGAGCCGGGGTGCAGAATCAGAACCCGGCTTCCCATCGCCTTTGTCCGTTCGATTTCCAAAGCCAGAAAATCCACTGCAAGCCGATAGGTCTCGTCATTGACCGTATTGGCCAAATTGATGATATAAGGCGCATGTACGACAAATTCCTGAATCTGATGCGCCTTCATATATTCCCATGCGGGCCTTATCTGCAAAGCGGAAATTTCCTTTCGCTTTGTATTCTGCGGAGCTCCGGTATAGACCATAAAAGTATTTGCATCGTAAGAAACCGCCTCTTTAGCGGAAGCAAGCAGCATTTCTCTGCCGCTCATGCTGACGTGGGAACCGATTTTGATCATAATGGAAGTTTCCTTTCAGAGCCGTATCCTGGGCATTCTTTTTCCATTTATTGTACAATATTTTGCCTTGGAATGTATAGATAATTTTAATGCTTTCAGGAAGTTGTCTAAATATGGAATAGGAGTCATAAATTGATGACATATATGTCATTTGTGGATAACTCTGTGGAAATTGGGGATTTCTTCGTTTTTTTCGATGGTTTTCTTACAAAATCGTCAGAAAACCTGTGGATAAGTTGGTCAATTCAGGTTTTTGTATAAAATGGAAACTGATTCAGTCAACGGAAAATTGATTTCCGTGCCTCGCAAAATCTTTCTGTTTCTATTTCTCCGGAGATGTGTTATACTTTGTCAGTAGCAGTTTTCCGGCGGGCATTCCTGCTGGAAAAGCGTTTCATAGGAAAAAATGTGAAAAGAGGAAAAAGAAATGTGGGCTTATGAAAGTGTTTTTTATCAAATATATCCGCTGGGTTTCTGCGGCGCGCCTTTTGAGAACGACGGCGTACCGGAATCCCGGATACGGAAGGTGAACGACTGGATTCCGCATATGAAGGAACTCGGAATCGATGCGGTCTATTTTTCGCCGGTCTTTGAATCCGATACGCATGGATATAATACGAGGGACTATCATAAAATCGACTGCCGTCTTGGGACCAACGATGATTTTGCGGCAGTTTGTAAAAATCTGCACGAGAACGGCATCAAAGTCGTTCTGGACGGCGTTTTTAATCATGTGGGCAGAGGCTTCTGGGCTTTTCAGGATGTTCTGCAGAAACGCTGGGATTCTCCTTATAAAGACTGGTTCCATATCAATTTTGGCGGCAATTCCAATTATAATGACGGCTTGTGGTACGAGGGCTGGGAAGGCAATTATGACCTGGTGAAGCTGAATCTGCGCAATGAAGAAGTGATTCGTCATATTTTTGACAGTATTAAAGGCTGGGCGGAGGAGTTCGGGATCGACGGACTGCGTCTGGATGTGGCGTACTGCCTTGACCATGATTTCCTGCGCAGGCTGAGATGTTTCTGCGACGGACTGAAGCCGGACTTTTATCTGCTTGGGGAAACGCTGCATGGCGACTATAATCAGTGGATGAACGACAGCATGCTTCATTCGGTCACGAATTATGAATGCTATAAGGGCCTGTTCTCCAGCTTTAACAGCATGAACATGTTCGAAATCGTCCATTCCCTGCTGCGGCAGTTCGGCCCGGAGAACTGGACTTTATACCGCGGAAAACATATGCTGTCCTTTGTGGATAACCACGACGTGACGAGAGTAGCGAGTATTTTGACGAATGAAAAGCATCTGCCGCTCATTTACGCACTCTGTTTCGGCATGCCGGGGATTCCCTGTGTTTACTATGGCAGCGAATGGGGCGCAAAGGCGCTTAAGAGCGAGGGAGATCCGGCGCTTCGCGCCTGCTTTGAGAAGCCGGAGTGGAATGCGCTGTGCGATTGGATCCACGCGCTCGCGGAAGCGAAAAAGGGTTCGGAAGCGCTGAATTACGGGGCTTTCCGTTCGGTCGTGCTGACCAATAAACAGTGTATTTTCGAAAGAAAGTCGGAAAACGAGCGCGTGCTCGTTGCCATTAACGCGGACGGCGAGAGCTATACGGCGCATTTCGACGCGGGCTGCGGCATGGCGGTCGATCTGCTGACCGGGGAAAAGCACGATTTCGGCGGAGGCAGCGAACTGCCGCCTTACAGCGCCGCTTTCTGGAAGATGGAGAAGTAGGGAAAACATTTTATAAAAGGTAGTTGACTTTTAGAGCATAATCAACTATAGTAAACGACATAACAATGCTTTTTCCGGCTCCTGGAAAAGCCATATATGTAAGCTTTTACAAGTCCGAAAAGGCAATTTCCAATATCGTTAACGATAAGATAACAGGTATGCTGCAGTAACAGGATGATATGATAAGATTTTGAGGAAGGAGGCAAAGGATATGTCAGTACGTTTCGAATCGAACAGGGACAGGAATTTAACAATCGGATCTATCGTGAAATGGAATCCGGGAAAAAGACATGAAATTGCCTCCGCTTCTGTTTTTGAACATCCGTGAGCCGGTGAGAGGGTAAAACGCCCGAAGACCGGGAAAGGGATGCAGACAGAATATAAGACGAACAGCCGCGGGTCATTTCAGCCGCGGCTTGTTTGCGTAAAAGCGCAGGCTGCAAAGCCTGCGTTTTTATGCGCGTTACATGCGGTTTTCGCATAACGTTCCGGCGCCCGGAGGACAGATGCCTGTAAAAGCAGGCGGGGAGGTGTGGAGATGAAAAAGATATCAACTTATATTTGGGAAAATAAAATACCGTATCTGCTGGCGGTGGCTTCGCTTCTGATAGCGGTAACGCTGGATATGCTGGCGCCGCGGCTGACCAAATCCGTTGTGGATGACGTTATCGTCGGCGGCAATATGGGAAAGCTGAAATTCCTTCTGCTCGGCTTTCTCGGCATCGGCCTGGGAAGATGCGTTTTTCAGTATTGCAAAGAGTTTACGTTCGACAGGGTCGGTTCCAGGATAGCGGCCCGGATGCGCCGGGACCTGTTCGTACATATTCAGTTGTTGAGCGCGGACTTCTTCGACAGGACCAATACCGGGGAACTGATGGCCCGCGTGAAGGAGGATATCGACATTATCTGGGACGCGCTCGGATTCGTCGGGATGCTTTTGATCGAAGTATTTTATCATACGGGCATCGTTCTGACGTGTATGTATATGCTGAACTGGAAGCTGGCGCTGATCCCGACCGCAGCGATGCTTTTCTGCGGTACGATCGCGGTCGTTATGGAAAAAAAGCTGGGGGCCGTTTATGAGGAAATCAGCGAGGAGAATGCGGTCCTGAATACGGTGGCGGAAGAAAATCTGGCCGGGGTACGGACCGTTAAGGCTTTTGCGAGAGAGAAATTTGAAATCCGGAAGTTCCTTTCTCATAATAAAAGGTACTATGAATTGAATATGAAGCAGTCCAGGCTCTTTGTGAAATACGACCCTTATTTTTCGGTCGTTTCCAGGCTTCTGCCTCTATTGACCATATTGGTCGGCGGACGCTTCGTCATCGCCGGGGAGATGACGCTCGGCGAAATGACGGCCTTTGTGGAGTATTCCAACAATATCGTCTGGCCGATGGAGATGCTCGGATGGCTGACGAACAGCTTTTCTTCGGCGGTGGCCTCCAACAAAAAGATTAAGAAAATCTACCGGGAAGAACCCGGCATCAAAGAGGCCAAAGAGCCTGTCATCCTGGATAAGGTTCAGGGAAAAGTATGCTTCGACGGGGTTTCTTTCCACAAGGCGGATATGTATGAGATTCTGCATGATATTTCTTTTACGCTGGAGCCGGGAAAGACGCTCGGCATCATGGGAGCCACCGGCGCGGGCAAAACGTCCATCGTACAGCTGCTGCAGCGTATGTACGATGCGACAGGCGGTACGATTTCCATCGACGGCGTGGACATCAGACAGCTCTCTTTGGAGCAGCTCCGCACGAATATCAGCAGCGTGACGCAGGATGTGTTTCTGTTTTCCGATACGATTAAAGAGAATATTAAGCTGGGCAAAAAGAGCGCCACGGATTTTCAGGCGGTGCGCAAGGCTTCTGCGGACGCGCAGGCGAGCGGCTTCATCGAGCGGATGGAATGGCAGTACGATACGGTCATCGGAGAGCGGGGCGTCGGCCTTTCCGGCGGACAGAAGCAGCGCATCAGCATTGCGAGAGCGCTGTCCAAAAAGGATCCGATCCTGATCCTGGACGATTCCACGTCCGCGCTGGATATGGAAACGGAGCATCTGATACAGGAAACGCTGGAAACGCTGACGGGTACGACGAAAATCATTATCGCCCACCGCATCAGCGCAGTGCGCCATGCGGATGAGATTCTGGTGCTTCAGGACGGCGGCATCGCGGAGCGGGGAACCCATGCGGATCTGCTGGCGCAAAAGGGCTTATATTATGAAACTTATCTCTCCCAGTACGGGGATTATCCGGAAGGAAAGGAGGCGTAGACTATGGCGGTCAATTCTTATAGAGACGATGAAAAAAGCGTAGAGCGCAGTAAGGCGCAGACTTTAAAAAGGCTTTTCGCCTATCTGCTCGCTTATAAATGGCAGATCGTTCTCGTACTCCTGATCATGGGGTATGGCGTGACGGTCAGCCTGCTGAACCCGCTGATCATGGAGGCGGCGATCGATGAGCATATCGCGGCAGGAGACGCTGCGGGGCTGTACAGGCTGCTGCTCATTGCGCTTGTTCTGAATCTGCTGCTTGTCGTGGTCATCAAACTGCGGATGTTTATTATGGCGAAGGTCTGCAACCAGATTCTTTTAACGATCCGGCAGGAGCTGTATACCCATATCCAGAAGCTGGATTTTCACTTTTTCGACAGCCGGCCGACCGGAAAGATCCTGTCCAGAATCATCGGGGATATCAATTCCCTGAAAAATGTGCTTTCCAACTGCGTTACGACGCTGATACCGGACGGATTTACGATTGTTGCGGTGGTGGGCATCATGATTTATAAAAACCCGAAGCTGGCGCTCGCCTCCATGCTTTCCCTGCCCCTGATGGTCACGGGGATGCTCTGGATCGAAATCAAGGCGCATCCGCGCTGGCAGACATTCCGGAAAAAGTCGGCAAACCTGAACGCTTTTATTCATGAGGATATGGCGGGCATCCGGGTCATTCAGAGCTTCCATGCGCAGGAGGAGACGCGGGATACGTTCGATACGCTGCTGAAAGAGCACCGGGGCGCTTTTATCGATGCGGTCAGGCTCAGCGACGCGTTCGGTTCCGTCATCGATTTTTCCTGGGGGCTCGGCTGTATTCTCCTGTATTTTACGGGAATCGTGATTTTAGGCGTGGAGGAAGTCTCTGTCGGCACCTTTATCGCATTCAGCACCTATTTGTCGATGTTCTGGCATCCCATTCAGAATATCAGTAATTTTTATAACCAGCTCGTCACGAATATCGCCGGAGCCGAGAGGATCTTTGAAATACTCGATACGCCGCCGGCGATAGCGGACGGGGCGGATGTGGAAGAGATGCCGGCAATAACGGGAGAGGTCGCGTTCGAGCATGTGAGCTTTTCCTATGATGATAAGGTAAAAGTGCTGGATGACGTGAGCTTTCGTATTAAGCCGGGAGAGACCATCGCGTTGGTCGGCCCTACCGGGGCGGGGAAATCCACGATCGTCAATCTGATCAGCCGCTTCTATGATGTGCAGCAGGGAAGAGTGCTGGTGGACGGCCGGGACGTGAAAAAGGTTTCCATCGAGAGCCTGCGCAGGCAGATGGGAATCATGACACAGGACAATTTCCTGTTTTCCGGCACGATAAAAGATAACATCCGTTACGGAAAGCTCGACGCGACGGATGAAGAAATCGTTGCGGCGGCGAAGGCCGTCAATGCCCATGATTTTATTATGAAGCTGGAAAAGGGCTATGACACGGAGCTTTCCGAGCGGGGCGGCGGTTTGTCGATCGGACAGAAACAGCTTCTTGCCTTTGCGCGGACGATGGTATCTATGCCGAAGATCCTCGTACTGGACGAAGCCACCTCCAGCATCGATACAAAGACGGAGATCCTGGTACAGCGCGGTATCGAGAACCTGTTAAAGGGCCGCACGTCTTTCGTCATTGCCCACAGGCTTTCCACGATTCAGCACGCCGACCGCATTTTCGTGGTGGACGACGGGCATATCGTGGAAGAAGGGAACGCGCGGGATCTGTTGGAGAAAAAAGGCGTTTATTACCAGCTTTATATGGCGCAGTTTTCGGCGTAGGAAACATGGAGTATCATGAGATGAGGGGCGGAAGGAGACATCCCCTTAAACGAAAGGAAGATTGGGAGCATGAGAAAATCAGAGGAACCGCATCCCGGCACACAGGAAAAGCACAGGCCGCAGTACGGCCTGCATCCGGACGCCGACCTGGACGGGATGGAGCGGAAGCTGTTAGAGACATTTAAAAGAAACCGGAACCATTCTCTGAAAACGCTGGTCGGCATCTATAAAGGGCATTATCTGGAGCTTTTTTTATCGATCCTCTTTTTTGCCATCAAGCATTCCCCGGCCTGGGTCCTGCCGGTCGTGACGGCCAATATCGTGAATATTGCGACCGGTCCGGGAGGGGATGCGGGCAGAAGGATTTTGATTCAGGTAATGATCATGATCGTTCTGATCGCACAGAACGTGCTGACGAATTATTTCTATACGCTGTTCTACGCGAGGGCGATCCGGAATGTGGAGCGGGATCTGCGTTGTTCGCTCGTGCGGCGGCTGCAGCAGCTGTCGATCAGCTACCATACCGAGATGCAGTCCGGGAGGCTGCAATCTAAGATTATGCGCGATGTGGAGCAGATCGAAACGCTGTCGAAGCAGATCTTTATTTCGATGCTCAGCATCATTATGAATATTGTGGTCTCTTTTGCCGTTGTGGTGACGAAGAGCCTGACCGTTTTTATCTTTTTCCTGGCGACCATACCGGTCGCGGTCGGCATTATGACGATATTTAAGGGAAGGATCAAAAGATATAATAAAGATTTTCGAAAGGATATGGAAGAAACGTCCGTTCATGTGATGGAGATGATCGAGATGATTCCCGTCACAAGAGCGCATGCGCTGGAGGAAAAGGAAACCCATAAGATGGCGCACCAGCTGTATCATGTGGCCAGCTCCGGCCTGTGCCTGGATATGGTGCAGTCTTATTTTTCGTCGATCAGCTGGGCGGCTTTTCAGATTTTTCAGGTATTATGCCTCGGCTTTACCGGCTATCTGGCCAGCCAGGGGAAAATCAGCGTGGGCGAGGTAGTCATGTACCAGACTTATTTTGCCTCTATCGTCGCGCAGGTATCTTCCATCATTACGCTGCTTCCGACGATCGCGAAAGGGCTGGAATCCGTCGATTCCATCGGCGACGTCATGCTGTGTCATGATGTGGAGGACTATCATAATAAGAAGAAACTCGCATCCGTACGGGGAGAAATTATCTTTGAAGACACCGGTTTTCAATACCGGAATGGCGAAAACCCCGTTTTCGAGCATTTGAATCTGAAAATAAAGGAAGGGGAAACGGTCGCTTTCGTCGGAGAGTCCGGGGCGGGCAAGACGACGATCCTGAATATGGTCATTGGTTTTCTGCACGCGACGGAGGGCCGGGTGCTGATCGACGGGCAGGATATGGAGAGCATCGATCTGAAAAGCTACCGTTCCCATATCGCCGTCGTGCCGCAGACGCCGATTCTTTTTTCCGGGACGATACGGGAGAACATTACTTATGGAAAAGAAAATATTTCCGACGAAAGGCTGATGGAGATCGTCCGGGCGGCGAATCTGGAAGAGGTCATCGAACAGATGCCGGAGGGCGTGGAAACGATGGTGACGGAACGCGGCGGCAACCTGTCGGGCGGGCAGCGGCAGCGGATTTCCATCGCGAGAGCTTTTATCAGGGATCCAAAAGTGCTGATCCTGGATGAAGCGACTTCGGCGCTCGACAGCATTTCCGAAGAAAAAATCCAGACCGCGACAGAGCGTCTTGTCAAAGACCGGACGACGCTCATCGTGGCGCACCGCCTTTCGACGATTCGGAACGCCGATCATATCGCGGTCATCGGCAAAGGCGGCCTGCAGGAATACGGGACTTATGACGAACTTATGGAGAAGAAGGGAGAGTTCTATAAATTCCGGCAGCTGCAGTGATAAAGAAAATGACATTTCCATTGTTTTTTGCTATAATGATCCTTATCACAGGGCGGCAAAGGCGGCTCCTTTAGAAAAAGATACGGGAAAGGATTTGGATGATATGATGGTAGAGGAAATTAAGGCGCATCTGACAGACTGCATTATTCCTTTTTGGAAGGCATTGCGGGATGAGGAGCACGGCGGTTATTACGGATGGATGGATTATGATCTGAAGGTCGATAAAAAAGCGGTGAAGGGCTGTATCCTGAACAGCCGCATCACATGGTTTTTTGCCAATGCCTATCTGCTTTTGAGGGATGAGAGCCTGTTAGAAGAGGCGGGATACGGTTACGAGTTCATGCAAAAATACTGCGTGGATGCGGAAAAAGGCGGCGTTTACTGGTCGGTGCGGTATGACGGTACGCCGGAGGATACGACGAAACATACCTACAATCAGGCGTTTTCCATTTATGCGCTCTCTTCTTATTATGATGCGTCCGGCGACAGGGGCGCGCTGGATACGGCGATGGCCCTTTTCCATATCATCGAGAGCCGCTGTATGGATGAAATCGGCTATAAAGAGGCTTTTGACAGAAATTTTGTGGAGATAGAGAACGATAAGCTTTCCGAAAACGGCGTGATCGCGGATAAGACGATGAATACCCTGCTCCATGTGTTCGAGGCTTATACGGAATTGTACCGCGTCAGCCATGCGGAAGAGGTGAAAAAAAGGCTGGAATGGATCCTGGATACGTTTGCGGAAAAGGTTTATAATCCGAAACTGCACAGACAGGAAGTCTTTTTTGACAGAGAAATGAACTCCATTCTGGACCTGCATTCTTACGGGCACGATATTGAGACGGCATGGCTGCTGCGCCGGGGCACGGATGTCCTTGGAGAAAAGACATACGAAGATAAGATGCTTCCGATTATTCTGGATCTGACCGCGCAGGTCTACCGGACGGCGTTCGACGGGAATTCTCTTGCCAACGAGTGCGAAAAAGGCGTCGTCGATACGAACCGCATCTGGTGGGTACAGGCGGAAACGATCGTCGGCTTTTTGAACGGTTTTGCGCTCGCGCCGGAAAGGAAAGAATATCTGGAAGGTGCGAAGGCGGTATGGGAATTTATCAAGGCGCATCTGATCGATAGACGTCCCGGTTCCGAGTGGTTCTGGGATGTGACAAAAGACGGAGAGTCCGTGAGCGGCAAGCCGATCGTGGAGCCGTGGAAATGCCCGTACCATAACGGAAGGATGTGTATCGAGGTCGTTCGGAGGGGAAGCGGCCTGGAAAGCGGCCTCCTTTAAGATTTCTGCCTCTTGCCAAAGCACTGCTTTTCGTCTATAATAACAGCATAACAGAAAATCGTGTATATTTTAACAACATATATGCGGATGTTATTGTACAAAAGAAGTTTGGGGGCGGAAAGAGGGATGTGTGTATCAGAAAAGTGAAATTGAAATAGCTGCCGCGGGAGTATTGGGAAGCAAATATGACAGAGCCTGTAAAGCGCTTTTTCAGAATAAGGAGATCATTGCTCCTGTGTTAAAGGAAGTTGTTCCCGAATATAAAAATTCTACGGTGGAGGAGATTATCCGATATATCGATGCGGATAGTATAGGAGATACGCCTGTCGATGATATTTCTGTCATGGCGGGGCGGCGGCCGGCCGAGATGGATCCGGTCAGCGATAAGCTGATTCGGTATGATACGCATTTTCGGGCGATAAATCCGTTGCGGAGTAAAGAGAATCTTTGTATTTACCTGTATATCGATTTGGAGGTTCAGAACCATTACAGGCCATCCAACCCGTCTTACCCTGTCATGAAAAGGGGAATTTATTATGCGGCAAGGGAAATCAGCAGCCAGCTCGGTATCTTAACGGGGCAGACAAACTATGGAGAACTGCAGAAAGTATACAGTATTTGGATATGTAATGAAAAAATACCACATAAGCTGCAAAATACAGTAACAATGTATTCTATTAAAAAGACGGATATCATCGGAACGACGGAAGAGCCGGAAGAAGATTATGATTTAATGAATGTTATTATGATACGTCGGGGAGAGGATACCGACGAACCGGTTTTTGATTATCTGTCAGCTGTTTTTCGGTGTGATAAGAAAAAAATATCGGAGTATGTAGATATTAACGGGACAGAACTGAAAGGAGTGAATGCGATGACCGGCTTGGGCGATTCCCTTATGCAGAAAGGGATAAGGCAAGGAGAACGTTTGCTTGTATCGCTTATCGATTGCCTGAAAAAGGATGGAAGAATGGACGAACTGGATCATATTGCGGAAGAAGAAACAAGAAAGCGTTTATATGAAGAATACTGCCTGCTCGATTCCGGAAAACAGTAAATCAGAAAACAGGGAAAAAGTGAATAAAGCAGGAAAAACGAAAAACCTGTCCGTAACTGCGGCGGGTTTTTTTGTGCTGAAAAGAAATTCTTACTATAAAATTTATAATATGTATTGACAAACAATATTATATAACGTATAGTATCTATAACAATAATATTATATTTTGTATAATATTATATATTTAAAACTGAAAGCAGGGCGATTTATGAAATGTATCAGAAAAGGGAAAGGAGGATATCGCATGGTTTTTAATACAGGCGCCGCGCTGTTGGATGCGATCGTTCTGGCGGTCGTGTCGAGCGAGGCGGAGGGAACCTACGGATATAAGATAACACAGGAAGTCCGGCAGGTCATAGAAATTTCCGAGTCAACGTTATATCCGGTGCTGCGCAGGCTGCAGAAGGATGAATGTCTGGAAGTGTACGATATGGAGTGCGCAGGACGTAACAGGCGTTATTATAAAGTGACGGAGAAGGGGCGCGCTCAGCTTAATCTGTACATCAGCGAATGGTATCGGTATTCTGCGAAATTGAACAGTATTTTTGAGGGAGGATTAAAGCATTGAACAGAGCGGATTTCATGAAGAATCTGGCGGGATTGTTAGCAGATATGGCACCGGCAGAAAGAGAAGAAGCAATACAGTATTACAACGATTATTTTGACGATGCGGGAGCGGAAAACGAGCAGAGCGTCATCGCGTCTCTCGGTACGCCGGAGCAGCTTGCGGCGACGATCAAAGCCGGGCTTTTCGACGGCGGCAATGCCGGAGAATTTACGGAAAAGGGGTTTTCCGGGTATGAGAGGCGAAGCGGCAACGAGATTCTGGATCCCGGACAGGCGGCGGAGAACGGCGGCGCAGGCCGGCAGGAGAACGGGCCGGTGGGCGGCGGGCGGTTCAACAGAGGGAACGGTTATGGCTATCGGTCGGAGAATCAGGAAGTATATGAAAGTCCTGTTAAAGAACGGGAAAATAAAGGAGGGAAAAAGAAGCTTTCCGGCGGCATGATCGCGTTGATCGTCGTTTTGTGCATTTGTGCGGGCCCTGTCCTGCTCGGCATCGGCGGCGGCCTGTTCGGCGTTATCGTTGGCCTGCTGGGCAGCCTGTTCGGCATTTTGGTAGGATTTGCCGTTTTGGCGGTCGTATTGTTAATACTTGGCATCGGGCTGTTCGTTTTTGGTATCGTGCTGCTGTTCGGGACGCCCTTAGGCGGCCTGTGTATGATAGGGGCCGCACTGATATGTCTTGCAATCGGGCTGTTCTTCCTTTGGCTGACGATCATGATATGCGGAGTGCTCATACCGGCGATTGTCAGGGGCGTTGTAAAATTAGTACGGAGTATTTTTCATATAGGAGGGGCGACGGCATGAAAAAGTTTACAAAGGGATGTTTGATCACGGCGCTGGTATTGTTTGTTTTTGGATGCGCTTTCTATGGTATCTGCGGCCTGCTGGGCGGTTTCCGGCAGCTGGAGGCATGGAAGGGGCGCGGCTTCAATCTATGGGGGCATGATATCAGGCTGGCTTCCAGCGGATACGGTTTCTGGTATCTGACGGATGAGGATGAGTCCTGGCGGGACGAAGAAGGGCAGCCGGAAATGATGGCCGATGCGAACCGGCTTTCGGCCGGCGAAGCGGAGCAGACCGGATACCACGCTTCCGGGATCAGGGATATCGATATCGAATTTGGGGGCAGCAATCTGGTCATTGCGGAATCGGAGGACGATTATATCTGGGTTGCGAGAGACGACGAAGCGAGGATGGTCAGATACCAGCTGAAAGGAGGAACCTTCAGCCTGTATAGTGAAAACAGCTTTCGCTGGTGGAATGGAAGTCCAAAGGGAACGGTATATCTGTATCTTCCGGAAGGAATGGATCTGGACTCTTTCGATCTGGAAATCGGCGCGGGAAGAATGGACAGTATCGCGCTTACGGCGGACGAGATCAACATAGAAATGGACGCGGGCGCAGCCGTGATAGAAGGGCTGTACGGCGATGAGATCGATGTTTCGGCTAACGCCGGTACGGTGGAAGTCTATGAGCTTACTGCAGGGACTCTTTCGGCGGAGGCCGGGGCCGGCGCTCTCGATATCCGGGGACTTTCCGCTGAGAAAACAGAGTTGAGCGCGGCCGCGGGAAGCCTGAACATCGAAGGAAAAGTCGGCCGGAGTGCCGATATAGAATGCGGCGCCGGTTCGATAAGCATGAAACTGCAGGGGGCAGAAACAGACTATAATTACCAGCTGGAATGCGCGATGGGGGAAATCAATATTAACGGAGCTAAATACAGCGGTATCATCGATGAAAGGGATATCAGGAACGGCGGCAGAGGGCTTTTTGAGATAGAATGCGCGGCGGGAGGCGTTGAGATTCAGTTTACCGAATGATGCTCCCGCACTGGCTTTGTCAGAACAGGAATTTGTGTCTGTGCGCGGGTATCGCAGACAGGGAAAGGAGTATGGTTATCAAAAAACCCGGACGTACGGATTCAGGTTCTGTGCGGCCGGGTTTTTCATTGTGCGGTTTCTTTCGTTGAAAATCGATTTCCGTAAAGACCGGCGGGAAAATATTGACAGCCGGGAACTGGCGCGTTAAAATAGTTAACGAGTTAATTATTAACAAATTAAATATTAACAAGTTAATGAAAGATATGCATAACGAAAGAAGGGAAGAGCAAAAAGTGTTCAGGAGGGACAGAAGGGATGAAATTATACAATGCCGCGGCCGATACTTTCCGCAGAACGGATTTTATGCTGCGCCGCTGTATCGGGAAAAAACTGCGGACGCTGGATGAAGAGCTTTACCGGAGCCAGCATCGCCTGTTGATGAATCTGGGAGCGAATCCGAATTGCTCCCAGAACGAGCTGGCGGCGAAACTGGAAATTTCTCCGGCGGCGGTCGCCGTTTCGCTGAATAAGCTGGAAAAGGGCGGATATATCGCGCGAAAGACCAATGCGGATGACCATCGAAGCAACCGGGTGTCCATTACGGATCGTGGGAATCAGGTCATCAGCAGGAGTATCCAGATTTTTGACGAAGTGGAGAGCGGGATGTTCGAGGGCTTTAAGACGGAAGAAGTGGAGCAGTTCTGCGGATTTCTGCAAAGGGCGTACCGGAACCTGAGCAGGATGCAGGAAAGCATGAGCGCCGGGGAGGCGGAAGAGAATACGGCAATGGAACGGGAGGCGGAAGAATGAAACGGTATGGAAAATATGTAAAGCCGTATCTGTTGGCTTTTATTTTAGGGCCTGTTATGATGATCGTAGAGGTCGTCGGCGAGGTCCTGCTGCCGGCGATGATGGCGGATATCATCAATATCGGAGCGGCGAACCACGATATCGGCTATATTATTTCCAAGGGCATTATGATGGTGTTTACGGCCTTTATTATGATGGCGGGAGGAATCGGGGGCGCTTGGTTCGCGGTCAACGCGGCCATGCACTTTGGCCGGGATCTGAGGAAGGATCTGTTTCGGAAGGTGCAGAATTTTTCCTTTGCAAATATCGACAGTTTCAGTACGGGCTCGCTCGTTACGAGGCTGACGAACGATATCACACAGATGCAGAATTTAATCATGATGGGGCTTCGGATGATGCTGCGCGCGCCGGGAATGCTGATCGGTGCGGTCATCATGGCGTTTATGATGAACGCTTCTCTGGCGGCCGTCATTTTAATCGTTGCGCCGCTTCTGGCGGTTGCTATCGGTACGATTATCAGGATCGCCTTTCCGCGGTTCGAGATGATGCAGAAAAAGCTGGATCGTCTGAATTCCAATATTCAGGAGGTGCTGACGAATATCCGGGTCATCAAGTCTTTTGTACGGGAAGATCATGAAGAAGAGCGGTTTGCGGATGCCAACGCGGATCTGAAAAAGACCAGTATGGGAGCGTTCAGGGTTGTTATCGTTCAGATGCCGATTATGACGTTCGCTATGAATGTGACGGTCATTGCGGTCGTATGGTTCGGCGGGAATCAGATTTTGAACGGTTCGATGCAGGTCGGCGACCTGACGGCGTTTACGACCTATGTGACACAGATCCTGATGTCGTTAATGATGCTCGCGATGGTGCTTTTGCAAAGTTCCAGAGCGATTGCATCCGCAAAGAGAATCGGCGAGGTGCTGGATACGGAAATCGACTTGACGGACGAGGCGGCGGCGCAGACGAACAGAGCGGTAGCGGAGGGAAAAATCGAATTCCGGAACGTTTCTTTCCGGTATTATAAGAATAATCATGAAAAAGTGCTGGATGATATCAGCTTTACGATCGAACCCGGCCAGACGGTGGGAATTATCGGCTCCACCGGTTCCGGCAAGACGACGCTGGTGCAGATGATTCCGAGGCTTTACGATGTGGATGCGGGGGAAGTGCTGGTGGACGGCGTGAACGTTAAGGAGTATTCCCTGAAAAATCTGCGGAACGGCGTCAGCATGGTCTTGCAGAAGAACGTGCTTTTTTCCGGTACGATTCAGGAAAATCTGCAATGGGGCGACGAGCGGGCGGATGAGAGGGAAATCCGCAGCGCGGCCGCGGCAGCCCAGGCGGACGATTTCGTCAGCCATTTTCCGGAAGGATATGAAACGGAGCTTGGCCAGGGCGGCGTGAATGTTTCGGGAGGCCAGAAGCAGCGCCTTTGCATCGCGAGGGCCTTGTTGAAGAAACCAAAGATTTTGATTCTGGATGACAGCACCAGCGCGGTGGATACGGCGACGGAAGCCAAAATCAGGGAGTGCTTCCATACGGCGCTGCGGCATACGACGAAGCTGATCATCGCGCAGCGCATCAGCTCCGTAATGGATGCGGATTTGATTCTTGTTATGGAAGAAGGGCGGATCGTGGGAATGGGAAGCCACGACGAGCTGCTCGCTTCCTGTGAAGCATATCAGGAAATCTACGATTCCCAGATGGACAGGGAGGTGAGCGCATAATGGATTCGGTAAGACTGGAACGTCTGGAAAAGAAATACGGAAGAAAAAATCCCGTCGGCCCGGAGATGGGAAAAGGGCCGGGGGGCGGCGGGCCGAGACCCGGCGGGCCCGGACAGAGAGGACGCGGTTCAGGAATGCCCATAGCGAAACCGCAGAATGCCGGGAAAACGATAGGCAGGCTTTTTTCCTATATCGGCGAGGATAAATGGAAGCTCGTTGTTTTTATTTTCTGCATTATTTTCTATACGGTCGCGAATCTGGCGGGCTCTTACCTGCTCCGGCCCATCGTCAACAATCTGGTATCCGCGGAAGGAAACAGGACGACGCTGTTCCATTCCCTGCTTTTGATGGGATGTATCTATGCGGTCGGCATTGTAGCGCAGTATTTGCAGTCCCGGCTGATGATTTCCGTATCGCAGAACGCGTTACAGCGGCTGAGGGACGATTTATTCCGCAAACTGGAGAAGCTTCCTGTCAGATTTTATGATACGAACAATCACGGGGATATCATGAGCCGTTTTACAAACGATGTGGACGCCGTCGGGGAAATGCTGAATAATACGATAAACCAGCTGATTTCCGGGGCAATCAATATTGTCGGCACGTTTACGCTGATGGTATATACGAATATCTATCTGACAATCATAACAGTTGTTATGGCCCCGCTGATGATTCGTGCCGGGAAGACGGTCGCGGGCAGGAGCCGGAAATATTATAAGCAGCAGCAGGCGGCACTTGGAACGCTGAACGGTTATATCGAAGAGACCGTTACCGGGCAGAAGGTCGTCAAGGTATTCTGTCATGAGGAAATTGCGGAAGAGGAATTTTCCTACTTGAATGACGATTTGTGTAAAAAGCAGATAAACGCGCAGTTCTTCGGCGGCATCATGGGGCCTGTCATGGGAAATCTGAGCCAGGTGAGCTATTCCCTGACGGCCTGTATCGGCGGCATTTTATGTGTCTTAAAGGGATTCGATCTGGGCGGCCTTACGATTTTTGTCAACTATTCAAGACAATTCAGCCGTCCGATCAACGAGATCTCCATGCAGGTCAATACGATTTTTTCCGCGCTTGCGGGAGCGGAGCGTGTTTTCGATGTGATGGACAGGGCGCCGGAGCCGGCGGATGTGCCGGAAGCGGCCGCTATCGTAGAAAAAGGCGGAAGGCTCGTTTATCAGGTTCCGGCTTCCAATCGGCTCTATGCGGATAAGAACGGCATGGAAGTAAAAGGGGCCGTGACAGTGGAGCATATCACTTTTGGCTATGTGCCGGAAAAAACGATCTTGAAGGATGTGTCGCTGTACGCGAAGCCGGGGCAGAAAATCGCCTTTGTCGGCTCGACGGGCGCCGGGAAAACGACGATTACGAACCTGATAAACCGCTTTTACGATATCGAAGAAGGCCGGATTCTGATAGACGGAATCGAAATCAAGGACATCAGGCGGGAGGATCTGCGGAAAAATATCGCGATGGTCTTACAGGATACGCATCTTTTTACAGGGACGGTCAGGGAAAATATCCGTTACGGCAGGCTGGATGCGACTGACGCGGAGGTGGAGGAGGCGGCCAGAATGGCGAGCGCGCATTCCTTTATCATGCGGCTGGAGCATGGCTATGATACGATGCTTGAGGGCGACGGCGCGAATTTAAGCCAGGGTCAGCGGCAGCTTCTGAATATCGCGAGAGCTTCCATCTCCAAAGCGCCGATCCTGATTCTGGACGAGGCGACCAGCTCCGTCGATACGAGGACGGAGAAACATATCGAGCACGGCATGGATCGTTTGATGGCGAGCCGTACGACGCTCGTTATCGCGCACCGGCTTTCAACGGTGCGCAACGCCAATGCGATTATGGTACTGGAGAACGGGGAGATTATCGAACGGGGCGATCACGATACCCTGCTGGCGCAGCATGGACGGTATTATAACCTTTATACGGGATTGAGTGAGTTGGAATAGGTATTATTTTCCTGCGGGATGGAGTGGAACCCATAAACCGCGGCGGCAATCGCGGATATTTTCCATAAAACCGGACAGAATACCGGGTATGGTGATGTATATGAGGAAAAAAGTTTCATTCGATTACTATGTATTGCTGTTCTTTCTGGTTTCTTTTCTGGGCTGGGGCTGGGAAGTATGCCTTTATCTCGTACGGGAAGGGCGGTTCGTGAACCGCGGTATTCTGTCCGGCCCCTGGCTTCCGATCTATGGGGCGGGCGGCCTGTTTTTGTATTTCCTTTTCAGCGCTCTGATGCCGGGCGGATGGAAACGAAAGCAGCTTCCCGTCTTTCTGCTGTCCATGGCATTCTGTTCCGTGCTGGAATATCTGGCCGGCTCCCTGTTGGAAAGGGCATGGGGCGTCAAGTGGTGGGATTACAGCGGAATGCCGTTCAATCTCAATGGACATATCTGTCTGATGAGCTGTCTGATGTTCGGCATCGGCGGGCTTTTTCTCGTTTTTGTCCTGCTTCCGGCCTATACCGGGCTGTATCATAGAATGCCGGAAAAGGCCAGACTGGCGGCAGGGCTTCTTTTGCTGGGGCTGTTTATCATGGATGCGGCGCACAGCGCGGATTTTCCGAACGCGGGAAGGGGAATAACGTACCGGGGATAAAAATTGTCATCGTTCAGCCGCACGGCCCGGCGGCTGAACGATAATCGAAATCGTCTGAAATTCCCCGAATCTGTAAAATACACTTGACTTGGGGCGGGAGGCGGACTGTATAATAGAATTATCAATGATGTCCCGGTTTACGGGGTGGACAGGAATGGAGGTTTACTGTGAAAAATAAATTTTCACAGGCAAATTTGTACTTGCGTCCAAATTCGCAGACTGAGCAGGAATGGAGGTTTTTGATGGAAAAATCGAAAGTTTTTTTTACGAAGGAAATTACGCCTGAAGCAGTATTGAAATTGTATGATGCGCTGGGGATCGAGCTTCCGGGAAAGGTAGCGGTCAAGGTGCATTCCGGGGAGGTCGGAAATCAGAATTTTATCCGGCCTTCTTTTTGGAAACCGATGATTCAGAAGGTAAATGGAACGATCGTGGAATGTAATACGGCATATGAAGGCGCGCGCAATACGACAGAAGCGCATTGGGAGACCATGAAACAGCATGGATGGACCGACGCTGCGGCTGTGGATATTATGGATGAGGAAGGCGAGCTGGAGCTGCCTGTTGAAAATGGAAAGAAGATTAAGAAAAATTTCGTGGGAAAGCATATGGAAAATTATGATTCGATGCTGGTGCTGTCGCATTTTAAGGGCCATCCGATGGGCGGTTTCGGCGGCGCGCTGAAGAACATTTCCATCGGTCTTGCTTCTTCCCATGGGAAAGCGTATATCCACGGCGTCGGCGTTCCGGAAAATTTCTGGTCTTCGGATCATGATTCTTTCCTCGAATCGATGGCGGACGCGGCGCAGTCGATCGTGAATTATTTTCCCGGAAAAATCGCTTATATCAGCGTTATGAAAAATATGTCCGTGGACTGCGACTGCTGTGCGGTGGCGGAAGATCCGGAAATAGCGGATATCGGTATACTCGCGTCGTTTAATCCGGTCGCGCTCGATCAGGCATGTGTCGATCTGGTCTACCAGTCGGAGGATCCCGGTAAGAAGCATTTGATCGAGCGTATGGAGTCGAGGAACGGCATTCATACGGTGGAAGCGGCGGCGGAGCTTGGAATCGGAAGCAGGGAGTATGAGCTGGTCATGATGTAGGACGGCAGGGTATATGGAAATATTGATAAGAGGCAGATAAGGCGCGGGGCGCGGAAATCTGCCTCTTTTTTTTGAGCATGGAGAACGGGAGTAAAATTGTCATGACGAGGAAGTCGGCCTGGTGGCTGAACTGATACGGCGGCCCCTGATTTCCACGTTTTTTATAAGGTTAAACTATCCAATCCTTCCCCGGCTGCGTTATACTTGATAGAAAGCGCTTTCCGGGACGAAGCGGTTCCGGCGGCTGCGGGAGAAAGGATTTTGATGCAGCAGGATTTTCTTTTGATCCGAAAAATGAAGAACGGAGACGAGGAGGCGATGGATACCTTCGTACGGCAGTATTATGCGCAGATTCTGCAATATTGCAGTTACCATTGTCCCGACAGGGAGTGGGCGCAGGATCTGACGCAGGAGACCTTTGCGCGCTTTTTCAGGAGGCTTGCGGATTATAAGCACCATGGAAAAAGCCTCAATTATCTCTATACGATCGCCCGGAACCTTTGCATCGACTGGGGACGGAAGAACCGGGAATTCGCCATGGAGTATGAGGATGTGGAGGGAGCGGACGATATGAGCGCACTAGAAGAGAAACTGCTGATAGAGGCGGCCCTTGGAAAGCTGCCTGCGCAGCTGCGGGAAGTCGTTATTCTGCGTTTTTTTCAGGAACTGAGCGTACGGGAAACAGCAGATGTACTGCAGATTGGCATTCCTCTTGTGAAATACCGCATCAGGAAGGCGAAAGAAGCGCTGAGAGGGCTTTTGGGAGATGAGCCGGAAGGAGGGGCGGCCCGGCATGGAGAGGAGGAATCGTTTTGAATGCATTGGATAGGCGGTTGAGGGCATATGGAAAGAGCAGTATGCCGAAACCGGATGAGTCAAAAATAAAAGACACAGTCGTCAGTGCCCGGAAAAACTTCTATCAGAGCGTGGAGCAAACGGAAGTATCTTATTTTGATTTTATTTATGACCAGACTCGTTATATCCGCAAGAAGTGGTGGATCCTGCAGTTTTTTCTGCTGCTGTCCGCAGGATGCCTCATCCGGGGGACAGAGGATGTCCGGCTGTTACAGAGGCTGCTCGGCACTACCGCGCCGCTGTTTGTCATCCTGGTCATACCGGAGCTGTGGAAGAACCGCAGTTCCGGCTCCATGGAGATAGAAGCCGCGGCCCGTTTTTCCCTCCGGCAGATTTATGCGGCGCGGCTGCTCGTTTTTGCGGTGGTGGACGGCATGTTTCTCGGAATATTTGCGGCAGCACTGTCGTTGACTTCAGGAGTCATGATCGGCGAAATCGTCATACAGTTCTTTCTGCCGGTAATCGTTACCTGCTGTATCTGTTTCAGGACGCTGTGCAGCCGCTATGCGGATTCGGAATATACGGCCTGTTTCCTGTCGCTTCTATGGGCCGCCGTATGGGTTCAGGTCGTTTTGAACGAAAGCGTGTACGAGGCCGTTTCCGTCCCGGCCTGGGCGGGAATCTGCGGGATTGCCGTTCTATATCTGACTTATATAGTCAAAAGAGTGATGCGGGAATGTGAAAATGGGCTGGAAGGGGGCTGTGTCAATGCGGCGGAATGAAAAGAGAAGAGATAACGGTTCAGCTGCCGGGCAGCGTATCGGCCCTGCGGGCGCACGCTGTCGCTCCGTGAAAAGGGCCGGAGAGAAGGACAGGAGAAAGGCGGGTTAGAAAATGCGGTTGGAAATAGAAGACTTAACGAAGAGATTTCAGGGAACGGCGGCGGTATCGCATATATCCTATACGATGGAAAAGGGCGTTTACGGGCTGCTCGGCGTCAACGGTGCGGGAAAGACGACGCTGATGCGGATGCTCTGCACGCTGTTAAAGCCCTCGGAGGGCAGGATTTTGCTGGATGGAGAGGATATTTTCGGGATGGGAGCGGCGTATCGGAAACTGCTCGGTTATCTGCCGCAGGATTTTGGTTATTATCCGGACCTTACGGTGAAAGATTATCTGATGTATATCGCTTCCATTAAGGGCGTGCACAGGGCGGCGGCCGGAAAAAGGGTGAAGGAGCTGCTTGACCAGGTGGGATTATCGAAGGCGGCGGATAAGAAAATGAAAAAACTTTCCGGCGGCATGAAACGGAGAGCCGGTATTGCACAGGCGATGCTCAATCATCCGGCAATTCTGGTTCTGGATGAACCGACGGCGGGACTTGACCCGAATGAGCGGATTCGTTTTCGGAATCTCATAAGCGAGCTCGCGCTGGACAGGCTGGTGCTGCTTTCCACGCATATCGTATCGGATGTCGAGTTCATAGCGAATGAAATTTTGTTGATGAAAAACGGGGAATTTCTGCATACGGGAACGCTGGAAGCGGTGACAGGAGGAATCCCGGAGAGGGCATGGAGCCTGACCGTATCGGTTAACGAAGCCCGGTCGTACGATAAGCGTTACAAGGTAGCGAACAGAAAGATCGTTCCGGGCGGCGTTATGCTCAGAATCCTTTCAGAGGAGCGGCCGCATCCGGGGGCGGAGGAGGAAATGCCGACGTTAGAGGATGTCTTTTTATCTTATTTTGGCGGGAAAGCGGGGGAAGACGATGTTCTATTATGAATTGAAAAAGATATGGGTGAAACCGGGTACAAAGATCGTGATGCTGGTTTTGGCGGGTGTCCTCGCATTGGCCTGCTTTCTGGCGGTACATGGCGTTTACTATGTGAATGAAAACGGCGATAATGAATACGGTATCGAGGCGGTTCATAAGCTGAAAGCGGCCAAAAAGGAATGGACGGGATTATTGACCGATGAAGTCATAGCAAATGTTATCGCGGAAAACAGAAGATTTAACGATACGGAGAAAGGGAGATCTGAAAGCGTCCGCGACAGCAATATCGTATTCGGCTGGAAACAGGGATTTCACGATATCCGCCTGATGCTGATGTACTCTTTCTGCAGGTTCCGGGAAGCGGATTATTATGCGCCGGATTCTCTTGTGCCGGAGGATGCCCGTTTTTTTTATGGGAACAGGCTGCTTCATTTACAGGAATGGCTGGAGGAGGACGCGCAGCAGTACCGGTATGATGAGGCGGAAAGAAATTTTCTGATACAGCGCTATCAGGCGCTGGAAGCGCAGACGCCCTTTTATTACGATTATGCGGACGGCTGGCAGCAGCTGTCCGAGTGGGCCTCGATGGTCGTGATGATAACGATGCTTGCGCTCAGCTTTGTCGTGGCCGGCATTTTTTCGGGGGAATTCAGCTGTAAAGCGGATTCGGTCTTTTATGCGTCCTGCCATGGAAGAGGAAAAGCTGTTCTGGCGAAGCTGGGGGCCGGGCTTTTCTTTGTGACGGCCGTTTATTTTGCAATGATGCTGCTCTATTCCGCAATCGTGCTCGCGGCTATGGGAACGGACGGAGCGGACCTTCTCATTCAGACAAATCGTTATGGGTGGAAAAGCTTTTATATTGTGACGAACTGGCAGAAGTATCTGCTGACGCTTTTTGGCGGCTATATCGGTATTCTGGCCGTTCTGCTGTTGACCATGCTGGTTTCCGCCAAAACGAAGTCCACGGTGTTTGCGGTGACGATTCCCTTTGTTCTGCTGTTTCTGCCGGGCTTTATCGACACGGGCGGCTCTTTCACCGCCGAGAAGCTTATGTGTCTGCTGCCGGATAAATTAATGGATGTGAATCAGACATTATCCTTGTTCTATTTGTATCAGGCCGGCGGGAAAGTGCTGGGGGCGCTTTCTGTTCTGCCGGTCTTATACGGGACGCTGTCGATTCTGTTCATCCCGGCGGTTTATCAGGTCTACCGGCGGCTGCAGGCGGGGTAAAAAGGAATTATCGGGAACCTTTTCTCTCTTTGCCCGGTCATATGATACAGAAGCCGGCGAAAATGCAAAGGAGGTGGATTATGTCTGCGATCGATAAGGAAATGTTCAGCCGTCTGGTTCAGGAGTATACGCCGAACCTGTACAGGCTCGCGCTCGGAATCCTGCACAACCGCGAGGATGCGGAGGATGCGGTCGGCGAATCCGTTCTGAAAGCGTATGAGAAGATCCATACGCTGCGGAAGGCGGAACGCTTTCAGGCGTGGATCATGCAGATAACCGCGAACGAGGCAAAGAGAATCTATGCGAAGAACAAACGGGTCTCGCCCGTAGAAAATATGGAAGATTATATGCCCGCATTCCGGGACGAATACCATGAGCTGTGGGATATGGTCATGGCGCTGGACGTCGTTTATCGGGAAGTCGTCATTCTTTATTTTTACGAGCGGTTTTCCATAAAGGAAATCGGGGAGATTCTTCATATTGCGGAAGGGACGGTCAAATCCCGGCTTTTCCGTGGGAAGAAGCAGTTGAAGGAGTGGCTTTGACTGTAAAAGTCAAGAAAAGGTTCAGGAAAGGAGAAGGTTCCCATGAAAGACAGATTGGAACAGGAGCTGTTTGAGATGGCAGGGCAGGAGAGAATGATACTGCCGGTTACCTTACAGAAAAAAATAGATGACATACTTGTCAGTCTGCCAAAACGGCGGAAATATCGGATGACCTGGCGAAAAGCCATCGTTCTGGCGGCGGCGCTGACAGCCATGCTTTCTATTACGGTGACTGCTGCGGTCAGCGCCTGGCGGCAGCGGATGGAAGCCATGAATGAAAAGGAAATGGAAGCATATTTTATGCAGATTTATCGAAATGCGATAGGCACGGATAATTATAACAGGCCCTATCAGGAATCGGAAAGAGAGCGGATGGGGGAGCTGAGGAAGTCCTATGAGGAGACCGGCCTCTTTCCCAGGGGCGTTCTTACGATGCTTTCGGAGCCGGAAGCGTATCGGGGGAAAGGCGTAGGGTTTTATGGGAAAACGGCGACCTTTTTCTTCCCGGAAAAGGAAATGAGCGACGAAGAACTGCTTCAGATCATCGATTTCCAGCACAAACGGGATTACAGTTTACAGGCGATGAACGAAAAAATGGCGGCGGGGGAGGTCGAGCAGCCGACCCAAACGGTCAACAAGGAAAAGGAACGGGAGATCGAGCCGACCGACGAAGCGATTCTGCAAAGCGAAGCAATCTGGAACCCGGAACAGGAGCTGACCATTCCTTATACGGGCGATCTGGAAATCAGGACAATCGCGGCAGGGCAGGACTGCATCTTTTTAACGGGCTGGAATGCTATTCATAAGATGGAAATTGGCAGCGGCGGTTCGGAATTGTTCTTCGACGATTTTGATGTGGAAACGGATGTCAGTGTATTATATCAGGATAAAAAGGGGGATATTTATCTGGTGCTGTTAGAACGGGCGCAGAATGGCGGCGGGGTTCTGACGGTGGCCGGGGAAGGCTATAAGACGAGTCTCTGGATTTTGAGCGCGGAAGGAAAAATCAAAAAGAAGGTTGATTTATCGCCTTATTACGACGAAATCGGCGGCAGGGTCAGCAGAATGGCTGTGGACGACGCGGGGTATATCTATCTTCGCGGCATGTTTTCCGACAGGCTGGTTTCTATATTCGATTCCGACGGAAACTATGTGAAGGCAATTGTTTCCGACCAGTATCAGAGTCATCTGGCCGGCGGGCTCGGCGTCGGCCGGGACGGCAGGGTCTATACGCAGATCGAGGCGCGGGGAGGATGGGCGGAAGGCAGAAGGATGGGCATTGCCTCTATCGATCCGGAAAAAGGCTGTCTGGAAGATATCTATGAAAATATCGTGCCGGAAGATACGATCATGCTGGATATTATCGCGCCGGGATCCGATACGGATTTCGTTTTCTGGGGATACAGCGGAATCTTTACCTATAATCTGGGGGAAGAAAGCGCGGTCAATGTACTTCCCGCCTATGAGGCGCCCTGTCAATGGGAAGGCTGTCTGTACTGCGTGCTGCCGGACGGACGGATCGTATTCGGGGACAGTACGGGTTGGCGTATGGACGGGGAAAAGGCATACCGCGTGCCGGATAAGACTTACTTTTATTATAAAACGGGGCTGAGAAAGAAATGAGAAAATGCGGGCGCAGGCCGTTTCAGCCTGCGCCCGTACGATTCTTCATAACGGACGGCTCCCGGCGCAGCGCCGGTTGTCTTATTGTGTGATATAGCGGACTGCAATATGCGGATAATCCCGGTATCCTTCGTGCTGTTTCGTGATTTCCAGTTTGTTTCTCCCGTCTGTTCTGAAAAAGTATTCGTGATAGGCGCCGTCCCGGTAAGCGAAATCCTCTCCGTTGTCGCGGTAGTGGACATAAGAGCCTTCGCCGGGATAGACCTCCAGAAGAAGTTCGGGATCCTCGATTTCTCCTACATACATCTGCGCCGGAGCTTTGGGCAGTATTGTGCCGGCTTTGACAAAAATCGGGCATACGTCTAACGGCGCGTCGATCAGATAATACTGTTTTCCTTCGCAGGCGGCGTGCGTCCAGTAATCGTACCAGACGCCCTCCGGCAGATAGACCATGCGTTTTCGTGCGCCCTGTTCGACGACAGGGGCCACGAGGAGATGTTCGCCCGCCAGAAACTCGTCGTTCAGATTCCTGACGTTTTCATCCTTTTCATAATGAAGGACCAGCGGGCGGATAATGGGGAGCCCGGTCAGTTCGCATTCCCGGCATAAGTCGTAGAAATAGGGCAGCAGCGTA
Organism: Bacteroides fragilis; assembly: GCA_023664485.1. Classification (GTDB taxonomy): domain Bacteria; phylum Bacillota; class Clostridia; order Lachnospirales; family Lachnospiraceae; genus UBA3282. Next base: position 28,128 of record JAMPFK010000003.1, on the reverse strand, counting down.
TAACGGAGCGTCACATATTTGCGGTAAATGGAGAGCGTTTCTTCACCGAACAGCCACGGTTCCTGATTCATGCTGCCTTTTGCACAATGGTTGCGGAACAGCGGGGAAAAGCATCCCAGCTCCACCCAGCGGATCAGAAGCTCCGGCGTGGTGTCGGCCCCGAAACCGCCGATATCGGTTCCGATAAAGGGCATCCCGCTCAGGCCCAGATTGCATTGCTGGGGAATTGCCATGCGAAGATGCGTCCAGAGGCTCTGGTTGTCTCCGGTCCATGCCGCCGCATATTTCTGGGAACCGCTGTAGCAGGCCCGCGTGATGACGAAGGGTCTTTTGCCTGTCAGATTTTTCCACCCTTCATAAGTCGCTTTGGCCATATTGTGGCCGTAGACGTTGTGCATTTCGGCGTGGGTGGAGGGCCTGTCCTCGTCTGTAAAAACGATATCGTCCGGAAGCGGCCCGTTGAAACTGGCCGGTTCATTCATATCGTTCCAGATACCGCCGATGCCCAAGTCGGTATAAAACCGCAGATGGCCGCCCCACCATTCCCGGACTGCAGGACTGCCGAAGTCCGGGTATACCGCATCGCCGGGCCAGACCGCGTTGACATAGACGCCGCCGTCAGGGGATTTTGCAAAAAAGCCGTTTTCAATGCCTTCTTCATACATCGGATAACCTTTTTCTGCCTTGACGCCTGGGTCGATGATCGTAACGGCCTTTATGCCCTGCTTTTGCAAATCAGAAATCAGGGTCTTTGCGTCCGGAAAACGCTCCTGATCCCAGGTAAAGACCTTGTAGTGTTCCATATAGTCGATATCGAAATGCAGCGCATCGCAGGGAATCCGCAGCTCTCGCAGTTTCGCGGCAAGCTCCCGGAAGGTCTCTTCACTGTCGTATCCCCAGCGGGACTGGTGATAGCCAAGCGTCCATTTCTGAGGGAGGGGCATCCGTCCGGTCAGATAAGTGTAACCTCTGACGATTTCCGGCATGGAATCCCCGCCGATGAAATAGTAGTCCAGGCTGCCGTCATCGCTTCCGAAACTGTAATATCCGTCGTTTTCCTTGCCAAAATTGAAATAGCTTTTGAAGGTATTGTCATAAAAAATGCCGTAGACGCCATTTTCCTTCAGGGTAATAAAGAAAGGGATGCTCTTATAGAGGGATTTGAAACAGTCTTCATGCGGGTCGGGAATATCGCTGTTCCAGTTCTCGTATTCATAAAAGCGTTTGTTCAGAACGCCTGTCTTATCGCCAAGGCCGTAGATACAGTCGCCGGCATCCAGCCTTTTGACGCACTGTACCGGATAATCCCGGTTCCCGGCGCCGCCGGCGTCGTGGCCTTCCTGTCTGATAAATTCGATAAAGGATTCCGACAGCTCAAAGCGCGGTGTTCTTTGACCCCGATAGTCAGCACAGAGCAGATTTCCGTCTCTGCCGTAAAAATCGAGCATAAAATCGTCATAGATCCGGCAGACAAGAGAGTCGGTCGAAAGAATCAGATGATCTTTTGCCTTATCCAGCGTAAATGCGGCCGGCAGTTCTTTATCCCCTTCGATGGCTTTTGAGCGGCGCCCGGAGGATGTAAGCGGGACGAATACATGGATGATTTTATGAGTCAGCACCTGTATCCGTACGGATTGTGTTTCATAATGCAGCGTGACGGTCCGGTCTTTCTGTTCATAACCTGATAATGCTCCAAACATAGCGGTATCCCTTTGCCCTTTCCAATTATTTTCGTAAATTCCAGCAGGTGGTAACTGTATTTTAGTAGAAAAAGGAGGAGAGCGCAAGAGGGGGATGGCTTTGATTTCCGTGTTTAATTTCCGCCGTCCCTTGCCTGTCCCCTCATACTGTGATAAAATGAGCGTTAGTATCTGAAAGCACACAGGCGAAAGGAAATACGGAAAAATGATGCAATCGAGAACCTATAACTGTAACGAACTGCGCAGCCGGCATATCGGCGGGAAAGTGACGCTGGCAGGCTGGTATGAAAATCTGAGAAAAGTATCCAAAAATCTCGGCTTTCTGATTCTGCGGGACTTTTACGGCACGACACAGATCGTCATCGAGACGGAAGAGCTCATGCAGTCCCTTGACGGCGTGAACAACGAATCGACGCTCCGCATTGAAGGGGTGGTCCGGGAACGTTCCAATAAGAATCCACATCTGCCGACCGGGGATATCGAGGTCGTTCCGGAGAAAATTACCGTGCTGGGGAACTGCCGCTATAACGCCCTGCCTTTTGAAATCAACCGTTCCAAAGAGGCGGATGAAAATCTGCGGTTAAAATACCGGTATCTGGATCTGCGGAATCCGCAGGTGAAGGATAAGATCGTTCTGCGGAGCAGAATCGTCGCGGAGCTGCGGAACCGGATGACGGATCTCGGTTTTCTGGAGATCACGACGCCGATTCTGACCTGTTCGTCGCCGGAGGGAGCGAGAGATTATATCGTTCCGTCAAGAGTCCATCCGGGCAAGTTTTATGCGCTGCCGCAGGCGCCGCAGCAATTCAAGCAGATTTTGATGGCTTCCGGCTTCGACAGATATTTTCAGATCGCTCCCTGCTTCCGGGATGAGGATGCCAGGGCGGACCGTTCTCCGGGCGAGTTCTATCAGCTCGATATGGAGATGGCGTTCGCGGACCAGCAGGACGTTTTTTCGATAATAGAAGAGGTGCTGCCGCCGGTATTTGAAAAATACGGCGTATATAAAACGGCTTCTAAACCGCCTTTTACCCGCATTCCTTATTTGGAAGCGATGGAAAAATACGGTTCCGATAAACCGGATCTGCGCATCGACCTGCTCGTGCAGGATGCGACAGGCTGCATGGCGGACTGCGGTTTCGCTCCTTTTGCGGAAAATGTGGTGAAAGCGGTCGTTGTGGACAGGTTTTCGGCGACGCGTAAGGTCATCGATAAGATCTGTCATGACGTCGAGGTGCAGTCCGGCGAAAAGGCTTACTGGTTCAGGCTGGATGAGAATGGGGAATTTGTCGGCGGCATCAGTAAATTTTTGACGGAAAGAAAAGAAAGGGTCATTGAAGCGCTTGGTTTAAAGCCGGGCGATTTCGTGGGACTGACCGCCGGGAAAAAGGCGAGGGCCCAGAAAACGGCGGGCGTTCTGCGGAATCTGTTAGGGCTTTGCTGCGAGGCTCATATGGATAAGGAACAGTATGCGTTCTGCTGGATCGTGGATTTCCCGATGTATGAAATCGGGGAAGAGTCCGGCAGACTGGAATTCTGCCACAATCCGTTTTCTATGCCGCAGGGCGGGATGGCGGCATTGGAGGAGCAGGAGCCGCTTTCGATCCTGGCCTATCAGTACGATCTCGTCTGCAACGGCGTGGAGCTGTCGTCCGGCGCAGTGCGGAATCACGATCCGGAAATCATGGTAAAGGCTTTTCAGCTGGTGGGTCTGGGAGAAGAGGATGTCAAAGCCAGATTTCCGGCCATGTATAACGCATTCTGTTACGGCGCGCCGCCTCATGCCGGCATTGCGCCCGGCGTGGACCGCATGATCATGCTGATCACCGGTGAAGAGAGCATCCGGGAGATCATTCCGTTCCCGATGAATAAAAGTGCGATGGACGTGATGATGAACGCGCCCGCGGCGGTAGAACAGAAACAGCTGGACGAGGTGCATATCGGGCTGAAAGCGCAGGATGGTGCGGCAAGTCGCTCAGAAATGGAGATTAAAATAGAAAATATTTAATTTAGTTTAGCCAAAATGAGGGAAAAGAACATGACTTTTGATTTAAAAAAAGATGGAAAAAGAATCGTCGTAATCTGCGTCGCATCGGTGATCATGGCGGTCAATACGAAAACGTTCGTCAGGACCGGGGACCTGTATCCGGGCGGCGTTATGGGGCTGACAATCCTGATTCAGGCGATTTTTGAAAAATTTATGGGCATTCAGATTCCTTTTTCGCTCGTGAATCTGTTATTGAATACCCTTCCTATTTACATAGGATTCCGTTTTATCGGGAAAAAATTCACGCTGTATTCCTGTCTGATGATCGTTTTAAACAGCGTCCTGACGGATATCATCCCGGTGAATGTCATTACTTACGATACGCTCCTGATCAGCGTATTCGGCGGTATGATCAGCGGTTTTGCCATCAGCCTGTGCCTGATGATGAACGCCACCACGGGCGGTACGGATTTCCTTGCCATTTATCTGTCGGAGAAAAAGGGCGTGGATTCCTGGAATCTCGTGCTCGGCATCAACGCCGTTATCATTTGTATAGCCGGTTTTCTGTTCGGCTGGGACAAGGCCCTTTATTCCATTATTTACCAGTATGCTTCGACGCAGGTCCTTCAGATGCTCTATAAGAGATATCAAAAACAGACGTTATTTATTGTTACGAATAAACCGAAGGACGTATGTAAGGCGATTTATGAGGTGAGCGGGCACGGCGCGACGATTCTGGAGGGCCAGGGCTCTTATGCGCACTGTGAAAGGAATATCGTTTATTCCGTCGTATCGAGAGAAGAAAGCAAGACGGTAATTCATTCCGTCAAAGAAACGGATGACAGCGCTTTTGTCAATGCGCTGCGGACCGAGGAATTATCGGGGCGGTTTTATCAGAGGCCCAATGAATAGAGGATTAGCATGGAAAAGATTACGAATGAACAGGTAGAGGCGGCGTGGAAGGTATATCATAAGGCGTTTCTGGAAATACCGTATTCCGGACAGAGGCGGTTCGTCAAGGGCTGCGAGCACACTATCAGGCAGCTGGAACGCCGTATCGCACGGAAAAAGAAGATGGAAGCGCATCAGATCCTGAACGATATGGAAGAGCTGCACAGGAAAGCGGCGGATATCGGTTATACGGTGGCTAACAGGGACAATAAGTTCCGCAATTATTATAAGCATACCCTGCGCAGGCTGATACAGCTGGATCTGTCTTTTCTGCGGATGATGGCGCCTTCTTCTTCCGCGGCGGAAATCCTGAAAATGGAAGAAGTCTGCGAGCTGCTCCGCTGTAAATCCCTGTATGAAATTTACAAAGACGATTATATGCAGTTCATGGTGGGCCGGCGGATAGAAGAACTGATGGAGGCGGAGCCGGAGAAACAATATCCGGAAGCGCGCAGTATGCGCAGGCATTTCATTCTGCATATCGGACCGACCAACAGCGGCAAGACCTATCAGGCGCTGCAGCGGCTGAAACAGGCTTATCGGGGCATTTATCTGGGGCCCTTGCGGCTTCTTGCGCTGGAAGTTTACGATACGATGACGGCGGCGGGCATCCCGTGCAGCATGGTTACGGGGGAAGAAAAAATCGTGACGCCGGGCGCTTTCTGCCAGGCATCCACCGTTGAAATCCTGGATTTGAAGGAAATCTATGATATCGCGGTCATCGATGAGGCGCAGATGCTGGATGATGAGAACCGGGGGAGCTGCTGGACGAGGGCAATTCTTGGAATCCGGGCGGAGGAGATCCATATATGCGCTTCGCCGATTGCGGAAAAACTGCTCATACGGATGATTACCCGCTGTGGGGATACTTACGATCTGGTGCATCATGAGAGGAATACGAAGCTGGAATTTCTGCATGCCAAATATGATATGGGCAGAGATGTGGAAAAAGGGGACGCCCTGATTACCTTTTCCAAGAAAAATGTGCTCGCGATTGCGGCCGCACTGGAAGAAAAAGGAATAAAAGCAAGCGTTATTTATGGTAATCTGCCGCCCAAAACGCGAAGGGAGCAGGTGCATCTTTTTGCGGAAGGGTTCAATGAGGTCGTCGTTGCGACCGATGCGATCGGGATGGGCGTTAATCTGCCGATACGAAGAATCGTTTTTATGAATACCATTAAGTTCGACGGCACGGCCAAGCGCCGCATCCGTGCGGAAGAAATACGCCAGATCGCGGGCCGGGCCGGACGCTATGGATTTTATAACACAGGTTATGTACAGTCCGTAGTAGATATGGGATATGTCGGCAAGAAGATGCAGGAGCCCTTTCATCCGATCAAAAAGGCGAGGATCGGGTTCCCGGAAGTTCTTCTGGATATTAATATGGAGCTGGATGAGATTATCGAAATATGGGAAAATGCGGGCGGAACGGCACTTTATGATAAAATTTCGATGGCGGAGAGCGTCAGAAAATACCGTTATCTGAAAAATTACCGCAGGGCTGCCGGATGTATGAAGGATAAGAAGCTGCTGCTTTCTCTCATTACCTGCCCTTTCGATATCGGGGATAAGGAAGTACTGAAACAGTGGCTGAAATATTGCGAAAATCCGATGGAAGAAAAGGATTGCCCGCCCTATCCGAAAGATGCTTCGCTGGAGGCGCTGGAGAGCTATTATAAAAAACTGGATTTGTACAGCCAGTTTGCGGGCCGGGCGAACTGGGTCATCGACAGAGAAGCGCTGGAGGTGAACAGAGAGGCGGCACAGCGGGCTATCGGCAGTCTTTTACAGGAGAATAAGCGGCAGTTCGAGAAAAAGTGCCAGCTGTGCGGAAAGCCCCTGTTTTGGGATTATCCGTACCGGATCTGCGAGGACTGTTTCATGGCGGAAGACGACAAAACGGAAACAATGCAAAATATCGAAACAAGCGTTATTTAACAGAGAGCGCTCAGCGCGCGGCAAAGGGCAGCTATGATAAGAACCTATGTTATAAATATCGGACAACTGGAAGAGGAAGCGGCTTTTCAGACAGCGCTTTCATCCGTTTCTTCCTACAGGAGGCGGAAGGCAGGCGCTTTGAAGAACGGAACAGACCGGTGCAGAAGTCTTGGCGCTTCCCTTGCGCTGGATGCCGCCCTGCGGTTTTACGGGCTGCGGGAGAAATCGATGGAATATGTCCTGGGGAATCAGGGAAAACCGATGTTCTGCGATTATCCCGATCTGCATTTTTCTCTTTCCCATTCCGGCGGCTATGCCCTGTGCAGTATGGGAGGTCAGGAGCTTGGAAGCGATATCGAACGGGTGCGGCCGGGGAAGCTGCACGTTGCAGAGCGTTTTTTTGCCGAAGAAGAAAAGGCGTGGCTCTATCGGGCAAATCTGCGGGAAGAACGGGAAAGCCGGATGTTCCGGATCTGGACGATGAAGGAAAGTTTTCTGAAAGCGACGGGCCTTGGCATGTCCCTGCCTTTGCGGGATTTTACGGTTTGTATCGAGGAGGATGAAAAGGTAAGCCTGCATCATGCACTGAATAATAACACATATTATATAAAAGAATACGCGCTGCCAGCCGTTTTCCGGGAAGCGGCGGAATACAAAATCTCCGTCTGCAGTGTGTCGCCGGAGTTTGCGCCGGAGCCGGAAGCGGTTTTCCTTTAGAGCCGGGATAGCCGCGCAAAAGCGCGCCGGCAGTCATAATAGCGGAGGCGGAGCGCATATTTCCAGCGTATCTGCGCATACTATTCTCTCAAAAATAACAGCCATTGCGTAAAAGGCATGGAAGAAGGAGAGTAGTCAGATGTTGGGAAAACAGAGCATTCAATTTCAAAATCCGCCCTGTATTGTAAACAGCGGCTCGATCGTCGGAAGCAAAGAAGGACAGGGCCCCATGGGAAAACTGTTCGATAAAGTAGGGTATGATGATATGTTCGGCGCGAAAACATGGGAAGAGGCGGAAAGCGCGCTGCAAAGGGAAGCGATCCAGATCATGCTGGAGAAAGAAAAACTGAAAAAAGAGGATTTACAGCTCATTTTTGCAGGGGATCTGCTGGGGCAGTCCATTGCCAGCAGCTTCGGGCTTTCTTCGTTTCAGACGCCCCATGTTGGGTTGTATGGAGCGTGTTCGACCTGCGGCCTGTCCCTCGGAATATGCGGCATGGCTGTTGCGGGCGGTTTTGTGGACAAGGCAGCCTGCGTGACTTCCAGCCATTTTGCCAGTGCGGAAAAGGAATTCCGTTTTCCGCTTTCCTATGGAAACCAAAGACCGCTTTCCGCTACATGGACGGTAACGGGAAGCGCCGCTTTTCTGGTCGCTCCGGGCGGCGGGAAAAAGGCGCGAGCTAAAATAACAGGAGTTACGTTTGGAAAGATCATGGATTACGGTATTAAGGATTCTATGAATATGGGCGCATGCATGGCGCCGGCGGCCTCCGATTCAATCAGGCAGCATCTTGCGGATTTTGGCAGAACGCCGGACGATTACGACAAGATCATTACCGGAGATCTGGGCTCGGTAGGCCGGCAGCTTTTGTTTGAACTGCTTTCCAAAGACGGCATCGATATCGCCAGGCAGCATATGGACTGCGGGATGGAGATTTTCGACAGCGAAAAGCAGAATACCAATGCGGGCGGTTCCGGCTGCGGCTGTTCGGCGGTCGTCCTGGCGGCCTGTATTTTGAAAAAGATAGAAGAGGGCGTCTGGAAGCGGGTTCTGTTTCTGCCGACGGGGGCGCTGTTAAGCAAGACGAGTTTTAACGAGGGACAGACGATACCGGGAATTGCCCATGGCGTCGTTTTGGAAAGCTGTTCCTGAAAGGAGAAGATCAAATGGCGGCCTTTTTTGCGGATTTACTCGATAATTTTCCCAAACGGGCCTTCCTGGAAAAGGTGCGCGTCAAATTTCATTATGAGGAAACGCGGGCGGAGGAACTGCGGGCAGCAGCGGAAGAAATGCTGCCCTTTTTATACAGAGAGGCTTTCTGGGAACGAGGGCAGGTGGAAGCGGGAAGCGGCGCGGGAGGGGCGGATCTGCCGGGCCGGCGGTATGAGCGGGTCGTTATGTCGCTCGGCGCAGGGCTGGATATCCTGCAGGAGCGTTACAGCGGGCAGGGTTCCCTGTCGAAGTGTTATATGCTGGAAGTGCTGGCCGGGGAGCTGCTGATGCAGGGCTGCGGCGCCTATAACCGTTATATCGGGGAGACGGCGGACTGGCATGTGGCGCGCTATCATTTTCCCGGAAGCGAGGAGGCGTATCCGCTGGAAAAGCTGCCCGGCCTGCTGACTGGATTGACCGATCGGGTCACCTGCAATGCGGCCTTCTGCCTTTTACCGAAAAAGAGCGTCGCGTTCGCGGCGGAGCTGACGCAGGATGAAAAGGTGCGCTGTGAAGGAATCTGCGCAGGCTGCGGCAATATGCATTGTGTGAACAGGACGGCTGATGATTCCCGCATAAAACAGATGTGGGCCAGAATGGCGGATGTGCCGCTCAATTATGGATACAGCCGGATTTTAGGGAGATTGTAGAGAGAATGGATCATTCACACCGTTTTTTTGAGAACAGGGACTGCCGGTATTTTCCCTGCCATGAGGGATTGAAGGATTTTAACTGTCTGTTCTGTTACTGTCCTTTTTACCTGAAAGAAAAATGTCCGGGGAATCCCCGATACATAGAGAGAACCGAAAAGAGGATTAAGGATTGTACGGGTTGTACCTTCCCGCACCGGCCAGAGAATTACGAGGAGATTCTCAGGCTTTTAAAGGAAGGCTGATCTTCGTGCAGTAAACGTCATAGCGGAAGACGGAAAGGAAAGCGAATGGAACAATTATATACGCGTTGGGGAAGGAATCTTGACAGCTGCCATGTGCTGCAGGAATATCCCCGCCCCTTATTGCAAAGAAAAAATTATGTAAACTTAAATGGCTATTGGGAATATGCCTTTACCCGGAAATTTCAAAAGCCCGAAACCTATGACGGCCGGATTCTCGTGCCCTTTTCACCGGAAAGCGCCCTGTCCGGCGTTGGCAGGCAGCTGCAGCCGGACGAATATCTGTGGTATCGTACGAGCCTGCCCGTCGAGGCGGACAGGCTGGAAAAGGGGGAACGGCTGATCCTGCATTTCGGAGCGGTGGATCAGATCTGCCTGGTTTATGTAAATGGAAAAGAAGCAGCACGGCATACGGGAGGTTATCTTCCTTTTTCCGCGGATATTACGGAATGCTGTTTTGGCGCAGCGGAAAGCGAGCTGATACTCGCTGTGAGGGATTTAAGCGATACCTCTTATCATGCGCGGGGGAAACAGAAGCTGAAACGGGGCGGCATGTTCTATACGGCCCAGAGCGGTATCTGGCAGACAGTCTGGATGGAGTATGCGCCGGAGCGCTATGTGGAAGAATTGCAGACGGAACCGGATCCGGGGCGGAAATGCGTGCGGATTCAGGTCCGCTGCGCCGTGCGGATGCCTGTCAGGATTCAAATCCGGGAACCGGCCCTGTACCGGGAGACGGAAAAAGAAGGGCGGACCGCCGGAGAAAGCGGCGGCCCGGCGCAGGAGAGCGGTATTATAGCGGAGGCGGAGGGCTTTTCCAATCAGGAGATAGAGATTTCCCTGCCGTGCATCCGGCCGTGGACATGCGAAGAGCCGTATCTGTATTATTTTACGGCTGCGATGGGAGACGATACGGTAACGAGCTATTTTGCGCTGCGCACCTTTACGATAGAAAAGGATTCGGCGGGGATTCCGCGTATCTGCCTGAACGGGCGGGCACAGTTCCAGAACGGCGTGCTCGACCAGGGCTACTGGCCGGACGGGCTCTATACGGCGCCCTCCGACGAAGCGCTTGTGTTCGATATTCTGGAAATGAAAAAAATGGGCTTCAATATGCTGAGAAAGCATATCAAGATCGAGCCGGAACGATGGTATTATCATTGTGACAGGCTCGGCATGATCGTGTGGCAGGATATGGTGAACGGCGGCTCTTATTATAATCACTGGTTCGTGACTTATGCAGCGACGCTCCTTTCCCGGAAAAGGTGGAAGATACGGGACAACTGTTTACGGCTTTTATCCCGCGCAGAGCAAAAAGGAAGACGGGAGTTCGTCCGTGAAATGAAGGAGACGATCCGGCTTTTAAAGGGCCATCCGAGCATCGCGGTCTGGGTGATCTTTAACGAGGGCTGGGGACAGTTCCATGCGGAGAAGATGACGGAACTCGCGCGCGCCTGCGACAGCAGCCGCCTGATCGATCAGGCCAGCGGCTGGTTCGACCAGAAGGGCGGGGATCTGCAGAGCATCCATCACTATTTTTTCGGCCTGAAATTTCTGCCGGAAGAGGAGCGCGCTACCGTGCTGTCGGAGTTCGGCGGCTATTCCCTGCGCATTCCGGGACACAGCGCCTGTGAGAAGCTGTATGGATACGGAACGCACAAAAACGGCGGGAGCCTGAACGCCGCGTTTCGGGAGCGGATGCAGAAGATGAAAGCGCAGATTCCGGAGGGGCTGTGTGCAGGCGTCTATACGCAGTTATCGGATGTGGAAGAAGAAGTCAACGGAATCTTTACCTACGACAGGGAGATTCGGAAGATAGACCCGGTGGACTTTTCCCCTCCCCCTGTGCTATAGTAAAGGATAAGAAAGGAACGGAACAGATCGATGCGCGAAATGGAATTTAAGATGGAGCGCCCAGGCCTGCTTTCCAAAGGAGACCATGTGACGGTCACGGAGGGCGTGCTTCCCAGCAATTATTACTATACGATCAATCCTTCGCTGGCAATGTCGGGGAATTTCCCGTTTTCCGAAAGAATGCTGGAACGGGAAGGCGAGGTCCTTGAGGTCATTGAAAATGACAGGGGATTTTATGTGAAGGTGCGGTTTTAGCGGCACGGTATGACAGGGCGGATATCATGCAAAGGATAGTATCAGGACAGGCACAATATAAGAAAGGTGGACAGGAATATGTTAAAAAAAGTGGCAACAGATAAGGCGCCGGCGGCAATCGGGCCGTATTCCCAGGGAATTATCGCAGATAAGATGCTGTTCGCATCGGGGCAGATCCCGATCGATCCGGCCAGCGGCGGGATTACCGGAACGGATATTACGGAGCAGGCGGAACAGGTCATGAAAAACGTTGGCGAGATTTTAAAGGCGGCCGGGGCGAATTATGAAAACGTCGTAAAGACAACCTGTTTTCTTGCGGAAATGGCAGATTTTGCCGCGTTTAACGCGGTCTATGAAAAATATTTTACGGAAAAGCCGGCAAGAAGCTGCGTTGCGGTAAAACAGCTTCCGAAAGACGTTTTGTGCGAGGTGGAAGTCATTGCGTTCCTCGGTCAGGGCGAATAGGATTCTGATTGGAATGCCGGGCGCGGGCAGGCGCGCGGCCGGCGTTGTGCTGGCTGTGGCAGAGATTGCGGAACGGATACGGGAGGTGAGCGCATTAAAGTAAAACATATTTCTCAAATTCATTATAATATGAATATTGGCGTTACAGAGCCGAAATATGCAATTTTGGATGACGGAAGCCAGTGCGTTGTAAAGCTGTCGCATGGGCCGGAAGGAAATCTTGTGCTGTTCAATGAATATGTTTGTTATAGAATGGCGATATTGCTTGACATTCCAATGCCGTATTGCGGCATTGGAATGATGGATGAAAATACGGAGATACTTGACCCCTGCATTGCATCGGAAAGGAATTATGGATATGCATTTTATTCTACATATATACCGAAAACAACGAAGTTATTGCCATCGGTTATTCATTTGATGCGGAATAAAGAGGATTTTATAAAAGTTCTTTTATTTGATCATATTATATTTAATAAAGACAGGAATGAAGGAAACTTATTGGTTCGTTTTTATAAAAATGATATTTCATTAAAAGTAATAGATCATACGCATGTATTTATTAACGGGGCAATCTGGGACGGAAATTGTTTAAAGCGGGCAATAAAAGAAAATGATTTGTTCAGTACGGAGGTTCTTGAGTGGAATGAGCGGTTATACAGTATGTTTTATCGGAATATGTCTGTAACAGAAAATGCGCTTGTCCAGAACAGCGTTCCATTTGTGAATAAGATGAATGATGATACGATAAGGAAATTCATTGAAGAGTGTCCAAAAGAGTGGCGGCTGCCGGTAAAAGAGGAAGATATCCTGATTGAATATCTGATGTATAGAACAGAACATATCGGTGTAATCATATCAACAATTGTAAACTATCTGAAAAGGAGGTAATATCATGAATCATATAGAATATTCCGCATTGAATTATTATCATTCGCCTGTATCAGATGAATGTTTGTGCCTTGGCATATTGTTTCATAATATTACGACCGGACAGCGTGATTTTAGATATATTTCTAATTTTAAGAGATTTCAGATGTTTGACGATGAAGCGGATGTAAATTTTGTGAAAGCCTATCTCGCAGGAATAAAGGAGGATATTGAAAATTCTGTTTTGAACTATCATAAATCTTTTGAATTACAGTCATATATAAAAGTATTTGCAAATGAATTTCGGTTTTCAACAATTAAAAGGCTACAGGTTGATGAAAGAGAAGATTATATCGAGAATCTTACCAAAATATATTTGAAATATGATTTGGCCAAGGCCCAGCGATTGAACAATAATGAAGAGAAAAAGCTGATCAGGCGTGTGCTGGAAACGAATCATCTGGCATATACGAATGGCAGGATTTTCGGCGAATTTAACGATGAGATTCCATTCGATTATCAATTAGATAAGCTGTGTATTAAGCATTTCTCATTTAAAGGTAAAAATTTAAGAAGAATCATAAGCAGCGCAAGGCAGTGGTCTTTTGCGGCAGGCGAGATGGCCGGCGTTAAAAAAGTATTGTTTATTTACGATAGTGATTTTGAAGACAGGGATAATCTGAGGATTATTATTAATATATTGTCTAAGCACGCGGAGGTATTACAGATGGATAAAGGGATGGACTATATATTAAATTTGTGCAGCTAAGCTCTGAATTGCGAATAACCTGTGAAATATTGCAAAAAATAACAGATATCAATATCGGCAGATAAATGATATCTGTTTTAATTTTGGAAAAGCGAGGTTATGCAAAATGGATTATGTGAATGCTTTCTGGGTGGGCGGACTGATCTGCGCGCTGGTACAGATTTTAATGGAAAAGACAAAAATGATGCCGGGAAGGATCATGGTGCTGCTCGTCTGCCTTGGCGCGGTTATCAGTGCGGTCGGACTATACGAACCGTTCATGGAGTATGCGGGCGCGGGCGCAAGCGTGCCGCTTCTTGGATATGGAAACATTCTGATGAAAGGCGTCAAAGAAGCGATCGACAAGGACGGTTTTATCGGCCTGTTCAAGGGCGGCTTTACGAACGGCGCCGTAGGATGCAGCGCGGCACTCATCTTTGGATATTTGGCGAGTCTGGTGTTTAAGCCTAAGATGAAAGCGTAAGAAAGAGGAGCTTTCTTAGTAGAAAACTGCATATTTTATTATGAAAAAGGAGATGTCTACGAATTAATTTGTTGACACTTCCTTTTTTTCATCTTATCATAGAAATGAAAGATGTTTTAAGGCGCCTGAAACGGCGTCCGGATTGAAAGAGAAAGGAGAAGCGGTTATGGCGAAAAATGAACGGGGGGCCGGGAGAAAACCGGCGCTTTCGGCTGAGGATGTAAAGATTATCAGGGAGCGGCATGAGACCGGCGCGACGGTCACGGCGCTGGCAAAGGAATACGGAATTTCCAGGCAGGTGCTGTCCGGTTATCTGAACCAGAATAACGACAAAGAGAAGGAGAATTATAATACGGCGAAGTCGTGGGAACGGCTGAACAAAGCTTTTTTGGGCATCGACGCGACGGGTTATCCGATGCGTATGGAATTCATGTGCGGGGAGGACTGCTGTACCGTGATTCTTGTCAACCGGGAGGAAGAAAAAATTGCGGTCATGAACGAGAGCGACGACCTGCTGCACCGCGCTTTTGGCATCAGGGCAAGACCGGATTGGACGGATTTCGAGGAATTTCTGGAAAGCCGTTGTTTTCCGGAGTCGAGAGAGGATGTCGATTTGATTTTGGAAGATCTGGAGCTGGAGGAGTACGATCCGTTTGCAATCGTCGAGCGGACGGGCGGCAGAATGGCGGAGGATCGGCAATGGCTGAAAATCAGGTATTATAAGGCATAAAGGGGGCGTTTCATATGCGTATGATAGAAATTTCAAAGGATTATATTGTAACGGGAGCGGAGCATTCTTCCTGCGGCAGTCAGATGAAGTGGAAGCAGGAGGGATACTGGTATAAGGCCGATATGCTCGGATTTGAGAGTCTGGCGGAGGCGGTCGTATCCCATTTGATGAAGCATTCCAACATCGGGCAGTTCGTAGAATACGAACCTGCCGCCATTACTTATGAAGGACGACAGTACAGGGGATGCCGGAGTCCGGAATTCAAAGGGGAAAAAGAGGAATTGATATCTGTCGAACGTCTGTCGAAGAGTTATACGGGTTTTGGGCTTGCCCGGATGTTAGAACGGATCGCGGACGTGGAAGAGCGCATTTTATATACGGTGGAGCTGGTGGAAAATCTGACCGGATTACCGGATTTTGGCGTTTATCTGACCAGGCTGCTGGAGCTCGACGCCTTCTTTTTGAATGTGGGCCGCCACACGGGCAACATTATGCTTTTGTATGATACGGAAAAGAAGGAATACCGTTTCGCGCCGGTCTTTGATATGGCGCAGGCTCTTTTTTCCGATACGAAAAATGTCTGTCCGCTGGAAAAAGGAATGGTAGAGTGCTACCACGCCGTCACAGCGAGACCTTTTTCGCGGGATTTTGACGAACAGCTGCGGACGGCGAATAAGCTGTATGATAAGCACCTGAAATTTGATCTTTCGGCGAACGAGATGATCAATTCCGTCCGGGACGTCCTGAACGGAATGCAGAACGGGAACGCCTACCAGGGTGCGGAAAAAAGGAGGATCGGCGAAATCATCCGTTTCCAGACAAAGAAATATCAGTATATGTTCAGAAAATAAAAAAAGATTGAAAAAGTTGAAGACATAAAAGGGCCTTTTCCGTTTTAACTAATGAAGACGCAGAAAAAGAGGGGAGGCGGGGAAGATACATACGGAAGAACAATTCACAGCGCTGATCGATTCTTACCAGAATCTTGTTTTTTCCATCTGCTATAAGATGACCGCAGATTACTTCGCCGCCGAAGACCTGGCACAGGAAACTTTTCTTTCCGCCTATGAGCATTTGAAGAGCTTTGACGGCGGCAGTCCGAAGGCGTGGCTTTGCAGAATCGCGGCCAATAAATGTATCGACTATATGTCCCATTCCGGGAGAAGGAGCATTCCCACGGAAGACGTTTATCTGGAAAAAGGCGCGGAGGCGGGAAAGGCGTCGGAGTCGCCGGAGGCGATCTGCATGGAGCAGGAAGCGAGGAAGATGCTGCTCATGAACTGCAGACGTTTGAAGAAGCCTTATGACGAAATCGCAGAGGCCTATTACTACGACGAGATGGACGTTGGGGAGATTGCCGAGAGGCGCGGCATGAAAACCAAAACAGTGCGGACGCAGATTTACAGAGCGCGCAGTATGCTTCGCAAAATTTACAGAAAGGAGAACAGCGCATGAACAGAATGGGGAAAAATATAAGGAATAGTACAGGAAACAGCATTCCCGGCGGGCAGTCCCGGAATTATCTGTCCGATGAAGCCCTGCAGGAACTGATTGCCGGGACAGAAGCGGAACCGCTGCTGTGTCCCCCGAAAGGGTTCCGGGATGAGATCATCGGCCGGATCCACCGGAAAAAGGAACATATGAAAAAGGTGTCGCTGTTCTCTTACAGCATGAAAGTCATTGCAGCGACGGCCGCGGCGCTCAGCCTCATTTTAATCGTGCCGGAAAACATCCGCCCGGAGGAAAACAGCGGCCCCGGAGCGGTGCAGGGATGGCTGGAAGAGGCAAAAGAGCAGGATTTGGAGGAAGCATGGACGCGTCAGAATGGATTTCTGTACCGGTTCAGCAGCGGGCTGGATGAAGCCTGCAGCAGATTAAACGGAAGATTAAATCAATTAGTTGGAACGGAGGGCTATTATTAATGAAAAAGAAGAAAAATCGTTTTTTACTGTTCTGTTTCTCGTTCCTGCCAGGGGCAGGAGAAATGTATCTCGGTTTTATGAAAACGGGTGTCAGCCTGCTCGGCATTTTTGCCGTCAGCGTTATGCTGACCGGCTATACGGGAATCGGTATTCTGGCATTCGTGCCGTTCGTCATATGGGTATACGGTTTTTTCCATGCGAATAATCTGGGGGCTTTAAGCGACGATGCGTTTTATCGGATTGAGGACGGATATCTGTTCGGCATCAGCGAAGAGGGGTTTAGTTCCATGAAAGATTCTATTGCGGGAAAATACCGGAAAGCATTTGCGGTTGTTTTGATTATTTTAGGAGTCTCCATGCTCTGGCAGTCATTCTGCCGTATGCTGAGGCATCTTGTCGGAAACGATTTTTATTATGAATATATTGCCTGTTTTACCGGAATCGTCGGAGACGATGTGCCTAAGGCCATTATTGCGCTCGTGATCATCTGGCTGGGCGTCAAGCTGATACAGGGCAAAAAAGAGGAGCTGGATAAACTGGATGAGATGAAGGAAACCGCGGACTTTGCCGGAAGCGGGGAAACGGCCATACCGGTTGAAAGGATCGGGCATGTGGAGGTCGTGGAAAATACCGCGGAAAACAATGGAAACACCGGGATATGAAGGAGCGGAGTCTGTGAAATCCTTTTCACAGACCGGGCGGGAATGGAAAGGGGGATTTTTGTATGAAGGAAACGGGAAATGGAAAAATAACGGGAGCGCAGGAAACAGCGTGCACGGGGAGGCCGGAAGGAGAGGCCGCCGGGCGCACGCACAGAGTCGGCACCGTCACCTGCGGTATCGTCCTTATTTTATACGGCGTTTTATTTCTGATCCGTATGGTGCTGCCTGCGCTCGATTATCAGATGATTTTTGACTGCTGGCCTGTCGTCCTGATCTTTCTCGGTGTGGAGATTCTGATCGGGTGTATCGGGAAAAATGCGGAAAAGAGAAAGTTTCAATATGATTTCGGTTCTGTGCTCATTATCATGCTCATGATGCTCTTTGCCATGCTCATGGCGGCGGTCGATTATGGGATGTGGTATGAAGGATATTATTACGGTTTTTAAAAAGCAGGAAGCGGCGGCGCCGTATTTCTCCGGCGCCGCCGCAGTTTGTCCATTCGGGGTTCCCTTTATGTATATTCGACGCCCTTTTTATCCAGAAATCTTCCCATCGCCTTATCCCACAGCCCGTCTGCGCTCTTATCCATGATAAAAGTATGAAAAGAGGTTCCCGTCACCAGCGTCAGACCGTTTTCATCATATTTGACTGTCAGGACAAAAGCTCTGATCTGCTGCGGCGTAATGCCTGTATCGCCTTTTTGCAGGATTGAGGCGGTATAGTCCGGCATGAGATGCAGAACGAATTTGAAAGCGCAGGGCGTACGGTTTCCCCTGATAAGAGAGTAGCAGATCGGCCGGAGCTTTTTCCATTCCGTGAAATCATAGGGCCGTATTTCCCTATCTTCCCACTCTTCTGCCGTATAGAAATCCCGGTTCTGATGTCCGTCTATCTGAAACGTATTACAGGTGCTGATGGAGGCCTCCTCGACGAGGAATAAGTCGAAGGCTTCGGAAGCCAGAAAGCTTCCCATGAACTGCTTGACATTTTTTATTTTGAAAGAAATCATGGCTGGCATTCTCCTTTTTCCAAATTCTAACCATTTCATCCGTTCTTGTCAATCTGATTTCCGCGGGAAATATACAAAAGCCTATTTACAGAACAGGGCAATTCGTGTTATCATAAGTAGTAATCAAAACCAGATGGAATAGTTGTGGAGGCTTTATGAAGTATAAAATTGTAGTAGACAGTTGTTGCGAATTGCCGGAAGAGTATAAAAATGACGAGCGCTTTCAGATCATCCCGTTAGGGTTAGAGGTGGGCGATTATCAGATTATGGATGATGAAGATTTTGATCAGGCGGAGTTTCTTGCACAGGTCGCGGTCTGCCCGACGTGCCCCAGGTCGTCCTGTCCGTCGCCGGAGAAATACAGGGAGGCTTACCGCACGGAGGCGGAAAATGTTTTTGTAATTACCCTGTCTTCCCATCTGAGCAGCAGTTATAACAGTGCGGTGCTTGGAAAAAATCTGTATCATGAGCGGTACGGGGAGAAAAATATCTGCGTTTTTGATTCCGAGTCGGCGAGCAGCGGCGAGACGCAGTATGCTTTGAAGGCGATGGAACTTCAGGAACAGGGGCTTTCGTTCGAAGAGACCGTGAAAGCGCTGGAGGCTTTCCGGGAGGAAATGAAAACCTATTTTATTCTCGACAATCTGGAAACGCTGCGGAAGAACGGCAGGCTTACGGGCGTGAAAGCGATGGTCGTATCGACGTTAAATATCAAACCGATCATGTGCGGCGACCACGGCGTCATTAAGCAGAAGAGCCAGGCGGTCGGCATGAAAAAAGCGATCGTCAAGCTGGCGGGCATCATGGTATCGGAAGTGCCGGATATGAAAGAGAGGACGCTGATGATATCCCATTGTAACTGTCCGGACAGGGCCGCTTTTGTGAAAAAGGCGCTGCTTGAAAGAACGGAGCTGAAAGATGCCATTATCATGGATACTGCGGGAATCAGCAGCATGTATGCCAACGATGGCGGCGTGGTCGTGACGATATGATTTTTGATGATTTCAGGGCTGTGGAATCCGGAACATTCCACGGCTTTTTTTATTTGGGAAAAATGACTGTCAAAAAGCACCGGAATATGTTATATTAAGCGGTGTATATTTATACAAAGGGGATACGGCGGGAGCGGTAAAAAATGAATAAAAGACTGTGGAAAACAATTCTTCCGGTGCTTGCGGCGGCACTGCTGTTATGCGGCGGCGTGTTCTATTACTTGCGCGATGTGCAGAGTTCTCTCTGGGATCAGGCCGCCACAGATATTTTAGAGGTGACTTCCCAGGGAAGTCATGCGTTTGAGGTCTATATCGAGAAAGATATACAGATACTTTCAAGAGTGATAAAAGCTCTTTCCAGGGAATCATCGGAGGATCGGACGCCGATTGCGGATACCATGGGTATTTTTGAAGATGGCGAGATCCTGATCTGCTCCCATCATAAGGATGGAAATCACGATATTGCGAATCTTCTGGACGCGCTGAAGACATCCGACAATGACGCGGAGGCGGTGCGGCGTTTTGGTGACAGCATGAAACGGGAGGAAGAAGGCGTGAACCGGTTCTTTTTTTAACGGAGAGGAGGATATCTTTGCCTTTACGCCGGTCCGCGGCTCCGACGGATGGTATGTTTTTGCGGTCGTGCCGGACTCCGTCGTTATGAAAAGCGCGAACAAAATTCTGAAAAGCTTGCAGACTTTTCTGGTCCTGTTCATAAGTGTTGTCGTTATCGTGGGACTGTTCGTCTTTATGAGCCAGCGTTCCCACCGCAGGATTCTGGAAAAAGAAGACGACGTGCAGTACCGGGAAGAACTGTTCAGTATCTTGGCCAATAATACGAACGATGTCTTTCTGATGTTCACGACGGATGATTACACGGTAGAGTATATCAGCCCCAATGTGGAAAGGGTGCTCGGCGTTCCGCAGGAAAAGGCCGGAGCGGATATCCATATACTGGACGAGTTTCTGGCTGCCGACAGGGGAAATCTCAGCGATTTTGTCGAAGGAATAGCGCGGGACGGCTTCGTTTCCTATGAAGGGGAATGGGCTCATAAAATGAGCGGAGAGCGCAGATGGTTCGTTGAGACAGTTTACATAACTTCTGTTAATGATTCAGAGCGGTATGTCGCGGTTCTGTCGGGCCGGACACAGGAACAGAAGAACAGAAAGGCATTGATGGAAGCGCTTGAAATCGCGAAATCGGCCAATGAGTCGAAGAGCGTCTTTTTGAGCAATATGAGCCACGATATCCGCACACCGATGAATGCGATCGTCGGATTTTCCGCGCTTTTGCAGCGCGATGCGTATAACCCGGAAAAGGTACAGGAATATACGAGGAAAATCTCGGCGTCGAGCCAGCATCTTCTGGGGCTCATTAACGATGTGCTGGATATGAGCAAGATCGAGAGCGGGAAAACGACGTTAAATATTTCCGAAATCAGCCTGGCCGAAATCGTGGACGAGCTGATATCGATGATGCAGCCGCAGGCGAAGGCGAAAAATCTGGTAGATCTGATGGGCGGTACGCTCTCAGTGGAAAGCGAGCTCGATAAAGGAAGCACCTTTACCCTCGGCCTGGAGCTGCGCATCAAAGAAGAGGATGTCGATCCGGATTTCTGGGAAAAGCACGGCGTAACGAATCTGCTCGTAGTGGACGATGAAGAGGATATCTGCAAAGGAATCCGGTATGTGATGTCGGATACGGGCGTCAATATCAAATATGCGCTGGGCGGCCTGTCCGCGGTCAATATGGCGCAGCGTGCCCAGAATGACGGAAACGGCTTCGATCTGGTATTGATTGACTGGCAGATGCCGGATATCGACGGTATTGAGACGTCGCGCCGTATCCGTAAAATCGTGCCTTCCGATGTACCGATCATGATATTATCCGCCTATGATCTGAGCGAAATAGAAGAAGAGGGCATTGCGGCGGGAATCGACGGCTTTTTGCAGAAACCGTTCTTCCTGAGCAATTTCAGGAGCATCGTACAGAATCTGAAAGCGCGGAATAAGACCGGGGAAAAGCCGGCGGAACAGGACGGGATTCTGGCAGGAAAGCATATTCTTGCGGCGGAGGATATCGAGCTGAATATGGAGATTTTAATGGAACTGTTAAAGATGGCGGGCGCGGACTGTGAATGGGCACAGAACGGACAGGAGGCGCTTGAAAAATTTGAGCAGTCAAAAGAGGGACAGTACGATATTATCCTGATGGATATCCAGATGCCCGTCATGAACGGATACGATGCGACAAGGGCTATCCGGGCGTGCTCCCATCCG
This sequence comes from Bacteroides fragilis, assembly GCA_023664485.1. Classification (GTDB taxonomy): domain Bacteria; phylum Bacillota; class Clostridia; order Lachnospirales; family Lachnospiraceae; genus UBA3282. The sequence continues at coordinate 6,459 of JAMPFK010000003.1, read as the reverse complement.
CAGGCGAAGTCCATACCGATCGTCGCGATGACCGCGAACGCATTTTCGGAGGACGTAAAGGACGCGCTGGCTGCCGGCATGAATGCCCACGTCGCGAAACCGATCGATATGGAACAGCTGAAAGCGGCGATGCGGGAAGTGCTGGCACAGCAATAAAGCGCGCGCGGAAATCGAGGGAGAACGATCGTCAAAGACAATGGAATAAGAGACGGACAAAGGCCCGGCACAGTTTTTGTGCCGGGTCTTCTGAAATTTTTCTAAATAATCGCGAACTGAATCGGCGAATAGATCAGAATGATGACGATCGCGATCTGAAGGAACAGGATCGCGGGCATGCCGTAGAGAAAATACCAGTGCCTTGTCTTATGGTGGAATAAGTGCATACCGATCGTCGTGCCCAGACTCCCGCCCACAAGAGCGATTACGAACAGCGTTGCTTCCGGAATCCGCCAGGCCCTTTTTCTTGCCTTCCGTTTATCGATTCCCATCATCGCAAATCCTGTCAGGTTAATAATTGCCAGATAAAGAACAATATATGAGATAACGCCCATACTATCCTTCTTTCCGGTTATCGGAGAGCCCTTCCGCTTCCTGCATCTTCATAGCCCGCACCTTGCTTGCCAGGCCGAACAGATTGATGAAGCCTTCCGCGTCGTGATGGTCGTACAAATCGCCTGTCGTAAAGGAAGCGATGCTTTCGTTATACAGGGAATACGGAGACGTCGTTCCGGCCTTGATGATATTGCCCTTGTAAAGCCTGAACTTTACTTCGCCTGTCACATATTTCTGCGTGGATTCGATGAAAGCCTGTACGGCCTCCCGAAGCGGTGTGAACCATTTCCCTTCGTAGACGATCTGCGCGAATTTGTTTCCGAGATCCGCTTTTAACGCGTAGGTATCGCGGTCGAGGATCAGCTCTTCCAGCTGCTGGTGCGCCTCATACAAAATGGTTCCGCCGGGCGTTTCGTATACGCCGCGGGATTTCATGCCGACAACGCGGTTTTCTACGATATCCACGATACCGATGCCGTGCTTTCCGCCGAGCTCATTTAAGACGGCAATGATTTCGGAGACTTTCATTTTCCGGCCGTTTACGGAGACGGGCACGCCCTTTTCAAAAGCCATCGTAACATATTCGCCTTCGTCGGGCGCCTTTTCGGGCGTTGTGCCGAGCACTAACAAATGTTCGTAGTTCGGCTCGTTGGCCGGGTTCTCCAACTCCAACCCCTCGTGGCTGATATGCCACAGGTTACGGTCGCGGCTGTAGCTGTTGTCTGCGGAAAAAGGCAGATTGATGCCATGCTGCTTACAGTATTCGATTTCCTCTTCGCGGGAATTCAGGGTCCATTTTTCATTTCTCCATGCCGCGATGATCTTTAAATCGGGAGCGAGGGCCTTTACCGCAAGTTCGAAACGAATCTGGTCGTTGCCTTTTCCCGTTGCGCCGTGGCAGACGGCCGTTGCGCCTTCCCTGCGTGCAACCTCGACTAATTTCTTAGCGATAACGGGCCTTGCCATCGAAGTGCCGAGCAGATATTTGTTTTCGTAAACGGCATGAGCCTGTACGCAGGGAACGATGAAATCATTGCAGAACTCATCCGTTAAGTCTTCCACATATAATTTGGAAGCGCCGCTGGATAAAGCTCTTTCTTCCAGCCCGTCGAGCTCTTCGCCCTGTCCGCAGTTACCGCAGACGCAGATAACGTCATAATCAAAATTTTCTTTTAACCAGGGGATGATAACCGTCGTATCAAGGCCGCCGGAATAAGCAAGAACAACTTTTTCCTTCATGATAATTCCTCCCAATCTGTAATATTGATATTTGTAATGGATGTAAAAATGTTCTTCCAATAATATACACCAGGAAAAAGAAGAATGCAAGTGCAATTTTATGCAAAAATTCAGATGTAAAAACGGGTTTTTATACATTTTTAATGAATATTTATAAAATAGTATTGCATATTATGCAAAAAAGGTGTATGATTAGGACATTCTTTTTCAGGAATTTCGTATTGAAAGATTAAAAGAGTATGATAGAATAGAAAGGTATTATTTGCCGGATTATGTTTTGCGATGGAAACCGGCATGATAAGAAAGGATTTAAAGCGATATGATCAGAGCGGGAATTATCGGGGCGACCGGATATGCGGGAGGAGAGCTCGTCAGGATCCTGACGGGGCATAAAGAGGCGGAGATCAGGTGGTATGGTTCCAGAAGCTATATCGATAAGAAATATTGCGAGGTTTATCAGAACATGTTTCAGATCGTGGACGATGTCTGCATGGATGATAATATGGAAGAACTCGCAGACCAGGTGGACGTCATCTTTACGGCGACGCCGCAGGGCCTCTGCGCTTCGCTCGTGAACGACGAGATTTTAGCAAAGGTAAAAATTATCGACCTGAGCGCCGATTTCAGGATTAAGGATGTGTCCGTTTATGAAAAATGGTACGGAATCGCCCATAAGGCGCCGCAGTATATCGAAGAAGCCGTTTACGGGCTGTGCGAGCTGAACAGGGAGGATGTCAGAAAGGCAAGGCTGACGGCTAATCCCGGCTGTTATACGACCTGCTCCATTTTGACGGCCTGGCCTCTCGTCAAAGAAGGGCTCATCGATGCGGATACGCTGATCATCGATGCGAAAAGCGGCGCTTCCGGCGCGGGACGCGGCGCAAAGGTGCCGAACCTGTACTGCGAGGTCAATGAAAATATCAAGGCATACGGTGTGGCAGGCCACAGACATACGCCGGAAATCGAGGAGCAGCTGGGATATGCGGCGGGCAGGCCGTTGACGCTCAGTTTTACGCCGCATCTTGTGCCGATGAACAGGGGCATCCTGGTGACGGAATACGCGTCGCTCCTGCCCGTGAAGAAAGAGGACGGCAGTATGGGACTGCCTGATTATGAGCGGATAAAGGCGGTCTACGACGCTTATTATAAGGAAGAAAAATTTATCCGCGTGCTGGAAAAAGGCGTCTGCCCGGAGACAAAATGGGTGGAGGGAAGCAACTATGTGGATATCAGTTTTGTGATAGACGAACGGACCGGCAGGATCATTATGATGGGCGCTTTGGACAATCTGGTCAAAGGCGCGGCAGGACAGGCGGTGCAGAATATGAATCTGATGTTCGGCCTGAAGGAGAGCGAAGGGCTGGAACTGATACCGGTGTTCCCATAGGGCGGGAAAGAACACCGGGGGAAGCGGGTTTTCCCGCATATGCGTAAGGAAAGAGTACCGGAAAAGGAGAACGGATATGATACGGGCGATGGTGATTGAGGATTATGATGAGGTGCGCAGCCTCTGGATGACGATTAAGGGATTCGGCATCCGGAGCGTGGACGATTCCAGAGAAGGCGTGGAAGCCTTTTTAAAAAGGAATCCGGGCCTGAGCGTCGTCGCCATCGAGAACGGCAGAGTGGCGGGCTCTATTCTGTGCGGGCATGACGGCAGAAGAGGCTGTCTTTATCATGTCTGCGTGGCGGAAGGGTACAGAATGCGCGGCATCGGCAAAGCGATGGTCGTATTCTGCATGAACGCCCTGAAAGAAGAGCATATTAATAAAGTCTCCCTGATTGCCTTTACGAGAAACGATATCGGAAACGCTTTCTGGAAGCAGATCGGCTGGACAAAACGGGAGGATCTGAATTATTATGATTTTGTGCTGAATGAGGATAACATAACGAAGTTCAATATGGAATAAGCAGGGAGAATACAAAAGGAGTTGAAACAGGATGAAGATTATTGAAGGCGGCGTGACCGCGGCACGGGGATTTGAGGCGGCAGGCGTGGAAGCCTCTATCAAATACCGGGACAGAAAGGATATGGCGCTTATTTACAGCCAGAGGCCATGTGTGACGGCCGGGGTTTTTACAAGTAATATCGTTAAGGCGGCTCCGGTCATGTGGGATAAGGAAGTGGTAGCGCATTCACCGTATGCGCAGGCGGTCGTGGCGAACGCGGGAATTGCCAATGCCTGCACGGGTTCGCAGGGGTACGAGTGCTGTAAACAGACGGCGCGGGCGGCGGCGGAGTGTCTGCAGATTCCGGCGGATGCCGTGCTGGTAGCCTCTACCGGCGTCATCGGAATGCAGATTCCGGTTGAAAAAATCGAAGAGGGTGTGAAGAAGCTGGCGGAGCAGAAGGCCGGCACGACAGAGGCAGGCCGGATAGCGGCCGAGGCCATTATGACGACGGATACCATTTCCAAACAGGCGGCTGTGACCTTTGAAATCGGCGGTAAAACCGTAACGCTCGGCGGCATGTGCAAGGGCTCCGGCATGATCCATCCGGATATGTGTACCATGCTCGGTTTTCTGACGACGGACGCGGCGATATCCAAAGAGCTGCTTCAGGAGGCTCTTAGTGAAAATGTCGTCGATACCTTCAATATGATATCGGTAGACGGCGATACCTCAACAAATGACACACTTGTCATTATGGCGAACGGTATGGCGGAAAATCCTGAAATCACATTGAAAAATGAAGATTATGATAAATTCCGTGAAGCGTTGAATTATGTCAATACGACGTTAGCGAAGATGATGGCGGGAGACGGAGAGGGCGCGACGGCTCTGTTTGAAACGAAGGTCATTCACGCAAGGACAAAAGAGGATGCCCGGAAGCTGAGCCGGTCCGTTATCAGCTCGAACCTCAGCAAGGCGGCAGTATTCGGGCACGACGCGAACTGTGGGAGATTTTTGTGCGCGCTCGGTTATGCGGGCGCGGTGTTCGACCCGGATAATCTGGAGGTCTTTCTTGAAAACGGAGAAAAGAGCCTTCTGGTCTACCGGGACGGAACCGTTGCGGATTATTCGGAGGAGGAAGCGGCGCAGATTCTTTCCGCGCCGGAAGTTAAAGTACTCGTGGATATGAAGGCGGGCGATGCGGAAGCGACCGCGTGGGGCTGCGATCTGACATATGAATATGTCAAAATCAATGCGGATTACCGCAGTTAGAAAGGCAAATAAAATGGAGAAGAAGGAAATGAGCAGGATTCTGGAAAAGGCGGAGACGCTGATCGAGGCGCTTCCCTATATCCGGAAATTCAACCGGAAAATCATCGTTGTGAAATACGGCGGGAGCGCCATGAGCAATGAGGAGCTGCAGAAAAATGTCATTAAGGACGTTACGCTTTTGAAGCTGGTAGGGTTCAAGCCGATCATCGTTCATGGCGGCGGTAAGGAGATCAGCCGCTGGGTCGGCAGGATCGGCAAGGAGGCGAAATTCGTCAACGGCCTCCGCGTGACGGACGCCGAGACGATGGAAATCGCGGAGATGGTGTTAAATAAAGTCAACAAAAGCCTTGTCAGCATGGTGCAGGAGCTGGGCGTAAAAGCGGTCGGCATCAGCGGCAAGGACGGCGGCCTTCTGGAATGCGATAAAAAGTATTCCGACGGACAGGACATCGGTTTTGTGGGAGATATCAAAAACGTCAATCCCAAGGTCTTATATGACCTGCTGGAAAAAGATTTTCTGCCCATCGTCGCGCCGATTGGGCTGGACGACCGGTTCCGGACCTATAATATCAACGCCGACGACGCGGCCTGTGCGATCGCAAAGGCTGTATCGGCGGAGAAGCTCGCTTTTCTGACGGATATCGAAGGGCTCTACCGGAATATTGAGGACAAATCCACCTTTATTTCCAGACTGACGGCGACGCAGGCGGAAGAACTTATCGGAAGCGGCTGTATCGGCGGCGGCATGCTGCCTAAGCTGGCGAACTGCACCGATGCGATACGGGAGGGCGTGAACAGGGTACATATTCTGGACGGCAGAATACCGCACTGCCTGCTGCTTGAAATTTTCACGAATCACGGCATCGGCACGGCAATTATCGATGACAATGAAATGATGTTATAAAAAGTTGAAAATCAGGGATTTTTGCCCGCGGATCTGGAACCGGGGCGCCTGCGGCGCCGCTTAAATATCCAAATACCGCAGGCTGGACAGGAATGGGGGATTTTTATGAATATGCAGGAATATATCGACGAGGCGGAGAAGGCCCTTTTACATACTTATAACCGCTATCAGGTCGTTCTGGAAAAGGGCGAGGGTGTTTATCTGTATGATATGGAAGGGAAAAAATATCTGGATTTCGTATCCGGCATCGCGGTTTTCGCGCTGGGATATGGAAACAGAGAGTATAATGACGCGTTGAAGGCGCAGATCGATAAGATTATCCATACTTCTAATTATTACTATAATATTCCGGCCATCGAGGCGGCGAAGAAGCTGAAGGCGGCGTCCGGCATGGACCGCGTCTTTTTTACGAACAGCGGCGCGGAGGCGGTCGAGGGCGCCGTCAAGGCGGCGAGAAAATATGCGTATTTAAAGGATGGAAAGACGGATCATGAAATTATCGCGATGAACCGTTCTTTTCACGGCCGTACGATGGGCGCGCTTTCCGTCACCGGGAATCCGCATTACAGAGAGGCGTTCGAGCCGATGATCGGCAATAT
>JAMPFK010000039.1 GCA_023664485.1 Bacteroides fragilis | reverse complement strand
CCCTCCATGCCCTTTTTAAAGTAATCATGAGCGGGAATTCTACGCTGTTTCTGTGCAGCGCCATATAACCCTCTTTAAAGGAGAGCAGGTAGTTACGAAGCCCCGCATTGCTCGTCCCTCCGTAGAACATCAGTACCAATACTTTCGGGATATATGCGAGCCTGTTTTTCCTGTCCTTTAAAAAACGCACCATGAATTCATAGTCCGCGGCAAGGCGATAGCTGGTGTCATATTGACCGTATTTTTCGTATATCTCTCTTTTCAGGTATAAGGTGGGGTGACCGGGCATCCAGCCCTGCCGGATATCGCCCTCTCCCATATGCCAGCTTCGGACCGGTCTGCCGTCCTCCATATACATCAGATCGGAATGGGCGCCGATACAGTCTTTTCCGGCTGCTTCAATGGCCTCCACAAAAGCAGCGACGGCGCCTTTTTCACTCAGCTGATCATTACAGACAGCGATAATATCGCCCGTGCTCATGCGGTATGCCTTATTCATGGCATCGTAAAGCCCCTTGTCCGGTTCCGAAATCCACTTCACTTCCAGGCCGCTGTTCTTTGCGAACTGTTCGATGAGCGCGAGCGTACCGTCCGTCGAACAGCCGTCAACAATAATGACTTCTATCGCCGGATAAGTCTGGCTCCGTATACTTTTCAGCGTAACCGGCAGATTCGTTACGCAATTATAAGTCGTAAGCAATAAAGAAACTTTGTACATCATGAAACCTCTCTCGTCCATTCTTTTCAAGACACAATTTTACCTTATCTGGTTACAACTTACAATTCCCGGCCCGGTATTTATGTAATGTATTTCATGGCAGCTTCCGTGAATTTCTTTTCTCTTGCCCTGCTGACGCTCAGCCGCTTTCCATTTACAAGTTCCAGCTCACGGCTGTTCCATTTATGCAGATAACGGCAGTTGACCAGATAACTGTTGTGCGCGAACTCGAACCCATAGGCGAACAGGCGCGGATACAGCTCTCTCGGCTTTTCCTTTACTCTGACCGTACACAGTTCATCAGGCCTTTTAAAGTAATAAATATAGCTTCCGCTCTTCGCGATTTCCAGATATAGAATATCTTCTATATGGAGCAGAATCGTCGTCTTGCCTTCCGTCACTTTCAAGCGGGATTTAATCCTCCGCCTGTACATTTCTTCCACGGTTTCCAGCAAGTCTCTCCGCAGTCTCCTCGGATATTCTTTTCTCATATAACGATAAGGCCCCATACGGAAATCCTCCGGCACCGGAGATACTTTTCCCGTACAGAATACGAATATGCCGTCCTTATTTTTGCTCCTGTATTCATGCGCAATCTCCCTGCCGTTCTCTCCCGGAAGGACCATATCCAGTATGAGCAGGTCATATCTGCCCACATTGGCATTCATCAGCGCCGCTCCCGAAGGAAACACCGATATTTTGAACTCGCCCGGCTCCGCTTCCCCTTCCATAAGGATCTCTCTTATTTCCCGCGCGCTGTCCTTTTCGTCATCGCATATCGCTATCCAGAATAATTCATCGCCTGTATATTCCATTGTCCCATCCTCTTGTCGTCAACACCGTCTTTTATATTCTACAACATCTATAGTCGTAATTTCCCATTTACAACATAGTATTGTAGTTATTCTCATTTTATTACGTTTTACAGTAATTCATCAAACAACATTTTGTTGTGTGTTATCATCCATAACAACATACTTTGAATACAGGCGTAAGGGTCTGGCAGACAGACTTATTGGGTATCGTTATGAAAACGTTGAACATGATTCTGAGAGATTTAAGAGAGGACCACGATATCAAACAGGAAACGATCGCAAAGTATCTTGGCATCTCCCAACAAACTTATTCCAATTATGAAAACGGCCATCGTGAGATTCCTGTTTCGGTCGTGAGGGAACTCGCCAAATTTTACAAGGTCAGCACCGATTATCTGCTGCGTTCCGATACGAGCTATCTCGGAAGCCTGGATATGAACGCCGCCTATATCGACAATATTACGATGCACGATATTGTTTTTGACATACAGACGCTGGATGAATCTGACCGCAAAAATCTGGTCAAATACATTCAGTTTTTACATCACGAAAAGCGCTGAAACCTCTGTTTATTGTATCTTTCCGCCTCTCACACGAATGCGTTGTAAAACCTTGTTTCCTTTTCGTTGTGTGCTATTGTATTTTTACAACAAAATGAAGTTATGTTGACAGGCAGGGGGATTACCATGAAACAGACACATGAACTTTTGCGGGAACTAAGAGAGAAACATAATTACCGTCAGGAATATATTGCCAAATATCTCGGAACGACACAGCAGACCTATTCTAATTATGAGCTCGGTCTCCGTGAAATTCCTCTGCATCACATTGTCAGGTTATCGCATCTCTATCAGGTCAGCACAGACTATCTGCTCAGCATCCATTCCCCCTATACGGGCAGCATCAATCTGTCGCAGGAATATTTGAGCGGCATCTCCCTTCATGATATTGTTTACGATATCCAGAACCTGAATGAGGAAAAAAGAAAAAGCCTGACTCAATTCGTACGCTTTCTGAACAGTCAGGAGTAATATCTTGCATGCCTGCCACAATTTTCGGGAATATTCTGCTATTTAGTTGCTTTTTTCTCCAAAAGTGCTATAATTTAATTACTTTAATCATTGTTTATTCCTAATGATATTGGAACTTGAACCTTGACATTAGAATATTGTTGTATGTAAGCTACTCCGAAAGAAATCTATTTATGGAAAAGAAAGGAATTCTTCCTTGTAAATCTTCTTACGGAAAGGAAGAACAGGAATTGATATGATCGATAAAATAAAACAAATGAAAGTAGGAGACAAGCTGAGGTACTGCCTTACTTTAGTTGTCATTGTAGCAAGCGTTTCCGGCGTTTTGGGGCTGATTTTCCTTCTGGTCAACAGCCTCCAGTACAGCAACGCTTTGGTAAATAACGGATTTTCCCAGGGTGAGATCGGTATTTTCAGTACTTACTTAAACAAAGAGCCTGCTATTATAAGGGAAATGATCCTGGTAGAAGATGAAGCGGGCATGATGGAATCGAAAACGGAACTGGCGGAAGTACAGGCGCAGACCGACGCGGCAATGTCTACGATGATAGAACATTGTAATACCGCCGAGGAACTGGCATATATTCAGACCATCGAAGACGTTCTGCCGCAGTACCGCGCTATTTTTGCGGAGGTTGCGGAACTCGCGCTCGCCAACCGGAATGCGGAAGCGCTGGAAATGCTTCTTACACAGGGAAAACCGACTTTGAAGGAGCTGACAAATGCGGTAGAGGGTTTGATCGACCTGAATGTAGATTTGGGAAATTCCGTAGCGAGCCGGCTGCAGATTCAGACCTATCTCATCATCGGCGCAATGATCATCGTCATTATCATTGCTACCGTTATCGCTACGAAATTTTCCAAGATTCTGGCAAGCGTATTCTCGGAGCCGATTTCCCATGTGTACGACGCTTCCCGGCAGCTCGCCGAGGGCAATCTGAATATCAGCGTTGAGAAAATGTATCCCGATGAAATCGGTGAGATGACCGAAGCGTTCCGGGAAGCGTCAGCTATGATGCAGACCTGTATCAACGAACTGGACAGAGGGCTCGGAGAGATCGCTTCCGGAAACTTCGATATCAGCACGGAAGTAGAATTTAAAGGCGATTTTGTTACATTGGGCAACGCGATGGAACAGATCATCGCTTCGCTGAGCGATACGCTTCGTAAAATCAGCGAGGCGGCGGAATCCGTTTCACTGGGCTCCAGCCAGATGGCAGAAAGCGCACAGACGCTTGCGGAAGGCGCTACCGACCAGGCGGCTTCGGTCGAGGAACTGACAGCGACCATTCAGAATATCACAAATGCCGTTGTCAACGCTTCTGATAAAGCGAACAAGTCCCATCAGGATGCGAAAGAGTTTGAATTAGAGGCCGGAAGAAGCAACGAGGACATTCAGGAATTGACGAAAGCAATGCAGCGTATTAATACCACTTCCAAAGAAATTGCCAACATCATTGCCGAAATTGAGGACATCGCTTCCCAGACAAACCTCCTGTCCTTAAACGCTTCTATTGAGGCGGCAAGAGCCGGCGAAGCAGGGAAAGGCTTTGCAGTCGTAGCAGACCAGATTGGGAAACTGGCGGCGGACAGCGCGGCGGCGGCGGTCAACACAAGAAACCTGATTGAAAATTCCATTCATGAAATCGAAATCGGAAATGAAATCACGGAAAAAACCACTACGGCAATCGGAAGCGTTATCAGCGGCATTAAGATGCTGGCGCAGTCCACGAAGGAAATCAGCGATCTCTCCGAATCACAGGCCGAATCCATGAAACAGCTGGAAGTAGGCGTAGAACAGATTGCAGAAGTTATACAGAACAACTCGGCAGCCGCACAGGAGACCTCTGCGACCAGCGAAGAGCTGTCCGCTCAGGCATCTACATTGGAGGAACTCGTTAATCAGTTTAAGTTAAAATCATGAAACAAAATGCAGATGATAAGCACATTGGGCTAAACGGTGATAAGTAAGAAAAAAGAGCCAGCTTATTTTAACAACGATATAAAACCGGGAAACAATGGAAACGCTCCGTTGCTTCCCGTTTTTTTTATTTCTTACACAGAAAACAGCCTTTTTCATGGGAATCGATCACGCCGACTGCCTGTAGATACGCATAGATAATCGTGGTTCCTGCAAATTTCATGCCGCGTTTTTTCAAGTCCTCCGATATCGCGTCGGAAAGCTCAGAACGCGTCCGCTCCGTTTCGCAAATGATTTTTCCGCCGCTCCAATGCCACAGATAAGCGGAAAAGCTCTGATACTCTTTCTGGATTTCCCGGAATACTTTCGCATTGCCAACGGCCGCCTGTATTTTCAACCGATTCCTGATAATGCCGGGATTTTCCCGCAGCTTTTCCATACGCTCCCCGTCATAGGCGCAGACCTTTTCCAGATCGAAATCATCAAACGCCGCCCGGAAAGCCTCCTGTTTATTCAGTACGCATTCCCAGGAAAGTCCCGCCTGAAAACATTCCAACAGGAGCATTTCAAACAGCTTATGGTCATCATATACGGGAACGCCCCATTCTTCATCGTGATAACGGATATACCGTTCATTTTTCGGATTGGCCCAACGGCATCTTGTTTTTCCATCCGCCCATTCTATCGCTTTTTTCATCCTGAAAACTCCTTTCCCGGATACTCAATGCATAATGGAGAAGAAATCGCTCAAAATTTCTTTGATATAATTATATCTTCTGGCATAGGAATTCTCCACGCGTATCAGCTGGAGGTCATGCTCACGGCAGACAGCGTTTTTCTTCCGGTCCCTGTTCTTTATCACTTCATCCTCGAAATGTTCTTTTCCATCCAGTTCGATCGCAAGTATCGGTATCTCCTGCCTGCCGTTCTTCTGGTATACGACGAAGTCAAAACGGCCGTTATAGAATAAATCATTGTAGTTTTCGCTTCCCGTGAAAACATGAGAAATCGCTACTTCCTTATGCACCGCATATCTGCTCTGCGTCAGCCAGATATTTTCCAGCGCATGGGTCAGGTTTTCGAGAAACGCTTCTTCAACTGCGCTGCTGAACGGTTTGACCCCAAGAGCGCGGGACGCCGTCTGCTTCGCCGTCACCATAGCCGTTCCGTTAGAACGCACATATTGTACCAGTTCATACAGATCGTCCTCTCCGTCTTTCTGATGAAGCCGCTCCAGATTTTTTTCGTTCGACAATATGATCAGCCGGTCTTTTGCCCTGGAAGTCGCGACATTAATCAGCTCTTTATTATTTTTCAGCCATTCGTAGCTTCCGGTCTGTGTCTGATCGGTTATCGCCGTAGAAAACAGCACAACGTCCTTCTCATCTCCCTGAAAAGCATGTACCGTCCCGCAGGTGACATTCGCTATTTTTGCCCGCCGTAATTCTTCTTCAATCAGCTTCCTCTGATTGACAAAAGGGGTAATGACCCCGATGCTCTTTTCCCTGTTCTGCGCGGCATACTTCACGATTTCCCGCACCTCCGCAGGCGCTGTATTTTTCAGTTCCGCGGCGGACTCTTCCATATCCATATAGATGAGCGGCCGCTCTTCTCTGCTCTCCGATAAAATATTCAGCCGGGAATGATAGTATTTGCGGTTATTGAACTCTATGATATTTCTATGGCAGCGGTAATGATTGTGCAGTAAAATTTCGTCGCTCACCGCATCGCAGGAAAGATAAGTCTTATAAATCGAATTTCTCCGATAATCGTATTCCTCTGAGACCGCATACCGCTTTTTCAGTTTCGCATTAGTCATTTCGTCGAGCAGGATCACCGGGTTGAGCTGCTGCGGGTCTCCTACCAGCATCAGGCTCCTTCCCCGCACGATCGGCACAAGCGACACCGCCGTGTTGCACTGGCTCGCTTCATCCATGATCACCATATCGAACATGGGCTCCGCCTCCCCCAGACGATGGGCGGAAATACAGGTCGTCGCGATCACCGGAAAAATTTTCTGCAGTTTTACGATATTTTCTTTCTCACCAAGATATTTCACGAAAGCTTCTGTCCTTACCTTCTCGTCCGCCATCTCCAGGATGTTTCTTAAATCCGCATTCTGCGGCTTTCCGATTTTCTGGATGCGGCCTGCCGAAATGTAGTAAAGATACTTTTTTAATTCCTCCGTATCATCATCGATCAGAGCGATCGCTTCCTCTTCCGAGACTTCTCCCGCGTCTTTCATCTTCCTGTCGATCCTGCCGCGCTGCCTGGACGCCAGATCTTCTTCAAAAGACATCATCGAAAGGGAAGCGTTTCTTTTCCTCTCATATTCCAGGAGACGGTCCAGCGTCTCTCCCCTTTCTTTCAGGTCCAAAATCTCTTCATATCGTTTTAACAGCTCCGACAGCCTTCTGGCCCGCTTTTTCCGGTCGTCCTTATTCCGATCCAGCGTCCCTTCAAATACTCTGATATCTTTTACTTCTTCGTAAAGCTTCCGCATCGTCACAAGCGATTCCTTTACCTTTTCCTGATTACCCAGCCGCAGGACCGGAAAAGGAATGGGCTTTCCCCTGTATTTCATGCCGGAAAGCTTCTCATATACGCCGTTGATCGGATGGTTATTATAGGATGCGAACAACACCGTTCTTTCATTGAAAAAAGCCGTTATGATGGTATTGATGATCGTATTGGTCTTTCCCGTTCCCGGCGGTCCCTGAATATAGGCTACCGGATATTTCATCGCATTATGGATTGCCAGAAGCTGGTCCATATTGATCTTCCGGTCGATGAGCGCGATCGGACAGGCCGCCGTCCTTCTCGGTCTTTCCAGCAGATCCCCGAAAAAGGCTTTGATCGGCACCGTCGCTTCTCCCTGCCGGTACATCCTGATAATGGACCCGTACTCTTTATGCAGATCCAGCGCGATATCCGCTTCCAGGCCGATTATATAGGGCATATCATCCACATCGCTGCCATGCGGCGCAAGACGCCGCATAATGCAGTCTTTGATTTTCTCCTGATTTTTCTCAAAATCGTGCAGAAGTTCGTATTCCTCCGCATCCAGATAACGCCGGATGCCCTGCTTTGTTCCATTTATTGTAAATTCGGTACAGACAGTAATCTCCTCATCGGGCCGCAGCGCCCGCTGTTTCACGTCCAGATTCAATTTGCGGTAAGCCAGTACATACAGGCCTTTTGACATATGGATACTCAGAACATTCATCGCCAGCTGCTGCATATGCAGAACGCCGTCTTTCCGCTCCCCGGCCACGGCGCGGCGCTGAAAGCTCCTCACAATCGTCCGGAACTGCTCTTCCTCCAGGCGGTAAATTTCCCCGGTGCAGAGCCTGTCCCTGTCCAGATACCGCACCAGGCTGAACTCAGATTTCCAGGGGACGGTATCAAGACGGCTGCACATTTCCAGATAGCTCAATATTTTCAAATTGGCCGTATTATCGAACAGCGTATTATATTTATGGGGATTCAGGTAAATATCCTCCAGAAGCGCTTCGTTCACAGGACAAAAAGAACCCTCGATAATCTGAGAATGCAGAATGGAGTCGATTTTGATCTTCTGAAAAGTCTCCACCGTATATTTTCCAAGGTGGAGCCCCTCCACCGCCAGCGTACGGTTACGGACATCCAGATCCCTGATACCAATCCAGTATTTTGTAATCTGGTCATCCTGATTATGATATTCAATGCTCAGCCATTTCCCCTCATGAACCGCACGGAAAATATCCCGGAGAATCGTATCCATATCTCAAACCATGCCTTTCCCTCAGCCTAACGACTCCCGGACCGCTTTCCAGGATTCCACCAGTCTTTCCAGCGAGTATCCGGCATTAGCCGGACTCGTAGAAGGCAGCAGGCGCGCTTCCCGGCCATTTGCCGGAAAGATATATTTCTGATAGAGCTGATGCGCCTTCGCGCCGTTCGTATAAATTGCTCTGATATCCGCGCAGGATAAAATGCCGGACAGATCGTTCGGCGCCACGTCCCGGATACTCGCATCCGAGGAGCCGGTAATCTCACAGCTTTCAATCACATCCCATACCGCCACATGATGTTTGAGCAGCATGTCCCGCTTCTGTGGAATATCCTCCGGCACTTCACATTCCAGCACCTGCGCCATGACGCGCCAGAAGCGGTTCTGCTTATGGCCATAAAAAAACTGCTGTTCCCGCGACTTGACCGACGGGAAGCTTCCCAGTATAAGGACTCTGGAATCCCTGTCGTAGACAGGGGGGATTGGATGGGTCATTGGCTTATCTCCTGTATTACGCTGTTGAAAGGCGGCCCGCCATTTCCTCCTGCGTCACTTTTTTCATCATAACAGGTCCTTGCCGGCCCGGCTCCACAAATGAACCGTTGTTAAAGAACGGTCAAAAAAATTAACCGGTCGGATAAGGATTCTATGAAAAAGAGAGCGGTTTCACAGATAGGAAAGCGGAAAAGACCAAGGACAGGCTGCTTTTTTGATAGACTTCGTTAATCGAGGCAGACCGTTGCTGTACGGTGACGCCCTTTTATATTTTTATCCTAATATAAAACGAAATTTTATTCAACACCTTTTTTAAATATCCTGTTCTCACGATCCTGTTCTCACGGCAAAATCATCGATCATGGGAATCAACACGGAAATCAGTTTTCCCGCTTGCAATCTCCTCCTGTTTATGCTACACTGAAATTCCCTTTCGTCAAAGGGACAACTAAATATTTTACCTTCGGTATCCGGCTGGCAAAATCCAGCGGAACCAGACCGGCTTGGCAAGATATGAAAATATAACTACCAGGAGGAAGCAAGCATGATTACGATGGAACATGTATGCAAATCGTACAGGATTGCCAAAAGAAACGCGGGGTTTGGCGAAGCCTGCAAGGCTCTCTTTCGCAGGGAGTATGAAATAATTCACGCACTGTCCGACGTCAGCTTTACGATTCACGACGGCGAGATGGTAGGCTACATAGGCCCGAACGGAGCCGGCAAAAGCTCCACAATTAAAATTCTAAGCGGAATCCTTACCCCGGACAGCGGAACCGTTCTCATAGATGGACGAATCCCCTATCGGAACAGAATCGAACATGTCAGCCAGATCGGCGTCGTGTTCGGACAACGCTCCCAGCTGTGGTGGGATGTTCCCGTCATAGATTCCTTTGCATTGCTAAAGGACATCTATTCGATTTCCGATTCCCAATATCAACAAAGCCTCGAAGAATTAACGGAACTGTTAGATTTAAAAGAATTACTGCGCTCTCCGGCGCGGCAGCTTTCGCTCGGCCAGCGGATGCGGTGCGAAATTGCCGCCTCCCTTCTGCACCGCCCGCGCATCCTGTTCCTGGACGAACCGACGATCGGGCTCGACGCGGTCTCCAAACTCGCGGTGCGAAATTTTATTTTAAAACAGAATAAGACCTTCGGAACGACCGTTATTCTGACAACGCACGATATGCAGGATATCGAAGCGCTTGCAAGCCGGATCCTCCTGATTGGAAAAGGCCGTATCATGATGGACGGCACATTGGATGACATTAAAAAAGGAAACGGCGATATCGACCGGACGATTGCCGAATTATATCGTTCCTATGACATCAGTTGAAAAGAAGGGAGCTGTTTTTTCATGAAAAAATATTTATCCTTTTTCCGGCTGCGCTTTTCCATGGGGCTTCAATACCGCGCCGCCGCGCTGGCGGGAATCGTCACACAGTTCACCTGGGGACTCATGGAAATCATGGTGTTTTACGCCTTTTACCGTTCGGACGCCTCTGCCTTCCCGATGACTTTGTCCGCCACCTCTTCCTACGTCTGGCTGCAGCAGGCGTTCTTAGCCTTTTTCATGGCATGGATGATGGAAGGGGAAATTTTTGATTCGATTATAAACGGCAATATCGCCTATGAATTGTGCCGCCCCATCGATCTTTACAATATGTGGTTCGCACGAAGCATCGCCAACCGCCTTTCAAGAGCCGTGCTAAGGTGTTTCCCGATCCTGCTCGTCGCGGCGTTCATACCCGAACCGTATGGCATCGCCGCACCGGCCGGCCCGCTCCATTTTCTGCTTTTTGTTATAACGCTGATTCTGGGGCTGTTGGTCATGGTATCGTTCTGTATGCTCGTTTATGTGCTGACCTTCTTTACCGTTTCGCCGCAGGGCCTCCGGATCCTGTTCAATTCCACCGTGGAATTTTTTTCGGGCGCCCTCATTCCGCTGCCTTTTTTCCCGGAAAAGGTCCGGCAGATCATGGAACTGCTGCCCTTCGCCGCCATGCAGAATGTCGCTCTGCGCATTTACAGCGGCAGCATGAACCGCGTGGAAATGGAAAAAGCCATTGTCCTGCAGATTTTCTGGCTGGCCGTTATTACGCTGACAGGAAAGAAGCTCTGCAAAGCGGCGGAAAGGCGTGTCATCGTGCAGGGCGGATAAGGCAGGATGGTTTTAGCGGATTTTGACAAAAGAAGGGAAAAGGAAGAAAAGGGAGCGATTGGGGAATGAAAAAAATATCATCTTCCATAAAACTATATAGACATTATGTTTCGATAACCGTGCGGTGTATGATGCAGTATAAGACATCGTTCTTTTTGACGGCTGCAGGGCAGTTTCTGATTTCTTTTAACGTATTTCTCGGAATCTTTTTTATGTTCCGGCGGTTTTCCAGCGTGGACGGGTTCTCGTACAGCGAAGTACTTCTCTGCTTTGCGATTATTCTGTTGGAGTTCTCGTTTGCGGAAATGTTCGCAAGAGGGTTCGACCTTTTTCCGAACATGGTGCGCTCAGGGGACTTTGACCGCATCATGGTGCGCCCGCAGAATGAAATTCTGCAGGTGCTCGGCAGTAAATTCGAGCTGACCCGCATCGGAAGAATGCTGCAGGCCGCCGTCATGTTCGTCTACGGCATCGTAAAGTGCGATGTTGTCTGGGATTTTTCCAGAATCATGACCGTCGTTTTCATGCTGATCGGCGGTACGGCGGTCTTTAGCGGACTGTTCCTGATCTATGCCGCTCTGTGCTTTTTTACGCTGGACGGCCTGGAATTCATGAATGTTTTTACGGACGGCGCCAGAGAATTCTGTAAATATCCGCTTGGCATTTACGGGAAAAAAATGCTGCTCATGACAACTTTTGCGATTCCCTATACACTGATCCAATATTATCCATTGCTTTATCTTCTGGGACGGCGGACGTCCGCTCTATATATCTTCCTTCCGCTGTGCGCCTGTCTCTTTCTCGTTCCGGCGGCGCTGCTCTGGAAATTCGGAGTCAGGCATTATGCTTCGAGCGGGTCATAACCCGCTCCTTTTAATCCTTTCGATTGTTTTGCCGATTCCCCCGCTGCCTCTCAAAAGAGGATTGCAAAGAGCGCCAAAAAGAAATAAACTATAGTTAATCCATCGCACATGACCATGTAAAAAAGGAGCAGCCATGACACCGAATAAAAATCTGAAACAATATGCGCTGAAAGAAACCGCACACTGCAAAATTCACGGAAGGACCGACGAAACGCAGAGCGCATTGCCGTTATTCTTTAATGGAAGCGGTATCGAAGTCAATGTAACGGGTTCCGAATTATGGATCGACATCGACGTTGATTTTGACGTGTACGAACCCTGGATATGGACTTCCTTAAACGGCGCTTTCCTGAGCAGGCAAATGCTGTTATCCGGTTCTTATTCCCTCTGCCTTTTCCGGGGCATGAGCCCCGACAGCGTTAAAAATATCCGCTTCTTCCGGGAGCTTCAGGCGATGTCGGAGGACGATGTCTGCCGCCTGCTGGTAAAAGGCTTTCGATCCGACGGCGTTTTCCTTCCCGTAAAAGACAGGCCTTTTAAGCTGGAATTCGTCGGCGACAGTATTACTTCCGGCGAAGGAACCTATGGCGCCAGGGAAGATATGGACTGGCTTCCCATGTATATGAGCGCCAGCAGGGACTACGCGGGAATGGTCTCCGATGCCTTAGACGCGGAATACCGCCTGATTTCCCAGGGCGGCTGGGGCGTTCTGTGCGGCTGGGACAACGACCCGCGGCACAACCTCCCTTCCCGCTATGAAAAGATCTGCGGACTGGTATCCGGCGGGCAGAACGAAATGCTCGGCGCCGGAAAACCTTATGATTTTCAGAGCTGGATACCGGATGCCATCATCGTCAATCTGGGAACGAACGACGCCAGCGCCTTTGATCAGCCGGCGTGGACGGATCCCGCCACAGGACAGACTTTCAAACAACATAAAGAACCGGACGGAACCTGCCGCCGGGAAGATCTCCTGCGCTTTGAGCAGGCGGTCACCGATTTTCTCATGATGCTCCGCCGGAACAATCCCATGTCCCATATTGTCTGGACTTACGGTATGCTGGGCTATGACCTGACGCTTGCCATTACGGATGCCATAAACACCTATCAAAAAACAGCCGGAGACGCAAATATCGCTTTTCTCCAGCTGCCAGACACTACCGAATCGATGGCCGGCTCCCGTATGCACCCCGGCGCCAAATCCCATGCCAGAGCCGCTCAGATCATCATAGAATATCTGCGCCCGATTCTCGCCCAAAAAATGACAACTTTGTCATAACCAACGGATAAACGCCGTTTTATCCTCGCTGTTATAGCCGGCCTGTCTGTAAAAATTCAGGGTGCTTTCCTCCCTGGAGCCGGTCAGGAGCATCATTTTATAACATTGCTCTTTCTCCGCGAGCTTTCCTGCATAATCCAGACAGGCCGACGCCAGCCCGCGTTTTCTGTAATGCTCATCCGTAATCACATTTTCCACCAAAGCATAAGGCTGTTGATGATGCGTGAGATTGGGAATGATGACGCATACGCAGGAAGAGACGATTTTCCCCTCTTCCTCCGCAACGATAATATGATGATCCTTATCTTTCAGAATCCGTTTCCACAATGCGGCAAGCTCCGGCGTCTTTTCCGGCGCCGGGTTATTGTGGAGCTGCTGGTACAATGTCAGCAGCCCGTCCAAATCCGCTTCCCGTATTTCTCTTATCATAGCAATGACCCTGCCTTTCTTTTCAGCCCGCGAATCCGCATCTGTATTCCTGGCCCGGCCCGCTCACCCGGATGCGGATCAGTGCTGCACATCCTGATCCTTCGTCATCTCTTCCATATTGAAAGGCGGAAGGACGCTGTCGATCAGCTCATACAACGCATCATCGAAATTCATCCGCACTTCGCACTCTCTGTCAAAAATCATCGTCGGCTCTTTTACCGCGGTCACCGCAGGCCATTCGGGCAGCTGTCCGCAGTTTGGATCTCCGGTTCTGGCAAAGGCCATAAAAGCTCCGAACATCTGCTCTTCCAGTTTCTCGCTCACGCCCGGCATCCCGCAGATTTCCACCTTATCCGTATTGTGGAAAAAGAACGGGATATCCGCACAGTGCCATGCGATCTTGTTGTGCATGAACGGAAACTCCAGGGTAAAATCATACAGATAAACGTTATCGTTTCCGCTCTCAGCCAGGAGTTTCGCGAGCTTTTTGGAAGGCTGGCGCATCGCCCGGTCAACAGATAACAGATCCGCCGGATTTTTCCCCGGATAGGTCTGTGCAAATGCCTGCATCAGCTCTTTCGTGCGTTCTCCATAAACTCCGGCGATGATCTCTTCCATTTCCTTTTCGGTCAGCTCCAGCTTATTGAACATCGCCGGAGCAAAAGAAAATTCTCCGAATACGGTGCCGATCAATACAGGAATCCGTGCAGCGCATCCGCGCAGGCCATAGCCCAGCGGATATCCTTTATAATAATCGTTTACGAGCGGAACCGTTCCCACATAACCGCCTTTTGCCGCAATCGCCGGACTGACCTTCGTATAAGTCTTTGCCAGTTCGTAATAAGGTATGGTCTCCAGTTTTTCGATCTCGCTCTCATCGATATTCAGCTCCCGCAGCATCGCGCCCACGATTTCACGGCCATCCCCTTTCGCGGATGATAAGAGTCCGTCGCTGCTGACGCCGCTCATAATAAATCCCTTATGGAAAAGGCCGTCCGCTTCCTCGATCTGCATCAAATCGGCAACTTTCATACCGCCGCCGGACTGTCCGAAAATCGTCACATTATCAGGATCTCCGCCGAACAAAGCGATATTTTTCCGTATCCACTGCAAAGCCGCCACCATATCCGCATGTCCCGCGTTTCCAGAGTTTGCGTATTTTTCTCCGAAAGGCGATAAATCCAGATAACCGAGAATGTTCAATCGATGATTCACGGATACCACAACTACATCTCCCTGCATACACATCTGAAAACCGTCATAAGCGATATGCTCGATGGCGGAGCCAGCATAATAGCCGCCGCCGTGAAGCCATACAACTACCGGCTTCCCCGCTTTTTCATCCAATGCTTTTGTCCAGATATTCAGATTCTGACAGTGTTCATCCTGAGGCCAGTAACGGTGCGGGACCAGCAGCTCCCCGTTTGGCGTCTCCTGATTCATAAGCGGACATACGAACCCATAAGAAGCCGCGTCTTTTACACCTTCCCACTTCGCCTCCGACGGCATTTGGAACCGTTTGGCCTGCGCATACGGAATCCCTTTGAAAATATATTCTCCGTCATAAAAATACCCCTTGAGCTTCCCGGATGTCGTCTCCAGCACCGGGACCTCGTCATATTGAAATATCTTTTCCATACTTTACCACCCTCGCCTTTCTTTCCTGTTATACCCTGTGCAATATGTTTTCAGCATACGCTGTCCAGCTTCCGGATCTCGCGGTTAAAGCAGGACAAAATGCTGACCGCAGATCCGCAGATGCCCGTGCACAAAAACATCGCCGCCATGCCGCTTCCGCTTCCTTTCCCTACGATCTGCCCTAACAGCACCGCCAGCTTTGTCTCCGCGCCCATGAACGGCTCGAACACATAATCCGCCAGATAGCCGCCCATAAGGATTCCTGCGGGGATCGTACTGTACTGCACTGCATTCCGCACCGCAAATACCCGTCCCTGCATTTCTTCCGGCACCTTTTTATATAAAATCGTATTCTGGCCGGCCATAATGAAGGGAATCGGAATGCTGGCCGCCATCGCCGCTATCGACCACCAGATTACATTCCGGCCCGCCGCCATGAGCAGATCCCCGAACAAAAAGGACAGTGCTGCCGAACGATAAATCGCGCCCGCCTTATTTTTGCTTTCCTTTTTGAACGACACGATGACGCCGCCGATAATGCCGCCGATTCCCATAAAGGCGTTCACCGTTCCAAGCGCCATACCGCTGCCCCCGCTCCTTGCCAGTATCATCGGCGACAAAATATTTTCATATGTCAGCCGGGAAAAGAAATTGATCAGCGCCATCGTAAGCATGATATAAAAAATCCCTTTTTCTTTCTGCAGAAAGCGAAATCCTTCCGCGATCCCCGCAAACGGCGACCGATAATCCTTTTTCCCGAACCGGTCCGGTATCCGGATAAAGAACAGCAACACGCAGAACGCCAGGATAAAAGTCGTCAGATCAACCGCCAGAATCAGGGAAAGCCCGCCAGCCGCAAAGAATACCGCCGCCAGCATAGGACTGAACACAACGATCAGGCTGCTGGAAAAGGAATTCATTCCGCTGACGTTCGATAACTTATCCTCCGGCACGAGTCTTCCCACCGCGACCGCCGATGCCGGCTGTTGGAATGCCGTCGTGATACCGATTACCGCATTGATGATATAGATATTCCAGACTTCCAGATGCCCGCCTGCCAAAAGCAGCAGAACAGTTATCGAACCAGCCGCCGCAACGCTGTCCGCAGCGAGCATGACCGTCTTTTTCCTGTGCGTGTCTACGAAAGCGCCTGCGAACATGCTGACCAGGATATAGGGCACATAATTGCAAAAGGACAACAACGAGACCGATAATGCCGAGCGGCTCTGTTCATAGGCCCACAACACGAGCGCAAAGGAAGTCATGGAACTTCCGAGCTGTGATACACATTGGCTCAACCATAAAATAATATACCTTTTAAAATTTTCCATTGAATTTTCTCCACTCTATTCTGTATTTTCTCAATAAAAAATAAGTGTGTACAAAATCCAATGCCGGACAATTCTTTTTACCTCTGTACAAACTTTGCCCTGTCATCAGACTTTGTACAGAGTCCGCCGCTCAAATCGATCTGCATATGGCACAGCATAGCCTTCACCTCACAATCGCACATGTCTGTAAAAATTACTATGTGAAATCAGTATAACATATTCTTTGCATCTTTTCCACAAACAGGCTATGCGAAACAGGGAAATCAGTGTATACTATAGTAAACGACATTAGAAATTGCCTTTTCGGACTTGTATATGGCTTTTGCAAGAGCCGGAAAGAGCAGTTTGTTATGTCGTTTACTATAATACAGGCATCGTAACAGTTCAACACAATGCTGGCGGAGGCGGAAAATGGTCACAAGAGCGGATATTTTACAATATGCCGATGAAAACTACAACACGAAACCCGAACACCTTTGGCCGGAATATCCGGCTACGGAGATACTGCGGCATGAAAAGAACCGGAAATGGTACGCGCTGATCATGGACGTCCCCGGCAGTAAAGTCGGACTGAAGAGCGACGGGCGCGTCGATATTCTGAATGTCAAATGCGAGCCGGATATGGTCCTCGCTTTATCATCGCAGGAGGGCTTTTCCCGGGCCTATCATATGAACAAAAAGCACTGGCTCACAATTATCCTGAACGGAGCAGCAGACGATGAGGAGGTCTACCGCCTGCTCGATATCAGTTATGAGATGACGGGGTAGGATGGGACTATCTCATTATTACGACATTTATTGCGACATCAATCTTTTCCCTGCATCGTCTCATTTTCAGCCAGGCCAGAAAAATTCCTGCACTAATATCCTGCGGCGTGCCAAAAACCCTTTTCCCCGCAGTCATATCACTTATCTGCTCCACACTCAGCGAATTCTGCTCTATCCCCAGTGATAAACGAATCCGATCCTCCCGGCGAAGCTTAGAGTTTCCGGACAGTCTGTCCGACAAACTTTCCCACCCCAAAATTAATTTTCTCGCATTTTCTTTTCTATCATCGCAATCAGCGAAAGATCCGCCGGGAGCCATTGTACCTCATACAGTTCGCTCTTAGCAAGCCATCTTGCGGCCTCGGCTTCTTTCAGTACCAGACTGCCTTCCCGCACTTTTGCCCAAAAACAATCCATTGAAAGATGAAACGCCGGGTAATCATATTCTATCTTGCCTATAAGGCCGCCGACCTCGATTTCTGTGTCCAGTTCTTCCCGGATCTCCCTGTGAAGCGCATCTTCCGGCGATTCGCCCATTTCAATTTTGCCGCCAGGAAATTCCCATCGGCCCTTGAACTCGCCATATCCCTTAGCGGTTGCAAATATTCTGGAAGGAGCGCTCATATCGTCGCAGATAACAGCCGCCGCCACCCGTATTCCTTTCATATTAGTCTCCATTTCTGAGCGACTTGTCGCGAAGAGGCGACGAGAAATTCGCTTACTGCTTGCAGTATTGCGATTCTCCCGTCTGCCATCAGGGCTATTTGTTTTCGCTCGGAAACAAATAGCCGATTGAAAAATAAGCTATCAGGCTTATTTTTCAATCTACGGCCTCCCGCTTTTCGTATCATCCCATTTTTCCATTCAGCCCACAGCTCCAGCTTCCCACTATAAAAGCTCACATTCGAAAAAGATCCTGGCGAACAGGCAATAATAATGAATTGGGGAAATGTTCCAGGTCATCCGGAAGCTATTATAGCAGTTTGTGAGAATGTCGTTCCTATGTATGTTTATTCGCAAAAAATTAAGAATGTCCACACAGACAACAAGGAAATATTATATCTCTGCCTTTAATAAAGAATACATCTTCATATCAATAACTTTACCATTCTTAACAGCATTGTTTCGTAATGTCCCCTCATATTCAAATCCTGCTTTTTCAAGCACTCGGCAAGAAGCAATATTATATGCAAATGGCTCTGCATAAATACGAATAATATCACTCTTACTAAAGACATACTCACAAATTTGCTTTACAGCTTCTGTCATAATTCCCTTACCCCAATATTCTTCCGAAATATAATATCCCAATTCAGCAGTCTGCCTGTGTATGTTCTCCTGTCGGAAGACTCCAATACTGCCAATCACCTTGTTATCTGCTGTAATAGCAAATGCAAAAGTTTCATCTTCATTTGCAGAAAGCATATCAGAAATATAACTCTCCCCGTCTTGCTCTGTATAAGGGTAAGGCAATCCGTCCCGAAGATTATTCTGTACCTTTTTGTTGGAAATAGCTGCTGCTAAATCCACTGCGTCTGACAACTTCCATTTTCTTATTTTACAGATCATTGTTCTTCTACCTCAAATAGCCTTCCTTATCAGTCAGCTTTCAATCTTTTCTCCATAACTTCATAAACCAGTTTTACGTTATTTTCTAATTCATAAATTCCATGTCCTACTGTTTTATAACCTCTGTGTTCATATATAAATACCGCTGAAAGCGAGGCGTCCAAAACTGCTGTATCATATCCTTTTGCAATTTCTGTTTCCAGACAATTCATAATATAAGAACCGCAGCCTCGATTCTGGAAATCCGGCAACACATACACTCCGGTAATATGATTTCCATCATAGCATCCCGTTCCAACAATCACATCATTTTCCATCAATACCCCCATATTTCCAGAAGCAATTCCCTCTAAAACATGATCTTTACTGTGGTGTCTGCAAAAGAAATCTACCACTTCTGCGGGGTAGTAGCAGCGATATATTGTTTTAATTGTTGTATGTAGAATATCATAAATCGCATCTCCCATGCAGGCGGCAGCCGTTATATATTCCATATCTTCCTCCCTAAATCAAATATTTGCAGCCAGATTATAATTTTTCATTCACATGAGCATACAAAATTTTTCTGAAATTATAACCCATAATATAAGTCCAGTCTTTTCTACATGGCGTCAGCACCATGTTATCACGTCAATTAAGCTGAGTAGAGAGTGGCGGAACACCCCTATAAATTGTAGTGGTCAAGCATTTTTGTAACACTTGTGGCTAAAAAATATCGGTTTCTTTTTTACGATGCTGCCCTTGCCTGATAAGGCGTCCGGTAGTTGTTAT
>JAMPFK010000038.1 GCA_023664485.1 Bacteroides fragilis | reverse complement strand
TCCGTCATTATCACTTGACGAATTAAAGGAACTTGAAACCGAGGTTATGCAGTTGACATAATCAAAAATTGAATATCAATAAAACAGCGTAAAGGCGCATGGAAACAGTAGAATGTAAACCATGCGCCTTTTTTGCGCCCAAAAGGAGGAGCATGAACGACAACATCCAGACCAACGTCACAGGGCGATTAACTCCCTGTCTGCAAAAGAAGATTGATACGACAACCTACTTAGTCGAGGTACATTACTGTGAAAAATAAATTTTTCACAGGCGAATTTGTATCTTGCGGCATCAAATATCGCGGGCTGAGAGAAAGGAATGGTTATTTCAATGACAAAAGCACCCAAAGCGTGGAGGATAAATTAAGGCGTGTCATTCTCCATGACCTAAAGCATGGGAAACAGGGCAGGACAGGAAAAAATAATGGGAAATGATTAATACATCCTTGACAAGTTGCAACAGGGGAAGCGGGCTGATATAATGAATATCATAACGATTACTTTGCAATAGAGAATCAAAGGGAAATGAAAGAGAAAGAATAAAGAGAGAAAATGTTCGGAAAACATATGCCGGGATGGAATTCCATTACCAAAAGAATCGTCCTTATTCTGATTTTGCTTATCTTACCGTTTAATATTGTTTCGATTGTCACGACGATGTACGCGCTGCACAATGCAAGACAGCAGACATTGTCGGTCATGGAGAATCTGTCGGCGCTGGCCGTGCAGCAGATGGATAACCGCCTTATGGCGATGAATGATTTTTTCTATAATCTGGATAAAATCGATTCTGATTTCCGTTTATATAAGGAACAGGGAACGCGCAACAGAGAGCTGGTCATGGCGGAAACGGATCTGGCGGATTATTTTAATATGATCGTGGAAAATGAAGCTTTTGCGGATGTATTGTTCTGGAACAGCGCGCAGTATGCCAGGATTTATATCGGAATGGACAGCCTGTATAATTCCAAAAGCGATAAGATTTATAATGATAAAGAAAAAATCAGAAATTTTCTGAAGACGGCGGAACTGGCGGAATATAACCGCTGGGGAATCGTGGAAATCGACGATATGACCTGGCTGGTACGGGTGTATGTATATAACGGGGATTTTTATTATGGAAGCATGATCTCATTGGACGAGCTGGAATATAATCTGCGGAGGAGCTCTTCTTTTGAAAATCTGGAAATCGTATTTGCAGAGGAACAGGATGATCCGGATGTGCCGGATGGAATGCTGTGCGTGGAGACAAAAAGCGGCACGGGGCATTTCAAAATGCAGATGCGGGTGCCGGGGAGCGAAGGGTATACCAGTCTGCCGCCGTTTCAGATGTTATGTATTGGTTTTGCCTTTTTGTATATTTTGTTGATTCCGTTATTGATCTATCTGATCCACAGGATGATCCTGCATCCGCTCAAGAATATCAGCCAGGCGATGGAGCATTTGAGGAATGGGGAGCAGGAGTACCGAATGACGGTACATGCGCAGGATGCGGACGAGTTCGCGGCCGTCAGCCAGACATTCAACGATATGGCGGACCGTATCAGAGATCTGCGTATCGAGAATTATGAGAAGGAACTGGAGCGGCAGAGGGTGGAGCTTCGGAATCTGCAATTACAGATCAGGCCGCATTTTCTGATGAATATGTTCAATCTCCTGTACAGCTTTGCGCAGATCGAGAACTATCAGGATATTCAGAAGCTGGCGCTGTATCTTTCGGAATATTTCCGGTATCTGTTCCAAAGCGGAAAAGAGCTGCAGCCCTTTGACCGGGAGCTCGATCTGATTCAAAGGTATGTGGAGATCGCCGGTCTGCGGTATCCGGACTGCTGTGAGGTGGTTTATGAGATCGATCCTGAGGCGCTGGAAGTGGAGGTGCCGCCGCTCCTGATCCATAATTTTGTGGAAAATATTTTTAAGCATGTTGTGAATTATGATAAAAAGCTGCATCTCAGGATCGAAGCGTATACGGATGAAGAGGAAGCGACCTTCCTGATTGCGGACGACGGGCCGGGGATGGAGGCGCAGTTTGTAGACGCCATTAATCACGGGACTTTTACGAAGAGCAGGGACGACAGGATACATGTGGGAATCGAGAATTCCTACCGCAGAATGAAATATTTTTATGGGGATAAGGGCAGTCTGACTGTGGAATCGGAGCTGGGACAGGGAACTTGCTTTTCTTTGGTCATTCCATTAAGATAGAAAGAAAACACAGATGATTTGCGCCGTGAACCGGCGGCAGGGAGGATGTCATGAATTTACTGATCGTGGATGACGAGATAATTTCTATTAAAGGAATGATGGAAGGGATTGACTGGGAAGGCTGCGGCGTGGATGGAAGTATCTGGACGGCATACAGCGCGGAGCGGGCGATCCGTATTCTGAATATGCAGCAGGTGGATCTGATGCTTTGCGATATCGAGATGCCGGGAGCCAGCGGGCTGGAGCTGTTACGGGCCATACGAAAGACGGATAAGGAGCTGGCCTGTATTTTTCTTACCTGTCATGCCAGTTTTACTTATGCGCAGGAGGCAATTTCGTTAGGATGCGTGGATTATATCTTAAAGCCGGCGCCTTATGAGCTGATCGCGGAGAAGGTGCGCGAAACCTGTGCGGAGCTGCAGCGGAAGAAAAGAGCCATGGTGCAGGAAAAATATTTTGGCGGGCCTCAGGACAGGCCGGACAGCGAGGGCAGAAAGACCGGCAAAAGCCCGAAGGAACTGGTACTGCAGGTCGAAGAGTATATCCGCGGGCATTTACGGGAAAATGAACTGATGGTGAGCGATATCGCGGATTCCATCTATTTAAATAAGGATTATCTGAACAGGGTCTTTAAAAAGGAACGTGGGATTTCCATCAGCCAGTATCTCATTCAGGAGAGAATGAAGCTGGCGGCAGCGCTTTTGGCGGATGAGAAAAATAATGTGAATATGGTGGCTGAACAGGTGGGATATCAGAATTATCCGTATTTTGCCTCCTCGTTCAAGCGGTATTATCATTGCACGCCGTCTCAGTATCAGAAGGATCATGCGCATTAAAGCGGAGACAGGAGAAGGAGCAGGCCGCACGGGAAACAGACAGTTATAGAAAAACGACTTTAAGTCGGAATTTTAATCGAAAGCAAGATGAAAATTCCGGGTTGAAGTCGTTTTTTTGACAGGAGAAGGTCGGTTCTGTCAATACTTTTTTGAGGAAGGGTTTGTTATACTTTTTCATAATCACAGGAAAGCAGGAGGATAACGGTATGAAAAAGAAGGAAAGAACTTACAGCGGAACGAAGAATAATGCGGTAACGGAGAGGGAGCTTCGAAACCGCCGGATAGCGAAAGAAGCGGCGGCGGAAGGAATGGTCCTTCTGAAAAATGATGGGGTTCTTCCGATGAAAAAGGGGCAGAAGGCCGCGTTATTCGGCGGAGCGGCAGTGGCTACCGTAAAAGGAGGGACCGGTTCAGGCGACGTCAATGAGCGGGAAGTGGTCAGCGTTTATCAGGGGTTTGTTGACGGCGGGATTGCATTGACGAACCGGGAATGGCTCGACAGTTTTCAGAATATTTACCGGGAGGCCAGAATAGAATGGCGGGACAGTATTTTGCACAAATTAAAGGAAAATAAGGAAAGCAGACTGCTGGATATCTATTCTGCGAACGTATTTCGCATGCCGGCCGGCATGCCGATTAAGGAAGCGGATGCGGCGGAAGCGGATATCGCTTTTTATGTGATAGGGAGGACGGCCGGAGAGGCCGCAGACCGTTTTAACAGTCCCGGCGATTACGAGCTGACAGAGCAGGAAAAGGAAGAACTCGCTTTTTTGTCCGCACATTGCGAAAATCTGGCGGTTATCGTCAATGCGGGCGGCGTTATCGATCTGCGGGATATTCTGGCGCTGCCGAACCTGAAAGCGCTGCTCAGTATTGTGCAGCCTGGTATGGAAGGCGGACATGCGCTGGCGGATATCGTGACGGGAAAAGTGACGCCGAGCGGAAAGCTGACGGATACATGGGCGCTCGCCTATGAGGATTATCCCAACGCGGAAACTTTCAGCCATCAGAACGGAAATGTTGAGAAAGAATATTATGAAGAAGGCATATATGTAGGCTATCGATATTTTGACAGCTTCGGGAAAGAAACCGCCTATCCGTTCGGATATGGACTTTCCTATACGGACTTTTCGATTGCGGCGGATCGTATTACGGCAGGGGAAAACGGCGCAGGGAATCCAATCGTGGTGCAGGCTGTGGTAACCAATACCGGAAATACTTATTCCGGTAGAGAAGTGCTGCAGGTGTATGCATCCTGTCCGCAGAACGGATTGGAGAAAGAATACAGAAGGCTCTGCGGTTTTGCCAAGACGAAGCTTCTGGCGCCCGGAGAAAGCCAGCAATTAACAGTGTGCTTCGACGCGAAGTCGCTCGCGTCTTATGATGAAAAGCGTTCGGCCTGGGTGGCGGAGGCCGGCCGGTATGGAATCTGGATTGGAAATTCATCCCGCAATCTTACGTTATCGGCGGTGTTGTCGGCGGAAGAGGATTATATCATAGAGCGCGTATCCGCCATCTGTCCGCTCAAAGAAGAGCTGCGGGAATTAACCTGTCCGCAGGAGCAGCGTCTGGAACGGGAAAAGGAGTGGCACAGGCAGGCGGAAGAGAAAAGGCTTCCCGTGCTGCCCTTCGTGCCAAAGGAGCAGCGTCCTGCATCTGAGGAGCAGGGTATGCCGGCGTCTCCGGGAACTTCCTCAGAACAGACGGCCAGAGAGCTTGTGGAGAAACTCACAGACGAACAGTTGACCGCTATGGTCATCGGCGAAGTGAGCAAAGGACAGGGACAGGCCCTTGGCGCAGCGGGCATTATGGTGCCGGGCGCGGCGGGAGAGACCAGCAGCGCATTAGAAGAAGAATATGATGTGCCGGGCGTTTCTATGGCGGACGGTCCCGCAGGCCTGCGCCTGATGAAATCCTATGAAGTAGACAGAAAGACCGGGGAAGTATACAGCGAGGGAATTTTAGGCGCTTTGGAAGGCGGGCTTTTCTCATCGGGGAAGAAGCATGAAGGAGCGGAGATTTATTATCAGTATTGTACGGCGATTCCGGTCGGAACGCTGCTGGCGCAGACATGGAATGTTGAACTGATGGAAAAGGCAGGGCGGGCAGTCGCGGAAGAAATGCAGGAATTTCAGGTATCATGGTGGCTTGCGCCTGGCATGAATATTCACAGGAATCCTCTGTGCGGCCGTAATTTTGAATATTATTCCGAAGACCCGATCGTCAGCGGCCAGATGGCGGCCGCCATTACGCGGGGCGTACAGAGCGTGCCGGGAACCGGTACGACGATCAAGCATTTCGCCTGCAATAATCAGGAGGATAACCGCATGGGTTCCGACAGTATCTTATCGGAGAGGGCGCTTAGGGAAATCTATCTGCGCGGTTTTGAAATTGCGGTAAAGACGGCGCAGCCGATGGCAATGATGACTTCCTATAATCTGATTAACGGCGTTCATGCCGCCAATAACAGAGACCTCTGCACCCAGGCGGCAAGAAAAGAGTGGGGATTCCGGGGACTGATCATGACGGACTGGACGACAACGGAGGCCCGCGGCGGAAGCGAATCATGGCGGTGCGCATGGGCGGGGAATGATTTGATCATGCCGGGCAGCGTCCATGACGGCGGGAACATTCTGGAAGCGTTGAGAGAAGGAAAACTCGGCAGGGAAGAGCTGAAGGCCTGTGTTGTCAGAATATTGACGGTGATATTCCAGACGCTGGCCTATGAAGACGCCGTTCCTTATGGAGAACAGTTTCGATAAAACGACAAGGGGATGGGAAAAACGGAAAAAGGAAACCCGCGGTAAGTCGTAAAAATGAAAATCCGGGTCGGAATTTTATAAGAAGCGAAGTCGTAAAAGTGAAATGAGAGGTCGTTTCCCATCGTTGTTGGGGCAATTGGAATTGATTATAATTTGGGTACAAAGTAACACAAAACATTCAGACAGACGATTGGAGGAAGAAGGATGAAAAAGAAAGTAATAGCAACGTTGTTGGCCGGCCTGTTATGCGTTGGAATGTTATCGGGCTGCGGCGGTTCATCCGAAGCGCCCGCAGATAACGCTTCAAATACGAATGATACGGGAACGGCGGACAGCGGAAAAAACGAGACGGTATCGGACGGAGAAATTTATGAAGTAGTCATTCAGTTCCCGACTCTTGGCGATACGCCGCAGGATCTGCAGATGGTGGAAGACGCCCTGAACGAGATTACGGAACCGGAAATCGGCGTTCATGTAACTTTCTATCCCAGCAGCGCATTTGAATTGAACAATACGACGACGATGATGGTTTCGTCGGGAGAAAAGCTGGATCTTGCGATGTGTATGTTCGAGGGAGGCGCGCAGGGATATGTAAATAAAGGTATGCTGATCGAACTGGACGATCTGGTAGAAGAATATGGGCAGGATATTCTGGCAGCAGAAGGAAAGGCTATGGCCGGCGGATATTATAACGGCACATTGTACGCGGTTCCGACGGAAGAAAAGATGGGACGTGTCAAGGCTTTCGAATGCCGGAAAGATCTACTGGAG
Organism: Bacteroides fragilis; assembly: GCA_023664485.1. Lineage (GTDB taxonomy): Bacteria > Bacillota > Clostridia > Lachnospirales > Lachnospiraceae > UBA3282. The sequence goes on along the minus strand of JAMPFK010000038.1, from coordinate 15,071 downwards.
AAATATAATATCGAGTATGATGAAGAAAAGGTCTATACATTGGAGGAACTGACCGAAATCTTTAAAACCGTAAAAGAAGGGGAAGGCGATAAGTTCTACTGTATCGCGGCAAATGCCAGCGAGGATGCGCCATATACTTATTTTGCGGAAGCAGACTTGCTCGGCGCCGATTATGGCGGCGGTGTATTGATGAACTACGGCAAAGGAACAACGGAAGTTGTGAATTATTTTGAGAGCGATGAGTTCGCAGAGTATTGCGACGTTATGCGGAACTGGTTCGAAGAAGGTTATTTCTCATCGGATTGCAACACGATTACGGATTCTTCGCTGGTGCAGCTGCAGTCCGGGAATTATTTCGGTATGTTCAGCAATGCGGAGCCGGATATGATCGCCTCTCACAGCGCGTCGATGCAGGCATACTTACAGACGGATGTCGTGGCGCTTCGGACGACGCAGCCCGCTTCCCGCACCCAGGATTATCAGGTAACGCAGTGGATGGTTCCGATTACCTGCGACAATCCGGAGAAAACGATGCAGTTCTTAAATATGCTGTATGGAAGAAAAGATATTGTCAACCTGATTTACTGGGGAATCGAAGGAACGCATTACAACCGTGTCGAAGGAACCGAGAATATGGTAGAATTTCCGGAAGGAATCGATCGTTCCAATACCCCTTATGCGGCGATCCTGAATGTATGGGGCGACAAGCTGAAAGATTATGTCATGGAACCCAACGACGACGGATATGTCGCGATGATGCAGGAGTTCAACAACAGTATTTCGGGAGAATACACATCCGATGCGCTCGGTTACTGCTTTAACAGCGATCCGGTAAAAACACAGTATGCGGCGGTCAACGACGTTGTGACACAATATGCGAAATCGACGCTTGGATACGGCGTTGTGGATCCGGGCCCGCAGCTTGAGGAATTCCTTTCCGCATTGGATGCGGCAGGCATCGATGAGATTATTGCCGAGAATCAGAAACAGTTCGATGAGTGGAATGCAGCACAATAAAATAAGAAGATGTGTTGGAGCGTCACAGAGTCTTTGAACGTGGACAGAAGAACATCTCCTGTCCACGTTTTTAAAAGAAGAGAATGGCAAAGCAGATTCAGATTACATAGAACGCTCCGGAATGGAGGTAGACATGGCACGAGCAAATGCGGCAGCCGCCGCGAAACCCAGGAAAAAAATCCGCTGGAAAGATTTCCTTCCCTACTATCTTTTGGCGCTGCCGGGAATCATTTACATGGTCTGTAATAATTATCTTCCGATGTTCGGCATTGTCATTGCTTTTAAGAACCTGAATTTCCGCAAAGGCATTTTTGGAAGCGACTGGTGCGGATTCGATAATTTTAAATTCCTGTTCGCATCGAAGGATGCGTGGGCAATTACAAGAAATACGATTCTTTATAATCTGGCTTTTATCATACTTACAACGATGATTGCCGTCGCGGTAGCAATTCTGATCAATGAGATAAGGAGCAGGACGGCGAGCAAGCTGTACCAGAGCCTGATCCTGCTGCCATATCTGATGAGCTGGGTAATCGTCAGCTATCTGGCATACGCCATGCTTTCCGGCGAAACAGGAATGATCAACAACGGTATCTTTAAGGCGCTGGGACTCAAGGCAGTTTCCTGGTATAACGAGCCGAAATACTGGCCTTTTATCCTGACCTTTGTGCACCTGTGGAAAACAGTCGGTTATGCCATGATCATTTATTACAGCAGCATTGTCGGCATGAGCCAGGATTATTTTGAAGCGGCAACGCTGGACGGCGCGTCCAAATGGCAGCAGATCAGGTTTATTACCCTTCCGCTGCTGAAATCCACAATGATCACGATGCTGGTACTGCAGGTCGGCAGAATCTTCTATTCAGATTTTGGCCTGTTCTATCAGATTCCGATGAACAGCGGTACGCTTTACAGCGTGACAAGAACGATCGACGTATATGTTTATAATGCGTTGATGAAGAGCAGCGATTTCGGTATGTCCAGCGCGGCCAGCGTATATCAGTCGATCGTCGGTTTTATCCTTATTGTGGCGGTCAATGCGCTGCTTCGTAAGACAAGTAAAGAAAACGCATTATTTTAGGAGGGAGTACAATGAAAGAAAAAGGAATAAAAGAAAGCACGATATGGCAGATTATTGCGCATACGGTTATGATACTTGGTTCTTTAATGGCATTGCTTCCCTTTGTACTTTTGGTGATCGCATCCTTTACGGATAATCAGACGGCATTGGTCAATGGCTACTCTTTCTTCCCGGAGAAGTGGAGTCTGGAAGCATATCAGTATATTGCGCGAGAGTGGATAACGGTAGGCCGGGCCTATCTGATGACGATAGTCGTTACGATAATCGGCACAGTGGCCAGTATTACGATTACCAGCACATTTGCTTTTGCGGTCAGCAACGACCGGCTTCCGGGGCATAAGATCCTGATGTTCCTCAGCATTTTTACCATGCTGTTCAACGGTGGTATCGTGGCAAGTTATTATGTATATTCTAATATTTTTCATATCAAGGATACGATCTTTGCGCTGATCGTGCCGAATCTGCTGATGACGCCGTTCAACGTTGTACTGGTCAAGAATTATTATCAGAACAGCATCAGCCCAAGCATTCTGGAAGCGGCGAGAATCGACGGGGCGTCCGTATTTCAGGTATTTCAGAAAATCGTTATTCCGCTGTCGGTGCCGATTCTGGCGACGATCGGCCTGATGACGGCCATCGCATACTGGAACGACTGGACGAACGGGTTATATTTCCTGACGGAAAGAAACGGCGTCAAGCTGTATACGATTCAGCTGGTGCTGAATAAGATCAATGAAAATATTAATTTCCTGTCGAATAATTCGGAGCTGGCGGCGAAAGCGACGTCCCTGCCGTCCACGACAATGCGTATGGCGATTGCGGTCGTCGGCGTACTGCCGATTATGATCGCTTACCCGTTCTTCCAGAAATATTTTGTCAAAGGGATTACCCTTGGCGGCGTAAAAGAGTGATAAGGCAGAAATGGAGGGTTTACTATGAAATACGCGTTTGAGCAGAAACAGTTGAGCGCGCGGGTGACACAGATTACGGAGGCAAGCGGCGTATCGGCGTTTCTCGTTACCGGGACCAAAAGAGCCGCGCTGCTCGATACATGCAGCGGTCTGAAAGGATTGAAGGAGACCGTGGAAAAACTGACAACGCTCCCCCTGACGGTCATTCTTACGCATGGACACGGAGACCATGCGGGGAGCGCGGCGGACTTTGAGACCGTCTATCTTCATCCGGCGGACAGGGAACTGTTGAAGCATCATAATCTGGCGATGAGAATGGACTATGTAAGCGCTATGCTGGGAACGAAAGAGCTGTCGGAGACGGATTTTGTACCGGATCCCGAAAGGCCCTTCGAGGAGCTTGCCAACGGGCAGGTCTTTGACCTGGGCGGCATCCATCTGGAGATCATTCATGTGCCGGGGCATACGAAAGGAAGCTGCTGTGTGCTGCTGCAGGAGGAGGCCGCTATCTTATATGGCGATGCCTGCAATGGCAATACGCTGGTGATGGATGATGCGAGCACCGATATCAGTACTTATCGAAAGAGCCTGGAATATTTAAAGACGTTCGACGACCGGTACGATACCGTATATTATTCACATGGCCCGGCGATCGGTCCGAGGGACAGCCTGGATGACAATATCGAACTGTGCGGGCGGATCCTTGCAGGTACGGATGATGCCGTTCCCTGTGAATTTATGGGGCGCAGGGCGATCAGGGCCGCGGCGATCAAAGAGCATTTCGAACGGATAGACGGAAAGTACGGCAATATTGTGTACAGTGAACTGACAAAGAAATAACAGAATCGATAGAGCAAAAGGCAGGAGGTTGGGTTGAAAAATAAGCTTGGCAGCTTATTTTTCAACCGCGAATCTGCGCTGAAGCGCTTTTTGCGCCGCCCAAATATCGTGGGCTGAGCAGGAATGGAGGCTTATTATGGGATTGAGAGAACGTATGGACCAGCTGCTGAATGGAGAAGGGGGAAATTATATTTTCCCCTTTTTCTGGCAGCATGGAGAAGAAGAAAGCGTTCTGCGGGAATATATGCAGAAAATACAGGAAGCGAATATCAACGCGGTCTGCGTGGAAAGCCGTCCGCATCCGGATTTTGCGAAGGCCGGCTGGTGGAAGGATATGGATGTTATTCTGGACGAGGCCGGGAAGAGGAATATGAAGGTGTGGATATTGGATGACGAGCATTTTCCGACGGGATATGCCGCCGGCGCGATGGAACATGCGGATAAGGAACTGTGCCATCAGTATCTGGACTATAATGTCCTCGAATCCTGGGGGCCGAGGCCGCAGATGGAGATCCGTGTGGGCGATTACGCGAAACCGCAGCCGCTTCCGCCGTGGATGCCGCCGATGCCGGGAGAACCCGCAAGAAAGCATCATGACGACAGGCTGTTACGGGTGCTCGCCTGCCCGGTAGAGGAAATGGGAAAGATTGGAAAACCGGTGGATCTGACGGAAAAGGTGGAGGGAGAACGTCTGCTGTGGGATGTGCCCGCGGGATATTGGAAGATTTATGTGATTTATCTGACTTATGATGCGAGGGGCCGGAACAATTATATTAATTTTCTGGACGAAGCGTCCTGCCGTATTCTGATAGACGCCGTATACGAGCCCCATTACGAGTGTTATAAAGAACTGTTCGGCACGGTAATCGCGGGCTTTTTCAGCGACGAACCGCCTATCGGGAACACGCCCGGCTACACGAGGGGAGATTTGATCGGCAATCCGCAGATGGCGCTGCCCTGGTCTAAGGCGATGCAGGGGAAGATGAGGACAGAGTACGGAGAGGGATGGGAACAGGAACTGCCGTATCTGTGGAATGAAGGAAGCGACGGGCACCGGACGGCAAGGATCCGGACGGCTTATATGAATGCCGTAAGCAGGCTGGTCTCCGCATGTTTCTCAGATCAGCTGGGGAAATGGTGTGAAGAGCATGGAGTGGAATATATCGGCCATATGCTGGAAGACTGTGATTCCAACGCCAATCTGGGGCCGAGTATGGGCCATTTCTTCCGCGGGCTTTCCGGCCAGCATATGGCGGGAATCGACAATATTGGCGGACAGGTGCTGCCGGGCGGACAGGATGTGCACAGGCACGAGCCGGATATGTGTCAGGACAGCGCCGGATTCTATCATTATATGCTGGGGCGGATGGGCGCTTCCATGGCGGCAGTCGATCCGAAGAAAAAGGGCCGGTGTATGTGCGAGAACTTCGGCGCTTATGGATGGCGTTCCGGCGTGAGCTTTGAAAAATATCTGATGGACCATTTTCTGGTAAGAGGGGTCAACCGGTTCGTACCGCATGCGTTCTCTCCGAAAGAATTTCCGGATCCGGACTGCCCGCCGCATTTCTATGCGCACGGTGAAAATCCGCAGTTCAGAGCCTTCGGAGCGCTTATGGCCTATACCGGCCGCATCTGCCATCTGATCGACGGCGGCATACAGGAAGCGCCGGTGGCGCTTCTCTATCACGGGGAAAGCCAGTGGGGCGGCGCCTATGAGAGCAATATCCGCGCATGCCGTGTGCTGACAGAACACCAGATCGGTTTTCTGATCATACCGGCGGATATACTGGCGGACGGTGCGGAAAGCAATACGGTATTTCTGGAAAAGGAAGGCTGCCTGCGGGTCAATGGAATAGACTGCAGGGCATTGGTGATTTCCGGCTGCGCTTATCTTCCAAAGGCGGCGGCGGAATTTGCGGTAAGGGCGCAGAAGAGCGGATTTAAAGTGGTCTTTACAGGCCGCCTGCCGGAAGGGATTTCCGATGCGGATGCGGAAACGAGCGGGCGTCTCGTGGAAGCCCTGCGGTCCTGCAGGGTAGTGCGGACAGAGCATCTGGAAGAGGAGTTTGCGGATTCTTTCTATCATACGGCAGTGCCGGAACATCCGGTGACGGCGCTTACAGCGTATCACTATCGTAATGAAGGGGATGTTTATCTGCTGCTGAATGAAAATACTGCGGATGAGTTTGCTCAATGGGTCGCCTTTCCGGGACTGCCGGAGGGCAGCGAGGTCTGGGCTTATGACGCGTGGAGAAACCGCCTGAGACCGGCCAGGGTCCGCCGCGCCGGGACGGAGACAGAGGTTATGGTGGAATTACAGCCGCTTGAGATGATGGTCCTGGTTTGCGGCGCTTTGGAAAATATGCCTGCGGACGCCTATGTGGGAGCTTTGAGAAAAGAACCTGCCGAAGGGCTGTATTTAAAGGACTTTCGGGTAACCCGCTGTGAGGCGAAGGCTTATCCGGATTTTACAGGGGAAGAGCAGGCGGATCTTATCCATGGAATGGCATTGGCCCATCCGGAATTTTCCGGTATTTATCGTTATGAAACGACGGTTTCCCTGGAGGGCTGGAAACGGGCGGAATTGGAATTACAGGAGGTATACGATTCCGCAGAGGTCTTCGTGAACGGCGTTTCTGCCGGAATTCTTGCGGCAAAGCCCTACCGGTTCCCAATAGACGATATGGTGAAGGATGGAGAGAACCATATCCGGATCGAAGCCGCTACGACATTAGAGAGAAAAGCGGCGGCTATGGGAATCGGAGACGGCGGTATGGGGACGCCGACGCCGCTTGCACCTTCTGGCATTATCGGAGACATAATACTGAAACGGTATGACGGATAAAAGGATGCGGAATGCATCCTTTTGAGACATGGAGGATTTGTATGATAAAAAGATTTGGATTGTATGGAATAGCCGTTCTGGTATTGGGATTCGGGATCGTCCTGAATACGAAAGCGGGCCTTGGGGTAGGTTCTATCAATACGTTTCCTTATGCAGTCAGCGAAATTACGCCCTTATCGCTCGGAATGGCAACGACTTTACTGTATTTTGTATTTGTGATCGCACAGATGTTTATTTATAAAAAAATGGATATGAAGATACTGCTCCAGATACCGTTTTCCTATGTGATGGGTATGATCATCGATTTTTACGATGAAATGATGGATTTTACAGTCGGAAATTTCCTGTTGAAACTGGCTGTTCTGGCGGTGGCGATCGTGGCGACTGCAGCGGGGGCTTTTGTCATGGTATCGATGGAAATCATTCCCAATCCCGCGGACGGCATGGCGAAGGCGGCCGGTTATGCCCTGCATAAGGAATTCGGAGAAGGCAAGCTGATTTTCGACTGCGTGATGATTTTGATTACGGCGGTCATTTCGCTGGTATTTGCCCGTCGGATCATTGGGATCGGTCTGGGAACGGTGTTGTCCGCATTTTTCATAGGACGGCTGATCAGGCTGTTCGGACGGGCGTTCGGCTCCCGTATGAAAGCGGTCGTAGAAGAGAGCCGGAGAAAAAGCGCGATAGAGGAGGGAACGTGATGGAAAATATTCAGATAAATCCTGTTTTTTCAGACCATATGGTGTTACAGCGGGATAAGGAGATCGTCATTTGGGGAACTGCAGAGGAAGATTGTTCGATAAACGTGCGTTTGAATCATGTTTCGGAAACCGTCTGGGCCAAAGCGGGGAAGTGGAGAACTGCGTTACCGCCCATGAGCGCGGCGGAGGGTCTGGAGCTGGTCGTTTCGGACGGCCGGGAAGAGCTTCGGATTACGGATGTGGCGATAGGCGAGGTCTGGATTGCCGGAGGACAATCGAATATGGAATTCTGGATGCGGTATGAAAAGCATTATCAGGAAATTCTTCCCTCCTGTCATAATCCGAATATTCGATTTTATGATATGCCCAAGCTTGCATACGATGGCCAGGAGAACGATTTTGATTATCATAATGTGGGAATCTGGAGGAAGGCGGATCGGAATAATCTTGAATACTTTTCCGCGGTAGGTTATTATATGGCGGAAAGACTGGAAGAGAAGCTGGGAATCCCGATAGGCGTCATTGGATGTAACTGGGGCGGCACCAAATCCCTCTCCTGGATGAAAGAGGAGCATGCGAAAGAAATACAGAAAGGACAGACAGAGAGTTTCTATCTGAAATTAAAAGGCCAAAGTTATGATGTTTTCTGCCGGACGGCAGGGAAGAACGCCATGAACGATACGGGCAACAGCGTATGGAATCCCTTTAATGATTTTATTCTGCCCGGAACGCCCTCCGAGGAAGAAATCAAAGAGTTCATCGGACAGGGGATTTCCATGGAATCGATGATGGAGCTGGCAAAACCGCAGGACGCGCCGGGGGCATTGTACCGGCATATGGTGCAGAGACTCGCGCCATATACGGTGCGCGGGGTTCTCTGGTATCAGGGAGAGAGTGATGATGAAACCGGGGAAACGCAGAAAAATTATAAAGCGGCTCTGGCGGCGATAAAAGAGGACTGGCGGGATGCGTGGGGGAATCCCGGACTGCCGTTTTTCATCGTTCAGCTTCCGGGTTTTTCTTCATGGTTCGGCTGTGTCAATCGTGGATTTTCCATAGTTCGGGAATGCCAGCAGCAGGCTGTGGATGAAGACCCCGACGCCTACCTGTGCTCTATTTCGGATGCGGGCGAGGAATTTGACATTCATCCGAAAGACAAAAGGGTCGTTGGAGAGAGACTGGCGCTGCTTGCAGAAAAATATGTATACGGAAAAAATATTCTGGCGGACGCCCCCCGGTTAAGGGGAATCAGGAGAGAAGGACAAAAGATTGTATTATCGTTTCAGAATGCGGAAGGCGGACTTTTTTTGAAAGGCGGCGAAGTCAACGCGCTGGCCGTAAGCGATGGCGGAGAGGAAATAAGATATTCGGCGGCGGTATCGGGAGAAGAAATCGTTATCACTTTATGTAAAGATGTGCCCGGCGCGCTTACGGTAAAATTTGCGCGAGGCCCCTGGTATCAGGTGAATCTTTACAATCGGGCAGGCATTCCGGCAATTCCGTTTGAAACGGTCTGCCCGGGGGCATAGACCGGACGATATCATGCGAAAACAGAATAGAGCATAAGGATGGAGGAAATGGTATATGAAACGAAAATACCCCAATTTATGTAAACCAATTACGATTGGAAGAGTGACCTTCCGCAACAGGATGTTTTCCGCTCCTATGGGAGGGACGGATATTACGAACGATGGCTGTATCGGCCCGAAATCGACTGCCTTTTATGAACTGCGGGCCAAAGGCGGCGCGGCGGCGGTGACGGTCAGCGAATGCATGGTGCATCCGCAGACGGACGGTTCCCATGCTTATCATTTGGATACGGCAATTTTGAACTCGCTGGCATCCGCGGCCTACACGGCGGATGCGATCAGACGTCATGGGGCGATGCCGGGTCTGGAGCTTTCCCATTCCGGTATGTATGCGGGAACCTATATGACGGATAAGAGCAGACAGCATGAGATGAATCAGTGGGGGCCTTCCGATACGGTGCGCCCGGACGGTGTTCCGGTTAAGGCGCTCACGAAAGGGCAGCTCGATGAAATTATCGCGGCATATGGAAACGTGGCGGGCCTTGCGAAGCGGGCCGGATTTGAAATGCTGATGATTCACGGCGGGCATGGATGGCTGTTGAATCAGTTCCTGTCTCCTTATTTTAATAAGCGGACGGACGAATACGGGGGAACGCTGGAAAACCGCTGCCGGCTTGCTGTCAGAGTGCTGGAGGCGGTCCGCGCTTCGGTGGGGCCGGGATTTCCGATCGAATTTCGCATGAGCGGTTCCGAACTGTTTGAAGGCGGTTATGACCTTGACGAAGGGGCGCGCATCGCGCAGATGATAGAGCCCTATGTGGATCTCATCCATGTTTCCGCGGGAACCTATCAGAGAGGTTTTGGCGATACCCATCCGTCTATGTTCCGGGAGCATGGATGCAATGTCCATCTGGCGGCGGAAATCAAAAAACACGTTTCCGTTCCCGTCGCGGCGATCGGCGGGCTGAACAGCCCGGAACAGATGGAAGAAATTATCGCGGAGGGAAAAGCCGATATCGTATATATGGCGAGAGCGCTCTTAGCCGATCCGTTCCTGCCCCGTAAAGTAATGGAAAACAGAGAGGAAGAAATCGTTAAATGTCTGCGCTGTTTTACCTGTATGGCGGAGCGCGCGGCCACTTCTACCAGAAGATGTACGGTGAATCCTTTGATCGGGCGGGAAATGGAAGGTTCGGAAATTCCGCCGGCGGCGGAGAAAAAGAAAGTGCTCGTGGCGGGAGGCGGCCCGGGCGGACTCTATGCGGCTTACACGGCGGCCAGACGGGGACATCGGACGATTCTCTGTGAAAAGGAGAGCCAACCCGGCGGAATTCTGAAAAGCGAACAGGCCCTGCCCTTTAAATATGAAATGTATCAGTTGGCGCAGACCTATGCCCTGCAGGCGGAAAAAGCAGGAGCGGAGATCCGGCTGAATACGGAGGTGACCGCCGAATATGTGGAAAAGGAACAGCCGGACGCCCTGATCATTGCTGTCGGTTCCAGGCCTCTCGTTCCGCCGATTCCGGGGTTAGACGGCGGGAATGTCGTAATCGTTAATAACTACTATCTGGAAAAAGATAAAGTCACGGACGACGTCGTCGTATTTGGAGGCGGGCTTGCCGGATGCGAGTGCGCGATCCATCTTGGAATGGAAGGGAAAAAAGTGCATCTTATAGAGATGCGCGATGAACTGGCGCCGGATGCAAATGTCCGACATCGTCCGTTGCTCTTGAAAGAAATCGATAAATATGTTACGGTACATACAGGATATAAAGGCCTTGAAGTTACGAAAGACGGTATCCTCTGCGAGGATAAGGAAGGCCGGACACAGTTGGTACCGGGAACCTCCGTCATCTGCGCCCTGGGACAGCGTTCCAGAACAGATACGGTGGAGGCATTGCGGGATGCGGCGCCTTTTACGGCTGTAATCGGCGATGCGGCGAAGGTATCCACGATTACCAACGCGGTATACTGCGGATATCATGCGGCGCTGGATATATAACGGGTGGTGATGAGAGGAAAAGAAGAAGCGGCAGAAAGAAAAATATAGTAAACGACATAACAAATTGCTCTTTCCGGCTCTTGCAAAAGCCATATAGGTAAGCTTTTACAAGTCCGAAAAGGCAATTTCTGATGCCGTTTACTTATAGAAGGTATGCGAAGGATGCCGGAACGGGCAGACTGATATGTTAAAAAGGAAGAAGAGGATTGTTAAATGAGAATATTAGACACAAAATTTGTCCGGGGATTTATCAAAATGGCGGACGACGGTTTTCACCAGGGATGGCATGAAAGGAACGGCGGCAATTTATCTTATCGTCTGAAACCGGAGGAAGTGGAAGGAATTAAGGCGAGACTGAACGACAACGGGGAATGGGTTCCTGTCGGCGCGAGCGTTCCAGGGCTTGCCGGGGAATATTTTCTGGTCACGGGAAGCGGAAAGTATTTTAGAAATATCATTGTGGATCCGGAGGCCTGCATCGCGATCATAGAGCTGGATGATAAGGGAGAGAACTACCGGCTGCGCTGGGGCCTGGTGGAAGGCGGCGTACCGACCAGCGAGCTTCCGTCCCATCTGATGAATCACGAGGTGAAGAAGCGTGTGACGGATGGAAAACACCGCGTAATCTATCATGCGCATACGACCAATGTTATCGCACTGACCTTCGTTCTTCCTCTGCGGGACGAGGTCTTTACGAGGGAGCTCTGGGAGGCGGCGACGGAATGTCCGGTGGTCTTTCCAAAAGGCGTGGGCGTAGTGGACTGGATGGTTCCCGGCGGCAAGGAAATCGCCATAGCGACGAGTAAGCTGATGGAGCAGTACGATGTGGCGATCTGGGCGCATCATGGAATGTTCTGCTCCGGCGAGGATTTTGACCTGACCTTTGGCCTGCTCCATACGGTCGAGAAATCGGCGGAAATTCTGATTAAACTTTATTCTGTCGCTCCGCAGAAGATGCAGACGATCACGGCGGATAATCTCAGGGCGGTCGGAAAGGCCTTTGGCGTAGAACTGCCGGAGCGGTTTTTGTTCGATAAGCCGGATTTTAAGATGGGCGATAAAGAGTGAGCGGATGAATCGAAAGGAATCGGGGCTTCTTTGGAAGCCCCGGTTTTTTTGTCCGCCCGGCATGGGTGTGTCATAGGACAATGTAAAGAAGGAATAACTATAATTAAAACAAAGAAGGAGGCCGCCTATGAGCATATCGGCAGAAGAACTGAAACGAATGCGGGATATGAATATCATGGATCTGAAGCGGGAAGAGCTCACCGGCATAGAGGACATCGTAATCGACCCCGAAGAAGGCGTGGAAAGCCGCATCCGATCCTTTGTGGAACAGACAGGAAACCCGTTCGCCATGAATGTCGGGGAATATATTTTGCAGATAGGGTTCCGGGAGGACACACAGGATACCATCGATGACAGGATGCTCCTGCTGGCAAGAAGAAAAACACAGCTTATCGTATAGAGGGGATGCGGATGGAAGCAAGGGAATTTTATCATGCGGCGGCTTATCTTCGTTTGAGCCGCGATGATACGATGGATGGCGGTAAGGCCGAAAGCGACAGTATCCGTTCGCAGAGGGATATGATCCGTTCTTACATCGGGAAACAGGAAAACATGGAGATTTATGATATTTATGTGGATGTGTAGAATCACAGATCGATACAATTTAATGCGGTGTCGGAAGAATAATGACAGGCCTGCGCCTCATAAGATTCCGTAAGGCGGTTTTTATTTTACCCCGTTTTTTCCTTTCCGGCGCGGCAAAGAAATAAGGGGATTTTTCAGAAACAGGGGTAAGGTACATAAGCCTCCGCAGGAGGTGGTTCTCATGACGGAAGAACAGAAAAGCATGATCATAAGATGCCGTAACAGTGGTTGGGGGTATGCGGCCATAGCAAAGAACATCGGAATGACAAAGGACGCTGTCGCGGCGTTCTGCAGGAGGAACGGCCTGACCGGGAACATGGCGGAGAGAGCGCGGGGCAGGGCCGGACGGTGCAGGGAATGCGGCGCGGTCCTGGCGCAGGCAGAGGGCACGAAGGCCAGAGTGTTCTGTTGTGTGGAATGCCGGAAAAAGTGGTGGAAGGAACATCCGGAAATGCTGAATAAGAAAGCTGTTTATCCCTATACCTGTGCCGGGTGCGGAAAGGCGTTCACGGCTTACGGTAATTCCAAAAGGAAATACTGTTCCCACGCCTGCTATATCAAAGACCGGTTCAAAGGGGGCGGGGGCAGATAAAATGGAAAAAGAGCATTCCATGGAAGAGAAGTATTCCGCGCAAGAAGAATGTTCCGTGGAAGAAAAGGATTCTATAGAAGAACAGTTCCGGGCGGAAAAACTGTATTATATCTCGCTTTCCATCGCAAAATCCATGCTGGAAAAGGGCGTCATCGATGAAGAGGTACTGGCCGTCATCGATACGAAACTGCTGGAAAGATACCGCCCGGTTTCCGGTATGTTACTGGCTGGAAAACCTTTGCTGTAATTCCCATTCAGGGAAAAAGGTGAGCAGGGACGGGATTCGGAAGGAAAGGTGATAACATGGCAAAGAACGTGACAACGATACCAGCCGTGCGCGGCCGCTTTACGGCGGATCCGATTGCCGGCCGGAAAAAGCGGCGGGTGGCAGGCTATGCCCGCGTGTCCACCGATATGGAAGACCAGCAGGCCAGTTACGCCGCACAGTGCGATTACTACACCAACTATATACAGGGCCGGGAGGATTGGGAATTTGCGGGGCTGTATTCCGACGAGGGGATCAGCGCAACTTCCACACGACGCCGCGAGGGCTTTAATCAGATGGTGGAGGATGCCCTTGCCGGCAGCATCGACCTCATTATCACCAAGAGCGTGTCGAGGTTCGCAAGGAATACGGTAGACAGCCTTTCCACCATTCGGAAGCTGAAAGAAAACGGCTGCGAATGCTATTTTGAAAAAGAGAACATATGGACTTTTGACTCCAAAGGGGAATTACTTATCACCATTATGTCCTCGCTGGCGCAGGAGGAGAGCCGGAGCATTTCCGAGAACTGCACCTGGGGCATGAGAAAAAGATTCTCGGACGGCAAGGTAACGGTGCCGTTCGGAAGGTTTCTCGGCTATGACCGGGGCGGGGACGGGAATCTCGTGGTCAACGAAGAGCAGGCGGGGATCGTCCGGAAGATTTACGGGTTATTTCTGCAGGGGCATTCTCCCTATAAAATCGCAAAAATACTGACGGAAGAAGGCATTCCGACTCCGGGCGGGAAGAAAGTGTGGGGCAGGACGGTGGTGGAATCCATCCTGACCAACGAGAAGTACAAAGGCGACGCCCTGCTTCAGAAGGTTTACACGGTGGATTTTCTGACGAAAAAGAAAAAGGTGAACGAGGGCGAAGTGCCGCAGTATTATGTGGAAGGGAACCATGAAGCCATCATAGAGCCGTTTGTTTTTGACAGGGTGCAGGGATTGATGAAGGCAAGGCGGCCGGGAAAGAACCGGAGCAGCTGCGCGGGTGTTTTTTCCGGGAAGATCAAATGCGGGGACTGCGGGAGCTGGTATGGCTCCAAGGTGTGGCATTCCAACGACAAATACCGCCGGGTAATCTGGCAGTGCAACCATAAATTTGACGGCGGAAAGAAATGCTCCACACCGCACCTGAATGAGGAGGACATCAGAAAGATGTCTGTCAAGGCGCTTAATCTTTTCTGCGGGGAAAGGGATGAGATTACCGCGGCTTTTGAGGAGATAAAGGAGACGGCATTCCCGACGGACGGACTGGAAGAGGAACGGAAACGCCTGCGGGAGGAGATGAACGCGGCAAAGCTGGATGAGGTCGAACGTAAGATCGCGGAAAAGCGGGCGCAGCGGAAGATGATGCAGAATCTGCTGGATACGCTGGCGGGGATGCGGACGGCGGCGGATCGCTTCGACGAGAGCGCATGGTATGCGCTGGTGGATTATGTGACGGTTTTTAGCAGGGATGATGTCAGGTTTGCTTTTAAGAATGGGGTGGAGATAACGCTGGAAAATTAGAAGGTTTTGAAGCTCATCTGTGATATCGGATGGCGGCTTCATCATAAAATTCTATGAAGGGAACAACAATAATGGAATAACTGACCTTTACTGGTCGGAATGTTCCGGTATCATGCAGCCGGGA
>JAMPFK010000037.1 GCA_023664485.1 Bacteroides fragilis | reverse complement strand
AAGATGGCAGAAGTGAAAAATGGCGAAAGCCGTGGAAAACTTACTCAGATTATCGGTGCTGTACTCGACATCAAATTCGATGAAGGAAATCTGCCTGAAATCAATGATGCAATCAGAATTCCGCTAAAAGACGGCGCCGAGTTGATTGTCGAGGTATCCCAGCACCTGGGCGACGATACGGTAAGATGTATTGCAATGGGCTCTACCGACGGCCTTATCAGAGGCATGGAAGCAATTTCGACAGGCGCTCCGATCAGCGTTCCGGTCGGCGAAAATACACTGGGACGTATCTTCAACGTTTTAGGGCAGCCGATCGATAATATACCTGCACCGACGGGTGTGGCTTACGAGCCGATTCACCGGGCGGCGCCCAAATTTGAAGAGCAGGCTACCGAGACGGAAATGCTGGAGACGGGTATCAAGGTCGTTGACCTGCTCTGTCCTTATCAGAAGGGCGGTAAGATCGGACTGTTCGGCGGCGCCGGCGTCGGCAAGACCGTTCTGATCCAGGAGCTTATCAGGAATATTGCGACGGAGCACGGCGGATATTCCGTATTTACAGGTGTCGGCGAGCGTACAAGGGAAGGTAACGATCTGTATTATGAAATGAAAGAGTCGGGCGTTATCGATAAGACAACGATGGTATTCGGACAGATGAACGAGCCGCCGGGAGCGAGAATGAGAGTCGGATTAACGGGCCTTACGATGGCGGAATATTTCCGTGATAAGGGCGGAAAAGACGTTCTGCTGTTCATCGATAATATTTTCCGGTTCACGCAGGCAGGTTCCGAGGTGTCCGCGCTGCTCGGCCGTATGCCCTCCGCGGTAGGTTATCAGCCTACGCTGCAGACGGAGATGGGTGCTTTACAGGAGAGGATTACCTCTACAAAGAACGGTTCTATTACATCCGTTCAGGCGGTTTATGTACCGGCCGACGACTTAACCGATCCGGCTCCTGCGACGACATTCGCGCACCTGGATGCGACGACGGTATTGTCCAGATCGATTGTCGAACTCGGCATTTATCCGGCGGTAGACCCGCTCGAATCGACGTCCAGAATTCTCGATCCGAGAGTAGTCGGAGAAGAACATTATCAGGCGGCACGAGGAGTACAGGAAATTCTTCAGAAATACAAGGAACTGCAGGATATTATCGCGATCCTCGGTATGGATGAGCTTTCAGAGGATGATAAGCTGGTTGTTTCCCGCGCAAGAAAAATCCAGAGATTCCTGTCACAGCCGTTCTTCGTAGCGGGACAGTTCACCGGCCTGGAAGGGAAATATGTGCCGATCGCTGAGACGATCAGAGGCTTTAAAGAAATACTGGAAGGGAAGCATGATGAGATTCCCGAAAGCTACTTCCTGAATGCAGGAAGCATTGATGACGTACTCGCCCGCATGAAGTAGGGGGTGTCGTATGGCTGAAAATGATAACAGATTTACATTAAAGGTAATCACGCCCGACAGGGTATTTTATGAAGATGAAGTCACTATGGTCGAATTTAATACGATAGAAGGAGAGGTCGGAATTTATAAAGAGCATATTCCGATGACCATGATTGTCGCGCCGGGTATCCTGACGATTACGCAGGATAATGGAACGAAGGAAGCGGCGCTGCATGCCGGATTCGCAGAGGTGCTGCAGGATAAAGTGACGATTCTTGCGGAAATCATCGAGTGGCCGGCGGAAATTGACTTAAAGCGTGCGGAAGAATCGAGGGAGCGCGCGGAGAATCGTCTGAAAGAACAGGCTCCGGGCACCGATATGAAGCGCGCCGAATTATCCTTAAAGCGTGCGGTCGCAAGAATGAATGCAATTAATTATCAATAGTTATAGTTAACGACATTAAAAATTGCCATTTCAGCCTTGCAAAAGCTTGCGTATATGGCTTTTGTAAGAGATGGGATATGCAATTTGTTATGTCGTTTACTATAGTATCAAATTGACAGGACAGGCGGATGCCTGTCCTGTTTAATAATGGGAGTTATTTAACAAAGCGGTCCGGTGTGCATATGATAAAATAAATAAAGATCAGAAGCAGGATGAGTAAGGACGGGAGATTAGTATGAATCAATCAAGAATTCTTCCTTTTTATATGGCATATCCGCTTCCCATGTATTATCAGGAGGAAGATACCGTTACACGCGATTTAGAATATTTGCAGCAGATGTATCCGTCGGAGGCGAAACGTTATCAGAAAATCATAGCGGGAATACTGGATCAGATGGATTATGAAGGAAGCTGCATCTACGATGAATATCCGGATAAATGGCAGCTGTACCGGCTGACGAAAACGATTATGGATAAGATCAGGCGGATGGAACGCGAGGAAGGCTCTGTTTTGGCCGGCGGGGAAGCGGCGGAGAATACGGGGGATAACGCTGCCTGTGCGGAAGAAAAGCCCTGGGAATGGATCGAGGAATTTGTGCAGGTGCTGCTTTACTATGAAATCTATAAGAAAAGACATGCGAATCATAACGGAATACTGAAATTTTAGGTTGAGGTTTTGGGAAAATCTCTATACAATAATATAAAGAGAAGTTCTAAAGACGTTTCATCTTCCGGTGAAACGTCAGGAACTTCTTTACACTGCATTCAGGCAGGCGGTAGCCGGATAGATGAGAAAAACAGGGGTATATATGGAAATAGATACAGAAGTCAGGGAATTGTTGGAAAGTACGGTAAATAATGGGTTGTATCAGATCGTGCTGAGCAATGCGCGGGAGAAGGACAGGCAGGTTAAGGTAAAGATAAGGCCGGTGATGTTGAAAGACGGGCTGATGTTCCAGGAAACGGCGTATCGGGGAACGAAGGTCTTTCATGAGAATTACCGGGCTCAGGAGATGATTCCACGGATTGGAAATTATCTGATCAGGGATTTTAAACAGTGTGAAATAGAGCATACTAATAGTAAAGCGGTCATTCTGGTCAGTAAGAAAGGGAAAATGACGGTCAGGAAGAAGGTATTGCCGGAAAGAAAGGCTGGCGGACAGGCAGGAGCGGCGCCGATACGGACGGGGATTTCCATGGCGCATAACCGGGCGAAAAGGTATATTCTGGAGGAAGGAACGACAGTTCCTTTTCTGGTGGATCTGGGCGTACAGGGAAACGACGGGCGGATTGTCCGGGCAAAATATGACAAGTATAAACAGATCAACCGTTTTCTGGAATTTATAGAGGATGTTCTGCCGGCGGTCAGGATGGACAGGGAATTACAGATCGTAGATTTTGGATGCGGAAAATCCTATCTGACGTTCGCTGTCTATTATTATCTGCACGAATTAATGGGAATGGATGTGTCGATTACGGGACTCGACCTGAAACAGGATGTGATAGAGCGTTGTAATGAATTGAGCCGGCATTACGGTTATCGAAAGCTGCGCTTCATAAAAGGGGATATCGCGGAATATGAGGGCCTGTTGGGGGCGGATATGGTGGTGACGCTTCACGCCTGCGATACGGCGACCGATTATGCGCTGTATAAGGCGGTGAAATGGGGTGCGAAGGTCATTTTATCGGTACCATGCTGCCAGCATGAGATAAATAAACAGATTTCCTGCAAGGAACTGCAGTCCATTCTGCAATATGGCATTATCAGGGAAAGAATGTCGGCTCTGATTACGGACGCCCTGCGGGCGGATTTTCTGAAAGCGCAGGGGTATGAAACGGATCTGTTGGAATTTATCGATATGGAACATACGCCTAAGAATATCCTGATACGGGCGGTCAAAAAAGAAGGAATGAAGGCGGCGAAGAAAAGAGAAGAACTCAATAAAATATCAAATGTTATGGAATTTTTGCAAATCGAGCCGACTATGTGGAAGTTATTGCGGAACGCAGAGGAAGAAGAGGAAAAGACAGGATTGTCGGATAAAGGGATTGAAAATATATGAAAAAAACGATAATAAAAAGTGTTTATCTGATTATCATTTTTTTTGCGGCATTATTCAGTGTCAGCGCGGTCATGAATCAGGGAAATACGGATATGACGATGGAAATGGGAGAGGCTTCTTTTCCGGTCGTTACGATGCGGATCGGGGAGTATCCGGTCAACAGGCTGCATGGCTATGCGGGCGATATGGATACCAGTTATCTGCGCGATACGCTTTTGCCGATCGGAAGCCGCAGAAATGTAGCGTTCACGATAGATACTTATGGAAATAAAATGGAAGCGCTTTCTTTTGAAGTGCGGAGCATCGATGGAGAGCGGCTTGTGGAAAGCACGGAGATCGAAAAGTATCAGGAAACGGAGGAGCAGATTCGCTGTGAAATTACCCTAAAGGACCTGATAAGCGAAAAAAAAGAATATATGCTCGTGCTTTTTCTGAAACCGGAGGGAAAAGATACCATCCGTTATTATACGAGAATCGTTCAGTCGGAAGAAATGTATATACAGGAAAAACTGGCATATGTATTGGATTTCCATGAGCGGACTTTTAACAGGGAGGCGGCGGCCGAGCTGACGAAGTATCTGGAATCCAATGCGGAGGGCGATAATTCGACGCTCAACAAAGTGACGATACACAGCAGTTTTAATCAGGTGACCTGGGCGGATCTGAAGGTGGAGAAGGTCACGGAGCCTGTCGTCGATATCAAGGAGCTGGAAGAGCGGACAGGCTCTTTTCAGCTTGAATACATGGTCAGTACGCGGAGCGGCAGAGAAAAGACCTGTTATCACGTCAAGGAATATTATCGGATACGTTATACGCCGGATCGCATGTATCTTCTGGATTTTGACAGGGAGATGACGCAGATTTTTGACGAGAGCGCCAATGTTTACGCAAATGATAAGATTATGCTCGGCATCGTGGATAAGGATGTGAAAATGCAGGAAAGCGACGGCGGAAACGTTTTTGCCTTTATCAGCTCTAATAAACTGTACAGCTATAACGTAGCGGATCAAAAGCTGGCGCGCCTGTTTTCCTTTTACAGCGATGACGTCACGGACCCGCGGGGCAGTTATACGAGGCACCAGATTAAGATCATGAACGTGGACGAAGCGGGAAATGTGGTGTTCCTTATATATGGATATATGAACAGAGGACGGCATGAGGGGGAAGTCGGCGTTTCCGTTTATTTTTATAACAGTATGACGAATACGGTCGAGGAGCAGATCTATATTCCTTACGACCGTTCCTACGAGCTGTTGAAAAGCGACGTGGAAAAACTGTCTTATATTAATAAATCAGGTATCTGTTACCTGATGCTGGAAGGAAACGTCTATGCGGTCGATCTGCAGACGAGGGAATATGAGATCGTCGTTTCCGGGCTGACGGAAGAAAATTATAAAGTATCTAAATCGAATAAAATGCTCGTATGGCAGGAGGGCGGAGCGCAATACAGCAGTACGGTCCTGAGGCTGTTGAATCTCGGTACGGGGAAGGAGACGGAAATTGCCGCGGGAAGCGGTGAATATATTTCTTTGCTCGGCTTTATGGAGGAAGATTTGATTTACGGTCTGGCCAGACAGGAAGATATCATAAGCGACCATACGGGAAATACGACATTCCCGATGTACTGTCTGCGGATTCAGGGAGACAGCGGGAAGTTGCTGAAAACCTATCGGGAAAGAGGTATTTATGTCGTGGACAGCGCCATTGCGGACAATCAGATCACTTTATCCAGGGTCGTGTGGGAGGAAGAAAAAGGAGAGTATGTGCCTACGAGCGACGATCAGATCATGAGTACGGAAAAGGTATCTTCCGGCAGCAACGGCATCAGCAGCGTGACGATTGAAATCTATGAGACAATTCAGGAAATCGTTGTCAAGGAGCCGATCGATACGAAAGCATTGAAAATATTGACGCCTAAAGAGGTTCTGTTTGAAGGAAAGCGCGAGCTTACCGTGGAGAAGGGCGAGGCTGCGGGAGAGCGGTATTATGTTTATGGAAAGGACGGCATTGAAGGGATTTTTTCAGATCCCGGGAAGGCGGTTATCTATGCCTATGAAAATGTCGGCGTTATCGTGGATGACGAAGGGGATTATATCTGGAAACGGACCGCGAGGAGCACAAGGAACCAGATTATGGCAATCGAAGGGGAACAGGTGACGGAGCAGAATACGAGCCTCTCGGTCTGCCTGAATACGATTTTGAAATATGAGGGCGTTTCGCGCCGTACGGAATATCTGCTGGAACAGGGAAATACGATTCCCTCTATTCTGGAAGCGGGTTTGGGAGACGTACAGGTGTTGGATCTGTCCGGATGCAGTCTGGATGCGGTATTATATTATGTAAATATGGACATTCCGGTGCTGGCGACTTTACAGGACGGTAACGCGGTGCTGATCGTCGGTTTTAACGAGTTAAATATCGTAGTCATGGATCCGCTGACAGGGACTGTATACAAAAAGGGAATGAATGATTCTACCCAGTGGCTTTTGGAAAATGGGAATCATTTTATCACCTATGTAAGGAACGAGGAAGATTAAGAGATGGAAAAAAAGACGGTTATTTTCGATATGGACGGCGTTATTTTTGACAGCGAGCAATTAGTGCTCGACAGCTGGGAAAAGGTTGGAGAAAAGTATGGATTAAAGGACGTCGTGAAGGTCCTGACCGACTGTATCGGGACGAGCATAGTCAGAACACGGGAAATCATTTATGCGCACTACGGAAAAGATTTTGATTATGAGCGGTATGGTAAAGAGGCTTCGGCGCTGTTCCATGAATATGTCAGAGAGAACGGTCTGCCGGTGAAAAAAGGCGTCAGGGAGCTTCTGCAGTATTTAAAGGAAGAAGAGGTTCCCGTCGGGCTGGCTTCTTCCACCCGGCTGGCCGTCGTGGAAGAAGAGTTAAAGCAGGCCGGCCTGTATGCGTATTTTCAGGTCGTGATAGGCGGCGACCAATTGAAAAGAAGCAAGCCGGAGCCCGATATCTATCTGATGGCCTGTGAGAAAATGGGGGTTTCTCCCGAAAATGCCTATGCGGTCGAAGATTCCTATAACGGCATCCGCGCGGCGCACAGCGCCGGCATGATGCCCGTTATGGTGCCGGATATACTGCCGGCGACGGAAGAAATGCGGGAGAAAAGCATTGCCGTGTTTGAGGATCTGTTTCAGGTAAAACAATTTTTGGGCGGGAAATCATGACCTGTAACAGGAAACTGCGGCAGCGTCAATCATTTCGGGAAAATTCTTCCTTTATATTTTTCCAGCGTAAACAATAAGAACATACCCAGAATACCGCAGGAAATGATTTCTCCCGCGCCGACGGTAAGGATATAGTAGAAATAGCAGGAAAGCAGGGAATATCCTTCTATCAGAAATCCATATCCGTAAATCAGGACGAGGGGGACGATGAGAATGTTTGCCAGAATCGGGGGAAGCGGGGCGCACCATCTCCATTTCCTGAGCGCGTATGTGCCGAGCGCGCCGATCAGGGTCGCGAGGCTGCCGAAAATGATATCGGGCAGGATACAGCCGGTCAGAAGATTGCTGACCAGGCAGCCGATAAAGAGGCCGGGTATGGCAGCAGACGTAAAACAGGGCAGAATCGTAAGCGCTTCGGAGATGCGCACCTGTACCGCGTGGTTCGCGAGCCCGAAGGCATTGGCGATAAAGGTCAATACGACATAGAGAGCGGCGATCATTGCCGCCTGTGCCATTGTGGTTACGGAAAAGAAGGGGTTGACGATTCGGACCGGAACCGTCTGGTCATAAGATTGTTTTTTCATATTCGTTTGTCTCCTTTAGTTTTGTTTTAGGTGAGGAAGGTCTCGAACTCACCGGTTTGTCTGGGAAAAATCTTGATTTTACAGGTTTTCCCGAAAATTTATTATAATGGAAAATGGAAGAAAGTCAAGCTTTGATCCAAATTTTGAGTTAACTTCCGGGAACGCTTTTGGGAACAGGCGACAGGGGAAAATACCTCTCCAAAAGAAAGCGGCGTGATAATAACTTTCAGCCTGGCAGATAATTTAAAAGCAGCATGGCCGCGCCAAGAACTGTCAAAGCTGTGCCAGTTACGAAACCAACGGTACGGTTGTTGACTTTATTGGCGAATCGGGCTGAAACAATGGAAGCCGCGGTCGCCGTTATGATACAGATCAGCAGTACGTCCCAGCGTTCCAAAGCGATTGAAGGGTCTATCATAATATGGCTGATAGATGCGATCAGCGCGGTAAAGGTCATAATAAACGTGCTGGTGCCGACAGCGGGCTTTCTGTCCATTCCTAAAAATGCGGTAAATACCACGAGCATCATCATGCCGCCCCCGGAGCCGACAAAGCCTGTGCCAAAGCCGATCGTCAGGCCGAAGAACAATGAAATGGCGACGCCTTTCCGATCAAGCCCCGTACCTTTTGCAACCGTTTCTTTGCGTTCCGTATCAGGTTTTATCAAAAAGCGGATGCCGATAAAAAAGGTCAGGAATAAAGAAAAACTGCCAAGCACAACATTTCCGGCTGACCATGCCGCAAAACTGCCTGCAATGCACATGCCGATAATGCAAGTGAGCATAATCCAGCCCCGCTTCAAATCGATGTTTTTATGGCGGATATAGATGCCGGTCGTAACGGCGGAACCAAGGATATCTGAGGCCAGAGCAATCGCCGTAGCGTGATATGCGCCTGTTTCTCCGGAAAAGGACGGACAAAGCACAATCAGGATTGGCACAATAACGGTAGCGGCGGAAAGCCCTGCAAGACCTGTGCCGATTCCCGCACCCAGAGATGCAACGATGTACCAGATATATTCCATAGAGGCTCCTCCCTGATTTTTGGCATTAAAAACATAATGATATATATTGCATTATAGACAATAGATGTTTCATTTGCAAGGCAGGATTGTAGTCCCTATTCGCGGAAGACAGAGGGCAGAAGGAGAAATGGCGGGAAGGAACCGGCGAAATATTAATGTAACCATTAACATTACAATGGATGGGGTGTAATATTGCTTTAAGAGGTGGTTAGGTTGAAAAATAAGCCTGATAGCTTATTTTTCAACCGGCTATTTGAGTCAGAGCCGGGGATATGCCTTGATGGCAGACGGGAGAATCGCAATATTGCAAGCAGTAAGCGGATTTCTCGCCGCCTCTTCGCGGCAAGCCGCCCGGTATTTTGTAGAAGAGGAAAGCCGGCATGCCGGTATTGTGTTTTCGGGCGCCAGACAGAAACTATAGTAAACGACATAACAAATTGCTCTTTCAGGCTCTTGCAAAAGCCATATAGGTAAGCTTTTACAAGGCCGAAAAGGCAATTTCTAATGTCGTTAACTATAAGAAAAATGTGATAAAACAACAGACCATAAATATTTCGCACGACACGATAAGAGAATATGAGGAAAGGCGGTGCGCATGATGTCTGGTAAAAGAATGTTTAAAATTTCTGATACGGAGAACGGTATTGAGAGGCTGCGCGAAACGCTTGATTGGGCTGAGGCTGTTATTATCGGCGCAGGAGCAGGCCTTTCAACTTCCGCTGGTTTCGCTTACGCCGGGGAACGATTTGAAACTTATTTCAGCGATTTTGCGGCAAAATACCCTATTCAGGACATATATTCCGGTGGTTTTTATCCTTTTGAAAGCATGGAAGAATTCTGGGGATGGTGGAGCCGGCATATCTGGATTAATCGTTATATGAAAGCTCCCAGACCGGTCTATGAACGTCTGCTGGAATTGGTAAAGGATAAAGATTACTTTGTGATCACTACCAATGTAGACCATCAGTTTCAAAGAACAGGATTTGACAGGCATAGAATGTTCTATACCCAGGGGGATTATGGGCTGTTACAGTGCAGCCGGCCCTGCCATCAGGAAACTTACGATAATGAAGAAGTGATTCGCAGGATGCTGGAGGCACAGGGTTTTTCTGTTGCAGAGGATGGAGCATTGATTATTCCAGAGGGAATGGCGCTTAAAATGTCTGTTCCCACAGAAATGGTTCCACGCTGTCCAAAATGCGGAAAGCTCATGACAACCAATCTGCGAAGTGATGATACTTTTGTACAGGATAATGGGTGGGATATTCATGCCGGATATTATGATGATTTTCTTCGGCGCCATAAGAACATGAAAACATTGTTTCTGGATCTGGGAACAGGGGCCAATACGCCGGTTATAGTGAAAATACCTTTTATGCGTATGACATATGAATGGCCGGAGGCTGTTTATGCCAGCCTGAATTATGGAGAAGCCTTTACGTCGGAGGAAATCCGAAAGAAATCTATCTGTATCAATGATGATATAGGAAAAATCTTAGATATGCTGAACGTGATCTCTGAAAATAAATTATAATGCCCCTGCATCTTATGGATCGCAGCGGCCTTGCCAGGCAGACCGGGAGTTTCTGCGATTCCTGGGACAGCGGGCAGGCCGGATGGATCTGTGTTTCCAAAAATGACACCCTGAAAGAATTTGACGCAGAGAAAATAAAAATTATGAGGATTTAGGCATGAGTCTGGTAAATGTGCGGCAGATGGACGAGAAAAGTTTTATGTATGATCTGGCAGGGGAGGCACGATAAGGCTGCGTGGATTTCTTGACATATTTTGCAGCATGTGATAAACTCAAAAGCGGTTAGTAATAACTAACTTATATAGGAAGGAGGAGCCTATGCTGACGATCCTTATTGAAAGCCTGATCGGAATTGTGTTGTTTACGGCTGTTATTGTTTCTGTGATGCTGAAAAATCCATTGACGTCCGTGGGGGATTACCCTCCTGCCATAAAGAAAAGGTGTGTAGAGCTGGGGTTGATAGAGGACAGGGAGAAGCGTTTCACCAAAGCCGACTATATCAGAAAAGGCGCAGCGCTTATTATGGCTGCCGTGCTTTTGGCGGCTGTTGTTCACAGATTTAATGGGGCAGATACCTTCCTGGAAGGTTTTGGCATATCCTATCTCATCTGGCTCATCATAGACTGGTATGATGCGCTGGTGCTGGATTGTATCTGGTTTTGCCATTCCAGGAGGGTCAGGATTCCGGGGACAGAGGAAATGACGGAATATAAGGATTATCTGTTCCATATCAAAGGTTCCTGCATCGGAATGCTGCTGGGGCTGCCCGCCTGCCTGTTGGTGGGGCTGTTTGTGATGTTGCTGTAGGGATACATTTTGAGATGGCATACAGCATGGGCTATGGGGATTGCAGGACAAATGGGGCAGACGGATTTTGAAGGCCTGCATAGCAGGATTGATTTTGGGCTGCATATCTTTTATGTACTTTCATCTTGCCTGTGGGACGCTGATTCATAATTATAATGTTATTTATGGTGCAGCCGGTGGAAATACGGAACTGGCGGTACAAATGTGGAACCGGTCATACATGGTGCAGGCTGTGCCGTACCGGACTACGTTTATTGTTTTCAATTTTGCCGTTACAGGGGGCTGGATTGCCCTGATACTGAAGGGGATCCTTCCACTGAAAAAGGTGTGGCATTCCCGGTGCAATGTCATCGCAGTAAACTGTTCTGACATGGAGGAGTAGATTGTAACTGCGGTTATATCAGAAAACCGGGTTTAAAGGAGTATCGGTTGGGGTATTGATTTAACAGATGGAGAGGAGCGGATATTATGAATTATACTTACTGTGAAACTTTGATGTGGCACGCATTAGCCCCTGCTGCTTTCCGGTATCTGTCCGGGCAGGAACCGGGCATGGATGCGGCGCTGAAGCGGAGGTCAAAACAAATTTACCGGGAAATGGCCGCCCGCACCCCGGACATCGGCTCCCTGACGGAGAATCCCCTGCGCATCTGCCTGGCCGGAGGGATGCTGTGGCTGTCCATCTATGAGGCAATGGAAGGACGGATGGACGAAGAACGCTTTGCGGGAATGGTGGATGCCAGTATGCAGGCGCCGCTTGTAAAGGCATCTTTCCGGAGCAAAGCAAAAACTGCCTTTACACGAAAGGCACAGCAGAACCGGGCGGCTGTTGCGGCACGGACGGATGCTGGGAGCAGCCCATTCCAATGGGATACGGAGGTAATCCTGGGCCGGGACGCGGAAGAATACACCATTATTTACCGCCAATGTGGACTGTGTGCATTGGGACGGCAGGAGAAGCTGCAGCAGTTGGTTCCCTATATGTGCGTACTGGACATTATGTCCGTTGACTGGATGGGCGGCAGGCTCTACCGTACTAAAACACTGGCTTCCGGGGGCGACTGCTGTGATTTTTATATCTGTAAAAAGGATTCCAGATGGGATGAGGAGCGCCGGACGGCAGAACAGGCAAAGATGTGAGGAAAGGGCATTAAGATTATTTTGGGACAGGAGGAACCATCATGGTAGTAAATGACAGGAAAAAAATAATTTCAGCTTTACTCTGCGGTATGCTGGGCTGCGTTTTCATGGGCAGCGGCGACTGGCTGATGATGTATGGCAGTACCGCTTATCATGGGAATCTTTACTGGCTTACGGAAGGCGTGGCGCAGATTCCGGCATGGAGAAATTCCCTGTCTATGTTCGTGGCGTTTCCTGCGGTTCTATTGTATGGGATTGCACTGTTTGCCACTGCCGGGTTTGTAAAGCAGGAGCGGCATAAGAAAATCTATCATTATCTGACAGCGTTCGGTCTGACTCCCTGGCTGTGCCTCCATTTGTTTTATGTCATGATCCTTTTTCTATTTGCATGGCTTAACGGCAACGGCTATGAAGCGGCCGCCCTGCCTGCGGCGGAGGCTCTTTTTTCACAGTTATCGTGGGTCGTGGCATTAAGCGAGGCATTCATGCTCCCGCCCTTTTTATACTGGTTTTACCTGCAGGTTTCCGGCAAAACAATATTTCCGAAAGGAATGGCGTTTACGAATGTGCTGGTGATTTACGGTATTCTGTGGCTTGCAAAGTCTGCCATGCCGGATACGCCGTTTCGGATTGGATTTACAAACGGGCTGATGAGCGAGAGCATGATTTTCTGGTTTGGGATGATGCTGGTATGGGTGGTACGGCATATGAAAGCAAAGCGGAGGGGATAAAACGGAAAACTTTTCGGTACTGCGCCAAAGGATATACAGGCGGCTGTTCCGGAGCATAAATAGGGATGATAACGAAAAACAGTAAAAGGGAGTGAAAGAATTGGATCATAATGCAGACAGGATGCCCGCGCATATCAGGGTGCGCGGGGCAAGAGTGCATAATCTGAAGAATGTAGATGTGGATATCCCACTAAATAAGATTGTCGGGATAGCGGGAGTATCCGGTTCCGGGAAATCATCCCTGGCGCTGGGTATCCTGTATGCGGAGGGATCCAGACGGTATCTGGAAGCCCTTTCAACCTACACAAGAAGGCGCATGACGCAGGCTGAAAAGGCACAGGTAGATGAAGTGCTGTATGTGCCTGCCGCTCTCGCGCTCAGGCAGCGTCCCGGCGTTCCCGGAATACGCAGTACTTTTGGCACGGGAACAGAGCTTTTGAACAGCCTGCGGTTAATGTATTCCAGGCTTGCGGAGCATCGCTGTCCCAACGGACACTATGTAAGCCCGTCCCTGAATGTTGCAGCAGGGAAAGAACTTGTCTGTCCGGACTGCGGCGAGCATTTTTTTGCGCCGGGCGCGGAGGAACTGGCATTTAACAGCCAGGGTGCATGCAGGCGCTGTGACGGGACAGGAATTATTCGGACTGTGGATGAATCGACGCTTGTACCGGATGAAGCCCTTTCCATTGACGAGGGCGCCGTTGCTCCGTGGCAGACGCTGATGTGGTCTCTGATGAAAGATATCGCCCGGGAGATGGGAGTCCGGACGGACGTGCCGTTTCGGGATCTGACAGAAAAAGAAAGGGACATCGTGTTCCATGGGCCTGCGGTCAAGAAAAACATCATCTATCAGAACAAGACCAGCGGTGCGGCGGGAGACATGGATTTTACCTATTTTAATGCCACATACACCGTGGAAAATGCGCTTTCCAGGGTGAAGGATGAAAAAGGAATGAAGCGGGTAGAGAAGTTCCTAAGGCAGGGAATCTGTCCGGATTGTGGAGGGACCAGGCTCTCCGGAGAGGCCCGTGCGCCCAGGCTTCGCGGAATCTCCCTGGCGGAGGCCTGTACTATGACGCTTTCTGAATTAACAGTGTGGGTGGACGGCATACCGGATTCCCTGCCGGAGGAAATGCGGCCTATGGCGGTCAGTATCTGCGAATCGTTCCAAAGCGCGGCAAAACGGCTGGCGGATCTGGGGCTTTCCTATCTCACCCTGGACCGCGCGGCTTCAACCCTTTCTACAGGAGAACGGCAGAGGATGCAGCTGGCAAGGGCAGTCAGAAACCGCACCACAGGCGTATTATATGTGCTTGACGAACCCTCCATCGGCCTGCATCCTTCTAACATGGAAGGGCTGGTGGGCGTGATGCAGGACCTTCTGCATGACGGAAATACAGTCATTCTGGTGGATCATGATACCCATGTGCTTTCCGAGGCAGACTGGCTCATAGAGCTCGGACCGGAAGCTGGTGCGGGCGGAGGCACAATTATCGCCCAGGGAAAGATTGACGATGTTGAGAAAAATCCTGATTCCCGGATTGGCGGATTCCTCTCTGGAAGAACGGTTATTGATGCGGGAAGACATATCCCTTCGGAACAGATATTCGATTATGGTACAATCCATTTGTCCACTTCTGAGATTCATACGGTAAAACCGTTGGAAGTGGACTTCCCGAGGGGACGGCTGATTGCTGTGACAGGAGTTTCCGGTTCCGGAAAGACAACAATGATCCTGGAAAGCCTGATCCCTGCGCTTGAAGCATTTATCAAAGAAGAAAAACTTCCGGAGCATGTGCGCTTCGTTTCGGCAGATGGCATCCGTCAGATTAAGCTGATCGACGCAACGCCGATCGGGGTGAATGTCCGTTCCACGGTGGCGACCTATGCCGATGTGCATGATGAGCTTCGTAAGGTATACGCGAGAACGCCTGATGCAAAGGAAAAAGGGTATAAAGCGGGAGATTTTTCTTACAACACAGGGAAACTGCGCTGCCCGGTCTGCGACGGCACAGGCTCTATCAGCCTGGATGTGCAGTTCCTGCCGGATGTGGATATTATCTGCCCGGATTGCGGAGGCTCACGGTATGCGAAGGAGGCAGGCCTGATCCGGCGGATTTCCAGGAAGAAAAACGGAGCATATACACTTCCCGAACTGATGGATATGAGTATTGACGAGGCCTTGGATGCCTGTGCGGATCTTCCGAATGTAGAGAGGAAACTGCAGGTACTGCATGACCTTGGCCTTGGATATCTGACACTGGGGGAGGAGACGCCGAGTCTGTCTGGCGGAGAAGCGCAAAGACTGAAACTGGCCAGTGAGATGGGAAAAGGGCAGTCAGATTCTGTATTTGTTTTTGATGAACCGACCATTGGACTGCATCCGCTGGATGTGGAGATACTCCTGCAGGTATTTCAGAGGCTGATTGAAAATGGAGCGACTGTTATTGTGATCGAACACGATCTGGATGTAATCCGTAATGCGGATTATGTTATTGATATGGGGCCGGGAGGCGGCATCCATGGCGGAAAGATCATTGCGCAGGGCACACCTCCTGAAATATGTGATGATAAGAACAGTTTGACAGGAAAATATCTGAATCAGTATATGAAGAATCTGTGCAAATGGCACATTCCGTAAGGATGATATTGCAAATCGTTTAAATACAGAAATCCGACATCCGCTCTCATCTTTTTCCAAAAAGGAGCATGTGATATATACTTATGCGGATCTTTATACCGGAGCAGCAGACAATACTGCCGGGTACCGGATTCCTGCGGATCAGATGCCTTGCGACGCCGCTGATATTTATGAGCTTTTTCATGGTATATGTGTTCCGGGGCTTTGGGGAAGGGAATAAAGCGCTTTTTCCCGGTGTGCTGCGGTGGGCGGTATTTAATATCCCGATGTTGTTTTTACTAAACAATATCATTGGAATGTATGGCATTGCCCGGTCGCAGGTGTGTGCGGATGTCCTGACAGTGTTGCTATCATCTTATGTATACCGCAGATATACGCATACGGTTTCAAATCAGGAACAGAACATAAACGGTGAAAAGCCAGGGGCGAGGTAGTAAAGAATGGACAGATGGGATTTTTGTATTTGTCCGGTTAGAACAAGTTTCGTGTAACGTAGAAATCCATTAAGACAAATTGCTTTACTTATATTACTTTGTAGAGTATAATACTTTAATAAAATACTTTATAGAAGTTGGCGTTTATAAGTAGATTTTAGACTTTTGGCGTAGATGGAGGAAGTTATGTTGCGGATAAAAAAAACTAAGTATAATATACTTAGCTATATGTTGGATCATGGGAACACTTCAAAAGTTGAATTGGCAAAGCTGCTCAATATCAGTATGCCTACTATATTATCCAATGTAAATGAACTGATAGAGGACGGAGTGGTCATAGAAAAAGGCGAAAGGGAATCAACCGGAGGGCGGAAGGCAGTGGAAATTGGCCTGGCATGTGATTATCGGTATGCCTTGGGGATGGATATTACACCAAATCATCTTGGAATGGTCCTGGTTAATATATGCGGGGATATTTTGAAACAGGAACGTATCCGGATGAAATTTAATACCAGTATAACATATTATACGAAACTGTCTGAGAAATTAAAAGAATTTTATGCGGCGGAAATTCCATCGGATAAAATACTGGGGCTTGGAATTTCCATGCCTGGAATCATTAATCAAAGAGAGAAAATGCTTGTCAAATCCCATGCGCTGCATCTGGAAAATTACAGCCTGAAAATGATGGAGCAGATCATGGCAATGCCGGTGTACTATGAAAACGATGCAAATGCGGCAATGCTGGCGGAAAATCCACAGAAATTAAGGAATTCCATTTACCTGTCCTTAAATAACACGCTCGGCGGGGCAGTCTGTATCGACGGCCGGTTATTTACCGGTCAGAACCGCAAGGCGGGTGAATTTGGGCATATGATTCTGGTGCCGGGCGGCAGAAAATGTTATTGCGGGAAATCCGGATGTGCAGATGCTTATTGTGCGGCCAGTGTACTGACGCATGATGGACAGGAAAAATTAGAGGATTTTATGAGAAAAATACATACGGATGCAAGGACAGGCGAAACGTGGGAAGAGTATTTGGAGCATCTTGCGATACTGATATCCAATCTACGGATGTCTTATGATACGGATATTATCCTGGGCGGAGATGTGGGGGGATATCTGCCTGATTATATGTTTGAACTGGGGCAGAAAATATTTCAATATAATTTGTTTGACAGTGACTTGAGTTATCTGAAAAACTGTTCTTATCGGAAAGAAGCGTCGGCGGTAGGGGTAGCAAAGCAGTTTTTCTGGAGATTTATAGAAAATATATAAATTGAAAAGCGGAAAGAGACAGCCATTACATTCGGTCAAGTAATGTAATGGCTGTTTTTTGTGCGGTTTTAACAAAAATAGAAGTATGGTTTCATGGAAAAAGTGAAATTTGAAGAATGTATTGACTTTATGAGGAATCAGTGTAATAATATAATTACTTTAATAAAATGATTTATAAAACATTTAATAAAATGAAAGGAGGAAAATTATTATGTTACAGCAGATTATGACAAAGCCGGGGGAGATTATTTTTAACGAGGTGCCGCTTCCGCAGTTGGAGGATGACCAGGTCATGGTAAAAATCATGAATATTGGTATATGCGGTTCGGATATTCATGTCTATCATGGAAAGCATCCGTTTACTTCTTATCCGGTAACACAGGGACATGAGGTTTCAGGAGAGATTACGGAAATGGGTGCGGATGTGGAAGGGCTTCATATCGGGCAGAAGGTTACGATCGAGCCGCAGGTATATTGCGGCGAATGTTATCCCTGCCGCCATGGGAAGTACAATCTCTGTGAGGAACTGAAGGTAATGGGATTCCAGACAACAGGGACCGCGTCTGAATTTTTTGCCGTAGACGCATCCAAGGTAACACCGATCCCGGAGGAAATGTCTTTTGAAGAGGGTGCAATGATCGAGCCTCTTGCGGTGGCTGTGCATGGCGTAAAACAGGTCGGCGACGTCACCGGCATGAATATTGTGGTGATCGGCGCGGGACCGATCGGGAATCTGGTGGCACAGACGGCAAAGGGAATGGGTGCGGCGAAGGTAATGGTTACGGACGTCAGTGATCTTCGTCTGGAAAAGGCAAAAGAGTGCGGCATTGATGTATGCGTCAATACGCTGCATAAAGATTTCGGGAAGGCAATGTTAGAGGCGTTTGGTCCGGATAAGGCAGACGTTATTTATGACTGTGCGGGAAACAATATCACAATGGGACAGGCTATTAAATATGCAAGGAAGGGAAGTGTTATTGTCCTGGTCGCTGTTTTTGCGGGAATGGCCGAGGTTGATCTTGCGGTTGCCAATGACCATGAGCTGGATATTAAAAGCACCATGATGTACCGGCATGATGATTATCTGGATGGGATCCGTCTGGTAAACGAGGGGAAGGTTTTGCTGAAACCATTGATTTCCAAAACATTTGCGTTTCGGGATTATCTGAAAGCTTACCAGTACATTGATGATAACCGGGAAAACACCATGAAAGTCATCATTAATGTGCAGGAGTAAATACCGGATTACGGTCACAAGGAGGTTTGTATGGGAAGCAAAAATAACGAGGAAAGAGTACCTTTGATCAGTAAAATTGCGTATGGTTTTGGGGATGTGGGATGCAATTTCAGCTGGATGTTTGTCAGCAATTTTCTGATGATATTTTATACGGATGTGTTTGGAATCAGCATGGCAGCCGTTTCAGGGCTGATGCTTTTTTCCCGGTTCTGGGATGCCATCAATGATCCGATCATTGGCGGACTTACAGATAAGACAAAATCGAGATGGGGACGATACCGTCCGTGGCTTCTGTTTGCCGCACCGGTTACGGCGGTCATCCTTATGCTGAGTTTCTGGGCGCATCCTGACTGGTCAAATACAGCAAAAATTGTTTACATGATTATTACATATTGCCTGCTGGTATTGGGCTATACCTGTGTCAATATTCCGTATGGCACGCTGTGCGGCGCAATGACACAGAGCATTGATGAGAGGGCTAAGATTAATACTTCCCGATCGGTAGCGGCCATGATCGCCATTGGGATTATCAATATTATTACAGTCCCGCTTGTCACAGCATTCGGGAAAGACAGTCCCAAGGCGGGCTATCTTACGGTAGCGGCTATCTATGGCTGTATTTTTGCAGCATGCCATTTCTTCTGTTTTGCAAAAACAAAAGAGACTGTGCAGATGCCGGAAAAGGAGAAAATTTCCATAAAAGTGCAGTTGAGGGCGGTCCTGCAGAACAGGCCCTACCTGCTGGCGTTGATCGGGCAGATACTGTTTGGCTTTACCCTGTATGGGAGAAATGCGGATATCCTTTACTATTTTACCTATGTTGAAGGGAATGCATCTTATTACACAACCTATTCCATGTGTATTATTGTCCCGTCAATCATAGGAGCGGCATGTTTTCAGCCGGTGTTTAGAAAGACAAACAATAAAGGGCGTGCGGCATCGATCTTTGCATTCCTGACAGGATGTTCCATGCTTGTGCTGTATCTGTTCAGTGTAAAAGAGCATCCTGCAGCTTTCTATATTTTTTCCGGCTTGACACAGTTCTTTTTCTCCGGATTTAACACGGCGATTTATGCAATCATTCCGGATTGTGCAGAATATGGGCAGTGGAAAACAGGCCTAAGGAATGATGGTTTTCAATATGCGTTTATTTCCCTTGGCAACAAAGTCGGGATGGCGATAGGGACTGCATTATTGGCCGGAATGCTTGGAAAATTCGGATATGTGGCAAACCAGCAGCAGAATGATGCCGTGCTTGCGGTAATGAAACATGCATTCACAACCGTTCCGGGAGTTCTTTGGCTTGTAACAGCAGTTGTATTGTTTTTCTACCGTCTGAACAAAAAGTATTATAATGAGATTGTGGAGGAACTGAAAAATGGGAAAAAAGCATGATGTTATAGCATTGGGTGAGCTCCTGATTGATTTTACGGAGCTGGGGGTAAGTGAAAATGATACCTGTTTGTCAGCAGGGGAATTGGATTTGCAGGCCCTTAAGGATTGTAAAATCTTTCACTTTGGTTCCTTGTCGTTGACGGATGAACCGGCAAGAACGGCAACGATAGAAGCGGCAAAGGCAGATAAGGAAGCGGGGGCGCTGATTTCCTTTGACCCCAATTACCGGGCATCTTTATGGAAGAATGAGTCAGATGCAGTAGAGGCGATACGAAGTGTTCTTTCCTATGCTGATATGCTGAAAATCTCAGATGAGGAAAGTGTTCTGCTGGCGGGAGAAGATGAATGTTCCAAAGCGGCTGAAAAGCTGTTGAAGCAGGGACCAAAACTAATCGCCATCACATCAGGCAGTCAAGGCGTCTATCTGGTGAATCAGGAATGTCAGGAACAGATTCCGGGATTTCCAGCAGAAGCGGCAGATACTACAGGAGCAGGAGATTCTTTCTGGGGAGGATTTCTATCAAAATATTTAGAGTATCGGACAGATATGCAAACAATGTCATGGGCAAACTGGAAACACTGTGCAAAGTTTGGGAACGCTGCCTCCAGCCTGTGTGTACGAAAAAGAGGCGGGATACCTGCTATACCGGAGAAAAAAGAGGTGCTTCAGATATTACAGATGCAACAGTAATATTGGCTGTAAGCATGTTTTGGGTCGTGAGTAGATAGAAAGGCTTTAAATATGCGAATTGCTGACAGAGAGATACCTTTTCGAAAAAAGTTAAAAACTGTAAATAAGGTTATCCGATTAAGCGGATAGCCTTTTTCTTTTTCGTCATTATATACCGTGATATTGTGTGCCACAATTTGCATTCTGTAAGTACCACTTCATATAAATCTTAAAAGAAGATTTAATGGTTTGTGCAAATATATAAATTACGGATGCAGGATGCATGGGCATAGAGATGATTTCTGATTCAGTCAGTGCAGCATATTCTGTTTATTTTGGAGAAAAGTTTATAGACACACTTGACAATACTTCTCTTGAACGGGAGGTAGGACTTGCCCGCAGAAAGACGGGTGTTTTGAGAAATGAACTGTCTATCACGACAAAGCTGTGGGCTTGCCACGGCTATCAGGATATGCTGCGTTCTATTGACAGCTCTCTCAAAAAACCGGAATGGATTATATCGATCTGCTGCTGATTTATGAGCCTGCCGGCAATGTGCGTGAAATCTGCCGGGCAATGGAAAACGCCTATAAAGATGGGAAACTCCGCACACTTTTGGAGATTTCCGGAAATCATGATAAATCCGTGGCGCAGATTGCTTTGCGATTCTTGCTGCAGCAAGGAATCATCGTTATTCTGAAATCCATTCATGCAGAGCGCATGAAAGAAAATTATGCGGTTTTGATTTGGAAGCTGATGGGATGCAGGAAATTGAACAGCCTGAAATGGGTAAGGGTGTATTTGGCTGGTGGTAAAATCAGAAATATAACAGGTTGAGGAGTAAAAATTGTGTGAGAAGATCGATTTGTTTTTACTGGCCGTAGTTCTGGGAATTTTAATGACCGCCTGCAGTATAAACAATACAAGTAGTACGAACAACACAAATAATACAAATAGTACGAACAGCGAATCAAATATTCCCGACAGCGCGGTATATAGAAAACGCCCAGAAGAGACGGACAGGCGGGATGAAATCATATTTAAGCTGACAGATCATATGGACGGGGCAGCAGCCTTAATATTCACAGAAACTGATATTGCGAGAAATGCAATTGTAACGAATGTTTTCTGAATGGATAGCATAAAGTAAGAGCAGGCTGAATCAATAGAATGAAAAAATGAGCAGCAAAAAAATAAATTACAAATCACCAAATTAGTGCTTGCCAAATGAGTTCAGTTATGGTAACATATTTTTTGTTGAGTCACCATATTTGGCTCCGTGGTCAAGCGGTTAAGACATCGCCCTTTCACGGCGGTAACACGGGTT
>JAMPFK010000036.1 GCA_023664485.1 Bacteroides fragilis | reverse complement strand
TACGGGGAGATTTTATTTTGTCAAAGTTCAAATTTCATTCTCTATAGGAATGCTCGTATCCGTTTAGTTATAATTGTCCGGCAAATCGTTCTCCAGCAGAACGACTTTCTGCCGCTCGCCCGATATCGCATTAATCTTCTGAAACGCCTCTTCCAGGGAATCCACGAGTATCATTTTCTGTTCGGGAAATCCTGACTCCAGCAGTCCGTCCTGTATCGGCTTCGTCCGCTTCTTACCGACCAGGATCGCATAATCGCATTTATCATGCGCATAAACGCCCACTTCCTCATTTTCTTCATACTCTCTGGCGCCGAGCTCGACCATCCCCGGCGTCACTAAAATCCTGAGATCCTCGAACATCGCCAGCGTATCCAATGCCGCCTTAAATCCGCTCTTATTGGAGTTATAAGCATCGTCGAGTATTGTCCAGTTTCCCTGTTTCGTCAGCTGCAGCCTGTGGGGAACGCTCTCCAGCTGTTTCACCGGATAAAGCAGTTTCTCCATCGGAATGCCGAGCGTATTGGCAACCGCAACCGCTCCTGCAATATTCTGCACATTATGATTGCCCACCAGTTTCGTATGAAACTGAAATTCCCGTCCGTCCCTCCCCTTCATTTTAAAAAAGGAGCCTTCTCTGGAAACGGAAATATCATAGGCGGCGTAATCGGTAACTCCTTCCTGCGTCCCATAGCTGACAACCTGCCTATCCGTCTTACGGCCGCGGATATAATCATTATCATAATTGAGAAACACTTTTCCGTCCGCAGGCACCGCGTCAGCCAGCTCGAACTTCGTACGAACGATATTTTCGATACTATGAAAACTCTGCAGATGCTGAGGGCCGATGGAAGTGATAATGCCATAACGCGGATGGACCAGATCACAGATCTCTTTGATATCTCCGACTTCCCTTGCCCCCATTTCACAAATGAAAATCTCATGAAACGACTTCATCTGCTCCCGGATCGTTCTCACGACCCCCAGCGTCGTATTATAATTGCCGGGCGTATGCAGTACGCTGAACTGCGTGGAAAGCAGCCTGCTCAGAAAATATTTGACACTGGTCTTCCCATAACTTCCGGTTACGCCGATGACCGTCAGATTCGGCATCTCCTGCAGAATCCTCGCCGCATCGTTGATATAGTGTCTGTTAATCCCTTCTTCAATCGGATGGTTGATCAGATTGATCAGCAGGACGAGCACCGGTATCAGCACGAACAGAAGCGACAGGGACAGCGCGCATATACGCGCCTCCATTCCGCCCGCAAAGAAGGATAACAGAACAACGGCCGCAAAAAAAATCCCCGTGGCCGCAAGCATCCTTTTCACCCGCGGGGTATAAACGAGCGGCTTCTTCGCGCGGCGCGGCCTGTTCACCAGAACGCTCATAAGATTCATCAAACACGCCGCAGCCAGACAGGCTCTTCCACCTGCAGACAAAAGCGGCAGGGAAACCAGCGCGTAAAGAGTCTTTCCCAACAGCCTGCCGATATTATCCTTCACCTGCAGCCATTCCCGGTACTCTGTCGGTTTATAGGAATTTTGCTGAAACATATGCACAATATAAAGTTCAAACCGAACGGCCCCTGCCAGATAGGAGCCGAACCAAAATAACCACAAAAGAATATCCATAAACGAGTCTTAGTCCCTTTCCGCCACAAAAATTTTATCCCAAAAATGCCTGTAACACGCCGTGCACTTTCGCAGGCTGTTCCAAAAAGGAATAGTGTCCGGCTCCCTCGCACACGACGAGCCCGGCGTCTTTTATCAGCCCTTCCATCGTTTTGGCATCCACAAGCGGCGTCGCCGTATCCGCATCACCCCATATCAGAAGCGTCGGACAGCTTACTTTGCCAATAAGCGGACGAAGATCTTCATTGACGACTTTCACAAGCGTTTCCCGCATAAGCGGCGTCGCATTGTTGTAATCTGCGGAACCCCTCTTCTTTCTCATATCCTCTACCGCGTCGGGATACAGAAAATGCAGCAGTTTCGTACTCATGAGCCGCCTCGCCGCTTTATAAAGGCGCAGGCTCATTTTCTGCTTCCATGTTTTTTTCGGCATAATGCCCGCACTGTCGATCAGAACCGCTTTCCGGATCACATACGGAAGATTTTCCCGCGCATTCATCTTAAAGAACACCCGGCCGCCGAAGGAATGTACCAGAATACTGAATTCCTTTATCCGCAGACTGTCAAGAAATTTTATGACAAAATCAACATAATCGTCCACGCACCACGGCCCCGGCGGTTCCGGTGTCTTGCCGAATCCCGGCATATCGGGCGCAATGATTCTGTGCCGCGGGGACAGGACATCGATTATTCCCTGAAATAACGTAATATTGGAACCCCATCCATGCAGAAGCAGAATAACATCTCCTTCTCCCTTATCTATATAGTTGACTGAACGATCATCGATTCTGGTAATCACGCCGACCTCCGTAATGCCGCTTTACGGCATCCCAAATCCGAATGAAAATCCTCTGGGAAACTTTCATTCCTTCCCATTATGTTATGATATATCATATGCCAGGAAAAGCATATCATGTGCCTGTTACTATGCAATATGTGCTCTTTTCCGCTAAAGGGCTTTCGCCCGTCCCCTTATCCTATGCTGTCCACTTCTATATATTCTTCATAATCGATCTCGCTCGCAAACAACATATATCTCCCGTTCACATATCCCATATAACCGTTCTCTACCGTATATCCTTTCATCATGCCGTCTCCTTTCAGAATCATTTTTCTTTCTGAAAACAGCATAACATTTTATCAGTCCGATAAAACGGTCTTTGTTGAACATTTGTTCTTTTTTCTTAAATGATAGTAAGCGACATAACAAATTGCACATTCCATCTTCTACAAAAGCCATATACGCAAGCTTTTGCAAGGCTGAAATGGCAATTTTTAATGTCGTTAATTATAATTCCCCGACCGGCAGAAGAAAATGCTGCATGTCGCTCAGCAGCTGCTCCGTTATCGTGAGTAAAAACTCCTCGTTTTTTTCCACCAGATCGAATTTTTTATATCGATACCGGAAAACCGGCACGCCCTTTGGATCGAAAGCGAGCTTTCCCTTATAGCGCTTCAATAATTCCGGTATATTCTCCACCGCGATCTGCGCGTCCGTACGCATCAGGAACTGGAGCAGTTCGTTTTTACCTTTCACTTCCGACATATAGAGCTGATGCGCCTTGACCCGGATGAGCGCGATCCGCAGAAGATTATCCACCGACCTGGGAATCCCGCCGAAACGGTCCAGCAGTTCTTCTTTCATATCGTCGCATTCCCTGTCGTTCTCGATGCCAGCAATCCGCTTATAAATATCCAGTTTCTGAATCTCATTCACGATATAAGAAGGCGGAATATAAGCATCTACATCCAAATCGATGCTTGTCGTAAAACTCTCTATCGTGGAAATCCCTTTGATATTCTTGACCGCCTCGTTCAGCATTTTACAATACAGATCGTATCCTACCGCCTGCATATGGCCATGCTGTCTGGCGCCGAGAATATTGCCCGCTCCGCGGATTTCCAGATCCCGCATGGCAATTTTAAAACCGCTTCCCAAATCCGTAAATTCCCGGATCGCTTCCAGCCTTTTCTCCGCCACCTCCCGCAGCATCTTATCTCTTTTATACATCAGAAAAGCATAGGCGGTCCGATTGGAACGGCCTACCCGTCCACGGAGCTGATAAAGCTGCGACAGCCCCATATTATCGGAATCATGAATGATCATCGTATTGACATTGGCAATGTCCAGACCTGTCTCAATAATGGTCGTAGACACCAGAACGTCGATTTCTCCGTTGATAAAATCGTACATAATGCGTTCCAGTTCCCGTTCATTCATCTGTCCATGCGCAAAAGCCACCGCTGCTTCCGGCACAAGGCTCTGTACGGAGGACGCGATATCCGCGATATGGGCCACTCTGTTATAAACATAGTAAACCTGTCCTTCCCTCGCAAGCTCCCGCGCGATCGCTTCCCGCACCAGTTCTTCGTTATATTCGCACACAAAAGTCTGTATCGGCTGCCTGTCGCCCGGCCCCTCTTCAAGAACGCTCATATCCCGGATGCCGATCAGGCTCATATGAAGCGTCCGCGGAATCGGCGTCGCGGTCAGCGTTAAAACATCCACGTCTTCCTTCATCTTCTTGATTTTCTCTTTGTGGGTAACACCGAAACGCTGTTCCTCATCCACGATCAGCAGTCCTAAATCCCTGAACTGCACATCTTTGGAAAGGATCCGATGAGTTCCGATGACGATATCCACCATGCCCTTACGCAGATCTTCCACCGTCTTTTTCTGCTCCGCCGCTGTCCGGAAGCGGGACATCAAATCAACGCGCACCGGGAAATCTTTCATGCGCTGGATAAACGTATTGTAATGCTGCTGCGCCAGAATCGTCGTCGGTACGAGATAGGCGACCTGTTTTCCTTCCTGCACCGCTTTAAAAGCGGCCCGTATCGCGATCTCCGTCTTCCCGTAGCCGACATCTCCGCAGATCAGGCGGTCCATGATCCTCGTGCTTTCCATATCCGCCTTGGTATCAGCGATGGCGTTCAGCTGGTCTTCCGTCTCCTCGAAAGGGAACATTTCTTCAAATTCCCGCTGCCAGACTGTATCTGCGCCATATTGATATCCGCTCTTCTGCTGTCTGTGCGCATACAGCTCCACCAGATCCTGCGCAATTTCACTGACCGCGCTCCTTACTTTCGTTTTCGTCTTATTCCATTCCTGCGTGCCGAGTTTGTTCAGTTTAGGCGTTCCCGCATCCGCAGAAGCATATTTCTGAATGACGTCAAGACCGGTCGCCAGAATATACAGATTCCCGCCGTCCCGATATTCTATTTTGATATAGTCTTTCGTAACCTTCTCAACCTCTACTTTTTCAATCCCCCGGTAAATTCCCAGGCCATGGCTTTCATGCACAACGTAATCGCCGACCTTCAATTCGGAAAAATCATTGATTTTCTGTCCCTCGTATATTTTTTTCTTCTTCTTTTTTTGAGAACCGAAAATGTCGCTCTCCGAAATCACGAGGAATTTTAAAAGCGGATATTCAAATCCTTTCAGCACTCTTCCGTAATAAGTCATCACTTCTCCGGGCTGTACTTCCCTTTCCGGATCCTCGCTGTAAAAGGCTGCAAGCCCTTGTTCCCGCAGATCCTCCGCCAGCCTTTTTGCCCTCGTCCGGGAACCGGACAGAAGCAGGACCCGGTATCCGTTTTTCTTATATCTTGCCAGATCCTTCACAAGCGCATCGAAGCTATTATTATAAGAGGGCATGCTCCTTGCCTGAATGTCAAATTTCCGCTCCGCCCTGAACAACGGATTCCTGCCGTCCATCATGGAAACCGCAACAATCCTTCTTCCCGCCAGCTTCGCCGCGACTTCTTCTCCCCGGAAAAGGACATCCATCTGTCCGGGCAGGATATAGCCTTTTTCCACACGGTGCATCATGCTTTCCCGAAATTCCATTTCCACCACATCGGCATGCTCCTTGACACGAATCGGCTCATCTATGAAAAAACAGCTCTGCGCCTCCGGAAAAAATTCCAGAAAACTCGATAAAGCCGGATAAAAGTATCGGACATAGCTTTCCAGATTGACCGCATTCAGGGAAACGCCAAGCTCCAGAAGCTGTTCCTTTAATGCCTTTATCTGCTGCGTGATACGGTGCGCCTCCTCGTTCTTTATTTCCGCGCGCAGTTTTTCTGCATACGCCTTCCCTTCCTTTTCGATCGCCCGAATACCCTTATGCAGTTCTTCTTTGCTCAAGACCATCTCGGTCGCCGGATAGACAGAGATGGATTCCAGTTTTTCAATCGAACGCTGGCTCAAAATATCGAAGCTGCGGATAGACTCCACATCTTCTCCCCAAAGCTCGATGCGGTAGGGATTTTCCTCCGTCAGGTCAAAAACATCGACGATGCCTCCCCGGATGCTGAATTGTCCGGGAGCTTCCACCTGATAATTCTTTTCATATCCAAGCTCTGAAAGCCTTGCCGCCAGAACGCTTTCGTCGATGCGGCTCTGCCTGTTGATATGCACGATATTTTTCTGCTGGACGGCCAGCGGAATCTGCGGCGTCATCAGCGCGTCGAAAGTCGTAATGATCGTTGTCGGAAGGCCCTCCATCAGTCTGCGCAGGCATTTCATCCGCTGCATGATAAGCTGGTTTCCATGAATATCCGCCTGAAAAAAGATCAGATCCTTCGCCGGATATATCATGACATTTCTGTCATAAAACTGGTAATCCTCATAAAGCTCTTTCGTCTTTAAATCGCTGAAAGTAACGATGATCTTATACCGAAGACCATCGCTCAATCCGTATATCATATGAAGCTTCTCGGAATCGGCGCAGCCGCTTACCGTAATTGCTGTCCGTTCCCTGCCAAGCATTTTTTTCATTTCTTCGTATTCTCCCAATTCCTGCAAGGGAGCCAGTAATGCTTTCATTGTTGTTTTCCTGTTCCTTTTTTATTGAATTGATTCATCGCCTTATCTGCGTTTTCCATGATCATGACCTCCACGGCCTCCGCCGCCTGTTTTATGCTTTCCGCAATGAGGGGTCCGTCCTCTTTCGAAAAATGCCCCAGCACATAATCCGCCAGATCGTAATTGGACGGCTTTCTACCCACGCCGATCCGGACTCTCTGAAATTCATCGTGCCCCAGATGGAGGATGATATTTTTCAACCCGTTGTGCCCCCCGGCACTTCCTTTTTTCCGAATACGCAGCGCCCCCACATCCAGGCTGATATCGTCCGAAATAACGATGAGCTCTTCTTTTTCTTCTATCTTATAATAGTCTATGATTTCCCGGAGGCTTTCACCACTCAGATTCATAAAAGTCTGCGGTTTTACAAGGATTACCCGTTCGTCTCCAATGATACCCCTGCCGATAAGCGCCTTATGTTTTCTCTCCGTCACGGAAATTCGATGCTTTCCGGCAAGCGCGTCAATTACCATAAAACCGATATTATGTCTTGTATTTTCATATTTTGCGCCTGGGTTTCCGAGGCCGGCGATGAGGTACATAGCTGCTCCAATCTATCCATAAATTAAATGAAAATGAATCTTATATATTGTATCAACAACCCGAAACTCCTACAAGTAGTTTTTCCAAAACCATCCAAAAATTACTTTTCCCACAAAACAAAAAGGATGCTTTGCGCATCCTCTTTGTCATTACTCACTCAATCCACTATTCGTCATTCGGTTCTAAAAGCGCTTTCTCGTAACTATCCAGAATGATATTCTGAATACGCTCTCTGGTGACAGAATTGATCGGATGTGCAATATCCCGATATTCTCCATCAGTCGCCTTTTTGCTTGGCATAGCAATAAAAAGCCCTTTTTCACCTTCGATTACTTTAATGTCATGCACTACAAATTCATCGTCAATGGTGATTGAAACGATTGCCTTCATCTTGCTGTCTTGAGTCATTTTACGCACGCGGACATCAGTAATTCTCATGAAGCTCAGCCTCCTTATCATATGATACCGAACAGATTCCCGTCGGCTTTCACAAGCTTTCCACACAAGTCATACTTATCAAGCCACGCAGCTTGTAATCAACAACATTTCCGTTTTATGTCATAACACTAAATAACATATCTGTCATTGTGTTCGACAACAATTTCTATGCCATCCTCTCCTCTGTAATAGGAATTGGCGCGAATTGTTCCCCGGCTCTCAACAATGCAATTCTCAATATGTGTGTTATCC
This sequence comes from Bacteroides fragilis, assembly GCA_023664485.1. GTDB lineage: Bacteria > Bacillota > Clostridia > Lachnospirales > Lachnospiraceae > UBA3282. The sequence goes on along the minus strand of JAMPFK010000036.1, from coordinate 14,397 downwards.
CCGATATAAACATCGTTCAATATAATGGAATTCCTGATATAACAATTATTCCCAATATATGTCTTTTTAAAGATAACGGAGTCTTCTACGGTACCATTCACAATACAACCACTTGAAATCAAGCTGTTTCTGATTCTTGCTCCTACATTATATTTCGCCGGCGGGTTATCATCCACCCTGGAATATACATCCGGGTACTGTTTGAAGAAATAGTTCCTGATTTCCGGTTTCAGGAAATCCATATTGGTATTAAAATAGTCTTCGACCGTTGCGATATTGCTCCAATAGTCTCTGATCTTATAACCAAAGATCCTTTTAATATCCTTATACCGGATCAGAATATCTTTTACAAAATCATAGCGTTCCTCTTCAGCGCTCTTTTCAATCATTTCGATCAGCTGGCGTCTCCTGATAACGTATACGCCGCACGAAACGGTATTCGATTTGGCAACGACCGGCTTCTCCTCAAATTCCTCGATACGGCTTTCTTCGTTCATTTTGATCGTGCCGTAACGTTCGATATTCGCGCCGGATTCCAGTTCTTTGCATACGACCGTAATATCGGCTTTTTTCTCAATATGATATTCCAGAACTTTATTATAATCCATCTTATAAACGCAGTCGCCGGATGAAATAACGACATAGGGTTCATGACTGTTCTTCAGGAAAGAAAGGTTCTGGGCGATCGCATCCGCCGTGCCGCGGTACCAAACGCTGCTTTCCGCCGTTACGGCCGGCGTGAAAACATATAACCCGCCCTGCTTGCGTCCGAAATTCCACCATTTAGCAGAGCTTAAATGTTCGTTCAGGCTCCCCGCATTATACTGGGTAAATACTGCGACCTTATTAATATGAGAATTCGTCATATTACTGAGCGCAAAATCGATGCCCCGGTAGCTTCCCGCTATCGGCATAGCGCAGACAGCGCGCTTTCTGGTCAATTCCTTCATTCGATGATTATTACCACCGGCTAAAATAATTCCTATCGCTCTCACTGTTCTTCACCTGCCTTAATCAAAGTTCTGCCGCTCGGAAGATAATAATCTTTATAATCCTCTGCGGAAGTCACACCGAATACGACCGTATTTTTTCCGATAGTAACATTTTTCGGAATCACGCTCTTCTCCCCGATTGTTACAAGGCCGTGGTTATAAATATTAGGGTCGGTCTCATTGGGAGTCTCATCGCCTATTCCCAGCTTCACATTGTCCCCCAATACGGACTCTTCCGCGACAATGGCTTTATACAATTCGCAGTTTTGGCCAACCTGTGTGGAATTCATAACGATAGAATCCCTGATAACGGCCCCTTCTCCGACCACGACGCCGCAGCCGATAACGGAATTGCAGACCTTTCCATAAATTTCCGATCCTTCCCCGATGATGCTCCGCTCCACGACGCTGTCAGGAGCGAGATACTGAGGCGGAAGCGTTTCGCACTTCGTATAAATCTTCCAGTATTCTTCATACAGATTGAATTCGGGAACGATATCGATGAGCTCCATATTTGCTTCCCAATAAGAATTCAGCGTTCCTACATCCTTCCAGTAGCCGTTGAATTCATATGCATAAATGGGCGCTCCTTTTCTATGGCAGTAGGGAATGACATGCTTGCCAAAATCCAGTCCCGACTGCTCCGCGTTCAGAAGCAGCGCTTCCTTCAGCGTTTCCCAGTTAAATATATAAATACCCATAGAAGCGAGATTACTTCTCGGATTCTCCGGTTTCTCTTCAAAATCGACGACCCTGCGGTTCTCGTCGGTAATCATGATGCCGAAACGCTTTGCTTCCTCCATCGGCACCGGCATAACGGCGATCGTGACCTCCGAGCCGTTCTGCTTATGGAAATCCAGCATGACTTCATAATCCATTTTATAGATATGGTCTCCGGAAAGGATCAGGACATATTCAGGATTATAGCTCTCCATATATGCAATGTTCTGATAAATCGCATTCGCCGTACCCGTATACCATTCGCTGTGCACACTCTTCTCGTAGGGCGGAAGTACCGTCACACCGCCTATATTTCTATCCAGATCCCACGGAATGCCTATTCCGATATGGGTGTTCAGGCGAAGCGGCTGGTACTGTGTTAAAACGCCAACGGTATCAACACCGGAATTGATGCAGTTACTCAGGGGAAAATCGATGATCCTGTACTTACTGCCGAACGATACCGCCGGTTTTGCAACCCTGGATGTCAGCACGCCCAATCTGCTTCCCTGACCGCCTGCCAACAGCATGGCAATCATTTCTTTCTTAACCATATCCTCACCTCTTGTTTCTGATAATATATTTTTAATAAAAAAGTTTTATTTTGTCCTATTAGTATAACACAACTCAATCAGAAAGTGAATATTATTTACAAAATTATTCACTTTTTATCCCCTTTGTTTTATTTATATTTGACAATGTTTTGATTCTTTTCCTTTAATTTTTGTTACTATTTCACCTTTACATTTTTCCCACGCGCCGATTTATCATCAATTTTTGTAAATTTTTAATAAATTTTTGCAGAAATCGTCATAGAGAGCCGTTTTCCGGAAATACTTCCTATATAATATATACGGGAATCTCAAATTCATATTGGTTTTTTGAAGGCAAATGCGTATAATATTTATAGAGAATCTAAACAAATAATCCATAAAGATAGGAAGTCATCAAAATGTATCAGATCGATTTTAAAAAGCCGATCCATGTATTTTTTATGGGCATCGGCGGCATCAGCATGAGCGGCCTCGCCGAGATCCTCCTTTCGGAAGGTTTCCGCGTGTCCGGCTCCGACAGACAGTCCTCGCATCTTACCGAAGCCCTGCGCGAAAAAGGGGCTGTCATTTATTATGGCCAGAAAAAAGAAAATCTTGCCTTAAATCCTGATTTAATCGTATACACGAGCGCCATTAAACAGGATAACCCGGAATTTGTGGCCGGCCATGAACTCGGCATCCCTTTCCTGACAAGGGCGCAGCTGCTCGGACAGATGATGAAGAACTATAAAATACCCATCGCCGTCAGCGGCACACATGGAAAAACGACTACGACCTCCATGTTATCCCAGATCCTTCTGGAAGCCGGCAAAGATCCGACCTTGTCCATCGGCGGCATCTATCAGGCCATCGGCGGCAACATCCGGGTCGGCGGTCCCGATTATTTTGTGACGGAAGCCTGCGAATATACCAACAGCTTTTTAAGCTTTTTCCCCAAAATCGGTATCATTCTCAATATCGAGGAAGACCATCTGGATTTCTTCAAAGATATCGACGATATCCGCAATTCCTTCCACGAATTCGCCAGACTGCTCCCCCCGGACGGGACGCTCATCATAAACGGCGATATTCCGCGCATTGAAGAGATAACCGCATCCCTGCCCTGCCAGGTCGTCACATTCGGCTCCCCGTCCTCCTGCGACTATTCTCCGTCCGGCATTGTTTACGACGAATTCGGGCACCCTTCTTTCGACCTGGCCGGGCCGGACGGGCAAAAGGATTCTTACACACTCCGCGTACCTGGGCTGTATAACGTCTATAACGCCGCGGCAGCCGCGGCAGCCGCTAAACTGCTCGGCATCGACGGCAATATCATCCAAAAGGCGCTGGCAGATTTTAACGGCACTGACAGGCGCTTTGAATACAAGGGCAAAAGGAATGGAATCACTATAATAGATGATTATGCGCATCACCCCACAGAAATTACCGCAACTTTGCAGGCGGCGAAAAATTATCCGCACAAAACGATATGGTGCGTATTCCAGCCCCATACTTATTCGCGGACAAAAGCTTTTCTTCCCGAATTTGCGAAAGCGTTGTCGCACGCCGACAAGCTCGTTCTGGCCGACATCTTTGCCGCCAGGGAAAAAGATACGCTGGGAGTCAGCTCCCGAACCTTACAGGCGGAGATCGAGAAGCTGGGCCATGAATGCTATTACTTCCCGACCTTTGCTGAAATCGAAAATTTCCTTCTGGAAAATTGCACAAAGGATGATTTGTTGATAACTATGGGCGCCGGGGATGTCGTAAAAATCGGTGAAAATCTACTCAGGAAATAATTATCCACAATATCCACAGCCCGGAAGAACTTCCGCTTCTTTTCCGCCTGTGGATATTTTTCTTTGCCAATCCGTCATACGAATTCGTTATACACAATTTCCACAGGCCAGGGGCCCGGTATACGGTTTTTGGTTTCTGGCAATTTGACTATATCTTTTTAAAATCCGGCGTGCTATAATTCATCTTACTTTGACAGGAGCTGTATGATAGATATGAGCCATTTAACCATTTACCAGGATAATTACACAAATGCCACGGTCATTTCCAACCGTTTCATCGATGAGTACATGAAGTCTGCCAACGACGCGCAGCTTAAAATCTATTTATATCTGATACGCATGATGAGCGCGAGGCTTTCCACCAGTGTTTCCGAAATCGCGGATGTCTTTAACTATACGGAAAAAGACGTTCTGCGCGCCCTGAAATACTGGGAGAAGAACCAGCTCCTGACATTGGAATACGACGAGAACAAAAATCTGACCGGCCTTCATCTGCGGGATTTGAATCCGGCCGTTCCCGTGCCGGCGGACCCGGCGCCCGCCTCCATGTATGTTGTTCCGATTTCATCCAAAACGGCCGGCCCGGAAGCGGAAACGCCGAAAACAGACCCTTATGAAAAACCGAACTACACGCTGGAACAGCTAAAAGCGTTTAAATCCGACGAGGCTACTGCCGGACTGCTCTTTATTACAGAGCAATATTTGAAAAAGACCCTGAGTGCTTCCGAGATCAGGTCTATTCTTTTCATTTCGGACAAGCTCGGTTTTTCGGAAGATCTGATCGACTATCTGATCCAATATTGCGTTGACCGCGGCAAGAAAGATTTAAGATATATGGAAAAGGTCGCTGTCAACTGGGCACAGGAAGGCATTACCACGCCGGAGCAGGCGGCCGGCTACGCTCATAAATATGATAAGACGGTCTATGACGTCATGAAAGCGCTCGGCAAACCGAATATGCCGACGCAGGCCGAAATCACTTATATTACCCGCTGGACAAAAGAATTTTCTTTTGAATTCGACGTCATCTCCGCCGCCTGCGAAAAGACTGTCCTCGCGACGGACAAGCATCGTTTTGAATATGCGGACAGTATTTTGAGCAGCTGGTATAAAGCGGGCATCCGCCACCGGAACGATATCAATGCGCTCGACAGCCGTTTCCGGCAGAACAAAGCCGCCAAGACAGTTTCAACCAATAAATTCAACCAGTTCAGGCAAAATTCCTACGATTTTGACGCGCTGGAAAAAGAATTGCTGAGCAATTAAAGGAGCCCTGCCGTGTCATTGACAAATACCCAGTATGATATCATCCTCCGCGGCTATGAAAACCGCCAACTGCACAACCGCCATGAGCTGGAACGGAAAACGGCCTATGTATATGACCATGTTCCGGGCTACCGGGAACTGGAAGAACAGACCGCTTCCATTTCCGTTTCCCAGGGAAAGAAATATCTGTCCGGCGATGCCGGGGCGATGGAGGATCTGAAGGATATGCTCGCCGGGATCTCTGCAAAAAAGGCGCGGCTTCTTTCTGAAGCCGGGCTTCCCGAAAATTACCTGAACCCGGCCTATACCTGTCCGGACTGCCAGGACACCGGCTACATCGACGGAAAAAAATGCCATTGCTTCCTGCAGGCAATGATCACGCTTCTCTATGAACAGTCCAACATACAGGAAATGCTTCAAAAAGATAATTTCCAGTCCTTATCCTATGAATATTATGAAGGCGAAGATCTGTCCCGCTTCAGGAACGCGGTAATCATCTGCCAGAATTTTATCAAAAATTTCAATTCCGGCTACCATAATCTGCTTTTTTATGGTACAGTGGGTACGGGGAAAACTTTTTTGTCGAATTGTGTGGCCAAAGAGCTTATAGAGCGCGGCTATTCCGTTATCTATTTCAGCGCCGCCGGTCTTTTTGACTTATTATCCAGATATTCTTTTGACTATAAGAGCAAAGAGGACGAGAGAGAACGTTACGCCGATCTGTATCAGTGCGATATGCTGATTATTGACGATTTGGGAACCGAGCTTACGAACCAGTTCGTCGCTTCCCGGCTTTTTTCCCTTTTGAACGAACGTCATATGGGAAAAAAGGCGACCGTCATTTCTACAAATCTTTCTCCGGAAGAGCTGTCGAACCGATACTCCGACCGCATCTTTTCCCGCATTATCAGTTATTATGAGCTCTGCAAGCTGACCGGTCCTGACATTCGTATGTACAAGAAGCGCTTATTGAATAGAAAGTGAGGATTTTGCATGGCAAAACGTGAAGAAAAAAGGAATCTGGAAACCATCCCCGTCGGCTCTCTCGGTATCATTCCGTTAGAAGGCTGCAAATCGCTCGGTGAAAAGGTCGATTACTTTCTCGTAAAGTGGAGGGCAGAACGGGAGAGCGAGCACAAAGACAGCCTCGCTTTTACCGGTTATCAGAGAGACTCTTATATTCTGGATGCGAAGGTGCCGAGATTCGGTTCCGGCGAGGCAAAAGGCGTCATCAACCAGTCTGTCCGCGGCACTGATTTATATTTATTAGTGGATGTCGCCAATTACAGCCTGACTTATTCGCTGTGCGGCCATCAGAACCATATGTCGCCCGACGACCACTATCAGGATCTGAAACGTATTATCGCCGCCGTCGGCGGTAAGGCCAGAAGAATCACCGTGATCATGCCTTATCTCTATGAAAGCAGACGGAGCAAACGTTCTTCGCGGGAATCCCTCGACTGCGCGCTGGCTCTGCAGGAAATGGTCCATATGGGCGTCGATAATATCATCACTTTCGACGCGCACGATGCAAGAGTGCAGAACGCTATTCCGCTTCATGGCTTCGAAACGGTACAGCCCGTTTATCAGTTTATCAAAGGCCTGCTCAACAATGTAAAAGGCCTGCAGATCGACAGCGACCATATGATGGTCATCAGTCCCGACGAGGGCGGCATGAGCAGAGCGATCTATATGGCCAATGTCCTCAGTCTGGATGTTGGTATGTACTATAAGAGGAAAGATTATACGAAGGTCATCAATGGCCGGAATCCCGTTGTCGCATATGAGTTTCTGGGAAGCAGCGTGGAAGGCAAGGATATGATCATCATCGACGATATGATTTCTTCCGGCGACAGCGTATTGGAAGTCGCCGCCGCGCTGAAGGCAAGAAAAGCGAACCATATTTTCATCTGCTCTACTTTCGGCCTTTTTACGGCCGGCCTGGACCGTTTCGATAAGGCATACGATAAAGGCATGTTCGACAAGCTCCTGACGACTAACCTGATTTATCAGCCGCCGGAACTGCTGGAACGCGGATGGTACATCGACTGCGACCTGAGCAAATATATCGCTTATATCATCGATACGCTGAACCACGATTCTTCTATCAGCGACCTGCTGAATCCGGTAGAGCGAATCCACTCTATCGTAGCGAGATATCATAACGGCGAGCTTTGATATTCACAATTTCCTATACAAAAGAAAAAGTCCTCTTAACCGAGGACTTTTTCTTTTGTATAGGATCCGAGCTGTTCTTCCGTTATCTCCTGTACGAATTCCGCCCGCTCCGGAAACGCCTCCCGGAAATTCTTTTGACAGACTCCGTACAGAATCGTTTCTCTGGCATCGGGCTTATTCCAGTCATGGAAAAGCGCAGGATGGATGTGTTCCCCTAAGGAACACCCGATAAAGACCGTTCTCGCATAATTGCGCCACGGCCTGCCGAGATAGACCGTTCCCTGCGGGCAGTCTCCCGATATAAGCCTGCATCCCGCAAAAACATAACCATACTCCTGTCCCTCCGGCGTAGAGGCTGCCGTAACATAGCCCTGAGGCGCATCGCTTTCTTCCATAAAACGCCGCAGCGATTCAATCGTACAATTCTCAAAATAAGCTGCCGCCCCGCCGAAAATAAAATCAACATCGCCGCAGATATAACAATTTTTATAATACTGTCTTGTACGGGTCCGCGGAGCGAACTGCTTTGGCCCGATAAAACCGTTTTTCTGAGCCTCTTTCGGCGGAAGCGGCCCGGTAAAAAGCGTATCCTGATGGCCGAGGAGCCTGCAGGAGTCCACCGTCAGCCGATCGCCGTCCGCGTATAACGCAATCGCCTGTCCATGGGTACGCGAATCGCCGGAAGCGTTTTCAATCGTTAAGTTCTTTAACGTAACATCCGGCGCATCGACAAATACCGAATACGACCGGAATGTCCCCATTTTTTCTCCGTTCTCCATGATCAGATTCGCATAATCATCAAAAGTCAGAACCGTATCCCCGCCGTTTTCCCCGGTTCCTTCCAGCGTGACAAACGGCCTGTCCACCGTAATTTTTTCATGATAGACGCCCGGCGCGATCAGAACCGTCACCGGCTCCTGATTGTCTTTCGGAATGCCGGCAATCGCATCTGCAACCGATGTAAAATCCGCCCGCGCTCCCTTTTCGGAAGACACATATATTTTTTTATAACGCTCCAACACGCTTTCATCCCCCTTCCCGATCATTTATCAAAACAATCTATGCGTTATCCAAAGCGGAACTCTCATGCAGCAGTCCCATCTTTCGTTCAAACATCGCCGGGCTCATATCCAGATAATGGGGATGGGCGTTCTCAAACCGCTGCTCCTCTTTCCAGATCTCACACTCCAGCTGTTTTCTCACATAATTTCGGATCTCTTCAAGCGCCGGCAGCTCGTAGACCAGCTTCCCATCTTTAAAAATCTGTTTCTGCAGCGGCTTAAAAGTACAATCCACAAAACTCCGGTCCTTCCAGTAATGTTTTGGATCCACATAACGGACGGGACGGCTCCTGTCGATTTCCTCGCCTTTTACGGTCAGATAATCCGCAATGGCTTTTCCCTCCCTGTCATAGACCCGGTAAATCTCCTTCAGGCCCGGATTAGTGATTTTTTCTATCGTCTCGGAAATCTTGATCTTGGGCACGAAATTCCCGTCTTTGCTGATTGCCGCCAGCTTATATACCGCGCCAAAAACGGGCGATGTATAGGAAGTGATCAGCTTTTCGCCGACGCCGTAACTGTCGATCTGCGCTTCCTGCCTGTTAAGGGATGTAATCGTATATTCATCCAGACTGTTCGACGCCACGATAATGCAGTCCTCCAGCCCTGCCTCATCGAGCAGCTTTCTTGCCTCCTTTGACAAATATGCGAGATCTCCCGAATCGAGCCGGATGCCTTTCAGCCGTTTTCCCATCGGTCCCAATACCTCTTTTGCAATCCGAACGGCATTGGGCACGCCGCTTTTTAATACATCATAAGTATCCGCCAAAAGGACCGTGGAATCCGGGTAACTTTCCGCATATGCTTTAAAAGCCTCGTATTCACTGTCAAAACACATGACCCAGCTATGCGCCATGGTTCCCGAAATCGGGATATGGAACATCTGCCCCGCCAGAACCGTCGCCGTGCCTGCCGCGCCGCCGATATAAGCCGCCCTCGCTCCATATACCGCCGCATCTACATTGTGAGCGCGCCGCGCGCCGAAATCAGAGACCGGCTTCCCATTCGCCGCGCGCACGATCCTGTTCGTTTTCGTCGCGATCAAAGACTGATGATTGATCTGTAATAAGACCGCCGTTTCGATAAGCTGCGCATCGACCAGCGGCGCAACCACCGTCATAATCGGCTCGTTCGGATACATGACGGTCCCTTCCGGCATAGCATAAATATCGCCTTTGAATTCAAAATGCAGAAGATAGTCCAGAAAAGCTTCCGGGAACAGACGCAGCGAACGCAGATAAGCGATATCCTCTTCCTCAAAATGCAGATTCTGAATATATTCCACGACCTGTTCCAGCCCCGCAAATATCGCAAAACCCGCGTTATCCGGATTATTCCTGTAAAATACGTCAAAAGCGGCCATCGTATTATGGCATTCCCTGTTCAGATAACCGTTCGACATAGTCAGCTCATACATATCCATGACCATCGAAATATTTCTTTTATGAAACTGCGTATTCATCCTTTGGATTCCCCTTCGTTCTTCACTGTGACCTGGCACATTTTCATTGCTTCCAGCGCGTTCTGATGACTTTGCGGCGTTACCCCCGCGCAGCATGCGGCGTCTACGCTGACCGGTGCTTCCGGCAGAAACGCTTTTAACAGCAGCGCATTGGAGATTACACAGATATCCGTGCACAATCCGCACAGCTCGATCTCCTCGACCGCTTCCTTTTCATTTATTTTTCTCAATGCCTCCGCGAGCTCTACGCTGCCAAAGGCCGGCTTCCGGAAAATCGTCCGGCCGTCCTTTGCGGCCGCTTCCTCCAGTTCATCGGCAAGAAACCAGCCCTCTTCGCCCTCGATGCAATGTTTTACCGGGAGCTTTTTCCCTTCCTGCGTATCCAGATAGTCTTCCGTGTGAGTGTCCTTTGTAAAAAAAATCTGTCCATCATAGCGCGCCACCTTATCGATGACCTTAGGAAGAATTTCCCGCGCTTCTTTCGTCCCCAGACTCCCCGTAATGAAGTCCTTCTGCATATCTACCACGACCAGATATTTCATAGCTCCGCCTCCGTATGCTTTTCTAAAATCCGCAACCCTGAATAATAAACTGATTATACTACCGGCTGCGGAAAATAACAAGCTCCCGCAGGCGGATAACAATCCTGCCTCTCAAGAAATCTTTAAAGAAAGAATTTCTTTTTCTCCATTTGTGGTATAATGAAAAAGGACCCTTCTACAAACGCAGCCATTATGTACCAATTGGAGTGATTATTATGTTATTACTAAAAGCAAATTCAGAGCTTCAGAAAATTTTCGGGAAATTAATTAAAACAATGAAAGTTCCCGTTTCATGGACGGAGGTTCTTGTCATATCGAACAACAGCCTTATCCTCGCCGGAGACGTCCGCTCCCTGATTTTTAATTTTGATAACAAAAAGTCTTATACCAACATCATTGAAATACCCGAAGAGGGGATACGTTTACAAAGTATGCCCGCCGATTATATATTGAACAACGTCATGAATATGGCATTGTATGCTTTCGGAAAGTGGGGCGTCATAAACGGACTCAAAGTAGACCGGGATTACGCCTCTCTCAACGCGCTGTTTGCAGATGCGCTTCATCCGGTAGGAATCGAACCGGAATTTACCAAAGAGCATTTTCATTTTTTTAAAAACGGCATGCAGATCACCTATGAAGATACCATTCTTGCCATTTTAAGGCTTTTAAAAGAAGAAGGAAAATTAAAAGAAGGGCAGAGTCTGGCAACCTCGGATATCCCTCAGAAAACCGGAGATGCCTCCGGGACCGCCGATACCGGCACAAACGCCGCCCGGCCGGAAAGACCTGACCTGCCGGATATGGACGACGACTACTATAAACTCGGTCTCTGGCATAACCTGCGCTGGAAAAAGGAATCCGCCGCTTTCCGGAAAGCCGCCCATACCGATGCGGACGCCGCCAGATCCAGAATCGGCAACAATTTTTATCTCACGAACTATCTCTGCCCAAAATGCGGCGAAAAACTGTATATGGGCGTTTATCCGGCGGGCAGGGAACTGCTGATCGACACGGAGGAAGGCCGGGTATTCATGGCGCGCGCCTACGCCTGCAATGCCTGCAATGCTTTTTATACGCCCCGACCCCAAAGACTGCTGCAGGAGGGGGATGTATACAGTTTAAAGTTCGATGAGGACAGGACCGCCTTTGAGGACTACTTAGACGTCCTTGGACGCACAGCCGAACGAACGACCAACCCTAACTTCAATGAATTTGAAAGCGCGCGGAACCGCTCCGGAGAAAAAGAAACTGCCGGTGCTGCAGACAGGCCGGAATCCCGTACGGCATCCGCTCCCCTTTATCAATCGGAAGCCAAAAGCTTAAAGGAACATTTTGCCAGCCGTATTAAATCCGTTACAAAGGATCAGCCCTCTCAAAGTCCGGAGCCCCGGACAATACAGGCGGACAGACGCGGAACCGAAAAGGTACCCGAAGCAAAAACAGACATGCCGTCCGCCGTTACAAAACCGAATGAGGCACAGGACGCCAAAATACAGAAGCCCGAAACGCCGCATTCTGAAATAAAATCCGCACAGCCCGGCAAAGAAACCGCTCCCGCAAAACCTGCGCCGCCACAGGCGGACCCCCTGCCGGCGGCTTTCCGCCTCGCCGGAAAAACGACCGACGAGTTAAGAAATATTCTGTCATCCCTCGAACGCCAGCAGGTGAACGCCGCCCCGGAACAGACAGAACAGGACAGCCGTTACCGCAAAGTCGTCGAAGAAGTTCTGGCGGAAAAACTGACCGCCAAGTACGACGCACGCATCAGAACACTGAATAATTTAAACACCCGCCAGCTCTCCGATTTAAAGACACAGATCGGAAAGGAAGCCGTTCTTTCCGAAGAGAAAAAAGAACGGTATCTCCGGGAGATCAACAGCCGCCTTTTTCAGGAAGAAGAAAAAGCGCTGATACAAAAAATAGATTTGAGCAGGAACAGAAGCTATGCGGATGTCGAACGCATGATTAAAGATATCGAAAAGCGCAGCCTTCCGGAGGACTTAAAGCGGGAAGCGATTCAAAAGCTGCGGGATATTCAAACCGAACGCGCCGAACAGGAAGTTGCCCAGCTAATCGACCATCTTCCGCTCCATCTGGATAGAAAACAGCTCGCCGCATATCTTGACAGGATCGACCAATATCAGGGCGTGGACATCACACCTTACCGTCAGCAGCTGGAACAGCGAAAAGATATGGCAGAAAAAGAAGAGATAACCGCCATGATAAAACGCGGCGGCAAAAAAGAGCGGAACGCGTTGTTGAACCTGTATGAACAAATTCAGGAAGGGGATTTTAAAGAAGAGAACAAAGCGCCTTTTCTGGAAAAAATATACGCGAAAATCCAGAAAATGGATGAAGAACGAATCGAACAGCTCTGCCCAGGCATCGTGAACCTTTCTTTTGCGGAAGGCCTGAAAGCATACGACCAGATCAGCGAGGGCATGTTCCTGCCGGAGTTAAAGGTCAATGCGTTGGAAATGATAGAACGGCGTCTCACAAGGCTCAAAACGGACGAGAGTGTCCAGCTGATGCGGAAATTGAAGCACGATCTGGAAGAAAAGCTTCCCGACTGCCACGATTTTTATTATTATAATGCACGGGAAGAAATGAAACGGACACCGGACACCTCCGCCAGCTCCTCCGTACAGGCCGATCTGTATGGCAGGGAAGAAGAACTGGAAGCCGAAAGCAACCGGGATGCCATGCTGCGCGCCATCAACGGCTATGCCGCGCAAAGAGGGCCGTACGAATATCCGCTGATGGTCTGCGATACCTCCCGGAACCAAAGTGGAAAAGAAGGTTTCGTACTGACTCCGGAGCATATTTTTTATCATACCCTTTTCAATTCGGGCATCATCCGCATAACGGATATTGAAGAAATACATCCGGGCAGAAAATTTTTCGGAAAATGTATTTATGTGGAATACGCCGGAGGTCAGAAAGAAAAGCTTCCGAGCCGTGTGCCGTCCAAAGACTGGAACGACTTTGCCGCAATCCTGGATGATTTTGTGACCTATCTCCAGGAACGGCCCGAATCCCGAAGCATCGAATATATGGCAAAGGAAACGCATGATGTAAAATGCTGCTACCGCTGCGGTTTTGTCTATAAGACCGGCAATGTCTGTCCAAAATGCGGCAGTAAAATGAATCGTTAGCATACAGCCGAAACGAATCGATTTCCATAGGGAGAAATACAGCCAAACCGATTAAAACGGGGGTTAAAATGCGATTTAAAAATATAATTATTATGAAATATGGAGTTCATGCATCTGAAAGCGTTGATGATATAGTTGCCAGAAAGATGAAGGAGGTTGAACAATGCGGAAAAATGTTCTGGGGTTACGGCGGGGTCGTATGCCATCCCAGTACACAAGTACAGCCTTTTATAAGCAACAATATCTTAAACGGAGAAAAAACATATCTGCTATTGGCCGCTACGCCATCGAAACTTTTTAACGAACCGGTTATTATGACTGAGTACTCTTTGGACAGAAAGATATGGAACAAAATGCCCGCGGGAATTAAAGTCTCAGGTTCAAAGTACGCTATTGTCTGCAAATCATTAGAGCATTGTGAGCTTGAAATAAATCTGGATGATTATGTAGTTCCTTTGGGCGATTCGAAGGGCGTGCCCGTTTCTGAATATATGCGCGGCCGTGTCGATAAAGCGTGCGGCTTGCTGTCTTTGAATCACGAGGGAACTCACAGCCTGCTTAAAGTATCTTTATGCGCTGAAATTGACTACCCTGGCGCTGTTTTCTGCAGATAGTTCATAATGCCCTATGGGAAGATATAATACAAGGGAAACGATAAGGGAAAGTTCACCTGCGATAAATTTAGT
>JAMPFK010000035.1 GCA_023664485.1 Bacteroides fragilis | reverse complement strand
GCGCACATTTACTTCATTCTCCCATTTGCCGCCTACAAAATCTTTCCATTCTGGTTTCATTTTGAAATAGCCTCCTATTTTAATTATTTTTTGATATATTCAGCATATTTATGGGGAAATATGCCTGAAAATATGCTTTTCCTGTAAAATCATTATATGTTAAAAACGGAAGTTACGTCAAGTCGGCGAATGTACTTTTTTGCATACAAAACGCAAATTTTTCCTTAAATTTTTGTGAAATTTGTATGGCGGGAACGAAGGAATTTTCTGAGAAGGAGGGAGAACTGCCGGAGTATTCCGTGCGGAACCTGCGCAGATGCAGATTGCTGCTTGCATAATTATGGTATTATGATAAAATAACCGCAGAAGGAAATCAAGCGCCGCAGAGCGGCATTTGATTTTCATGCGGTTATTAACGGGCAAGCGTCCGATGAAATCGGACATGGAGCGCTGAAAGCGCGAGCTTGCGAGTTTAGATGATATAATGAGCGTTAGCGAGAAGAATGAGCTTGTTCATTCGGCGAGCGGCGAATGTCGATCATGAATCGCAGATTCATGATATAATATATTTTAAGAATATAGATAGTAAACGACATAACAAATTGCTCTTTCCGGCTCTTGTAAAAGCCATATAGGTAAGCTTTTACAAGTCTGAAAAAGCAATTTCTAATGTCGTTAACTATAGAATTCAGATGATCATTTTTGTGAGACAGGAGAAGATTTGTGAAAGAACTGGAATACCCTTTTCAGGCGGATTATATTCTGAAAAAAAGAAAATCTATCAAAAAAAGCCTGCTCGGACAAACGGGGCAGAGCAGGCTCCATAAGCGGATAGCGATCCTGGGCGGCTCGACGACTCATGACTTAAAGGACATGCTGGAGCTTTTCCTGTTAAATGCAGGAATCGAGCCTGTTTTCTATGAGTCGGAGTATAATCAGTACTGGCAGGATGTGATGTTCGATAATCCGGCGCTCGTTTCTTTTTGCCCGGATATCATTTTTATTCACACGAGTTCCCGGAATATCAGGGATTTTCCCAGGGCCGCGGATTCGGAAGAACAGGCGGCCGGGCTGGCGGAAAGGGTTTATGCGCCTTTTGAACAGTTGTGGGAAAAAATTGAAGAGGTCTACCGGTGTCCGGTTATTCAGAATAATTTTGAACCGCCTTTTTACCGGCTGCTGGGAAATGCGGATTTTACAATGCCGCAGGGGCGTTTAAATTTCATTAACAGGCTGAATGCGAAATTTGCGGCCTATGCGGGAGCGCATAAGAACTTTTTTATCAATGATATTAATTATATGGCTTCCTGTTACGGCATCCAGAGGTGGGCCGACCCGCTGTACTGGCATATGTATAAATATGCCTGCGCGCTGCAGGCAATGCCGGAGCTTGCCTGTAATCTTGCCAATATCATCAAGTCCATTTACGGAAAAAATCAGAAGGCGTTCGTGCTGGATTTGGATAATACGCTGTGGGGCGGCGTTGTCGGGGATGACGGCGCGGACAACATCGAAATCGGGCAGGAAACCCCCATGGGGCAGCTGTACAGCGAATTTCAGGAATATATAAAGGCGCACAAAGAGCTGGGCGTTCTTTTGACGGTCGATTCCAAGAACGACGAGGAAAACGCGCTGGCGGGCCTGAATCGTCCGGACAGTATTCTGAAACCGGAGGATTTTCTCGTTATTAAGGCGAATTGGGAGAATAAGGACCGGAATGTTGTGGAAATTGCACAGGAATTGAATATCGGCACGGACAGCCTTGTGTTCGTCGATGACAACCCGGCGGAACGGCATATTGTCGAAGCGCAGATCCCCGGCATAAAGGTGCCGGAGGCCAGCGATGCCGCCGCTTTTATTACGACGCTGGACCGGGCGGGATATTTTGAAGTGACGAGCCTTTCCGACGATGATTTCAGGCGGAATGATATGTACAGGGCGAATGCGGAACGCAGAAAACAGGAAGCCGGTTATACGGACTATGCGGACTATCTGCGTTCGCTGGATATGGATGCGCAGATAAAGCCTTTTGAACCGTTGTATATGGCGCGCATCGCTCAGCTGACCAATAAAAGCAATCAGTTCAATCTGACGACGAAGCGCTGTTCCCAGACGGAGATAGAGGGGTTCGCGCAGAATCCGGCATATATTACATTATATGGGAAGCTGGAGGATAAATTCGGCGATAACGGCGTAGTCTCCGTCGTTTTCGGCCATGAGGATGAAGAGGATCGATCGCTGTTCCATATCGATTTATGGCTGATGAGCTGCCGGGTCCTGAAGCGGGATATGGAGTCCGCCATGATGGATGAGCTGGTCGCAAACTGCCGGAAAAAGGGAATCCGCCGCTTGAAGGGGTATTATTATCCGACGGCGAAGAACGGGATGGTCAAAGAGTTCTATGGCCTGCAGGGATTTACGAAAACGGGTGAAGACGCCGGAGGAAATTCGGAATGGGAATTCGTCATTCCGGAGGTATATGAGAAAAAGAACCGGGTGATCAGGGTTAACGGAGGAGAGAACCCGGTCTAAGGCATAGAATTTTCAGCTTTGAAAAACAGCACTTGCAGTAATTTTATTTTCAGCTTATACTATAGTAAACGGCATAACAAATTGCTCTTTCCGGCTCCTGCAAAAGCCATATAGGTAAGCTTTTACAAGTCCGAAAAGGCAATTTCTGATATCGTTTACTATAAATAAGCATAAAATGGGCACAGCGGGTAAAACTGATACTGTGTAATTTTATAACGGGCAGGGAAATAAGAAATCAAAGAAAAAATCGGAGGTATGAATGATGTCGGAAATTACAAAGGACATGACGATCGGTGAAATTTTAAGGGCCAACCCGGATGTGGCGCCGATTCTGATGAATGCGGGAATGCACTGCCTTGGATGCCCTTCCGCACAGGGGGAATCTCTGGAAGAGGCGGCAATGGTGCATGGCATGAATATCGATGACCTGATGACGCAGATCGCGGCATTATAAGAAAGAAAAGAATAAAAGGAAAAACAATGGACAGCACGCGCCGCAGACTGTCCTCTGTTAATAAGAAAGACAGCGTACCGGAATGCGGCATGCTGTCTTTTTTGTGTTCAAAAATCGAATTTTTCCATCAGATAGACGCTAAAGACTGAATCGCTTTATCTCTGATGACCGTTTCGCAGTGCTCCTCCAGATAAGACTCCACCGCGGAAGAAAAACGTTCCTGGCTTCCGTACTCGGAAAGCGTATTGCAAAGGCGGTTGAAATCTGCGGCCGCCGAATCGGCCGGGTTGACGAGCAGCAGGTAAGAGCCGTCGGTATCCTTTTTATATAAAGAATTTTCACCGTGACAGAGGGGGACGGCAATATGCGCGGACCTCATAACGTCGTACAAAGACGCAAAGGAAAAGATGCGGGGAGCATGCGGCGCCGATACGGTCTCGCCTGTCGGAACGGCGGATTTTTTTCCGGCCCCGGAAGCGGCGGAGCGGCTCTGCTGATCCATTTTCCGCAGCATATCCAACATCTCATCGGCGCTGTCGGCGAACGCCTCCATAATATCTTCCGAATCATCCATATCCTCGTGATGTACAGAAGGGGCGAATTTGGAAAAACGGGTATCCAGCTCTTCCGGATCCTCTACCTTGGTAATGATTAAAACGATACACTCCGCGTTCAGAGGAATCGCCTCTATCATCAAAGGAATGTCCTCGGCCTCGAATCCGCATTCGCAGGCTGCCTGCTGCATCATATCGCGGAAAAGGTTCTTGGCCTTCTCAGTACCGTAAGCGAGTTCGCTGATTTTCAGTTCTCTATCTGCAAGGTCTTCCCTTGTGAGCGTGCAACGAATCTGGTGTTCATTTACTTTTTCGATTTTCATAATATCACATCCTTACTATAAGATACTGATACTGTTAATTTATGTGAAAATTTCCGATAAAGTCATTAAAACTCCATCGAAACTAAAAGTATCTTATACTTTGTATTAATTTAAGTCAATAGTATGACAAAACTCTTTAAAAAAAATTTATATTTTCAGGAATAACTTGCTTTTTTGTCAGATTATGGATATAATAAGAATAAGATGTCTCCTGACAATCTGCATGGGAAGGAGGCAAGGCGCAGACTAAATTTATTTCAGGGAAATCTGTTTCTCATCAGGGATGTTTCGTCCTAAAATAATATGAGAAAGTCTTACAGGCTCATGTGCCTGGTCGTAGAATAATTTTTTTCATTCGTTTTCACAATTATAATTCACAGGGATTGAAAAGGTTATACAGGTATTTTTTAAATTTTTATGCGCGTCGGAGACATCTTGATTATTCTTTTAAGTCGTGCGGGCCGGAGCAGGGGAGACGCTGTCTGTTGGAAAAACATCACGGAAATCCTTTTGGAACGGCGGCCGGGCTCTGCGTTAGAACTCTGTTTTTGCGGATATACTGATATTTGGGAAGTCCCCGCTTCTTTTGTGCTTTTTTCGCAAAAACAGTCAAAAAAAGTAAAAATATTAATGACGTTGAAAGAATAGTCTGTTATAATAAGGGCGGTCAGAAAGGAGCTGGACAGATGAAAAAATTAATTCCGGTGTTCGTCGCGATCGTCCTTATTTTGATTGTTGCGGCGGCAGGGTTTGGAACGAAGCTGATAGATAAATATTCTTATTCTAAGGAGCGCGCCGATCTGGAGGAGTATTTCGGACTGGTGGAAGAGGATGATGCGGCGATTATTATGCAGGATGCCCAGGTAGAGGAATATGCGAAAATATGGGACGGCATTTGCTATTTTGACTTTGCAACGGTGCATAAATATTTTAATGACAGGTTTTACGAAGATAAGCTGGAAAATCTTTTGCTTTATACGACGCCGGATTCGATTATCCGTACGGATATCGGGACGACCGTTTATACTACGAGCGCCGGGCAGTCGATGGATACCGGGTATATTATCGCGCGGTACGACGGAGACGTGCTGTATGTGGCGGCGGATTATGTGAAAAAATATACGAACTTTTCCTACCGGCTCTTTTCCGAACCTTATCATGTGCAGGTGGATACGGAATGGCATGAGAGGCAGATCGCCGATATTACCAGAGATACGCAGGTAAGATATCAGGGCGGCATTAAGAGCGATATTTTAACGGATGCGGCGGAAGGCGACAGCGTGATCATACTGGAGGAGATGGAGAACTGGACAAAGGTAAAAACGCGCAATTCCTATATTGGTTATGTGGAGAATAAGAGGCTGTCGGAGAAATACAGCGAAGAACCCGTGCCGGTGACGGATTATGTGGAACCGGAATATACGGGTATTTCCAGGGATTATACGATCAATCTGGCATGGCATGCCATATACAGCCTGGCGGGAAACGATACGATGAACGAGGTGCTTCGGACGACGCAGAGCATTAATACGATTTCGCCGACATGGTTTATTTTGACCGGCAGTCAAGGGGATTTTACGAGTCTTGCTTCCAGAGAGTATGTGAACGCCGCGCATGACAGAGGGCTGGAAGTGTGGGCACTGATCAGCAATATTACGGACGCGGAAACGCTCGATATGTATGAAATCCTTTCGAGAACGAGCGTCAGGAGCCGCCTGATCGACAATCTGATCGCGGCGGCGCTGGAATATAATCTGGATGGGATTAATATCGACTTCGAGAATATCGGCGTCGATGCGGGAGAGGGCTTTATCGAGTTCATCCGGGAACTTTCCATTCCATGCCGGGCGAACGGCATTGTATTATCGGTAGATAATTATGTGCCGAAGGGCTATAACAATTATTATCACCGTAAGGAGCAGGGAATCGTAGCGGATTATGTGATCATTATGGGCTATGACGAGCACCATGGCAACAGCGAGGAGGCGGGTTCGGTCGCTTCGATCAATTTCGTGGAGGACGGGATCGCGGATACCGTGGCAGAGGTACCGCCGGAGAAAGTCATCAACGCCATCCCCTTTTATACGAGGATCTGGGAGACGAACGGGACTGATGTGAGCAGTCAGGTGGTCGGCATGGATATGGCGCAGGAATATATCAGGAACCACAATATCGTGACGAGCTGGGACGAGACGGCCTGTCAGAATTACGGGGAATATCAGTCCGGCAACAGTTACTATCAGGTATGGCTGGAGGACGGGGAATCGATTCAGGTCAAGCTGAATATCATGAAAAAATATAATATCGCGGGCGTGGCGGAATGGCGTCTTGGACTGGAATCGCCGATCGTATGGGATACGATTGCGGAATATGTCAATGGGAATTAGATATGCGGCCGCCGGCCTTTTGTCAAAAGCGTCTTGACAGGAACCGGAGGCTTCATATAAATAAGGTTCAGGTAATTTATGAAGGAGGAGAGGTAACATGAAAAGTAAATTTGGCATTAAAGAAGTCGTAGCAATCGGTATCGGAACCGCGTTGTTCGTCGCTTTGACGGAGGTGCAGATCCCGCTCGGATTCATCCCGAACACCGCATTACAGCCGAGAATGGCCTTAATGGGATTCCTGGCGGCAGTATTCGGCCCGGTCGTAGGCGGTATCGTAGGCCTGCTCGGGCACGCGCTCGGCGATGCGCTCTTTTATGGGAGCGTTTGGTGGAGCTGGGTATTTCCGGAAGCGGTAGTGGGTATTGTAATCGGTCTGTTCGCAAAGAAATTTGCGATTAAAGACGGCGGATTTGCGACCAAGGAAATCGTTTTATTTAATATCGTACAGATCGTTGCAAACGCTTTGGCATGGATCCTTGTAGCGCCGATTCTCGATATCGTCATTTACGCGGAGCCCGCGAGCAAAGTATTTGCGCAGGGCGCATGGGCGTTCCTTGGCAATATCATCATCATCGGTATTTTAGGCACGCTGATCGCGATCGGTTATTCCAGGATCGGCGGCAAGTCATCCAGCCTGAGTAAAGAAGACTAGTCAGAAAGCATGAGGGATTCATGGAACCGATTATTGAATTTAAAAATTTTTCTTTTAAATATCGTTCCCAGAAGGAGCCGACGATAAAGGATATCAATCTGGCTGTTTATCCGGGGGAAAAAGTGTTGATCGTGGGGCCGTCCGGCTCCGGCAAATCTACGTTGGCGCACTGCATCAACGGGCTCGTTCCTTTTTCCTATACAGGAGAGATTACGGGGAGTTATTCTATCGCCGGCCAGAATCCTGAAAAACTGGGGATTTTCGGATTATCCAAACTGGTAGGAACGGTGCTTCAGGATACGGACGGACAGTTCATCGGCCTGACCGTTGCGGAGGATATCGCTTTCGCGCTGGAAAACGATATGGTCCCGCAGCTGGAGATGTTCAGGCGCGTGTCCGGAGTGGCGGAGACGGTGGAGGTGCAGTCGGTGCTCGGCAATGCGCCGGGCGCGCTTTCGGGCGGGCAGAAGCAGCGCGTGTCCATGGCGGGCGTTATGATCGACCAGGTGGAAATCCTGCTGTTCGACGAGCCGCTTGCCAATCTGGATCCGGCGACGGGAAAGCGGGCGATCGAGCTGATCGACCAGATTCACCGCGAAGAAAAGACAACAGTTGTTATTATTGAGCATCGTCTGGAGGATGCGCTGACCTGCGGCGCCGACCGGATCATCGTGGTCGGAGAGGGCAGGATTGTGGCGGATATGACGCCGGACGAACTGTTATCCGGCGAAATCCTGCAGCGGGAAGGCATCCGCGAGCCGTTATATGTGACCGCGTTGAAATATGCGGGATGCAGGATCACGGCGGACAGCCTGCCGTCGGACATCCGAAAGATGAAAGAGTCGGGGAGCCTCGAAAAATATAAAGGACAGGTCGGAGCGTGGTTCCGGCGGACCGTCGTACCGGAGAGGGAGCAGGACGGGGAAGTCGTTCTGGAAGTGAAAGATCTGGACTTTGCCTACACCAGAGGAAAACCGGTCCTGCGGGATGTTTCCTTCCGGATACATAAGGGGGAAATGCTCAGCATCGTCGGGAAAAATGGCGCGGGAAAATCCACCCTGTCCAATCTGATCTGCGGATTCCTGATGCCGGATAGCGGCAGTATTTCTTTGCATGGAGAGGATATTCTGACGCGTTCCATCAAGGAAAGGGGAGAGAGCATCGGCC
Organism: Bacteroides fragilis; assembly: GCA_023664485.1. Classification (GTDB taxonomy): domain Bacteria; phylum Bacillota; class Clostridia; order Lachnospirales; family Lachnospiraceae; genus UBA3282. Next base: position 14,267 of record JAMPFK010000035.1, on the reverse strand, counting down.
TTGTCATGCAGAATCCGAATCAGATGATCAGCAAGACGATGATTTTCGAGGAAGTGGCGCTGGGACTGCAGGTGCGCGGCGTGGCGCAGGAAGAGATCGAGCGGAGGGTGCATGAGACTTTGAAGATCTGCGGCCTGTATCCGTTCCGTAACTGGCCCATATCGGCGCTCAGCTACGGGCAGAAAAAGCGCGTAACCATCGCGTCTATTCTGGTGATGAACCCGGATATCATCATCCTTGATGAGCCGACGGCAGGACAGGATTACAGGCATTATACGGAAATCATGGAATTCTTAAAAGAAATCAACAGGAACAGCGGAATAACCATTGTTATGATAACACATGATATGCATTTGATGCTGGAATATACGGATCGGGCCCTTGTGATTGCGGAAGGGCAGCTTTTGGCGGATGAAAAGCCGAGCGAGGTCCTGACGGATGATGTGCTGACACGGAAGGCTTATCTGAAGCGGACATCGCTTTATGACCTGGCGGTGGGATGCGATATCGGCAGACCGTCTGATTTTGTAGACTGCTTTATTTATTATGAACGGGAGAACGGAAGGAAAAGGGAGGTAGAATAGTGTCGCGCGTACTGTCTTATGAAGAAAAAGATACCTGGATCCACAGGCTGAGCGGTGTTACGAAATTGATCTTTTTTCTGCTCTGGTCCATTACGAGCATGATTTCCTATGATACGAGGGTGCTGCTCGTGATGCTGGTGCTGAGCCTTGTGATCTTTGCGATGTCAAAGACCAAATGGAAGCAGGTCGGAACGGTCTTTAAGTTCATTATGCTGTTCCTGTGCATCAACCTGATCGCTATATTTTTCTTTTCGCCCGGGCAGGGGACGAAAATATACGGAACGGAAACGCCGCTATGGCACCTGTTCGGCCGTTATACGCTGACGATGGAACAGCTTTTTTATGAGTTCAATGTCATGTTAAAGTATCTGACGGTCATTCCGGCTGTCTTTATGTTCATCGTGACGACCAATCCGAGCGAGTTCGCGGCTTCTATGAATAAAGTGGGAATTCACTATAACGTCGGTTATTCTATGGCGATCGCGCTCAGGTATATCCCGGATGTACAGGATGATTTTTCCAAAATCAAGCATGCGCAGGAGGCGAGAGGAATTGAGATGTCTAAAAAGGCGCCTTTTGCGAACAGGGTAAAAAGCATGGCGTCGATTATTTTCCCGCTCGTTTTTTCCAGCATGGACCGGATCGACGTCGTAAGCAATGCGATGGAGCTGCGCGGCTTCGGCAAGCATAAGAAACGTACATGGTACTCGGCGAGGCCGTTCAAAAGAAACGATTATCTGACGCTTGCGGCCGTAGTTCTTTTTACGATTGCCGCTTTTATCGTTACCTTCCGGGATGGAAGCAGATTTTATAATCCGTTCGTGTGAGAAATGGAGGAGATTATGCCGGAACAATTTTCCCGGACAGAACTTTTACTGGGACAGGAAGGGATGGACAAACTGCGTTCGGCGCGCGTAGCGGTATTCGGAATCGGCGGCGTGGGCGGCTATGCGGCGGAAGCGCTGGCGCGGGCCGGCGTAGGGCGTCTGGATCTGATCGACCATGATAAGGTGAGCATATCAAATATCAACAGACAGATTATCGCGACCTTTGATACCATTGGAATGGACAAGGTGGATGTGATGAAAAAAAGAGTCCTGTCCATCAATCCCGATGCGGAAGTGGCTGTCTGCAAATGTTTTTATCTGCCGGAAAATGCCGATGCTTTTGATCTGGGGAGGTATTCATATGTGGTGGACGCTATCGATACGGTGACGGCCAAGCTCGAACTGATCGTGCGCGCCGGGGAGGCGGGGACGCCGATTATCAGCTGTATGGGAACCGGCAATAAATTAGATCCGACGCGGCTGGAAATCGCGGATATTTACCAGACGTCCGTTTGTCCGCTTGCGAAAGTCATGCGCAGGGAGCTGCGGAAAAGAAATGTAGAAAAGCTGAAAGTCTTATATTCTAAAGAAGAACCCATCAGAAATTATGTGTCTGTGCAGGGACGTGCTGTGCCGGGAAGCGTATCTTTTGTGCCTCCCGCAGCAGGCCTGATCATTGCGTCGGAAATTGTGAAAGAGATTTCCGGTATTTATTCTCAACCAAAATCCCCATAAAAAATTTTCAGAAAGCCTATTAACAAAGTAGGATATCTGTGATAAGATAGTCGTGTCTAATCATATTAAAACGATGGGAAAAGAAAGGAATTGCGATGAAAATCTCAACGAAGGGAAGATACGCGCTGCGTCTGATGCTGGATTTGGCGACTTATAGCGGAGGAGGCCCCGTCAGTCTGAAAGATGTGGCCAGGAGGCAGCAGATTTCGGATAAATATCTGGAGCAGATCATAGCGACGCTGAATAAGGCGGGCTATGTGCGGAGCATCCGGGGCGCGCAGGGCGGTTATCTTTTGAAAAAGGATCCGGCGGAATATACGGTGGGGATGATTCTGCGTCTGACGGAGGGCGATTTGGCACCGGTCAGCTGTGTCGGAGCGGAGAAAGAGGAATGCGAGCGTAAGCCGGTCTGTGTTACGATACGGATATGGCAGCAGATCAATGACGCCGTCAATCAGGTGGTGGATCATATTACGCTGGCGGATATGCTGGAATGGCAGGCGGAGCTGCCGGATAGAAAAACAGATGGAGGCGGACAATGGACGGATTGATTTATTTAGACAACGCGGCGACAACGCAGGTAGGGCCGGAAGTGCTCGATGCCATGCTGCCGTATTTTACGGAATATTACGGAAATCCTTCTGCAATTTACGGCTTTGCGGGCAAGGCAAAGGGGGCTGTCGAGGACGCGAGAAGGATTCTGGCGGAAGGAATCGGCGCGAGGCCGGAGGAAATCTTTTTTACGGGCGGCGGGAGCGAATCCGATAACTGGGCCTTAAAGGCCGCGGCGGAGGCATATGCTGCAAAAGGGAAACATATTATCACGAGCAGGATCGAGCACCACGCGGTTCTGCATACGGCGGAATATCTGGAAAAGAACGGCTGTGAGGTGACTTATCTGGATGTGGATGAGGACGGCTTCGTCAGCCCGGAGGCGGTAAGAGCGGCGATCCGGCCCGACACGATTCTGATCTCCATTATGATGGCTAATAATGAAATCGGGACCATCGAGCCGATCCGGGAAATCGGGGCGGTGGCAAGAGAAAAAGGCATTTTGTTCCATACGGATGCGGTGCAGGCGTTCGGACATCTGCCGATCGACGTAGAGGAAATGCACATCGATATGCTGAGCGCGAGCGCGCATAAGTTGAACGGACCGAAGGGCGTGGGGCTTTTGTATATCCGGAGAGGGGTAAAGATTCGTTCCTTTCTGCATGGCGGCGCTCAGGAGCGGCAGAGGAGAGCGGGAACCCACAATGTAGCCGGGATCGTCGGCATGGGAAAGGCCGCGGAAACCGCTTTTCGGGAAATGGAGAAAAGGAGCATATATGAGGCACGGCTCCGGGACCATCTAATCGAGCGCATTCTTACGGAAATTCCCTATACGAGGCTGAACGGCGACAGACAGAAACGTCTGCCGGGCAATGCGAGTTTTTGTTTCCGCTTCATCGAGGGAGAGTCTCTGTTAATTCTGTTAGATCAGAACGGCATCTGCGCTTCCAGCGGGTCGGCCTGTACTTCGGGAGCCCTGGATCCATCTCATGTGCTGCTGGCAATCGGCCTGCCGCATGAAATCGCGCACGGTTCCCTGCGGTTGAGCCTGTCCGAAAAGACGACGAAGGAAGAAATTGATTTTACGGTGGACAGAATAAAGGAAATCGTGGAACGGCTCAGAAATATGTCCCCGCTTTATGAGGATTTTGTGAAAAAGAAGCAGTGAGAAAGGGGAAAAACTGATGTATAGCGAAAAAGTAATGGATCATTTTAATAATCCGCGAAATGTCGGAGAAATAGAACAGCCAAGCGGCGTCGGCACCGTCGGGAACGCAAAATGCGGCGATATTATGCGCATTTATCTGGATATCGATGAAAGCGGCGTCATCCGGGAGGCGAAATTTAAGACCTTTGGCTGCGGTGCGGCGGTGGCGACCAGCAGCATGGCGACGGAGCTTGTCAAAGGAAAGACGGTACAGGAAGCGCTCCAGGTAACGAACAAGGCGGTGATGGAGGCGCTGGACGGCCTGCCGCCCGTAAAAGTGCACTGCTCTCTGCTCGCGGAGGAAGCGATCCACGCGGCATTATGGGATTACGCGGAGAAGAACCATGTGCAGATCGAGGGCCTGAAAAAGCCTGTGGCGGATATCGAGGAGACAGAGACGCCGGAAGCGTAGGAAGAAAGCGGCAAAAGTTCGCATGGGGATGATATTTTGCTCATTTCCCGCATAGAGTATAACAACATCATATGCGGGAATGAGCGGATGAAAAGAGAGGAAAACTTAAAAACAGCAATCAGGGTAATGACGGCGCTTTTGGGAATTGTGGCCGTCTGTTTTGTATTATATGGAAGAAGCGAGCAGGCTTCCTCCGGGAACGTGGAGCAGGAGAGGAAAAAGCCCTGTGTGGTAATCGATGCGGGCCACGGGGGAGCCGATCCCGGTAAGGTGGGGATCAACGGCGCGCTGGAAAAAGATATCAATCTGGAAATCGTCAAAAAGCTGAAAATGTTTTTGGAACAGGCGGATATCGAGGTCGTGCTGACGCGGGATTCCGATATGGGGCTGTATGACGAGAACGCTTCTAACAAGAAAGTGCAGGATATGAAGCGGCGGGTCGAAATCATCGAAACGAACAGTCCCGTTATGACGGTCAGCATTCATCAGAACAGCTATCACGAGGAGTATGTGCACGGCGCGCAGACTTTTTATTATGCGAACAGCGAACAGAGCAAAGTACTGGCCGAAAAAATACAGCAGTTATTATTAAATGAGCTCGATGGAGAGAACACCCGCGTCGCAAAAAGTAACGATAGTTATTATTTGCTGAAAAAGACATCCTCGCCGATCGTCATCGTGGAGTGCGGCTTCCTTTCCAACAGCGAAGAGGCGCAGAAGCTTATCTCGAACGAATATCAGGAAAAGCTGGCCTGGGCGATCCATTTGGGGATTCTTCAATATATTAATAGTCAAGATTGAGGGAATATGCTATAATACATATAGCTTTGCGAGTCTACCGTAAAAAGGGAAGTAATATACTTTGGATACCCAAATCATTCAGATAAAGGAACCGCATACACAGAAAGAATCTCTACGGCAGGCGGGCCGTATCGTCCGGGCAGGCGGCCTGGTCGCTTTTCCGACGGAAACGGTCTACGGGCTGGGCGGCGATGCCCTCAACCCCGGTTCTTCGAGAAAAATATACGCGGCAAAGGGAAGGCCGTCGGACAATCCGCTCATCGTGCATATATGCCGGATGGAGGATCTGCCGCATATCGTAACGGAGATACCGGAAGCGGCCCGGAAGCTGGCGGAAAGGTTCTGGCCGGGGCCGCTTACGATGATTTTTCATAAAACGGAGGCGGTGCCGCCCGAAACGACGGGCGGGCTTAACACGGTGGCGGTGAGAATGCCGTCCCATCAGACTGCGCTGGCTTTTATACGGGAGGCCGGCGGTTATGTAGCGGCGCCGAGCGCCAACAGATCCGGCAGGCCGAGTCCGACTTCTGCTAAATATGTGGCGGAGGATATGGCGGGACGTATTGAGATGATTTTGGACGGCGGCGACGTGGAAATCGGCCTGGAATCCACGATCGTCGATATGACGGAGGAAGAGCCGGTTATTTTAAGACCGGGTTATATTACGAAGGAAATGCTCGAAGAGGCGCTTGGTCCGGTCGGGGAGGACAGGACGATGATGTCGGAAGAGAGCGGACAGGCTCCTAAGGCGCCCGGTATGAAATATCGGCATTATGCGCCGAAGGGAAGCCTGACGATCGTGGACGGCGGGGAGGAACGGGTGACAGCCTATATCAACGGGCAGATCGGACTTTTACGCGCCCAGGGGTATAAAACGGGAGTCATCGGTACGGATGTGACGATTGCCCGTTACCGGGGGGATGTCTGTAAGAGTGCCGGGAGCCGGAAGGATGAGCGGACGATCGCGCGGGAACTGTACCGGATTCTGCGGGAGTTTGATGACGAAGGGGTCACGGCAATTTTTTCGGAATCCTTTGATACGGCGGGAATCGGACAGGCCATTATGAACAGGCTTCTGAAAGCGGCAGGCCATAATGTCGTATATATAAAATAGCAAATGTTATAAAATAATAAAACAGGAGGAATCTGAGATGATAGGACTTGGCAGCGACCATGGCGGTTATGATTTGAGACAGGCGGTTATCGCTTATCTGGAGGAGCAGGGGATTGCGTATAAGGATTTTGGCTGTATGGATAAGAATTCCTGCGATTATCCGATTTATGGGAAAGCGGTGGCAGAAGCGGTAGCGGACGGCACATGCGAGAAGGGCATCGTTATCTGTACGACCGGGATCGGTATTTCCATCGTGGCGAATAAGGTGCCGGGAGTCCGCTGCGCATTGTGCGCGGATACGGTGTCGGCACAGCTTACGAGGCTGCACAACGATGCGAACGTGCTGGCGATGGGAGGCGGCATTATCGGAAAGAACCTTGCGCTCGGCATCGCGGACGCTTTTCTGCATACGGAGTTTTCCGGAGAGGAGAAGCACCGGAGGCGGATCGCTCTCATGGAAAAGCAGTAAATCAGAAGTATATGAGGGGTTTTTATGAAATTCAGGCAAAAGGCGGCTGCATGGGCGTTCGTCCTGCTTCTCGGAGCAGTACCTGTTTCGGTTTATGCTACGGAGGAGACAAGACAGCAGATTAAGGATGCGGAACAGGAAAAAAAGAATACGGAATCACAGCTTGGAGAAACGAAAGAAAACCTGGATGCATTGAATGAGCAGAAGGACTCTCTGGAAGGCACTCTGTCGAATCTGAATACGGAGCTGCAGCAGGTCGGCAATAACCTGAGCGCGCTGGAGGGCAGGATCGCGGAGAAGGAAGCGGAAATCGACGAAACCAGTCAGATGATAGAGGTGGCAAATCAGGAGCTGAAAGAAGCGATCGCCGTAAAAGAGGAACAGTATGAAAACATGAAGCTGCAGATTAAGTTCCTGTATGAGGAGAGCGACAGTCTGTATCTGGAAATGATTTTTTCGGCGGAAAGCTATGCGGAGCTGCTGAACCGGAGCGATTATATCGAACAGCTGTCAGCCTATGAGCAAAAGACGCTTCAGGAGTATAAGGATACGCAGGCCCGGATCGAGGGAATCGCGGCGGAGCTGGAAATGGCAAAAGCACAGCTTGAAAATGATAAAAACGAGCTGGATAACTACAAGGTTCAGGTGGTGGCGGAACAGAGCCGGGTCTCCGGGCTGGTCAGCCAGGCGAGCAATTCCCTTGCGGTAACTTCGGATGAGATTTCCGATGCGGAAGCCGCGGCGGCGGCTTATGAGCAGCAGTTGAAGGAACAGGAAGAGAATCTTGCGGCGCTGCGGGCAAAGCTGGCGGAAGAAATCCGTATGGCGGAGCTGGCGGCTCAGTCGAGCTGGCGGGATATCTCCGAGGTGAGCTTCGCGGAAGGCGACAGATATCTGCTCGCCAATCTGATTTACTGTGAAGCGGGAGCGGAGCCCTACAGCGGACAGGTGGCCGTGGGATCTGTTGTCATGAACAGAGTATTGAGCTCGGTCTATCCGGATACAATAGTTGGTGTTATTTATCAATCCGGCCAATTCTCGCCGGTCGCGAGCGGAAGGCTGGCGCTGGCATTGGCGGAAGGAAGGGCGAACGAGAACTGCTATCGGGCGGCGGACGAAGTAATGTCCGGCACGACGAATGTTGGGAACTGCGTCTATTTCCGGACGCCGATAGAAGGCGTTACGCCGAGATATACGATTGGAGGCCATATTTTCTATTAGAGATCAGAGATTGGCGGAGTCTTCATGATTTACAAAGCGTTCGATGGGCGCTTTTAACGTATCGAATTTTCCGGAATAGATAATCTCCAGGAGGCCGCTCAGGCTGAGCAGGGATCTTTTGAGAGTATCTTCGGAAATCAGTTTCTCATTGAGGGCCGTAACGAGTTCATCAATGTCTACGACTTTGACAAAACCGTCAGGATAGATGATGACATCGGTGAGAAGATCCGTAAAGATATAAGTATTTGTTTCCGGCTGGTATGTATGCTCTACGATATCGCAGTACCAGTAGAGCAGAGAGTTGTCCTTTCTGTAGAACTTACTGACTTTGCAGCCTTCTTTCAGAAAGTAGCAGGAATAGCCGTGGTGAAGATCCTTCTTCGGCTTCAGGGAATGCCAGCCGGTAACGATGATTTCCTTATCCTGATATAGTATCTGGTCGTCTTTTAACAGAATGCATTCTTTCGGAATGATTCTTTTGCGATATAATATAGGCGCTGGCATGGTACCTCCTGAAAATAGAGAATGCGTATTTGCATGAAATTAAGTGTATAATTAATAAAGTACACTGCGGGGAGGGAAAAGTCAACGGAAATTTGTCTGATTTCTTTTCAATTTCACCTGTTTTTAACAATAATACTGGACATCGCGGTAAAAAATGGGTATAATTTAAGCCGTATAGTGTAAGGAGAAGTTGAAGGGGAAAAGTAGTGAAGTATAATCATAATGTCTATCATTCACTGATGATGATCAGTCAGTTCGGCATCAATATGCTTGTTCCCATTTTCCTATGCTCTTTTATTGGCATCGCGATCGATAAAAGGTGTGGGACTTCTTTTTGGGTAGTTGTCCTGTTTTTCATCGGAGCGGCGGCCGGTTTCCGGAATGTATTCCGGTTTGCAAAAAGAATCTATGAAAAACCGGCGCAGACACGAAAACACAGGAAGGAAGGACAGAAAGAAGAACAGGATGGAAAAAGACGGGAAGATAAAAATTGATGCGACATTGTTTGATCTGTGTCTGGGTATTTTTCTTTATGGCGCGGCGTGCCAGATTATTATTCTGTTTTTTTCCCGGAAACCGGAGTACAGCATAGGGTTATGGATTGGCGTCCTTCTTGCGATTGCCGGTTCTGTCCATATGTGGTGGACAATCGACAGAAGTCTGGATATGGCGTCTAAGGATGCGGGTAAAACGGTCGGTACGCAGTATCTTCTCCGGTATTTTATTCTGGCGGCAGCGATGGCGCTGCTCGCGGTCAGCGGATTTGCCGATCCGATACTGGCTTTTCTGGGCTATATGGGAATGAAAATATCCGCCTATATGCAGCCCTTTACCCGTAAGATCAGTTCAAAACTTTTTAAAATATAATCTGGAGACTAAAATACGTTGATAAGGAGGTGAGAATATGGGACAGGGAATTTTAATGTCCGGCGGTGCAGATATCGATTTTATGATACACGGCGTATTTTCCTATCAGCTTTTCGGACAGACGGTCTGGATAACGACGACGCATGTCTGTGTTCTGATCGTCATGCTGGTGATCATCGGATTCTGCTTCGCGGCGAACAGAGCTATTAAATATGCGTCAGAGGTGCCGGGAACGTTCCAGAATATCGTAGAGATGGTCGTAGAAATGCTGGATAATATGATTGGCGGCGTTATGGGTAAATTTTCGCCCCAGTTCCGGAATTATATCGGGACCATTTTTATCTTTATTCTTCTGAGCAATATTTCAGGCCTGTTCGGGCTGCGGCCGCCTACCGCGGACTATGGCGTGACGCTTCCGCTCGGTATCATGACTTTTACGCTGATTCATTTCAATAAATTCAGATACCAGAAGGTCAAAGGCGTGATTGCCGGACTGTGCGATCCATGGCCGATTTGGGCGCCCATTAATGTGGTAGGTGATGTCGCAGTCCCAATATCGCTGTCGCTGCGTTTGTTCGCGAACGTTCTTTCGGGAACGGTCATGATGGCGCTGGTATATGGGCTGCTGTCCAGGATAGCGATCATATGGCCGGCGGTGCTGCACGTTTATTTTGATTTGTTCTCCGGAGCAATTCAGACGTATGTATTCTGTATGCTGACGATGACCTACATTACAGACGCCTGCACTACGGATTAAAAAAGGTCGAAAATCGGAGATTTTCGACCGCGAGTTTGCATTCGCAAACGTCGCAGACTGAGAATTGATTCTAATTCACGTTCAATGAACCTGATTTTTCAGGTAATTATAAGGAGGAAATGAAAATGGAATTTAACACTAATTTTATCTTGGGATGTTCGGCAATTGGAGCAGGACTTGCGGTTATCGCAGGTATCGGGCCTGGCGTTGGCCAGGGTATCGCGGCGGGACACGCGGCGGCGGCCGTAGGCAGAAATCCGGGTGCAAAATCGGATGTTACTTCTACCATGTTATTAGGACAGGCAGTAGCGGAGACGACAGGTCTGTACGGTCTGCTCATAGCAATGCTGCTCTTATTCGTAAAACCTCTTGTACCTTAAGAGCCTCTGTGATAAAAGGGAGAATAGAGAAAGGAGGCTTGGAGCTTGAATACGATAGTAAGCACGAACCTGGTACTGGCGGCCGCGGAAATGACGCCGAGGCTGTTCGATCTGGATTTACAGCTGATTGCAGATGCTGTTTTGATGATCATCGCGGTTTTTGCATTGTTTCTGATAGCATCACATCTGTTATTTAATCCGGTAAGGGATATGCTTCAGAAGCGGCAGGATAAGATCAGGAATGAACTCGACAGCGCCGCAAAAGATATGGCGGAAGCGAAGGGCTTAAAGGCCGAGTACGAGACCAGGTTAAAAGAGATTGATAAGGAAGCGGAGAACATCCTCAGCGAAGCGCGGAAGAAAGCATTGGCGAACGAGAATAAGATTGTGGCACAGGCGAAGGAAGAAGCGGCCAGAATTATCGAGAGGGCGAATGTGGAAGCCGAACTGGAAAAGAAGAAAGCGGCTGACGAAGTGAAGCGGGAGATGGTGGTATTGGCATCTTTAATGGCCGGAAAGGTTGTAAATGCGGCGATTGATACAACTGTACAGGACAGTCTGATCGAGGAAACGCTGAAAGAAATGGGTGACAGCACATGGCTAAGCTAATTTCAAAAACATACGGAGATGCGTTATTCGAGCTTGCAGTAGAAGAGAACAAAGTGGACGATCTGCTCGATGAAATCGGACAGCTTCAGAAGATCCTGAAGGAAAACGATGAATTTGGCAGACTGATGACTCATCCGAAAATCAACAAAGATGAGAAGATCCAGGTCGTCACGAATGTTTTTAAGGGGAGGATTTCCGATGAACTGCTGGGATTTCTGACGATTATTATTTCCAAAGACCGCTATCAGGAAATCGATGGGATTCTGGAATATTTTCTGACGGAAGTGAAGAAGTATAAAGGAATCGGCGTCGCGACCGTAACAACGGCCGTACCTCTGAGAGCCGATCAGTGTAAAAAGGTGGAACAGAAGCTGCTTGATACCACGGATTATAAGTCCATGGAGATTCAGTATAAGCAGGACGCCGCCTTGATCGGCGGGATGGTGATCCGCATCGGAGACAGAGTTGTAGACAGCAGTATCAGTACGAAATTAAATGAACTGCAGAAAGAGTTATTAAAAGTTCAAATATAATGCCGCAGGCGAAAACAGCCTGAGGTGAAATTCAAAAAGAAAGGTGCGTATGATCCATGAATTTAAGACCAGAAGAAATAAGTTCAGTCATTAAGGATCAAATCAAGAGATATTCTTCTGCGCTGGAAGTATCGGACGTCGGTACGGTCATTCAGGTAGCAGACGGTATCGCGCGTGTACACGGACTTGAAAATGCAATGCAGGGCGAATTGTTAGAGTTCCCCGGCGATGTTTACGGCATGGTACTCAACCTTGAAGAAGATAATGTCGGCGCCGTACTTCTCGGAAGCCAGCATAATATCAACGAAGGTGATATGGTAAAGACAACGGGCAGAGTTGTGGAAGTACCGGTCGGCGACTGTATGCTCGGCCGTGTTATCAATGCTCTTGGTATGCCTATCGATGGCAAAGGACCGATTCAGACTGACAGATATCGTAAGATTGAAAGAGTGGCATCCGGCGTTATTACGAGAAAATCCGTTGATACGCCGCTGCAGACAGGAATCAAGGCGATCGATGCCATGGTGCCTATCGGAAGAGGACAGAGAGAGCTGATCATCGGCGACAGACAGACCGGTAAGACGGCGATTGCGATCGATACGATTATCAATCAGAAGGGACAGGATGTGAAATGCGTTTATGTGGCGATCGGCCAGAAAGCGTCCACTGTCGCTTCTATTGTAAAAACGTTGAATGAATTTGGTGCGATGAGCTATACGACAGTAGTTGTCGCTTCGGCGAGCGAGCTCGCACCGTTACAGTATATTGCGCCGTATTCCGGCTGTGCGATCGGCGAGGAATGGATGGAGAACGGCGAGGATGTCCTTGTTGTTTATGACGACCTGAGCAAACATGCCGTTGCATACCGTACACTCTCCCTGCTTCTGAGAAGGCCGCCGGGACGTGAAGCGTATCCGGGCGACGTTTTCTATCTGCATTCCAGACTGCTGGAGCGTGCGGCCAGGATGAACGAGGAATACGGCGGCGGTTCCCTGACGGCGCTGCCGATCATCGAGACACAGGCAGGAGACGTATCCGCTTATATTCCGACCAACGTTATTTCTATCACGGACGGTCAGATTTATCTGGAAACAGAAATGTTCAATTCCGGTTTCAGACCCGCGGTAAATGCCGGTCTTTCCGTATCCCGCGTAGGCGGTGCGGCGCAGATCAAGGCGATGAAGAAAATTGCGGCGCCTATCCGCGTAGAGCTGGCACAGTATCGTGAGCTCGCCGCTTTCTCGCAGTTCGGTTCCGAATTGGATGCGGATACGAAAGAAAAGCTGGCGCAGGGTGAAAGGATCAAAGAGGTCCTGAAACAGCCTCAATACAAACCGATGCCGGTACAGTATCAGGTAATTATTATTTTTGCGGCGACGAATAAATATCTGCTGGACGTTCCGGTAGAAGATATTACCAGATTTGAGACAGAGCTTTTTGAGTTCCTGGATACCAAATATCCTGAGATTCCGAGCGCCATTGCGGCGGAGAAAGTTATTTCCGAAGAAACGGAAGGAAAACTCAGAAAAGCGATCGAAGAATGCAAGGCGCAGTTTAAATAGGTTGAAAAATAATTTTTCAACCGCGAATTTGTGCCTTTTAGTCACAAATATCGCAGACTGGGTAGAAATGGAGGATTACTATGGCCTCAATGAGAGATATCAAAAGGCGTAAGGGCAGTATTCAGAGTACGCAGCAGATTACCAAAGCAATGAAACTTGTTTCTACTGTTAAACTGCAGAGAGCAAAACAGCGCGCGGAACAGTCCAAAGCATATTTTCAATGTATGTACGAGACCGTGACTTCTGTGCTGGCCAGGACGGGAAATTTGAACCATCCCTATCTGAACGGAGGAGAGTCCGCGAAAAAGGCAGTCATCGTGATAACCTCCAACAGAGGGCTTGCGGGCGGTTACAATTCCAATATCGTGAAACTGGTTACACAGCAGAGCGGGTTTCCCAAAGAGGATCTTCGCATTTATGCGGTAGGCAAAAAGGGGAAAGATGCGCTGCATCGTCACGGCTATGAGATCGTGGAGGAGAATTCCGATATTATCGAAGAACCGCTCTATGTCGATGCGATGGCGCTCAGCTCCAGAGTGTTGGAAGCCTATACAAAAGGCGAGGTCGGAGAGATTTATCTTGCATATACCGCTTTTAAGAATACCGTTGTACATGAGCCGACCCTGTTGAAACTCCTTCCGGTGGAACCGGAAAAGAAGGCGGAGGAGACGCAGGCAAAAGAGAGCAGGGCGCTCATGAGCTTTGAACCGAATGACGACGAGGCGCTTGAGATGATTATTCCCAAATATGTTACGAGTCTGATATATGGCGGCCTGATAGAAGCGGTGGCCAGTGAGAATGGCGCAAGAATGCAGGCAATGGATTCCGCAACGAGCAATGCTGAAGAAATGATAGACCACTTATCGCTGATGTATAACAGAGCAAGACAGGGCTCTATTACACAGGAATTAACAGAGATTATCGCAGGAGCGAACGCGATTTCCTGACGACAGGTTGAAAACCGAAGATTTTCGACCGTGGATTTATGCCTTTTTCATAGAGGACTGTGTTTGCGTTCCAATACAGCAGGCTGAGAAAGAGGCATAGCGAAAAAGACTGAAAATATAGAAAGGAAAAGAAGATGGCAGAAGTGAAAAATGGCGAAAGCCGTGGAAAACTTACTCAGATTATCG
>JAMPFK010000034.1 GCA_023664485.1 Bacteroides fragilis | reverse complement strand
TGCGGATAGCTTCTCCAGCTGCAAGACCCCTGTCGAAACCTTGACTGGCCCTTATATATTCAGTTTACCATATATCGGCCGATATTAACATCTTTTTTATAAATTTCTGATCTTAAAATCCCGCTCATGCTCCCTTCTCTGATCTTTTTTCGCGATATCCTGCCGTTTGTCATAAAGTTTTTTCCCTCTGGCAAGGCCGATCTCCAATTTGGCGCGGCCGTTCCTGAAACAGACCTGCAGGGGAACGACAGTATAGCCCTGTTCAGCCATCCTTCCGTTCAGCCTGCGGATCTCCTCTTTGTGCAGCAGCAGCTTTTTCGGCCGCAGCGGGTCTTTGTTAAAAATGTTCCCTTTCTCGTAGGGGCTGATATTCATGCCGTAAACGAAAGCTTCTCCGTCTTCAATGCGGATAAAACCCTCCCTGATACTGCACTTGCCAAGCCTCAGAGACTTTACTTCCGTGCCGTGCAGCTCAAGGCCCGCTTCATATTTCTCTTCTATGAAAAAATCGTGATACGCCTTCTTATTATTGGCAATTACTTTCATCTCTTCCTTTGCCATCTTCATGACCATACCTTTCTCTCAGCCGGCGGTCTTTAGCCGCCGCTCATCAGGCCCCGGCAGGAATGGAAAAATCGACGCTCCGCGTCATGCGCTCCACACCGTCAACACAGACCTGCAAAGATTCTCCCAGCCGGTATTTCTTACCGGTATCCTGCCCCACCATCTCATAAGCGCTTTCGTCATAATAAAAATAATCTCCGGGCAGCTTCGATACATGAATCATGCCCTCCACCGTATTCGGCAGTTCCACATAGATGCCCCAGCTCGTAATGCCGGAAATAACGCCCTCGAACACTTCGCCGATGTGCCCTTCCATATATTCCGCCTTTTTCAGCTTATCCGTTTCCCGCTCCGCCTCCTCGGCCCGGCGTTCCATTTTAGAGGAGCGGGCCGCTGCTTCCGGCAGCCTTTCCTGATAATGCGCCAGCCTTTTCTCCGACAGACGGCCCCGCAGCTGTTCCTTAATAATACGATGAATCTGCAAGTCCGGATATCGTCTGATGGGGGATGTGAAATGACAGTAATACTGACAGGCAAGGCCGAAATGACCGCTGCACTCCACCGTATACTTCGCCTGTTTCATGCTCCGCAGCGTCAGCCTGCTGATCAGCGCCTCTTCCGGCGTCCCTTCCATCTTATCGAGCAGCTTCTGGATCTCCTTAGGGTGTATCTCCTCCCGCGAAGTCCTGATATAATAGCCGAAATTATGCAGAAACGTCGAGAGCTTCCTGATTTTCTCCGGATCCGGGCTATCGTGGGTACGGTAGACAAAGGGAATCTCCAGCCAGAAAAAGTGCTGCGCCACCGTCTCATTGGCGATCAGCATGAAGTCCTCGATGATCTTCGTCGCCACATTCCGCTCATAAGGCCGGATATCCGTCGGATGGCCTTCCGCATCCAGTAAAATCTTCGTTTCCGGAAAATCGAAATCGATGGAGCCGCGCTTATGCCGCCTCTGCCGCAGGATTGCCGCCAGCTTTGCCATCTGTCCGAACATGGGAACAAACGCTTCGTATTCTCTGCATTCCTGTTCGTCATGGTCCTCCAGAATTTTTTTCACGCTTGTATAGGACATCCGCCTGTCCACGCGGATGACGCTTTCCACGATCTGATAATCCGTCACGCTGCCCTTCCCATCGATCGTCATCAGGCAGCTGAGCGCCAGCCTGTCTACGCCCTGATTCAAAGAACAGATGCCGTTCGACAGCTTATGCGGCAGCATGGGGATGACCCTGTCCACGAGGTAAACGCTTGTCCCCCGCTCCAACGCCTCCCAGTCTAATGCGGAATTTTCCTGCACATAATTGGAGACGTCTGCGATGTGGACGCCGAGATGATACCGTTCTCCCTCTTTGGACAGGCTGACCGCATCGTCAAGATCCTTCGCATCCTCGCCGTCGATCGTCACCATCTGCACATCCCGTAAATCCATGCGCCCCGCCATATCCGCTTCCAGGACCGCATCCGGAATCCGCTCCGCCTGATTCATGACCTTTTCGCCAAAAGCAAGCGGCAGGTCGTAACCCCGGATAATCGACAGGATATCCACGCCCGGATCATTGATATGTCCGAGAATTTCCACAATTTTTCCTTCCGGCTTATGCCGTTCATCGCCGTAGCTTATCAGCTCCACTACTACTTTATGCCCGTCCACAGCTCCTTTAGAACGCTCCTTCGGCACGAAAATATCCGTGCCGATCTTTCCATTATCGGGAACGACAAAGCCGAAAGACGCAGACTGCTCGTAGGTCCCGACAAGCTGGCGGGCGCCGTGCTCCAGTATCCTGCGGACCGCCGCCTCCTGTCTTTTCCCCCGCCTGCCGGGCAATAGCTCCACCTGTACCTTATCCAGATGAAAAGCGTGGTTGACCATCGTTTCCGGAACGTACAGATCCTCTTCCCTGCCCTCGATCTCCACAAAACCAAAACCTCTGGCATTGCCGATAAAAGTACCCGTCAAAAGCCGTTCGTCCGGTTTGATATACTTTCCTTTCGCAGTGACCTGCACTTTGCCTTCCCGCAAAAGCGAATCCAGCGCCTTTCGGAATTCTTCCCTGTCCTCCCTTGCTACCTGCATAAAGGCGGCCAGCTCTTTTTCCTTTAACGGCACATACATTTCGTCGTTCAAAAGCTCGCATATTAACTTTTTTCTTTTTTCAAATAATTCCCGATCCATTCTCACACCTATCCGTTCCGGCAGACGCGCCGGCTCCGCTCCGCCGCCAACAAAAAAGCACCCTTTGGCAAGAGTGCTTTCACATCGTTTAAAAAACATTCAGGTTCAGAATAATCGCCAGCAGCATGAATCCTACGGCAAGGCCCGTCGTGATCCTGACGAGTTTTCCTTCCATGGAACGCCCTTTATTCTTTCCCCAGTATGTCTCCGCTGCGCCGCTGACGGCTCCAAGGCCCGCGGTCTTTCCCTCCTGCAACAACACCAGTATGACGAGTGCAATGCAAATAATAATATATATAACAGTCAATGCAATCCTTAACGCTCCCATTTGAAACCTGCTCCTTTCCCTATATCAAGCAGAATCTAGTGTAACACAGAAATGCGCGGGATGCAAGGGGAATTTTGAAGAAATGCAGCTCACACCTCAAACGCCAGCGCCGCGAACGCGTCCTCCAACACAGACGGCGCGCTCCGGGCGTTCATCAGAAAGGCTTTCATCTCCGTATGGCGCTCTCCCATATCCTCCAATACGGCGTCAAAATTCCCATCGTGAATACAGCCGTTATCCAATAAGAACTGATAATAAGCCCGCTCGTCGCCGTGTTCCTCCAGAACGACCTTCCAGGTTTCTTCCGACGCCCCGCCCTTCGTATGGTCGCGCAGATAGGAAAGCAGCCCTTCCCTGATATCCGGCGCGAGTCCGGTATCATTCATGAGCCGGAGCAGGGCGAGCCGGACTTTGAACCGGCGCCGCTGTTCGAGATAATAGTCCAGGTCATTTTCCCTGCTCCCATAATCTTCTTCTCCGCACAGGAGCATTTTCGAAAAGCCCTCCTCGTCCGCCTGCGCCATCAGCGACAGCATTCTCGCATCCCACTGTTCCAACCAGCTCTCGCTGCCCGCCGCAAGCGGATCGAATAAATAGAAGGCATCCAGACTGCCCGTCACCGCCGCAAACAGACGGGAGATTTCCGTCTCATATCCGAAAGAACCGGCCGGTGAGCCCGAAAGTATCTGCCCGCTGTTTACCGAAAGAATCTGCTCCAGCCGGAAACAGTCCTTCAAGATGCCCTGCCCGATGAGAAGCCTTTTCCGCGGCAGTATGAGCGTCCGCAGCTCGCTGCAGCAGGCAAAGGCCCATTCCTGTATGGCCGCAATACTGCCCGGCAGCGTAAGCTGCTGTAATTCTTTTGCGCCGAGAAAGGCCTTTTTCCCGACGACGGTTACAGGCTTTTCCCTGATCCGATCCGGTATCTCCAGCACGATGTCCTTTCCCCGGTAACCGGTTATGACAACGCCGTCCTCCCGTATTTCATATTGCAGACTTCCATGCGCCGTTTCCATTTCCCTTCCCTGCATAAGAACTGTCATTCCCTTCGCACATTTTCGTTCTAAAGAACGAGATCGATCTGTCTCATCAGCATATCGCCCCGCTCGGACACCATCATTTCCGCATGATGTTTCTTATAATCTTCGCTTCCATACATGCTGATAAATTTCGCGCTGTCCTGATTGACCGTACATTCCGTCAGCAGGATGAGCATTTCATTTCCGGCTCCGAAAGCGTCCTCCACAAAGGCGAACAGATAATGCATTTTCTTCCCGGTTTCCTCGGTCCTTCCGCGATAAGCCATGACCTCTCTGTCATAAAAACCCTTCAAAAGCTGTACCGCCGCATTCTCATCCGGCGCGCCGTGCAGACGGAGCTCCTTTTCGCCGTCCTGCAGAAAGCGGATGATCTTCCGCTGTTTCCGCTTTTCTCTGTCGGACAGGGAGCCGGCCTTCTGCAGGGCCTCCATTCCCTTCCGCCTCCCCTCGATCTGTCTTTCGAGCAGCGCGCGGACGGCATCGCCCCCCGTATCCTTTCCCTGAGCCGCAGCGCCGTCCTCCTTCGCCGCGGCATTCCTGAGTGCCTTCATATGCACCAGAAGGCCGCTCAGGTAGTCGAGCTCTTCCATATTCTCCCGGATATCGCGCTGTACATGGTCTATCAGCATTCCCAGCAGGGAAAGGCGCTCATCGAATCCGGCCTTCCGCGCTTTTTCCCCGGCGTCCGCCGGACTCTTTCCCGCAAGGATCTCTTCCACCCGGTAATCCTTTTTATATTTCTGATACAGGCCGTAATATGCGGTAAACTCCCTGACGACGCGGGGATTCCGCAGATACTGCTCCACAAGCGTTTCTTCTACGTCCATGCCCTCCTCTTCGCAGAGCTGTATCATCTCCGACAAATCCTCCCAGCCTCTGGCCGTGATATAATTTTTGCCCCGTACGGTCGTTTCGACCTGGTAAAAATCCTCTTTTTTCAAATCCAGATAATTCAAAATGGCGGTATGCAGATTCCTGTTCCTCGCATACTCTTTCCAGACGCCGTAATCCGCCTCCACCTCCAGGATTTTCATTCTGTCCAGCGTGACCACATCGAACTCCCGCACCGATTTATTGTATTCCGGCGGGTTTCCGGCAGTGACGATGACCCAGCCTTCCGGCACCTTATGACGGCCGAACACTTTATATTGAAGGAACTGCAGCATCGACGGCGCAAGCGTCTCGGACACGCAGTTGATCTCATCCAGAAAAAGAATGCCTTCTCTGATGCCGCTTTCCTGCATCACATCATAAATGGAAGCGATGATTTCGCTCATCGTATACTCGGAAACATCATAAGAGAACCCGTCATATTCCCTGTGCGCAATAAAAGGAAGCCCCAGCGCAGACTGCCTCGTATGGTGCGTCATGGAATAGGATACGAGCGCGATACCGAGCTCCTGCGCGATCTGCTCCATGACCGCCGTTTTGCCGATGCCCGGCGCCCCCAGCAGAAAAATGGGCCGCTGTCTGACCACAGGAATACGATATTCCCCCTCCTCATCCTTTTTCAGATACAGCTTAACGGAATCCCTGATATACTCTTTTGCCTGTTTGATATTTAACATTTCGTTTCTCCATCGATTCAATTTTTTTCAAACTGCTCTTCGCTCAATACAATTTTAATCGCCCAGGGCGGTACCGCCGGCGCTTCGCCGTCCTCCCGCAGAAAAAGAAAAGCGGTCTCATACTCCGGCATCCGTTCGGGGTAGATCCCGTAACCGTCCGTAAAATAAAGAAGCCCTTTCAAATCCTCGAACTCGCCCGCCCGCATCAGCTCTTCCACATATTGAAAGACCGGCCGGAAATCCGTAGAGCCGAATCCCCGCAGTTTTCCGTTTTGCATAAACGCGTCGAACTCCTCCCTGCAGGTTATCTTCGTATCGCTCTGCACCTCATTGTCGCACTGAATGATATGCACATTGATCTTCTGAAAAAAATTCTCCTTCTGCTGCATGATCTGATAAGTCCTGTCCAGGAAAGCCTGCACTACTTCCCCGCGGCAGGACGCCGAGGTATCGAGAGCGATCACAAAATCCCTGATCCGATTGGCATCCTTATATTCCAACGGCTCTACGAGCGGCATATTTCCATAGCGGGACAGGCCATAAGTATAGTAAATATAATCAAATTCATCGTCATTGACCTGTACCGTCTCGCCCCTTACCATAAACCGCCGCAGGAAATCGCCGTAATCATACTTTTCTCTCGTGGCCTCTTTCAGATTTTCTTCCATACTCTGCACATTGTTCTTATCCCTGGAAAAGGATTTTAAGTCCGCTTTCACCCGCTCGCTTACTTTACGCCATTCTTCCTGCGATAAAGCCAGCTCTTCTTTTCTGTCCCAATACAGGTGCTCGTCAAAATGGCACAGCTCCCGCCATTCCCGCAAAGCCCTGCCGGAGGGCGGTTCGATCCTGAAATGCCGGTAAAGTTTCTCCGCCGTCAGACCGCCGGCCTGTTTCTGTAAAATATCCAGTCTGTTCCGCAGGACCGCATCCGAGGGCAGCGAAGCCAGATGCAGACCCATTTGCAGGACGGTATTCTCTACGGCAATATCGGTCGCCAGATCCCACAATTCCCGTTCCAGCCTGTCGGTCTGAAAGCTATGATAAAAAATGCAGTGCAGAAGCACATGCAGATAGAGCCTGACCATAAAATGCGGCTCTTTCCGGTATTTCCCCAGCAGAAGCGCCGGATCATAAAAGAGTGTGCTCCCGTCATAAGCGAACGAGCCCATCTGTTCCCGCGCCTCCAGCTTCAGCCTGGCCAGCGCCACATCCAGAAAACGCATATTGATCAGAATACCGTCATGCGCCAGACGGATGACCTCACGGGCCAGAGAAGCTATCTTTTCTTCCATAACGATACCATGCCTTTCTCCTTTCATGCGGCTTTGT
The DNA here is from genome assembly GCA_023664485.1 of Bacteroides fragilis. Taxonomy (GTDB): domain Bacteria; phylum Bacillota; class Clostridia; order Lachnospirales; family Lachnospiraceae; genus UBA3282. The sequence goes on along the minus strand of JAMPFK010000034.1, from coordinate 15,710 downwards.
GAATAAAGGCTCTTTTGCCTCCAATACAAACTTGCGGCTGGAAGAATCCCTCTTCCAACCGCCTTTTCACGCACCCGGCAGAATGCTTAGAAAAACGGATTATGCGCTTTCTCATAGCCAATCTCCGTCATCTCGCCATGCCCCGGATACACCCTTACCTCATCCGGCAGGACAAACAGTCTTTCCTTCACGGAACGGACGAGCGCGCTCATACTGCCTGTCGCCAGATCCGTTCTGCCTACAGATTCCTGGAACAGCGTGTCCCCGCTGATCAGGATACCGTCATTTTCAAAATAATAGCAGCAGCTCCCGACCGTATGCCCCGGCGTCGCGATGAGCTTACAGGTCATGCCCGCGATCGTAATTTCTTCTCCGTCCTTCAGATATCGGTCCGGCACGACCGTACAGGGCCTGCCCGCCTGCTCCGATACATTGGCAACGGCATCCTCGCACAGTACTTTTTCCGCCTCATATGCGTAAATCGGCGCGCCGGATAACTCACGCAGCTTATTCGTCCCCCAGATATGATCAAAATGTCCGTGGGTCAGCAAAATACCCGCCACCCGGAAACCTTTTTCTTTCAGGGCCTCATAAATATAATCGCCCCTATCCGCCGGGTCGAAAAAGATAACATCCTTTTCGCCCTCCCTGTATACAAAATAACAATTCGTCTGGCAGATGCCGAGCATCAGTCTGCCGATCTTTAAATTTGACATGTCAGTACACCTTCCTTTTATGCCGCTTTCAGCCCGTCGTCCGTTCGATGTCGATAACACTTTCTATCACACGGACCTTATCGATGATACGGTTCAGTTCCTCCCTGCTGCGAATCTCGAAGCTTACCGTTATCGTCGCCGTTCCCTGTTTATTGATCCTCGTGTTCAGCGCCAGGATATCGATATTTTTCTCCGTCAGCGCCCTGGAAATATCGGCCAGCAGGCCGTTCCGGTTATTGGCGTAAATGCTGATCTCCACCAGATACTTCTCGTCTCCGCTGTCCGCCGTTTCCTGCTGCCACTCCGCATCGATCAGTCTGACGCGGTCGAACTCCGGCAGATGCAGAATATTGACGCAATCGGTACGATGGATGGAAACGCCCCGCCCCCTCGTGACAAAGCCTACGATTTCATCGCCCGGCACCGGGCTGCAGCATTTGGAGAACCTGACCGCCACGTCGTGAATGCCTTTTACGACAATGCTGCTCGTGCTTTTCTTCGGCTGCATTCTGCTATGCTGGGCATTCTCCTTTACTCCGGCTAACACATCTTCGTCAGACATCGCTTTTTTATGGTCATTATCATACAGTTCCTGCATCCGGTTGATGATCTGGCCCTCTTTCAGGCCGCCATGCCCGACCGCGGCCAGCACGGAGTCCCAATCCCGGAAACCGTACTTTTTCATGATCGCTTCCTCGTACTGCGGGGTCAGGACATCCTGCGTATTAATGGATTTCGCCTTACAGTAGTTCAAAAGAAGCTCTCTGCCCTTAACGATATTATCTTCTTTTAATTCCTGTTTAAACCACTGATTGATCTTATTTTTGGCCTGCGTGCTCTTTACCAGGCTCAGCCAGTCGCGGCTCGGCCCTTTGGAATTCTGGGACGTTAAAATCTCGATCCTGTCGCCGTTCCTGATTTCATAATCGATCGTTACGAGCTTACCGTTCACTCTTGCGCCGATCATCTTATTGCCGACCGCGCTGTGAATGCTGTATGCAAAATCGATCGGCGTCGAGCCCGCCGGAAGATTCTTGACGTCGCCCGTCGGCGTAAAACAATATACATGATCGGAAAAAAGGTTCAGATCGCTCTTTAAAAGCTTCATGAACTCTTTATTGTCCTCCGCCGTCTGCTGCCACTCCAGAATCTGACGCAGCCAGACGAGCTTTTCTTCCTCCTGCGTCTCCACCTTTTTGCCGTCGGAGGCTTCCTTGTATTTCCAATGCGCGGCGATACCGTATTCGGCCGCCTTATGCATCTCATAGGTACGGATCTGTATTTCAAAAGGCTGGCCGGAGGAGCCGATCAGCGTCGTGTGCAGAGACTGGTACATATTCGCCTTCGGCACCGCAATATAATCCTTGAAACGGCCCGGAATCGGTTTGTACATCTCGTGAATCACGCCGAGCACCGTATAACAATCCATGACCGTATCTACAATAATGCGTACCGCAAACAAATCATAGATCTGATCGATCGTCTTGTTCTGATTCTTCATTTTTTTATAAATGCTGAAAAAATGTTTGATGCGTCCGTCTATCTGCGCCCTGATGCCGGCATGAGCGATATGCTCGCTCACTTCGTCCACGATCGTCTGAATATATTTTTCACGGACGCTCTTGCGGACCGCGATCGTGTCCACCAGCTCATAATAGGCTTCCGGTTCGAGATATTTTAAAGATAAATCATCCAGCTCTACCTTAATCTTGGAGATGCCGAGCCGCTGCGCGATCGGCGAATAGATATCCAGCGTTTCCCGTGCGACCTCTTTCTGCTTCTCCACATTCCGATACTGCAGGGTCCGCATATTGTGCAGTCTGTCCGCCAGCTTGATGAGGATGACGCGGATATCCTTCGCCATTGCCAGAAACATCTTCCGCAGATTTTCCGCCTGTCGTTCCAGCTTTTCCGCATCCCTGTCGTTTCCGTGTTCTCCACGAAAACTCAGTTTATCCAATTTCGTAACGCCGTCTACGATCAGGGCGACGTCCGCGCCGAATCTTGCCGCAATTTCCTCATCCGTTATCGGCGTATCCTCCACGACATCATGCAAAAGTCCGCCAACGATCGTTTCTTTGTCCAATTCCAGATCCGCCAGGATGATCGCCACGCACAGCGGATGGATAATATAAGGTTCCCCCGATTTACGGACCTGATCCTTATGCGCTTCATGCGCCACCGCATAGGCTTTTTCAATCAGGGAAATATCGTCCGAAGGATGATATTTGCGCACACGGGTAATTAACTCCTGATACAGCGCTTCAGGACTCTGGAACTCTTCTATCGATTCAATTCTGCCATCATCAAAAACAATTTCTTTCTTTTCTTCTGTTGCCATACATTCACCAGTCGCTTTGTTTTACATTTCACTTGTTATATTTTTGAGGATATTTTAAGAATACATGAAGCGCTTTGCTTAGTCAATATAAATAATGCCGATTTCCTGACGCTGCGGACCCGCGGGGATGATTTAAAAAGAAGAGACACAGGTTCAACTTCCTGTGTCTCTTTTGTTCTCTTACGTCCGATATCAGCATAAAGCGGATGGGAACGCTTTACATCATTCCGCCCATTCCGGCGCCGCCGGCCGGCATTGCGGGTTCTGCTTCTTTGATATTGGCAACGACCGACTCTGTCGTAAGCAGCGTAGATGCAACGCTCGTCGCATTCTGCAGCGCGCTTCTGGAAACCTTGGCCGGATCCAGAATACCAGCCTCCACCATATCGACATATTCTTCCTTCAAAGCGTCGAAGCCGATTCCGACATTGGACTCTCTTACCTTGCTGATGATAACGGAGCCTTCCAGCCCTGCATTGGCTACGATATGATAAAGCGGAGACTCAAGCGCTTTCAAAACGATCTGCGCGCCTGTCTTCTCGTCGCCTTCCAGCGTCTCCGCCAGTTTGGCAACTTCTTTCGCCGCGTGGATATACGCGGAGCCGCCGCCCGCGATGATACCTTCTTCTACCGCCGCTCTTGTTGCCGCGAGAGCATCTTCCAGACGAAGCTTCGCTTCCTTCATCTCCGTCTCTGTCGCCGCACCGACGCGGATGACTGCAACGCCGCCCGCCAGTTTGGCAAGACGCTCCTGTAATTTTTCTTTATCGAAATCGGATGTCGTCTCCTCGATCTGCTTCTTGATCTGGCCGATTCTCGCCTCGATTGCCGCCTTGTCGCCTTCGCCGTCAACGATAACGGTATTTTCTTTCTGAACCTTTACGGATTTTGCACGGCCCAGCTGATCCATCGTAGCATCCTTTAATTCCAGGCCAAGTTCGGAGCTGATGACCTGACCGCCTGTCAAAATAGCGATATCCTCTAACATCGCTTTTCTTCTGTCGCCATAACCGGGCGCTTTCACCGCTACCACGTTGAACGTACCGCGCAGCTTGTTGACGATCAGTGTTGTCAGCGCTTCGCCCTCTACATCCTCCGCAATGATCAGAAGTTTTGCGCCTGACTGTACGATCTGCTCCAAAATCGGAAGAATTTCCTGAATATTGGAGATCTTCTTGTCTGTAATCAGGATATAAGGATTTTCCAGCGTCGCTTCCATCTTATCCATATCGGTCGCCATATATGCGGAAATATATCCTCTGTCGAACTGCATACCTTCTACCAGATCCAGCTCGGTAAGCATTGTCTTGCTCTCTTCGATCGTGATAACGCCGTCGCCCGATACTTTTTCCATCGCATCCGCTACGAGCTGGCCTACCTCCTCGTCGCCCGCGGAAATAGCCGCCACTCTCGCAATATGCTCTTTGCCGTTTACCTTAGAGCTCATTTTCGCAATCGCTTCTACCGCAACATCCGTCGCCTTCTTCATACCCTTTCTCAGGATGATCGGATTTGCGCCTGCTGCCAGGTTCTTCATCCCTGCGTTTACCATAGCCTGTGCCAGAACGGTCGCTGTCGTCGTGCCATCGCCTGCCACATCGTTCGTCTTTGTCGCTACCTCTTTTACGAGCTGCGCGCCCATGTTCTCAAAAGCGTCTTCCAGTTCGATTTCTTTTGCGATCGTAACGCCGTCGTTCGTGATAAGCGGCGCGCCGTAAGATTTATCGAGAACAACGTTCCGGCCTTTCGGTCCAAGGGTTACTCTTACCGTATCGGTCAATTTATTGACGCCGGCTTCCAATGCGGCTCTCGCTTCTGCTCCATATTTAATTTCCTTTGCCATGATGAATCTTCCTCCTGTCTGTTCAACCATTCATTTTCCTGTTCTGCTTATCCTTCGCAAACCGCCAGAATATCATTCTGTTTCACGATGATGTACTCTTCTTCTTCGATCTTTACTTCCGTTCCTGAATATTTGGAATAGATGACCTGATCGCCGACCTTTACTTCCATCTTTACTTCCTTGCCGTCTACCATGCCGCCCGGTCCTACCGCAATGACCTCCGCCTGCTGCGGTTTCTCTTTGCTCTGTCCCGGAAGGACGATGCCGGATTTGGTCGTCTCCTCAGCTACTAACTGTTTCAATACGACTCTGTCGCCAAGTGGTACTAATTTCATATTTTCTGCCTCCTTAAATAGAATGTTCTTTTTTCGCGGCCGTTCCATATGTTTCATTCTATGCGTCCGCCATCCTTTTGTTATTTTGTTAGCACTCAATCAGGTCGAGTGCTAATCGTTAAGCATATATTAGTTTCATCCCTTTCACTTTGCAAGCGTAAAAAAAGTGATATTTCTCATGTTTTTCAATTATTATCTCTTGTTTTCTCATTTTTTCTCTTATTTTCTTATCATCTCCCAAAAAATAGAATTTAATACTTTTTTTAGAATTCCCGGTTATCGGCACAAAAATACCGGGCCGTCAATTTAAACGGCCCGGCATTCCCATCTTCTGTGCTGTTATCGTAATTATTCCGAATATCGGCGCTTATTTTCTCTTCTCCAGCCGCTCCCGGTATCCGGGCGCATTTTTTATCTCGAACTTGTTATTGAACATCTCATATTCAGCATCCGGCAGCTTATCCATGATCCTTTCTTCCACATTCGTTTTATAGACAATGCCGCAGGCTACTGACGGCGCAAGCTTTTCGTCCTCAAAAGCAAGACACGCCGCCTGCACTCTGCCGCAGTAATCTTCCGCTTCTCCGTCTTCCGCCATCGGTATCAGCACGATGAACACATCGCCGTCCACGCGGCCGATTATGTAGTCCGGCTTTGCCTCTTTCTGTAAAAATCCGGCAATCGTCCTGATCAGCCGGTCGCTCTCCTCATCGCCAAAATGGTCGTTGACATATTTCCAGTCGTTGATATTGGCATTGATGACCGCCACAGGAACGACCTCCGACGCATCCATCGCTCTCATGCGTTCTTCAAAACAGAATTTATGATATACGCCTGTCAAAGCGTCCTCCATCTCTCCGTCCGCCGTCTGGATATGCTTCTCGCCCAGTTTTTCTTCCAGTTCATCCATATAAATCGCGTACTCTCTGTGCCGGTATGCCTCTTCGCCAAGACAGGAGAACATCTTCACCTCCGCCTCCAGCATATCCTCTACGACCTGCTCTTTACCGGCTTCCACGCCGTCCATTTTTACATAAAGATGCGCTATCGTCCTGCCGCAGACGCGCACCTTTTTCCCCGGTTCCCCGACCACATCCGGCAGAAACCCGGCAAAATTCCCGGCGGAAACGGCCTTTTCCCCGTGTCTGTCCGTCAGCAGAAGCTCCGCGCCCGTTATGGCCGCAAGCGCTTTCAGATGCTCTCTCAAAGAGTCCACAGGATACAGATTATCCATCGCGTAATTCTTAATGTTCTTTTTGATTCTCTTTTCAAAAGGAACTGCCCCATACTCCATACCGCATACCTCTCTTATCCCCATTGATTCTATTCAAAATCTGCATTTAGTATACCTTTTTTACGGAGGTTTGTCCAAGGTACTGCTAAAATGCTTCCTTATACCATTCCAGCTCCGCCGCCGGAATCGTCATAAAATTATCCGCTCCCTCTCCTGCCCGCAGAATGACATTCCGAATCCCTGCCTGAATGATCATCCGGGCGCACAAAGGACAGGGTTTCGCTTTATGCACCGAACAGTCCTCAGGATTGATACCCGCCAGATACAGGTCGGCTCCCAGCGTCTGCTCTCTGGAGCAATTCAGCAGGGCATTTGCCTCCGCATGGATTGCACGGCAGATCTCATACCCTTCCCCCTGGTGCATATTCCTCGGAATCCTCGGACAGATACCCGTATCGCAGCAATTCTCGAACCCGCGCGGGGACCCGTTATACCCCGTAGAGATGACCGCGTCGTCCTTGACGATGACCGCGCCGTATTTTCTTTTGATACAGGTGCTTCTATATGCAAAGGCTTCCGCGCAATTCAAATAGGTGTCGCTTTTGGAGATTCTTTTATTCGCCTGCGGTTTTACCATCTTAACAACCATGCCTTTCTCTCAGCCTGCGGGATTTTCAGTCCGTTACCGTCCGCAGCGGTTCAGCCCGGCGGCCAGACTGCCGGCTCCATTTCAAAAACACAATAGCAAACGATAGACAGATTGTCAAGTTATGCTTATAATGATTACGATTGCACTCTAAAGCATCAAAGGATAAAAAACGAAAGGAGACATCGTTGTCAAATGAAATTTCTGGAAAAAAACTGGAAAGGCATCCTGCTCTGCCTTGTCATCACGGTCCCATCCTGGTTTCTCGGAAAACAGTTTCCCATTATCGGCGGCGCGGTCATTGCGATTATCGCCGGTATGATCGTTACGCTGTTCATCAGAAACAAAACCCCTTTCGAGCAGGGCATCAGATTCACTTCCAAAAAAGTATTACAATGGGCCGTCATCCTGTTAGGCTTCGGCATGAATCTGACCGTTATCCTACAGACCGGCAGGCAGTCGCTGCCTATTATCATCAGCACGATCGCCACTTCCCTTATCATCGCCTATGTCTTACATAGAGCCATGCGCATTCCCGGCAGGATTTCCACGCTGGTCGGCGTCGGCTCCTCCATCTGCGGCGGCTCCGCCATCGCGGCAACGGCCCCCGTCATCGACGCCGATGACGAAGAGGTAGCGCAGGCCATCTCCGTCATCTTTTTCTTCAACGTACTGGCGGCGCTGCTTTTCCCGGCCTTCGGAAAATTAATCGGTTTTGCCACCGATACGGGCGAGGCCTTCGGCATCTTCGCCGGAACGGCCGTAAACGATACCTCTTCCGTCACGGCGGCCGCCTCTACCTGGGACAGCATGTGGGGGCTCGGTTCCGCGACGCTCGACACCGCGGTCACCGTCAAGCTCACCCGGACGCTCGCTATCATTCCGATCACCCTCGTACTTGCCATGCTCCGCACGAGGAAAGAAAAGCAGAGCGGAGACGAAGGAAAAAAGGTCAGCCTGAAACAGATCTTTCCTTTTTTCATCCTTTACTTTATCGCGGCATCCGTCATCACTACCATTGCAGTTTCCGCGGGAATCGACACGGGCGTCTTTACGCCGGTCAAGGAACTGAGTAAATTCTTTATTGTGCTCGCCATGAGCGCCATCGGTTTAAATACCGATATCGTCAAGCTCGTCAAAACAGGCGGCAAACCGATCGTCATGGGCTTTTGCTGCTGGGTCGGCATCACCGGCGTCAGCCTGCTGATGCAGCATCTTCTGGGAATCTGGTAGAGGAAGATATTTTACGGAACCCCAAAATGAAAAGCGTCTCGGAAGCGGGCCGGATTATCCCGGATCCGCTTTCTGCGGCGCCAGAAAATCGATAAGCCGCCGTTACTGCCTGGCATTTGGATTTTCCCGCTCCCTATACTTATGCGCGCTTCTCTTTCCGTCCGCAGGATCTGGCTTCCGTACAAAAACCATATTCTTCACATTTCGGCACAAAATAATGTTCTGTCAGATAACGCCATTCCCCGGAATAGCCGCTCAGCGCGGCGGCCATATCGTTCATCAGCTTCCGGTACTCCCAATATGCCCTTGTGCAAAGGCGCTGATGCGCCATATCGACCAGATTTCTGAGATTCGTACGAAATACCACTTTGGTTTCCATTCCCAACGGGAGCAGCATCGCGATATCCTCCCCCGGCATCCCCAGTTCTTCCAGTTTCTGCATCGCCTTTAAAATCCCATTCATGGCGCCGTTATAGATTTCGTCCGCCTCGCTGCTGCTTTCGATCTGCGGCGGGACGACATAGGGGAATCCCTTCCGGTAATCGATATACCGCGTAGATGCCTGCAGCCTTGTAGGGCCGCCGCCGATATGCGTATACAGCTCCCGGATAACTCTTGCGGAATATCCGTCTATAATCATATAGACCTGCGGATACTCCCAGGTACGCCCATGCCCGGAGGCCAGGCAGTTCAGGCCTCTTTTATAGTTCCTGTCCGCATCGGTGATATCCGCGCCCCAGCAGACGCCCGCCTCTCTTCCGATGAGGCTCACCGGATCGGCCGTTGTTTCGTTTTGTATGATTATTTTACTCATGTTCCGGATTTCCTTTCGTTCTCTTATCTTTCTCAGCTAATCATAACATATCGGGCCGCCTTTTGTAACCAGGCACCCTTCAAAAAATATAACATGGCGGACGCCCGACATGGGACAAGTTGTCGAAAATAACCTGAATGGGCGGCCAGAATGTATAAAACGACAACTTATGAACAGTATGGCTGAACTGTTACGCTCCTGAAAATAAAAAGAGAAAATCGGATGGACTTTTACCGCGAAAAGATTTATGATAGACACAGTAATATAGTTTTAGAGAAATAGAACAAGAGGTACGGAATGTGAAAAAGAAACACAGGTTATTTTATCTTCTGGTCATTATCGCCGCATCTGTAATTGTCTTTCTGGCAGCGTTCTTCTATGTCAGACAGATGAATAAGAAAATTTCGGAAAACATTATTAACTCTATCAGCGAAATTGCAGAGCACGATAAAGCGTCTATCCAGACCCATATCGAAATCTGCTGGAGAGACCTCTATGCGATCAGGGAACGTTTTATCAGCTTCGAGTGCAGGACCATCGAGGATGTCGAAACGAGAATGAATCTGGAGTGCGCTGCCAGCAGTTTCACCCACATTTATCTGGTCGCGGAGGACGGTACCGTCTATACGGATAAATACGTCGTCTATACGCAGGGCAATGATACTATGAACAGAAATCTGGATTTTCTTCCTTATTTTAAGGATAAAGAAGAAAAAATCGTCATGCGGTTCGACGATAAAACAGAGGGCGGATGGCTGTCAAAGGAGAGTATTTTATACGGGATCCGGCTGAACGACTATAGCATCGGCGGCATCAAAATGTTCGCGCTGATCGGAATCAGCGACATTTCCTCTATTCAGGACAATATGGTAATCGACAGCTTTATCAAAAACGGAAAAAGCCGCGGCCACAGCGCGCTGATAGATATGAGCGGAAACTATATCGTCAATATCAACAAAGAAATTTACCTGAACAAGCAGAATAATTTATACGACCATCTGTCGGCATCCGAGACCTCAGACCTGTCAAACGAGGAGGTTCATAAGAAGCTTCAAAACCGGGAGACCTTCGGCTTTTACCACTCCCATGCCGGTGAAAAAGGCAAAGAACTTTTTTATTTTATACCGCTCGATGACAGTTTTGATCTGTATTTCATTATGTCCGTCAATGAGGAAGTCTTTTGGGAACAGAGGAGAACGTTCGTATCTCTCAGTATGACAATGGCGGTCATTTCCATCTTCACCGTTTTCGTAATGCTGCTTGTTATCATGAGATTACAGATAAAAACAATCCGGACGACGGAATCGGCACGCTCGCAGAAAGAATTTCTGTCCAACATGAGCCATGAAATACGGACGCCGTTAAACGGCCTGATCGGTATGAATCATCTGATCATGGTAAATATCGACGATGAAAGCCAGAAGCCGCAGATTAAAGAATGGCTGAAAAAATCCCACAGCACGGCGAACTATCTGCTGTCCCTGGTAAACGACATTCTGGATATGTCAAAGCTTCAGGCCGGAAAAGTAGATATTATAGAAGAACCGATGCTGGTTTCTTCTATGATCGATGAAATTGCTGCGATGCAGGCCGACAATATCCAAAGCCGGGGTGTGGAGTTCCTGCTGGAAAAGGATATCACAGTGCCCTGCATTGAAGGCGATGTCACCCGCACGAAGCAGATTTTGATGAACATTGTCGGCAACGCGGCTAAATTCACCCCGGAAGGCAAATGGATCCGGCTTTCTGTCACACAGGAAAAAACAGATGAGACGCATGTAATCACAACTTACCGCTGTGAAGACACCGGAATCGGGATATCGGAGGAATACATTGACAAAATTTTCGATTCTTTCAGCCAGGAGCGAAACCGGAATACAAAAGGCATTAAAGGAACCGGTCTTGGCATGGCGATCAGCAAGCTCCTTGCAAATGCAATGCACGGAGATATCACGGTAGAAAGTACGCTCAATGTCGGAAGCACCTTTACGGTCACCATCCCTTCCAAAATCGTGCAGGACATCCCGGCTGATCTGGAAGAACAGAAAGAAACGGATAAGACAGAAGATTCTGTTCGGTCCATATGCAGGGCAGACGGACGGCCGATCAAAATCCTTGTGGCTGAGGACGTGGAACTCAATGCGGAAATTCTGCTGGAAATACTTAAAATGGAAGGCTTCGAGACCGCGCTCGCGCAAAATGGGCAGGAAGCGCTTACCTTATTTGAGCAATCCGAAACAGGGGAATTTAATATTATCCTGATGGATATGCAGATGCCTGTCATGGACGGATGCACCGCTGCCGCCAATATCAGGAAGCTGGACAGAACCGACGCAAAGTCTGTTATCATTTATGCCTGCACCGCCAACATGTTCCAGGAGGACAAAGAACAGGCACTGGCAAGCGGAATGAACGATTTCCTGACGAAACCGATCGACGTGAACATTCTGCTGCAGAAATTGAAAAAAGGTATCAAATAAAAAGAAAAGGAAGTAGACGTTATGAGAAGAAAAATAATTGCCGCTGCGCTTACGCTCGCATTATCTGTCAGCCTTCTGACAGGCTGCGGAAGCAAGGCAAAAAGAGAGATAACACTCGTTATTAAAGTCCCTAATCTGCCCATGAATTCTGTCAGCAATCCCGATTTTGTGGACACAGGCATTTTTTTACAGCAGGCAGGCGAGGCGTTCGCAGCCCGGTATGAAGATGCCAGCGTTACAATCCGGGTAGAATCCTTTGATTATGTGGATGAAGTAGCCGCAATTACGGATAGCTTTGATACCGAGGATGCGACAGATATTCTCTATGAAGGCTATTTCAATATGGCATCCTACCTGCATACCGGCCGGGTCGTTCCATTGGATGATATCATTTCGGACGAATTGCGGGCCGATATCGACGACGCGTCCTGGACAATGAGCATGGCGGATGGAAAGACCTATATGATGCCATTCCTGAGTATGCAGAATATTCTGATTTACAACAAAGAACTTTTCCAAAACTGCGGTCTCGAAAAATATATCGCCGATACCGTCACGATACAAAACTGGACATTGGAAGAATGGACGGATATTCTGGATACGCTCGCATCAAAGCTCCCTGCGCAGTCTTATCCGATGATGATGTACGGCAAGAATAATCAGGGCGACACTCATATTATGTCTTATATCCGTGCCTATGGAAGCACAATTTTTGATGAGGACGGGTATTTTGATTTTGAGACCCCGGAAGCGGTCGAAGCATTAGAATGGATACAGTCGGGCGTAGACAAAGGCTGGTATCCGCCCCACCCTGAGAACCTGGAGATTTCAGACTGCAACGAATTATTCAGCAATGGACAGCTTGCAATCCACATCTTTAATAACGCGAATTTCATGCTTTATGATAATATGGAAAATTACGGATATGTGAATTTTCCCGGCAATGTGGCGACCTCCTTTATTACCGGTTTTGAAGTATTCGACAACGGCGACGCATTAAAAGTACAGGCGGCAAAGGATCTTATCCGGTTCATTTACGAAAATGACGAATGGCTGGAAATGTCTGCAGGCAATATCCCGGCAAGCCGGAAGGTTTCAGAGAAATATCAGGATCAGATTACGATGCTGGATGAATTCACCCAAAATGCGGTGAACGTGGTAGATTTTATGAATAACAGCCCGAATTGGCAGGGAAACGATACTTCTGTCCGCAGCGTATTCTGGCCCAACATCCATGAGCTGCTGTCGCAAAGCATTACCCCGCAGGAATGCGCAAAAATGCTGAATGAGACCTGTAATGCCGCATTGGATACGGGACGGGAAAACAGCGTACTGCACGAATAGAACGAAGATAGCAAAAAGATAAACGCTTAATTCAGGGGGTGCCCATAAATTAAGCGTTTATTTATAATCTGCATCCGGTTTATGTGTCAATCCTCAAAAACAGGTGGCTCCGGTTTGCCTTCGCCGGTAAATGGATCCCGCTGGATGGATTTAAATAGACTGTTTATTTTTCTCAATGTCTTTTTGTCCTGCGACTGCCAATAGAGATATTCCTCCCAGGCATCTTCGGCAAAAGTGATCTTACTCACGTTCCATAGCCTCCAGTTCCTCCATTGTTTTGACAACGACCTGCCCGTCCCTGACCTGCCGGACTGCTTTCCTCAGCTGCTCCATGTTGGAATCGGAGTAAAAGGGATCTAAAGGGGCAACGATATCAAAAGGAATCCGGCGGTCCCGTAAGGCTTTCTTTGCGTAGATCATAAAGAAGGTTGTAAGGTTCATTCCCATTTCATCGCACATTTCATCCAGTTGTCTTTTCATTTCACCATCAAATCTAAGGCTTACAGTAGTCATTTCATCACTTCCTTTCATCTTCATAATGCTGCAAAATAAAGCATATTGCAAGAATTATCATTCAAATTCTTTCAAATATATTGTATGAAAAATGAAGAAAATTATGTTGTCCTTGTTATTTATAGTAAACGACATAACAAATTGCTCTTTCCTGCTCTGCTCTTGCAAAAGTCATATATATAAGCTTTTACAAGTCCGAGAAGGCAATTTCTAATGTCGTTTACTATAATTTGAAATAGTCTCCGCAGACACTATATCCTCCACTCCAAGCAGGTTATCTGTGAGTGCTGCTTTGGTCAGGAGCGGATTCTGCATGGATAGGATATTGTCTGAGGTTTTGAAATAAAACCGGTAGGAAAAGCCGCATTGGATTTTATAGTCTTTGCTGATCCAGAGCAGGTGCCCTCCAGCACAAAGCAGATCTTTCGTTTGATTCGGATACCAAGCAGTATGGCTTTTATAGCAGAAGCGGCAAACAACAAGCTGCTCAGGATGAAAAAGGAAGTATCCCTTTCATGGAGAAAAAATATCAGTCCGGTAAAAAAGCAGCCGGTTCCGACCAGAAAAGTCAGGACCAGCCGCCGGAGTAACGGCTTTGGTATGGGTTCCATAAAAGCCTCCTTATCAAATCTGGAATGCGATCTGCTGCTTGAAATACAGGCTGGCAACGGCGGTCAGTATAAGAAAGCGGGTTTCGGAGAGGCGGTTTTACACAAGTTGTTTCCCATACTGCTTCAGATACGTCTCTGCCCGGTTTAATGGCAGTCCGATAATTTTCTCTTGCAGTTTTTTCAAAATTTCAGAATCCTCAAGACCAACCTCCTGCCCTATTTCAATAATCGTCCTTATTTTAATCTTATCAGATTCCGTTTCAATAACAGTTCCACCCATAACGTTTACCAGCCTTTCTTCATTTTTGTTTCCATTTGTGATATGTGTAATGATAGTGTTTACAAATCCTTTCAAGTCTATCAGTTCATCATCTGTTAATTCCTCTGCCTGATGCATACGCTCCATTTCAGCTCTGAAATAAGTCAGCGACTCTATCACTGCTTCGATATTTCCTTCTGATGCAATTTCTTTTTCATATCGTGCAATATAGAACGGAATATATGGGAATAACTTCTTTTCAATGATCATTTCCTTCGTCAAATCTTCCAGAATTACATTGTCCGATTTATAATCGACTATCTGCCCGTCTGGAAATATAAAAGTAATAGTTGTCGCTTTAGGCGTCTTTTCTGTCCTCTTGACATAAATGACTGAAAATCTCGGCATCGGGATTGTCGCATGTCCGATATCCCATGTGGCAAACTGTCTGGCAACAATAAAAGCATATTCTGCTATCCTGATCGCCATAGAACCATCATCATAACTCTGACACTCCAAAAGATATATCTCACCCTCTATCTTAATTAGAAAGTCAGAAATCTGCTCTTCTATTTTTCTGCTGCCGTTTACTGTCTCATTTTCAGTCAGATACCCTTCTGACGGCAGAATCTCCACTTTAACATCTGCCGGATAATCCCTTCCAAAAACATCATTGATGACAGAAACAAACAATCTCTTATGCTTCATCTTCATCGTTTTAAACACGTTATCATAATCAGGTGTCTTTTTCTGCATGTGAACACTTCTTCCTTTCCCTATTTACATTATACCTATCAGACAGCAAAAAAGCAATCGGGGTTCCAGTAATCCTTTTACTGGAAAGAAATCATATTATTCCTTATCCCATGCAATCTTTTACCATATACGACAGCAAATGACACAGGATAGTCTTTATAGGCTTTGATAGGAATTGAAAATGTATAGAGCAAAATGGTCCGGCAAATTAATCGCAATCTACATTATCTATGAATGCTGCAAATCTCTTTACTATTTCTATTCTCCCTTTAGCCTGCTTTCCATAATAATATGGCTTACATGAGTTTTCTTGATATTCACTATACAGACTTGCAATCCAGAAGAACATTTTTCCCATTATGCTATCTTGGATACATATATTACCACTAATTGACTGTGGTATATCGCTTACCTGTTCTTCATACTCCTTTATCATCTTATAATAATTTTCTCCGAGACATTTTTCATGATTAGGATAATGCACTTTATTTACCAGCCATTCTATATTATTAGATTTTGTCTTTAATGCAATTGTCAGAAATAAAATTTCAAACGTCATAATACTGCTGTCTTTTATTTCTTTAC
>JAMPFK010000033.1 GCA_023664485.1 Bacteroides fragilis | reverse complement strand
AACGGCTAATTCATATTTGTTCATGCCTGTTACCTCCTTTTGGTCTCTGGCCCCTCCTTTTACGGAAGGAGCAAGGATATTTTGACTGTTTGTTAAATTATAACATCACGGACTATTATGATACCATAATATTTTGCAATTTTCAATATTTTGTAAAAATTTTTTCAATCATTTTGCTATAGCCCGGCCCTTCAATCCCCCCGGATCACTCCCCTGACGTTTTTCTCCACCAGCCTGCGGGCGATCATGATCTGATGCCCGCAGCCCTTGCATTTTAAGCGAAAATCCGCTCCGATGCGCAGCACTTCCCACTCTTTCGAGCCGCAGGGATGCTGCTTCTTCAATTTTACAATATCGCCTGCCTGAATATCCATTTCCACCTCACAGCTATTTTCTATTCGCCAAAAAAACCTTACGACAGACTGCTGAAAATCTCCCCGATACTTCCCTGCACGACCAGATCCGCCATCCTGTCTCTGGGTGTCGGCGTTTTGTTGATCAGCACAAGCTTATTCCCCCGATAGTAATCGATGAGGCCCGCCGCAGGATAGACAGCGAGCGAAGTTCCTCCGATGATCAGAACATCCGCCTCCCGGATATAACGGACTGCGGCTTCCAGCGTCTCCTGGTCGAGCCCTTCTTCATACAGGACAACATCCGGTTTAATGCTGCCGCCGCAGGTACAGGAGGGCACGCCTTCCGAATGCAGAATGTATTCCGCATCATAGAATTTACCGCAGTTCTCACAATAATTGCGGCGCACGGAACCATGCAGCTCCAGCACGACTCTGCTTCCCGCCGCCTGATGAAGGCCGTCGATATTCTGGGTGACGACCGCCTTTAGCTTTCCCTGTTCTTCCCACTGGGCGAGCTTTAAATGCGCCGCATTGGGCTTTGCATCGAGACACAGCATCTTATCCCGGTAAAAACGGTAGAATTCCGCCGTATTCCTCCGGTAAAAAGTGTGGCTCAGTATTGTTTCCGGCGGATAGTCATATTTCTGGTTGTACAGTCCGTCCACGCTCCGGAAATCCGGGATGCCGCTTTCGGTAGAAACGCCGGCGCCGCCGAAAAAGACGATGTTATCGCTGTTCTTAATGATTTCATCCAACTGCTCTGTTTCACGCCCCATAGTAATCCTCCATTCTTGCTCAGCCTGCAGAAAATTTATTTTTCACAGTATTCTTTTTCTCTGTTCCGGCATCATTCTGTTTCACTTCTCCCCGATTCCCAGCCTGTTGACCGCCGAGAAAATCGCTCTGATAGAAGCCCGCGTAATGTTGGAGCTCACGCCAACGCCATAAGTGACCCTTCCGCTGTTCACATCCAGCAGATGGATATACGCCGCCGCCTGAGAATTGGAACCGCTCTGCAGCGCATGTTCTTCGTAATCCAGAATCTTGATATCTGCGGAGAGTTCTTCCCGCAGTCCCCGCTTAGCCGCATCGATGGGGCCGTTGCCGACCGCCTCGAATACCTTCTCGACGCCATGATCCGTATAAGTTACGGCCACTCTCGTATCGAACTCCGTTTTCGTATGATCGCTCAAATCATCCACGCGCAGTCTGCGGAAATGGATCGGCTCTTTCTGATCCAGATATTCTCTGCGGAAGCTGTCCATGATCTGCTCCGGCGAGACCTCTCCCTGTTTTTCGGAAATTTCCTGAATGACATTGGCAAATTCCTTGTGCATCGCCTTAGGCAGTTTGAAACCGAAATAGGTATCCATAATGAACGCGACGCCGCCTTTGCCGGACTGAGAATTGATTCTCACGATCGGTTCGTACTCTTTGCCGATATCCGCCGGGTCGATGGGCAGATAAGGTACCTGCCATATCTGGCTGCCGCGTTCCTTCATCGCTTTTACGCCCTTGTTGATCGCATCCTGATGAGATCCGGAAAAGGCGGTAAAGACCATTTTCCCGGCATAGGGATGCCTTGGATGAATCGGGATCTTACAGCATCTTTCATAAATTTCGATGCTTTCATTAATATGCTCTATCTTCAGCTCCGGATCCAGGCCCTGCGAGAACATATTATAAGCAATATTCAAAATATCCACGTTTCCGGTACGCTCACCGTTTCCGAACAGGGTGCCTTCCACGCGCTCCGCTCCGGCTAAAAGCGAAAGCTCCGCGCTGGCTACGCCGGTTCCCCTGTCATTATGAGGATGTACGCTAAGTATGATGCTTTCCCTGTTCTTGAAATGTTTATTCATCCATTCGATCTGATCCGCATAAACGTTCGGCGTATTCATTTCCACGGTGGACGGAAGATTAATGATGATCGGCTCCTCTTTGGTCGCTCCCCATGTCTCCTGGACCGCCGTACAGATTTCCAGCGCAAAATCCAGTTCCGTGCCGGTAAAGCTTTCCGGCGAGTATTCGAGAATGATTTTTCCCGGAAAATTCTTCGCCCGTTCCTTCACCATCTTCGTGCCTTCTACGGCGATATTGATGATCTGCTCTTTATTCATATTAAATACCACGTCTCTTTGCAGCGTGGAGGTGGAATTATAGATATGGACGATCGCCTGCCTGCATCCTTCGATCGACTCGAACGTCCTGTCGATCAGCTCTTCGCGGCATTGCGTCAGCACCTGTACTACAACGTCGTCCGGTATCATTCTGCGGTCTACCAGCTGGCGCAGGAAATCAAATTCAATCTGGCTCGCCGCCGGAAAACCGATTTCAATTTCTTTAAAGCCCAGCTTAATCAGATAATTAAAAAATTCGACCTTTTCCGACACGATCATCGGATCGATAAGCGCCTGGTTTCCGTCGCGCAGGTCAACGCTGCACCAAATCGGCGCTTTCGTAATTTCTTTATTGGGCCATTCTCTCTCCGGGTAATCCACCACCGGGTTTTTCCGATATCTCTGATAATTTAACATAATCGCTCCTCCATCCCTTATAAATTTCCCTGTACATAAAACAACGGACAGCACGCGCCGCGAACTGTCCTTCTGTTAGGAAAAGCCCGTCAATACAACGGGCTTAAACGAAAGCATTATTCTCCGAGACCACTCTCTATGGCATTGATAAGAGATTTTAACGCTTCCTCTTCATCTTCGCCGTCGCAGACGAACTCGACCTCGTCACCGCACTTCACACATGCTCCCAACACACTTAATACACTCTTGGCATTCGCTGTATTTTCCTTAAACGAAAATGTAATCAAAGACTTGAATTTCATTGCCTCCTTACATAGGATGCCCGCTGGTCTCAGGTGTAGCCCGGTAGGGTTCTTGATGACTACTTTTTGACTTACCATACCCTCAATCCCTCCAATTCATTTTATATCATTCCGTCTATCTCACAGACTTCTTTTACCCAATTGTCTAAAATACGTTCTCTTTACCCTCTACTATACCATTTTCCGAACATGATTACAACATAATATTCTGTATCAGATCCGCCAGTCTGCGCGCTTCTGCGTCGATCATTTTCTGATCTTTGCCCTCGATCATGACGCGCACGAGCGGTTCCGTCCCGGAGGGACGGATCAGGACGCGTCCTTCGCCCGCAAATTTTTCATTCAGCGCCGCGATCGCATCCGCGATTTCGGGATAATCCATATAATGTTCTTTCTTATGGTTCGGCACTTTGGCATTTAACAACGCCTGCGGCATGACCTCCATGATCTTTGCCAGCTCAGACAGCGGTTTCTGCGTTTCCACTATGACCTTCAGCAGATGCAGCGCGCTCAGAAGCCCGTCGCCCGTCGTATTCTCATCCAGGAAAATAATATGTCCCGACTGCTCGCCGCCCAGGCTCGCGCCCATCTCACGCATTCTTTCCAGCACATATCTGTCTCCGACCTTCGTTTGTTCTATATGAATGCCGTTCTTTTCGCCCATCAGGAAAAATCCAAGGTTGCTCATAACGGTCGCAACGATCGTATCCAGCTTTAACTTCCCCTGCCCCTTCATATGATTGCCGACAATCGCCATGATCTGGTCGCCGTCTACAATCTTACCGTTCTCATCCACGGCCAGAAGACGATCCGCGTCTCCGTCAAAAGCAAGGCCCATATTGGCTTTTTCATATACGACCCTTGCCTGCAGTTCTTCCATATGGGTCGAACCGCAGTTCGCGTTGATATTCGTGCCGTCCGGATTCGTATGAATCGCAACGATATCCCCGCCGAGCTCCTTCAATGCCTCGACAGAGGTATAAAATGCAGCGCCTTCCGCACAGTCTACGACAATTTTCAGGCCCGATAAGTCTACCTTGACCGACTGAATCGCATGATTGATATATTCCTCCCTTGCATCGGTACGGTATTTTATCTTGCCGACTCCTGCGCCGATCGGGAATTTAATGCCCTGCATTCCGTTTCGGATCAATGCCTCGATTTCGTCCTCAAGAGAATCGGGAAGCTTATAGCCGTTCCCGTCGAAGAACTTAATGCCGTTGAATTCTACCGGATTGTGGGATGCAGAGATCACAACGCCTGCATCCACCTTATACTTTCTCGTCAGATAAGCGACTGCCGGCGTCGGAACGACGCCCACAAAAACCGCGTTTGCACCGACGGAACATGCGCCCGCCATCAGGGCATTGGCCAGCATATCGCCCGAAATTCTTGTGTCACAGCCCACCATGATCGTCGGTTTATGCTGATTTTCCTTCGAGAGCACATAAGCTCCCGCCTGCCCAAGCTGCATTGCCAGCTGCGGCGTCAGCTCTTCATTTGCAACGCCCCTTACACCATCTGTACCAAATAATCTACCCATTACTCTGCCTCCGTTATAATCAGTCTTACGCCGGAAGTGTCTCTCACCGTCACAGCGCTGTTGTCCAGGCTATAGATCAAGCCTGCCGTATAATGTCCGGCGCTCATGGAAGTCATGCCTTCCGCCTCCATCAGGGCCGTTATATCCACCGATGCCTGAATCGTACTAAGATCCAGTTCGTTCAGATCGCTTTCCAGACCGACGAGCGTAAAATCATGCGCATCGTCTTCCGTATCGATTTCAACTTCAAATCCTTCCGGAACATTGAGGATCTGGATCCTGTTCGTGGCAATCGAGGCCGCCCTTTCAACAACCGGCTCCACAACGACCGTCACATTTACTTTTCCCCTGAAATTCTCTTCCGCCAGTATCACGCCTTCCGGCAGATAATCCGTTATGTCCACGAGCGTCTGCAGACTTTCCACAGCTCCTGTAATATCCAGAACGGATTCCGGAATTTCAATCGCGTTCACATTGGCGATCGTCTTGGAGCGCCCCGCGATCGTCACGCTGTTCCTGCCCGCATTGATTTCCCCTGTCGCAATATAGCCTCTGCCCGGCGTGCCCGTAAACTTCCAGTTGATATCCACCGTCTTTAATTCGAGAATTTCAACGGTAACCCGCACCTTATTGATATTCTTTACAATGCTGTCCACATCGATGATCTGATCATTTTCATCATATAGCCGGATCGGCGAATCGGTTCCGATATTATTGGTAAAACCGGAAACATTTACCGTCACCGTCGCTCTTTTTACCTGTGAAACGACCGATTCCGGCCCGGATATCTCGATCAGGTTCTGCTCCGTCGAAATATCACCGACCATATAGCCCTCTTTCACCGTTCCGATGGTAACGGTCCTGAGCGGAAGCGTCTTGGTCTTTTCATCCTCGATATTCAGCTTGACATTATCGATATTACCCCGGATGCTTTCCAGCTTATCATTGTATTTATTCGTCGAAAGCCTGATTGCGATCGTATTCAGATTGGTCAGCTCATTCATATCGGCGACCGCAATGATATTGCTTTCATTCAGAGAATCGATGATCGAGCGCTTCGCCTGTATTGTAACGACATCGATGACGTCCGTATGATCCAGTATTTCATAAACCTGCCCGCTGTTCGTGATCAAATCGGCATTCTGAATATCGACCGGCACATTATAAACCCGGAACGTTCCGACCGGATCGTTGATATTGGTTACAATGAGCCACAGAATCGCGGCAATCAGAAAAGAGCAGAGCTTCAGTCCCCAATTACGCAACAATTTATTCTTCATTTCTGGACCTGCCTTTCCACAGCTTCCGCTTTTTCTCCTCCGACGCCTTATCCTGGATGCTCCGCAGCATCTCCCTCAGCCGTTCCGCATCCAGTCCGCGGGACAATTCTCCGTGATATGCGACGCTCATCTTACCGGTCTCCTCGGAAACGATTACCGTCATGGAATCGGTCGCCTCCGATATGCCGACGCCCGCCCGATGTCTCGTACCCAGTTCTTTGCTGAGCGCCATATTGTCGGATAAAGGCAGATAGCAGGTCGCCGCGGTAACGCGGTTTTCCCTGATAATGACCGCTCCGTCATGCAAAGGCGTATTGTGCTCGAAAATATTGATCAAAAGCTGGCTGGAAACAATGCCGTCCACATCGATTCCGGTTCTCTCATATTCGTTCAGGGGCTGCTCATTCTGTATGACGATCAGCGCTCCCGTCTTCACCTTTCCCATCTCTACGGAAGCCTTTACGATCTCATTGATCGTACGATCCGATAAGCGCCCCTGATTCGATTTGGAAGAATCAAAGGTCAGGATGGAAGAAAACAGATTTTTCCGGCCCAGTTCTTCAAGCGCCTTCCGCAGCTCCGGCTGCAGTACGACGACGATCGCGATCGCCGCAATGCTGAACAGATTCGTAACGATCCACAAAATCGTATGCATATTGAATGCAACCGCAATCAGAACAAAAGCGCCGATTACAAGAATCCCTTTTAACAGCGCCCATGCACGCGTATTTTTGATCCACAGCATGATATGGTACAGCAGGAACGCAATAATAAAAATTTCCACAACATCGGTCCAGACAATCGAAGGTATATGCAATTTAGATAAATATTTGTCTACTAAGTCATTGACCAGCTGCATAATAACTTTCCCTTATTTCCATCAAAATTATTTTCTTTCATAACAGGCAGGCGTCTAATGCGTCGTCCTGTTCCTTTTCTGCCCGGCAATCTGCTTTACTTTTTTCTCCGGTCTGGCAAGCGTCACTTTCGGAACCGCTTTCACATAATAATAGTATTCATCATCCTCAAACTGTACTTTTTCTGTCCGGCTGTAATCCACATGGAATACAAAGAACTGCAGTACCGCCGTAAACAGGAACGCAAGGACTGTCCCGACAATGACGCCAAACAGGGATACGTTCGTATCAAACATCAGATCGCCGATCAAAATAACCATAATATTGACAAACGCGCCCGCCGCCATCGCGATCGTCCAGGCATAATCGATGCTCAGCCTGCGGATCAGATAGACTAAAATAAGCGTGACCGCAAAGGCCACGATCGTTACGACCATCTCTTTGTTACTTAAAATACCATCAACGACGATCTTAAATCTGGCTGCCAGTTCCTCTTCCGCCATTCCGCTCAATACCGTCGCATTTTCGGTCACGAAATGGATCATGTAATATGCGATGACTCCGCACGCGACGGAAACCGCGGATGCCGGCGTTCCGATCAGTCCCATGGACATCGGTATCACATAGGGTATTTTTAACAGAAAACAAACCGGCATCAGCACAACGACCGCCGTATCCTTTGGCGAAAACCGGAAGTACAGCAGGAACATGAGGACAAAAGCGGCTCCTATAACGATCGTACATTCCAGACTAAAAGCATACAGATGCAGCAACACGAACAGCGCCGCCATGATCACGGTAAAATTCGCCGGCATAAAGGAGCACATCAGCGCCACAACCAGCGTTACCGGCAGCCTGTCGATCGCCGTCATATATCCCAGACGGGAATTGATCAGCTGCAGGGCGATAAACGCCATCAGGAATTTCAAAAAGGGCGTAATATAAATTTCAAATTTACTGTAAAACAGCTTAATATACTGTTTTGCAACAAGTAAAGTTGTCATCATTCATCCTCTCATACTGTATGGTTATTACTGTACATACTGGATAATTTTCTCAAATTCGTATAATATAGCCTCAGGCTTTTACGCGCTTTCGCATACCGATAGGAATAGATAAAATAGGATAATACCGCATACCCTCCTACCGTCCAGGCATATGTTTTCAGAACGTTCATACCGAATTCCAACAGATCCATTTTATAAATATCCATCATAAAGATTTCAAAATCATAAAAAATGTACATGGCAAACACCACTACAAATGCGATAGTCGCACTTATAATGGATTTCAATACCTGCCATCCGATATAATCACTGCGGAAGTAACTGCCGATCGCTACGTTCCGCCTGCCGTCATTCGCCTCGTACGATGCCAGCTTCGTCATCAGAATTACGCGTTCTTCATTTAACATGACATTCCCCTGCCCCGCTTAATTCAGGAAGCGCATCTTAGGATTCTCTTTTGGATCCTTCTTTACTTTCGGTTTTGGTGCTTCCGGTTTCCTGATGCTGGCATTCAGCTTATTCGCCATGGAATTCTTGCATTTCTCGCAGAAACGTCCTGAAAGGATCGGCGCTTCGCAGTTCTCACAGAACAACGTGATGCCGGAACCTTCCGTCAATTCCAGACGCTCATCGCGCAGCCACTGCTGAATCTGGCTCGTGGAAACCTCGCATGCCTCGGATACCTGCGGAATCGTTGCATAACGGTTATCCTGAATATACTTTTTTACTTCCTGGAACTTCTCTTCCAGAGCATCCTTGCACTGCGGACAAATCGGCGGCCCTGACACATAGTTGAAAATCTTCCCGCATTTCTTACAATTTCGTACATTCATAGTAATCCTCCATTCCTGTTCGGCCCGCATACCGGGCGGCATTTCTTTTCCTGCGGATCTCCCACGGTGTTACATACCGTTTCCGATCGCGAGCGCCACAAAATAAATATTCTGAATTCCTGCCCGGCGCAGTTCCCGCGCCATGGCATCGATTGTACTTCCTGTCGTATAAATATCATCGATAATTATAATCGTATCTAATTTTACATCATTATAACAGATTTTAAAAGCCTTTTTCAAATTATTTTGTCTTTCCTGTGCCGATAAGTCTTTCATCGGCTTCGTCCTGCGTACTCTTTTGATCAATTTTGCCTCCACCGGAATCTGCAGACGCCTGCCGAGCTCCTTCGCAAGCACTTCCGCCTGGTCGTATCCCCGACGGCGTTTCTTCGCGGCATGAATCGGCACCGGCACGAGCGCATCCGGGTGCAGCGCAAGAATCCTTTTTCCCAGAATGCGCGCCATCCGTTCTCCATAATAGGCCGCATATTCCTGCCTTCCCCGGTATTTGAAACGGTAAATGGAATCCGCTGCGCTCCGATAGGCAAAAAGCGCCATCCCCCGGTCATAAAGATGCTTTCTGTGCGCGCAGTCATGGCAGAATACCGCCCTCGCATCCTTCAGCTCCTTACCGCATTTCTGGCAGTACGGCGCCCTTACATATTTAATTTTCGGTTCACATTCCCCGCAGATGAGGCTTCCGAAAGGCTTTACCGCCTTATCACAGACAGGACACCGCCTCGGATAAATGAGATCCGCCAGCATCCTGAAGAAAGAAAAATTTTTCATAGGCTCCCCGTATCCGCTTAACGGGCCGCGTCCGCT
Organism: Bacteroides fragilis; assembly: GCA_023664485.1. Taxonomy (GTDB): domain Bacteria; phylum Bacillota; class Clostridia; order Lachnospirales; family Lachnospiraceae; genus UBA3282. The sequence continues at coordinate 14,260 of JAMPFK010000033.1, read as the reverse complement.
TCCAGTTCCCTGATGCGCTCCGCCAGTCCCGTATAGCGTCTGTTCTCGTAATTGTTATCGACCATTCCCCGCAAAGTCGCGCTGCTCCCCAGAATCGTCACGCAGCTCTTCGCCCGTGTCACGCCCGTATAGAGCAGATTCCGGCTGAAAAGCATCCGCGGCCCGGTCAGTAGCGGCATGATGACCGCCGGGTATTCGCTCCCCTGGGATTTGTGTATCGTTACCGCATAGGCGAGTTCGATTTCATCCAGCTGGTCAAAAGAATATGTCACCCGCCTGTGCTCATCATATTCGATGACCATACTGCGAGTATATTCGCTGATTTCCAGAATCATTCCAATATCGCCGTTAAAAACGCCCATTCCTTTGTCGATCGGTATGCCGTACTTGCTGACGACCTCCCATTCCAGCTGGTAATTGTTCCTGATCTGCATGACCTTATCTTTTTCCCGGAACAGCGCATTGCCGCCGGCATACTCTTTTTTCTGCTCCGCCGGAGGATTTAAATATTTCTGCAGAATGCCGTTCAGCGTTTCCACGCCGAGCTTTCCTTTCCGCATCGGCGTGAGCACCTGTATTTCATAGGGCTGCGCCCCCACATAGGGCGGAAGTTTATCCAGAATCAGCTGAATCATATGCTTATAAATGACATTCACGTCATTCCGTTCCAGAAAAAAGAAATCGCGGCTCTTATTATCCAGCACGATATCCAGTCCCGCATGAATGCGGTGGGCGTTCAGGATGATATCGCTCTCCTGTGCCTGCCGGAAGATCTTCTCCAGCATCACCACCGGAAAAGCCCCGCTTTTCAGCAAATCGTGCAGCACCTGTCCGGGGCCGACAGAAGGCAGCTGATTCACATCGCCGACCATGATCAGACGCGTCCCGACAGGCACCGCCCGGAGCAGCGACTGGAACAAAAAAATATCGACCATCGACATTTCATCGATGATGATCACATCCGCCTCCAGCGGATTTTCCTCATTTTTTTCGAAACGGGCGGACCTGGCTTCTCCCGAAGCCGCTCCGTTCAGCTCTAACAGCCGATGGATCGTCCGCGCCTCATATCCCGTCGTTTCCGTCATCCGCTTGGCCGCCCGTCCCGTAGGCGCCGCCAGGAAAATATCCATCTCCTCCGAAAGGAAATAGCGGATGATCGTATTGATCGTCGTCGTCTTCCCGGTCCCCGGCCCTCCGGATAAAATCAGGATGCCGTTCCTGATGCTTTCCAGCACCGCTTTTTTCTGAAGCCCGTCCAGCTCTATCCGCAGCTCTTTTTCCAGCGTCTCTATCTTTTCCAGAATTTTGCGTTCTTCCGAAGGAAGACAATCCCCGTCCCTGACGGATATATTTAAATCGTGCAGCATTTTGGCGCAGTTCAGCTCCGCATAATAATAAGTCATTCCATATATTTTCCGCTCGCCGCCCTCCGCGCCCGGCATCCTGACCACGATTTTCTTATCCATCATCAGATTTTGAAGCTGGGGAATCATCAGCGAAGGCTCCAGTTCAAGCAGTTCCCCGGCTTTCCGCAGCAAAAGGCTCTCCGGCAGATAACAGTGTCCCTCCGCCCCCGCCTGCATCAGCGTGTACAGCAGGCCGCTCCTGATCCGGTAGTCGGAATCCGTATGAATGCCGATTCTGGAAGCGATGCCGTCAGCGATCCGAAAACCGATGCCGTCAATATCTTCCGCCAGCCGGTAGGGATTTTCCTTCATCACACCGTATAGATTCATTCCATAGGCTTCATAGATACGGATCGCGAGCGTATTGGAAATGCCGTATTTCTGAAGAAAGGTCATCGCCTCTCTGGCATCTCTTTTTTCGTAGACCTGCATCGCGATCTCTTTCGCCTTCCGCTCGCTGATGCCCTTCACTTCCGCAAGCCGTTCCGGCTCCTCTTCAATAATACGGAAAGTCTCTTTCCCGAACCGCTTGACAATTCTGGCTGCCAGCGCCTCCCCGACGCCTTTAACGGCTCCCGATCCGAGATACCGCTCCATACTCAGTACATCGTCCGGCGCCGTAATCCGATATTGTTCTACCCTGAACTGCTCTCCATAAACGGGATGCGCCGTATAGCTGCCTTCCGCTTCGATTGTCTCTCCCTGGTCGATCGTTCTGAAAATCCCGACACAGGTAATCTCTTCCTCATCGGAAATCAGGTCAAGAACCGTATATCCGTTCTCCGCATTCCGGTAGATAATATGCCCGACATAACCCTTTATTTTTTCCATCATTTTCCCATACGCAAACAGGCTGCCGGAAACAGCAGCCTATCTTATCCTTTTCTTATCGCAATATCCTATCTGTTCTCTAATAATTCTCCGCACTGTAAGTCCTCTTCATCTGTTCGAATAAGGTCTGTGCGAGAGAATTGGCGCCCTGTCCTTCCGAGGTCATCTGCGTGGCCATTTCCTGAACAAAGGTATCCTGAAACACATTTACCATATTGCCCGCATAGCCCTCTTCCTCGTCATCGTCGTCAAACATCTTCGCCGTTTTTTCCATTCCTTTGAGGACCTGCTCCCATAAATAAGCTTCAAACTGCTTACATGCGTCCAATAACTCCGCTTCCGCGGCTTCCTGCGTTTCGGACGCATCCTTTACCGATACGGAATTTAATTTATTCTGCAGCGCGTCCGTCGAACTCTTATTGGAATCTATCAAATAACTGCCAATTCCCGACACTCCTAAATCCATTGCCGCTTCTCCTTCCTCTCAGCCTGCCGGTCCATTTACACAACCGGGATTGAGAAATTATCTTTCACCTGTTAACGTTTCAGATTGTTCGCCGTTTCCATCATGGAATCCGATGTCGTGATCGCCTTGGAGTTCATCTCATAAGCACGCTGCGCCACGATCAGATTAACCATCTCATCCGCGACGGATACGTTGGAGCCTTCCAGATATCCCTGCAGGATCCTGCTTTTACGGACATTATTGTTCGTATCCTCATTGATCGCGTTGCCGCTCGCTTCGGTCGCCGTCAGAAGCGTATCGCCGTATCTTTCCAGGCCGCCCGCATTGCTGAACTGGTATACGCCGATCTTCACGCCGATAGGCTGCGGATTGTTATCGCCGTCGGGATAACATACCTCGCCATCCTGTGAAATCGTAATTCTGTTCGCAATGTATGTACGGTTCAAGGTAATCGTCCTTCCTGCAGAGCTGAGCACCGGAAGTCCATCCTGATTCGTCAGCGTCATCCCGCCGTTCGTTCCGATCGCCCAGGTAAAATCGCCGTTCCTCGTATAGAAAGTCGATCCGTCGTCGCCCCTTACCGCGAAGAAACCGTCTCCCTCAATCGCAAAAGACGTATCGCTCTGCGATTCCAGCAGGCTTCCCTGCGTATAAATATTATTAATGGAAGAGGTCCTTACACCAAGACCAACCTGTGAAGTCGTCGGTTTCGGTTCCCCGTTCGCCGTCGTTGTCGTGCTCTGCAGCGTTTGATAAAGCAACGACTTGAACTGCGCTTTCTGTGCCTTATACCCGGCCGAATTGACATTCGCAAGATTATTTGCAATCGTATCCACATTTGTCTGCTGTGCATTCATACCGGTCGCCGCCGACCATAAACTTCTTACCATTTTATTATTCCTCCCTTATATTACTATCCCTGCCGGATTCTTCGCTGTTATCCTACCCTGCCGGTCTGATTGACAGCCTTATCCAGCGTATCGTCGTAAGTTGTAATGACTTTCTGGTTTGCATCATAATGTCTCTGAATCGCGATCATATTTACCATCTCTGTCACAACGGACATATTCGCCAGTTCCAGATATCCCGCATGTACATCGGTGTCCGCATCTATCGTTGTTGCCCCTTCCACCGGATAGAAGAAGTTCTCGCCATAGCGTTCGAGATAATTATAATCCTCAAAATCTGTAATCTGAAGCGATGCCGCATAAGCGCCGTCCTGATAAATATTACCCGCCCTGTCTACGCTGACCGGCTGCGTGGGATCCAGACGGATCCGTCTCCCCCGCTCTCCCAGGACATAATCGCCGTCCTGCGTAACGAGATACCCCTGCGCCGTCATCGTGAAATTGCCGTCCCGCGTATACATCGTGGAAGTTTCTCCCGCCTTGTTCGTATATTCGATTGTGAAAAAGCCGTTCCTCGACAACGCCAGATCCAGCGGATTGCCGGTTTCTTTAATCGGCCCTTCGGAATAGTCCACATAATTTTCGCCCGTCTTTACGCCGAGCGACATATTGCCGATCCGTTTCGGCAGGTTTCCCGCCTGCGAAGTATCTTTTATTTTATAGGCGAGCACACTGTCAAAGGACTGGCTCGTCGCGCCCTCCTTTTTAAATCCGTTCGTGTTCGCATTTGCCAGATTGTTCGTCATGACATCCATTCTGTGCTGCTCATGAATCATACCTGTATAAGCAGTGTATAGGCCTTTAAGCATCTTACTCCCCCGTTTTCACTTAATCTTCCCTGTATCCCGCAAGGAACTCTACATATTTTCCTGTTCCGATCGCCACCGCTGTCATGGGATCCTCCGCCGTCATCGTGTTGATTCCCGTTTTCGCCGCGATCAAATCTTCCAGCCCGCGCAGCAGACTTCCGCCTCCGGTCAGCACAATTCCCCTGTCCGCGATATCGGCCGCCAGCTCTGGCGGCGTTTTCTCCAATACGCTGTGAATCGTCTCGACGATCTGCACTGTCGTTTCATGCAGCGCTTCTTCCGTTTCCTCCGAGGATACTTTGACCGTTCTCGGAAGGCCCGTCACAAGATTACGGCCCCGGACATCCATATAATCGACCTCAGGCCGCTTATATGCGGAACCGATCTTTATCTTCAAATCTTCCGCTGTTCTTTCACCGATCAGCAGATTATGTTTTTTACGCATATAGCGTACGATCGCTTCATCGAAATCGTCTCCGGCAATCTTAATGGAAGCGCTTACGACCGTACCTCCCAGCGATATGACCGCGATATCGGATGTACCGCCGCCTATATCCACGATCATATTTCCGCAGGGCTTTGAAATATCGATTCCCGCGCCGATTGCCGCCGCAATCGGTTCCTCTATGATCGACACTTCTCTGGCTCCCGCCTGATAAGTAGCGTCCTCTACCGCTTTCTTTTCGACCTCCGTAACACCGCTCGGCACACATACCGCAATACGGGGCTTTCGGAACGTCTTCTTGCCGAGCGCCTTCTGGATAAAATATTTCATCATCTTTTCCGTTACCTGATAATCGGAAATAACGCCCTGGCGCAGCGGTCTGACGGCCACGATATTGCCCGGCGTTCTTCCGAGCATCAGTCTGGCGTCTTCACCAATCGCCTTAATCTTATTGGTATCTCTATCAAAAGCAACGACGGAAGGCTCTTTTAAAACGACTCCCTTCCCTCTGATATAAACTAAAATACTGGCTGTTCCCAAATCGATCCCTATATCTGTGTACTGCATTTTTGTGATCCCCTTTCCTGCGGTATCTATCTTACATAATCTCCATTTGCCATTAATCTAAACGTCCAAACCGGCCAATCAGATGAAATTGCGCAGTTTGCTTCATACATTATAACCTAAAGAAAGAGTTTTTCAAAGGGATTTCATAATTTTTTTATAATTTATGGTACAAAAACCAGAACGGATCCATCCGTTCTGGTCTATCGCATCCATGCTTATTATATTATCGGCACTTATCCTGTTTTTCTTAACCCTTTTAAAGCAGAATATCGAACGGCTTACAGAGAAGCTCTTCTGAAAGCCCCTTCTCCAGCTGCTCCTGCGGATCCTCCGGCAGTTCCTCCTCCATCTGCGCCAGAACCTCTTCCTGCACCGCCTCCCGCAGTTCCTCCTGCGTCTGTGCGGCGTCCTCCAGGACTTCTTCCAAAAGGCCGCCGGAAGTTTCTGTCCCCATCGCTTCTTCGATGATCTCTTCCCGCCGCTCTTCCGGTGTCTTCGGCTCTGTTTTCTCCACGGCCCCGGCAATCTTCTCGCCGATTTCTCTCGCTTCATCAAGAATATGCCACATCTGTTCATGATTATAAGCCGCCTTAACGCCCGCGATCCGGTCGTCACAGGATTTCAGCGCATCCAGCTTTTCCGCGATTTCCTCCACGGTACTGCATTTTCTGTTTTTCAGATTTTCTTTTTGTTTTTCATAAAAGGCGACCTGACTGTCCCGTTTTTCCTGTCGTTCCAGTTTCTCCTCCGTGCTTTTCAGTCCTTTTTGTGAAAAAACAGAATAGCCGCCAGAGAATGAATTCATCGCGCCCTGCAATTTTATATTCATAAAGCCTCCTTCCTGCTCAGCCCACGGTTCCGGGCGTAAGCGCAAACCTGTCTGTGAAAAATTTATTTTTCATAGTAAATGTAAATCTTTCCATATATGGTATATATCGGAAGCTCTGCCGCCTTCTTTTAGCGCCTTTCATGCGCCGCAGAAGGCATTTTGCGACAATTCATTCTTCTTTTCCCGCCATAACCGGACCGTTATGTCTGCATAAATATTTTCATATTCCAATTGTAAAATTTGAATAAGTATGTTAGAATATTTTTCACACACAGGAAATACTTATACAGACGTAAGAAAGCGGTTTCTGCTTTGAAAGAAACCGGAACATGACAGCCATTTTTGACAGCGGTAATTCCAACGGTCATAAGGCTATGGACACACAGGCTCCATTATAAGCGCGTTCATACGTACACAGGGAACAGATATTAAATATTCCGGGACAGGAAAGTTTAAAAAGGTATTATCACCATAAGGTGCTAATATAAACCAAAAATCACACTTGTAATCTATATTAAACTATAAGGAGGAACTTGAAAAAATGAAAAGATTTTTAGCATTGATGGCGGCTGGCATCGCTGTGCTCGGCACATGCATGGTAGTATCCGCAGCGCCCGATTCCGATTCCGTATCCGGAAATTCGATCTCCGAGAACAGCGTTGCTTCCGCAGATTCAGGAGATGATGGCGATTATGATACAGGCTCCGAGGCTTTTGCTCTTGAGATCGCGGCAACCGGCGTTTCTTCAGACGTTTATTTTGCAGCAGAAGGCGAAGGAAAGACTATCGGCGAATATATCAGCAATTCCGTAGTTGAGGTTCCGGGACTTGACGAAGTTACACCGGTTGGACAGGGCGGAAAGATCGTTCTGGACGGAAAGGCAAGCAACGTAAACTTCGCTGTACAGAAACCCCTTCCTGCACATGTTACCGCAGCTAAAGCACAGGCAGCTTCTTTAGGCGGCAGCGTACTGAATGTTGTAAATATCCAGGCAAACGTTTCTTTCGGCAAAGCATCCGTGAACTTCTATATGCCGGGCGTTAAGGCAGGTCAGAAGATTCAGGTTTATCAGTATGTGAAGGGACAATGGGCAAGCGTTGACGTTGCAGAAATAAGAGATGACCATGTTACAGTAGATATGACATCCTTAGGCGTATTCGCATTTATCCAGGTACAGTAATCATAAAACATAATTCTGATGACAAGTGTGGGATAACGGACTGCTCGTTTTTGAGCAGTCCGTTTTTCTTAAAAGCAAAAATCATTTTCTTACCGTTCCATAACGGATGATGGATTCACCGGCGCCTATCAGGATAAATATCAAAGGAGTACAGATAATCTGTTGATAACAGAAAAAATTGTGGCTCATATAACAGATGACGGAAAGCGCAGCCGCCGTCAATTCCGGATGTTCTCTTGACTTCCCGAAGAAACGGCAGATGGCGGAAACAAAAATGCCAATATAAGGAATAGCGCCTGCGACGCCAAGATTAACAAGAGCATTCAGCCATTCATTATGCGCGCAGGCAAGGATTGCGCTGCTTCCCCACTTCTCCGCCAGTTCCCCGCGGAAAAAGCTTTGGACAAAAGAAGAGAATCCATCCGGGCCGCAGCCGAAAATCCTGCGGATAAAACTGCCTCTCCTAAAGGACTGCACCGCAATCATCCAGGAGGAACCGCGGTTATTCCCCCAATATTCATCAAACAGAAGATATTGGCTGTCGGAGCTCCATTGCGCCGGAAGTTTCTTCGTTGTGTTCAGACAGACGTAAATTACGATTCCCAACAACCCCAATAAAAGAAGCGCAAGAAAAACGATACGAATATTTTTTATTTTGGAAATATCAATATTTTTATATCCCGCAAGCCACCGGAAAGAAAGATAGAGCAACGCTGTAAGAATCAGGAACAGCCAAGTCAGACTGCTTTGCGAACAGAACAGAGAAAGCGCATCTAACGGTACTGCCTGCTCCGGAAAAAGCCGTTGGCAGATTCCGATCAATTTAAAACTGAAAAAACATATCATCATGATTTCCAGAAAACGCCAGAATCTCCGGTTAGATTCCAGGGAGAGCCAGAACAGTGCAAAAAGCAGCAGGCCGAACGCGGCAAAGGAGCTGTCGGAATTCTGCGTTACCATCGTCATAAAACCGACCGCTGTGAAAATTCCACAGGAAATACGGATATATTGATTATCATAGAACCAGAAAGCGAACAAGCCGAGCGGAAACACAACGGCCATATAACTCGAATACCAGGTCGCCTGCCCGATCGTCGATAAAAAGCCGCGTATATATTGTTCCTCCAAATCTTTGTACAGGGAGAGCGGGTCTATCCTGAAACGCATCAAAACGGCCAGCAAAAATACCAGAAACGCCGCCGCAAGACAGCAGATGACTGTCGAACGATCCCACCGCCAGTAACGCGACACGCAAAAATAAATCAATACAAAGCATATTTGCGAAATCAGCCCCATATACCAGCCGTCATATCCCCAGATTACCTGATCTTTATAGGGAGAAAACAACGTAGAGAGCAATACCGCGGCAGCATATGCCAGCACGAACCAGTCAATGACCGACAGCCGGATGCCTCGCAAAGTTTTCTTCAATTCATGAGGATTCCATTCCTCTATTATCCGAAAAAGAAAAATTCCAAGCAGTACCGCTCCCGCACCGACAGTCAAAAAGAAAAAGAACTGCCATTTTGCGTTTCCGATATCATAATATTTATTTTTAAAATAGAAAGGATATACGGCCAGCATTAAAAATACATACAGGAATGCTGTTTCCTGCATCAGTTTAACGCCGCGCCGTCCGGATTCCATCTTTTCTTTTACCGCCTTTTTCTCCTTTACCGCCTTTTTGCCGCGATTGGCCATCATGCCTCACCTTCCTGTTTACGGTTATCCGTTCCTCGATCCTTTGCCTTTTCTTTTTCCTTTTTCGCCCGTTCGAGCATCTTTTTCACATAAATTCCGGTATAGGAAGCAGGATTTCCGGCTATCTTCTCCGGCGTTCCTTCCGCGATGACCGTTCCGCCGCCGTCGCCGCCCTCCGGTCCTAAATCGATGATATAATCCGCCGTCTTGATAACATCCAGATTATGTTCGATAACGACTACCGTATTGCCGCCCTCCGTCAGCTTATGAAGAATATCGACCAGCTTATGGACATCCGCAAAATGAAGCCCTGTCGTCGGTTCATCCAAAATATAAATGGTCCTGCCCGTACTCCGCCTGCTCAATTCCGCCGCCAGCTTGATACGCTGCGCCTCGCCGCCCGACAGTGTCGTAGAAGGCTGTCCCAGCTTCACATAGGAAAGTCCCACATCATATAACGTTTCTATTTTCCGGCGGATGGAAGGTACATTCTCAAAAAAGGGAACCGCCTCTTCTACCGTCATATCCAGCACATCATAGATGCTTTTTCCCTTATACTTCACTTCCAGCGTTTCCCGGTTATAGCGCCTGCCGCCGCAGACCTCGCAGGGCACATAAACATCGGGAAGAAAATGCATTTCGATCTTGATAATGCCGTCTCCGCTGCATGCCTCGCAGCGGCCTCCCTTCACATTGAAGCTGAACCTCCCTTTGCCGTAGCCTCTCGCTTTCGCGTCCGTAGTCGATGCGAACAGATCCCGTATCTGGTCGAATACGCCCGTATAAGTCGCCGGATTGGAGCGCGGCGTCCTGCCGATCGGTGACTGATCGATCGCGATAACCTTATCGAGCTGTTCGATACCGAGAATTTTCTGATGCTTTCCGGGTATCGTCCTCGCCCTGTTCAAATCCCGCGCAAGGCGCTTGTAAAGAATCTCATTGATCAGCGAACTTTTACCCGAACCGGATACGCCCGTAACGCAGGTCATGACGCTGAGCGGAATTTTGACCGTTACTTTTTTCAGATTATTTTCCTCGGCGCCCTTAATCGTCAAATAGCCCTGCGGCTTTTTTCTCGCCTCCGGCACCGGAATCCGCAGTTTGCCGCTCAAGTACTGCCCGGTTATGGATTCTTCTGCCTGCATGATTTCTTCGGCTGTTCCCTCCGCGACCACTTCTCCGCCATGGGAACCGGCTCCAGGACCGATATCGATGATATGGTCTGCGGCCAGCATCGTATCCTCGTCATGCTCCACCACGAGCAGCGTATTCCCCATATCTTTCAAGTTCTTCAGCGCCGCGATCAGCTTATCGTTATCCCGCTGATGCAGGCCGATGCTCGGTTCGTCCAGAATATAGCAGACGCCGACGAGTCCCGAACCGATCTGCGTCGCCAGCCGGATTCTCTGCGCCTCGCCGCCCGACAGGCTTCCTGTCGCTCTGGACAGGGCCAGATAATCCAGCCCGACTTCTATCAGGAAACCGACCCTCGCCCGAATCTCTTTCAAAATCTGCTTTCCGATCAGCTCCTGCTGCTTTGTCAGATTCATATTTCCTACAAATTCATGCAAATCCTTAATGGACAGTGAGGTAATCTCATAAATATTTTTATCGCATACAGTTACAGCCAGCGATTCTTTTTTCAAACGCATCCCTTTGCATTCCCGGCAGGGCGTAATGCGCATAAAAGTTTCGTACTCCTGTTTCATCAAATCGGAAGCGGTTTCCCGATATCTGCGTTCCACATTCTTAATCAATCCCTCAAAGGCAATCGGATAAACGCCTTCTCCACGCTGTCCTTTATAATGTACTTCTACTTTTCTGCCGTTCGTTCCATGAATGAGCATCCGCTGTATGACGTCGGGAAGTTCTCTAAAAGGCGTGTCGAGGCTGAATTGATACGCTTTGGAAAGCGCCTGCAGAATTGCGTTTGTAAAGCTTCCTTCGCTGTTGCTGGACTGCCATCCCATAACGGTGATCGCTCCGTCATTGATGCTTACGCTTTTATCGGGAATCATCAGATCCACATCAAATTCCATCTTATAACCGAGACCGAAACATTCCGGGCAGGCGCCGAAAGGATTGTTAAAAGAAAAGCTTCTCGGTTCGATTTCTCCCACGCTGATTCCACAGTCCGGGCAGGAAAAGTTCTCGCTGAAGGTAATCGGCTCGCCGTCTATCACATCCACAATCATGAGCCCTTCCGCCAGCGCCAGTACATTTTCGATGGAGTCGGTCAGCCGTCTTTCGATCCCTTCCCTGACGACCAGCCTGTCCACGATAATCTCAATATTATGTTTGATGTTTTTATCCAGCCTGATTTCTTCCGACAACTCATACTGACTGCCATCCACCCTGACTCTGACATAACCGCTCTTCTTCGCCCGGTCAAACACTTTGGCGTGCTCGCCCTTTCTTCCCCGGACGACCGGTGCGAGAAGCTGGATCCGCGTTCCTTCCGGCATGGTGAGAATCTGGTCTACCATCTGATCAACGCTCTGTTTTTTAATCTCTTTACCGCATTCCGGACAGTGCGGAATACCGATCCGGGCATAGAGCAGACGGAAATAATCGTAGATTTCCGTCACCGTTCCCACCGTAGAACGGGGATTTCGATTCGTCGATTTCTGATCGATGGAAATTGCAGGAGAAAGCCCCTCTATCTTCTCCACATTGGGCTTTTCCATCTGCCCAAGAAACTGTCTCGCATAGGAAGAAAGAGATTCCATATATCTTCTCTGCCCTTCCGCATAAATCGTATCGAAAGCCAGCGAGGATTTCCCGGATCCGGAAAGTCCCGTCAAGACAACAAATTCGTTTCTCGGAACATTCAAATCGATATGCTTCAGATTGTGTTCGCTCGCCCCTCTGATCTTAATATATTCTCTCGGTCTTATTTTTCCTGTATCCGCCATTTCAGCGCGTACTCCCTTCTGTCTCTTCTCCCAATCGATCGCTTTCCTGTTTTACGTCAACGATCCATATCATGTAAAAGTTTTTTCAGATCCGCCATCTGATCGCGCAGCTCCGCCGCCGCCTCGAAATTCAAATCCGCCGCCGCCTTCTTCATCTTCTTTTCCACATCCCTGATCAGTTTTTCCAGCTCCTGCCTGCTCATGGATTCAGGGTCTTTCTCAAATTTCACTTCTTCCTTATCGATCACTTTGGAAATGCTTATCAGATCCCTGACCGCCTTGCGGATCGACTGCGGCGTAATATGATGATCCTCATTATATTTCTGCTGAATCGCGCGCCTTCTGTCCGTTTCCGCGATGGCTGTTTTCATGGAATCCGTCATCTGGTCGGCGTACATGATAACATGCCCGTCCACATTTCTTGCCGCACGCCCGATCGTCTGAATCAACGACGTTTCCGAACGGAGAAATCCTTCTTTATCAGCATCCAGAATCGCTACGAGCGAAATCTCCGGAATATCCAGCCCCTCCCGCAGCAGATTGATCCCGACCAGCACATCGAATACATTCAGCCGCATATCACGGATAATTTCAGCGCGCTCAAGCGTATCGATATCCGAATGCAGATACTTCACGCGGATTCCCACATCCTTCATATAATCTGTCAAATCTTCCGCCATACGCTTTGTCAGCGTCGTGACCAATACTTTATGCTTTTTCTCAACCTCTTTGTTCACTTCCGATACGAGGTCATCTATCTGCCCTTCAACGGGCCGCACATCGACCTTCGGATCGAGCAGCCCCGTCGGCCTGATGATCTGTTCTGTCCGCAGCAGTTCATGCGCCTCCTCATAAACAGAGGGTGTCGCCGATACAAAAAGCATCTGGTCGATATGCTGTTCAAATTCTTCAAAATTAAGCGGCCTGTTATCCAACGCCGAAGGCAGCCGGAAACCATAGTCCACCAGCGTTGTTTTCCGGGAACGGTCCCCTGCATACATACCGCGTATCTGAGGCACCGTCATATGAGATTCATCAATAATGATCAGGTAATCGTCCTTAAAATAATCCAGCAGCGTAAAGGGCGGCACTCCCGGTGCCAGGCCGTTCAGGTGTCTCGAATAATTCTCGATTCCCGAACAGAATCCCGTCTCGCGCAGCATTTCGATATCGAAATTTGTACGCTCCGCAATCCGCTGCGCTTCCAGCAGTTTATCTTCCCCCTTAAAATATCTGACCCGTTCTTCCATTTCCTTCTCGATATTCCTGCATGCCTCGCGGATTTTTTCCTGCGGCACTACATAATGGGAGGCCGGAAAAATCGCGATGTGTTCCAGCGTTGCGTGCACCTGCCCGGTCAACGGGTCCGTCTGTACGATTCTGTCTATCTCATCTCCAAAGAACTCTACGCGGACCAGATAATCGCCGCCCTCCGCAGGATATACTTCCAAAACGTCGCCGCGCACGCGGAAACAGCCATGCTCCATATCCATGTCGTTTCTGGTATATTGGATATCGATCAGCTCCCGGATGACCTGGTCCCTGTCCTTTATCATGCCCGGTCTCAGGGAAACGATCATATTCTCATAATCATCCGGACTTCCAAGCCCATAGATACAGGAAACGCTGGCGATAACGACGACATCCCGCCGCTCGGAGAGCGAGGCCGTCGCCGAAAGCCTCAACTTTTCGATTTCATCATTGATGGAAGAATCCTTCGCAATATAGGTATCCGAAGAAGGAACGTAAGCTTCCGGCTGGTAATAATCATAATAGGACACGAAATACTCCACTGCGTTTTCAGGGAAAAATTCTTTAAACTCACCATATAATTGTGCAGCCAGCGTTTTATTGTGCGCTATTACCAAAGTCGGTTTATTTAATGCCTGTATCACATTTGCCATCGTGAAGGTCTTGCCGGAACCCGTAACACCCAGTAAAGTCTGGAATTGATTGCCTTCTTTAAAGCCTTTTACAAGTGCTTCTATCGCCTGCGGCTGGTCGCCGGTGGGCTGGTATTCTGAATGAAGTTTAAAGATGCTGCCGCCTTTTGCAGCATCTTTATGAGCAAGTAGCGAAGTGGATTGCGAATATCCTCTTTTTTGTGCATTCTGCACAATTTCTCACCTCCTATGCGAAGCCCTGCTTCGCATTTTTCATACCCAAAAATGATTACTATAAGCCCGTTTTTCGTCGTGGCGAG
>JAMPFK010000032.1 GCA_023664485.1 Bacteroides fragilis | reverse complement strand
GAAACCGCAGAACCTGTTCGTTGCAGGATTCATGGGATCACCTCAGATGAACTTCCTTGATGCCGTTGTTGAAGTAAGCGGCGACACAGCGAGCCTGAAAGTAGCTGGCGGCAGTATTCCGCTTCCGGCAGCAAAATCCAAGAAACTGATTGCCGGCGGTTATGCTGGAAAGACTGTTACATTTGGTATCCGTCCTGAAGACGTATATGATTCCGCAGAATATGTTCAGTCCGCGAAATGCGTATTTGAATCTACCATTAAGGTATACGAACTGCTTGGTGCAGAAGTTTACTTATACTTTGATCTGGCTGAGTTCCCGATTACAGCAAGAGTAGATTCCCGTACAACAGCAAAACCTGGTGATACAGTTAAATTTGCATTTGATGTTGAAAAGATCCATGTATTTGACAAGGAAACAGAGCAGATTATCACAAACTAATCACGGTAATCAGAGGGGATGCGGCAGCATCCCCTTTTTTTCTCTTATATAAAAAGGATTTCAAATAAGCGGAGAAGGAGGCAGAGATGATATCGAGTCAGGTTATCAGGACCAGTATAGATGAGTTAAAAGCCATTACAAAAGTTGATTTATGTGTATTAGATCTGGAAGGAAATATTGTAGCGTCTACTTTTGAATTAAATGATCTGGCAATCAATCTGATTACAGAATTTGTGGATTCGCCGGCGGACAGTCAGGTAATTGGAACGCATCATCTGTTGAAAATACTGGATGAGAGCGAACCGCTCTATGTTCTGGATGCACGGGGCATGGGGGAAGACACTTATATGATTGGCAAGATCGCTGTGAGCCAGCTGCAGAATTTGATTATTGCCTATAAGGAAAAATATGACAGAAATAACTTTTTCCAAAATCTGCTTCTGGACAATATGCTGCTGGTCGATATCTATAACAGAGCAAAGAAGCTGCATATAGAAGTGGCTGTGCCGAGAGCGGTATTTTTGATCGAGACCGGAAGCGAAAAAGAAAGCGCGGCATCGGAATTGCTGAACGGTATGTTTTCCTCCCAGGTAGGAGATTATATTACCGCTGTGGATGAAAGCAATGTGATACTGGTCAAGTCGCTGGCGCCGGATGAGGGCTACGAGCTATTGGAGCATACGGCGGAAACGATCGTCGATATGATGAATATGGAAGCGATGATGAATGTCCGGGTATCTTATGGAACCATTGTGGAAGAGCTGAAAGATGTTTCCAAATCCTATAAGGAAGCAAAAATGGCGTTGGACGTTGGCAAGATTTTCTATGCGGAAAAGAGAGTGACGGCTTATAACAGGCTGGGAATCGGCAGACTGATCTATCAGCTTCCCGTGAACCTCTGCCAGATTTTTATCGATGAGATTTTCGGCGTTAATGTGCCTGATGAACTGGATGAAGAGACGTTGACAACGATTAATAAGTTCTTTGAGAATAATCTGAACGTATCGGAGACTTCGAGGCAGTTGTTCGTACACCGCAACACGCTCGTTTATCGTATTGAGAAGCTTGCGAAGAGCACTGGGCTGGATATCCGCACCTTCGATGATGCGCTCACCTTTAAGATCGCCCTGATGGTCGTAAATTATATGAAGTATCTGGATTCGCTGGATTATTAAGAAGAGAAAAATATTTATAAATGCCGGATGAGAAATCATCTGGCATTTTCTGGTATGTCCGACATATACATATAGTAAACGACATAACAAACTGCGTATTCCATCTCTTACAAAGGCTATATATGTAAGCTTTTGCAGGGCTGAAATGGCAATTTTGAGTGTCGCTGACTATAGAATAAAGAGAGGTGAGAGGATGTATCAGAAAGAAATCATTTATTTGGCGCTTTTTCACGAGCAGGTGAAAGAGAAAAATGCGGGTTATTTCAAAGTGGACAGAAAAGCGGATGCGTATCGTCTGGAGCTTCATGTTAAAAATATTTCCGGAGCCATAGCAGGAAATTTTCCTATCCGCCTGCAGAGTGAGACAGGCTGGCAGGAGGCAGGAACGCTCTTCGTAAAGGAAGGAAGCGGAAAGTGGAACGGAAGCGCCGCAGAGCCGGTTCTTCGGGTCGAAGTCATTCTGTCGGATGTTCAGAAAATAAAAGGGGAAAGCAGGCTGCTAAAGGCAGGGGAAACAGAACCGAAAGAGCCTGTAGCGCCGGCCCGGAGGAAGGAAGCGGAACCGCTGAAGGAGCGGCAGGAGGAAGCGCCGGCCAGAGCGCCGCAGCCGGAGGAGCCTGTAAAATCAGTCCTGAGGCAGGATGCATCCGCGGCGCCGGCTCCGCATCTGGAAGAGCCTGAAAAGCCAATCCTGCATGCGGAATCGATGAGCAGCAGCGGACAGCAAAGCAGTATGCCGGCATGGCCGGCCATCAGGGAGGAACGGATTTCGGTGAAGCCGGAACATATGCCGCTTTATGAAAATAAATGGGAGCAGCTGCTCACGACCTATGAGCAGATACATCCCTACGGTGATAACAGGATCTATGTGAAGCTGGCGCCGAAGGATTTTATTATTTTGCGCGAAAATTATCAGCATCTTGTCAATAACAGCTTTTTACTGCATGGGTTTTATAATTACCGGTATCTGATTCTGGGAAAGGAAAAGGATTTCTATCTCGGCGTTCCGGGCGTCTTTTATGAAAGGGAAAAGATGGTCGCGCTGATGTTCGGCTTTGAAGCGTTTGAATGTGAGGGAAGCAGCGCGGAAGAAGGGAAGTTCGGTTATTATTTGCGGAAGGTGGAGCTTTAATATGGCTTCGAACGATAAATTATACTGGAATATATATGAAAATTCCCCAAAGCAGCGGAAGGCTGGAATGGGATAGCTCATTGCCGGATACAATGATACCGCGCGCTTTCTCTCGAACCATTCCCATGCACGTTACCTTTACAGTTAACTCCGCCAGGCGCCCTTACGGCACATGGAAGATTCCATTTAGTGCTGCTGTGTTCCCACCCTGACACGGTTCATGGATTCCCATTGCGTAAGACCCGAACTTCAACGCCACTTATAAAGGGCAGCTGCACAGAAAGAAGCCCTCAATCAAGCATCACCCCTACTAGAGCGGATTGTAGGTACAGGGCACCGCTAACGCCCCGGCTGCGCGGTTTAATAAGTATACTGTTTTTTTGGCTGTTTGTCAACTTTGATTCTTCGCGTTTTTGTTCCGAATGCGCAGTTCTTTGAAAAAGGCCGTCAGCAGGCCGGAACAGGATTCTTCCAATACCCCCCTTTTTACCCGGACCTGATGGTTGAACTGGGGCATTTCAAGAATATTGAGGATGGAGCCTGCGCACCCTGCCTTGGGATTCATGCAGCCCATGACGACTTCGGCGATACGCGCCTGTACGATGGCGCCCGCGCACATCTGGCACGGTTCCAGCGTTACATAGAGCGTACAGCCTTCCAGACGCCAATCGCCCATCTTTTTACTCGCCTTGTTGATGGCGGTCAGTTCCGCATGGGCGAGCGTATTTTTGTCGGTATTGCGTCTGTTATAGCCTCTTCCGATAATTTTATCCTGATAAACGATAACGCAGCCGATGGGGACCTCCCCCAGCGCATAAGCCTTTTTGGCCTGTTTGATGGCTTCTTTCATGTACTTTTCATCAAGATTCATTCCCATACGATACCTTCTTTTCCACAGAGAAAATCGTCTGCGCGGTTCTGCCGCTTGTTTCAGTGTATCATATCGGGCATGGAAATGCTATTGATAAGTTTTAAAACACACGGAAACAGAGTTGTCAATAATTGGATAAATCTGATATAATAGATACAGATCTGAATGCGAGGAGGATTTTATTTATGAGCGGACAGAACGAAGAAAAAAAGGAAAAAAGAATCGGCGCAAGGACTCTGCGGGTCAATATACTGGTTTTGTCCCTGCTTCCGATTTTTATTCTGGGCGGCGAAATAATAGCCGTATTGTACATTTTTCTGAACGGAAGGGTAGATTCTACATTCTTCCGTAGAATTTTAAATCAGGTACTTATTTTTACATCGGGAACATTGATTATTACCTGTATCGTCGTCGTGATCATTGTCGGCAGGATGATCGCGACGCTGAAGCGGCTGGCGGGTACGCTGACGGCCATAGCGGACGGCGATCTGGCACAGAAAGTCGATGAAAAGGATCTCTGGCGGAGAAACGAACTCGGCAGCATCGCGCGGAGCACGGATCTGCTGAACCGTAAGCTGAAAGGGCTTGTCGGACAGATTTCAGGGGCGGCGGCGACGCTCAATGAATCCGTGGCCAGCATGGAGCGGATCGCGGATTCGACCTCGCAGGCGGCGGATCATGTGACAGCTAATATGCAGGAGATTACAAAGGAGCTGGGCGACCAGTCCCAGCAGACGGAAAATGTGGCGGCGGACGTGGAGCAGATCGGCAGGATGATAGAGCAGTCCACCGATACGCTGAACAGCCTGAGGGATGATATGGATACCATCAGGGTGAGCGGCGCAGACGGCATGAAAACGGTCGTGAAGCTGGAGAAGGTCGATGAGGACGTGAGCACAAGGATGGAAGTTATCGCGCGTCAGACGAACACGACCAATTCATCGGCACAGCAGATTCAGTCGGCGACCGAGCTGATCGCATCGATAGCCGAGGAAACGAATCTGCTCGCGCTGAACGCGTCGATCGAGGCGGCGAGGGCCGGAGAGCAGGGAAGAGGTTTTGCGGTAGTGGCGGATCAGATTCAGAAACTGGCGGAGCAGTCGAATCAATCGGCAGCGGCAATCGATAAGGTCGTACAGGAATTGCTCGTGGATGCCGGAAACGCGGTCGTGACAATGAATGAGATTCAGGGAAGTATCCGGAAACAGAGCGAAACGGTGGCAGAGGTCAAGAATGTCTTTACAAAAGTCAATGGAGATATCCTGCATTCCGTAAAGGGTATCGATGCGATAGCGGACAGCATGACGGAGCTGAACGGTTCCAAGAACGGGCTGATTGGGGCGTCGGAGCAGCTAAATGCGATTTCACAGAATTCGCTGGCCATTACGGAGGAGACGACCGCGGAAGCGGAGGAATTGGATTCTTCCATTATCGTTATCAACGAATCGGCTGTGAAACTGAGAGAATGTGCGGATGAGCTGGTCCGCGATATCAATTTTTTCAAAATGGGAGTTGACGAGGCGCAATGAAATCGCTATAATTTGATTCATGTGGAGACGTATCGAAGAGGTCATAACGGGGCTGACTCGAAATCAGTTTGCCTTTCGGGGCACGCGGGTTCGAATCCCGCCGTCTCCGTTCGGGATGTCCTGTTTTCAGGGCATCCTTTTTATGTATCTTGTTTTGTGTTGCGTTGTTTGTAAAAAGGAGGGTATTTTATGATATGGTATGTGGATGCGGCGGCGTTCCGGGACGGCAATGGGAGCAGGGAAATGCCTTTTAAGCACATGAATGCGGCGGCGCAGGCCGCGCAGGCCGGGGATGAGATTGTCGTAGCGCCCGGCGTTTACTGTGAATATGTGAACCCGCGAAACGGCGGCAGAGAAGATGCGCGTATCGTTTACCGCAGCGAAACACCGCTCGGCGCGGTCATTACGGGGGCGGAGGAGATGAAAACATGGGAAAAATATCAGGGCACGGTGTGGATGTGCCGTATCGATAACGGGGTATTCGGCGGTTATAATCCTTATACGACTTTTGTCGAAGGAGACTGGTATTTTGCGCCGGTAGTCAGACATACGGGAGCGGTCTATCTGAATGACCGCCAGCTATATGAGACGGAGACACTGGAAGAATGCGTTCAGGGGGAAATCTGGCCGTACTCCTGGGAGAAGGAATTTTCCATTTATAAGTGGTATACAGAGCAGGATGGCGGTCAGACGGTCATCTATGCGAATTTTCAGGGAAAAGATCCCAATCGGGAAAAAGTGGAGATCAATGTCCGGCGGAACTGCTTTATGCCTTCTAAAACGGGCGTGGACTATATTACACTTTCTGGCTTTTATGTGGAAAAAGCAGCTACCACATGGGCGCCTCCTGCCGCTTATCAGGATGGTATGGTAGGCCCACACTGGTCGAAGGGATGGATCATTGAGGATTGTGAGATCAGCAACAGTAAATGTGCGGGAATCTCTCTCGGAAAATATTATGACCCTGAGAACGACCACTATTTTACGCGCAACTATGTAAAAAGCCCGACACAGATGGAGAGGGACGCAGTATGCCGCGGCCAGTATCACGGATGGCTGAAAGAAAAAACAGGGAGCCATATCGTCCGCAGATGCCATATCCACCACTGCGAGCAGGCGGGCATCGTAGGGCGCATGGGCTGCGTTTTCAGCATCATCGAAGATAATCATATTCATCATATCAATAATATGCAGCAGCTTGGCGGGGCGGAAATTGCAGGCATTAAATTCCATGCGGCGATCGACGTGATCTTCCGGCGAAATCATATTCATCACAGCACAATGGGTATCTGGTGCGACTGGCAGGCGCAGGGGACTCGTATTACCCAGAACCTGCTGCATGATAATTACGGCGCGGAGGATACGCCGATGGCGCCGGGCGCGATGGAAAGCCAG
The DNA here is from genome assembly GCA_023664485.1 of Bacteroides fragilis. GTDB lineage: Bacteria > Bacillota > Clostridia > Lachnospirales > Lachnospiraceae > UBA3282. The sequence continues at coordinate 19,196 of JAMPFK010000032.1, read as the reverse complement.
GATATTTTTATCGAGGTAGGGCATGGGCCGACTCTTGTGGACAATAATATCATGCTCTCCAAGGCGGCGATCCGGCTGGCGACACAGGGCGTTGCCGTTGTCCATAACCTGATGCTCGGCTCCTTTACGAAGGTAGGCGGCGGAACGGATATGACGGTGGAAGGCGTCAATCAGCCCCGGTATACGCCGTATCATATACCGCACCGCACGGAGGTCGCGGGCTTTATGAGTATCCTGCACGGCGACGACCGTATCTATAATAATATTTTTATACAGAACTGGCCGGTGCGGACCGCCGGGGAGGATAAGAGCTCCCGGACGCGGGATAATCAAATAGCCGGCACGGAAGTCTTTGAGGGCTATCCGACCTATGAAGAATGGATCCGATGCTTCGAAATGGATAAGCCTGCAGATATGGGAAAACTGGAGAAATATCATTTTTCCCATCTGCCGGTATGGATCGACGGCAACGCCTATTTTAACGGCGCGAAAGCGTGGTCCGGGGAGAAATGCAATCTGGTCGATGAGAAGAACAGGGCCATGGCAGAACTTGTGGAGAAGGACGGCGCCTATATTTTAAAGACGAACGTATACGGGCTGTTACAGGGGTTTCGGACGGGCATCATCAACAGTGATATTTTGGGTTATGCCTTTGAACCGGAAGAGCGGTATGAGAATCCGGATGGCTCTCCCATTATTTTCGATCAGGATTATCTCGGAGAGCACCGCGGCGTGGAAACGGTTCCCGGACCTTTTGCGAAAATGGAGGCGGAATATGCTGTATCATTATACTGATTTCAATGCGTTCGATGGAATCATCCGCTGTGCGGAGCTTCGGCTGAACAATGTTCTGAATATGAACGATGTTTCCGAAATGAGGCTGTTCATGAATGGGATCGGCAGAGCGGTGGTCGAAAAATTGAATGGGGACGGAGAGAAGGAAAAAAGCAGTAAGGTAGAATCGTTCTTCCGGAAAGAAATGGAAGAAGAGTTTCATTATTCGGCCTATGCGGCGTGTTTTTCCAAATACCGGGATGACGCTTCCCAATGGGAGCGGTACGGCCATCTGGGGCGGGGCGTCTGCATCGCCTTTCATGAGACGCCCATGCAGAAGATGATCGGGGGCGCAGTATCCCTGCAGACGGTGTACTATCAGGAGGATATGCGGGAGCATCGGCTCGTTGATGCGTTTTATCAGCTGGTCAGGGATGCGGAGGAATTTTCGGAGACGATGCCCGGATTAGAAGAGCTGATGAAGGATGCCTGGATACAGTCTGCGGCCTTTAAGCATCCTTCTTTTGCCAGCGAAAAGGAATGCAGGCTGGTCATTTCGCCCTTTATTCTGAATGAATTTGTGGTGGATTCAAAATATCATGTATCGCAGGACCGGATCAAGAAGTATTATTCTCTTGACCTGAACAGAATGTGCGGCAAGCTGGGCATGCATTTAGCCGATCTGGTCGGCGAGATCATCATCGGGCCGACCTCCTCGCAGTCGATACCGATTCTGCAGGATTATCTGGATGACTGCGGGCTGAATATACTGCGGAACCGGATCAGTATGTCGAACTGTCCGCTGCGGAAGCCCACCTCTTAAAAAGGAAAATAAAAACCCCTGCATTCGATAGCAGTCGATGCAGGGGTTTTCCATGCCGTCTTATCATTTATTTTACGGTCACAGATGTGATATGGGGATTTACGCCCTCATACCAGTATAAGAAGCCTTCCATATCCACCGTATCGCCGACCTTCAGGCCCTGTACGGTTTTATATACATCGGTCGATTTGTCGCACAAATAAGATTCGACGGTGAAAGTATAGGTTTCGCCGTTCAGGGAAACGTTAAAATACAGGTCGTCTCCTTCCTGACCGGAACCGTCCCAGTTGTACAGGAATGCAGCGTCGCTGCCATCGCCTGCGGCCTCAACGGTCATTCCTTTAAAGGATACGAATTTGTTCTGATGGTTGATCAGGTCGTCGCTGCCAAGAAGCGAAGTAACGTCCTGCGCCGCGGCAACGTAATTTCCATCTTCGATTTCAAAAGTCGCTTCAATGATCTCGACCTCGCCGGACCACTCCGCCTTATATCCGGTCGCTTTAATCTTCGTTCCGGCGGTCAGTTTCGCGTAATCTTCCTCGGAGCAGGCCATGTTGTACAGGAAGTATGCGCCGTCTTTATCCTGTGCATAGACGGTAGCCTGATCTTCCCACCAAGACTGCTTTGCCTGAACATAGGCTTCGATGGTGACCTCCGTATCGAGGGCGGCCGCAGCATACTCATCGTATGTCATAACGCCTTCCGACTTTACGTCTTCAGCATCCGCCGTATTTCCATCCGCCGCGTCGTCTTTGGAAGCGCCGCAGCCAACACAGGCGGACACGAGTGCCAGAGCCATAAGTAACGATACTAATTTTTTCATTTTCTCTCCTTCTGCCGTAAAAACGGCATTCCTCCTCTTAAAATAGGTTGTTGATGAACATCGAGATAATTATACATGATATCTTGGAGAAATCAATAGTATTATGACTGATTTCTTCTCTTTTTTACAGCCTGTCGGAGGAGACAGAGGAGTATCAGACACCAGACGCCTGCCAGAGAGGAAAGCAGGACGACGGATGTGGCGGGCAGCTTTCCGAGCTCCGCTTTGCCGGAAGCGGAAGGCGTATTCCGGCTGCCGGACTGGTCCAGACGATACAGGGAAATCGTATCGGCATAGAGCTTTTCGATATAGGCATCATCAACGGTCTGTCCGCGCTTAACGGATTTAACCGTGTTTTCGATGAGCTGGCCCGCAGCGTCGCGAAGGGAAGTAGAGCCGTTGAAAACCGGGGTTACAAAAGTATTGTCCACATTGTCAAGGAGCAGGCCGGCTGCCTGGATTTTAATATCGTAATAGGCGGAATTGTCCTCGCCGCACCGGGAAAGATAATCCTGATATTCCGGGGAAGCCTGCGCCTTGGAAGTAACGGGAACATATCCTTCCGTTTCGGAGTAGGCGATTTGAACGTCATTGGTCAGCAAATACTGGGCGAACAGCCATGACGCGAGAACCTCCTGGGGATTGGCCTTGTTGAAAAGGCAGACGGACGGTCCCTGGGAAATCATCTGCGGATGCTCTGTGTCAAATTGCGGAATGGGCATGACCGCCGTTTCAAATTCTACGATTTTGTCGGGGCTGATATCGCAGAGCGGCGCATTTGTACCCATCCACGTTGCGCCGGCCGTGGAATCCACCGCGAAGATACACTGTCCCGCGTTCAGAAAATTGGCGGGATAGCTTGAAATCTTAAAGGTGGAGAAAGCGCCGTTTTCAGCGTGTTCCGCTATCGTGCGCAGGAATTCTTCCGTCGTATCGTTAAAAAGAAGCATTTCGCCTGCCTCGGTGGAGTAGCCGGCGTTTTGCTGCTTCAGCATTTGGATCATCATATTGTCGGTCGATTTATAGAGAAAAGGAATTAAGACTTTCTGGCCGTTGACCAGATAATTTCCTTCCGCATCCTGTGCCATGGCCGCTTCGGAAACTTCCCAGACGAAATCCCATGTAAGCGCATCGGGCAGAGTGTAGCCGAGCTCCTCCACATAGGTCTTATTGATATAGCAGGCCTCGGTGGAGCGCATGTAGGGAATGGCATAATAATGTCCGCCAAAAGAGCATTCATCCAGAAACTGCGGAATAATTTCTTCTGTTTTCGGGGAATCGAAACGGACCTCGCTCCCGCCCAGCCCATATCTGGCATCGGCAAAAAGTTCTTCGAGAGGGACGACAAGGTTAATGCCGGTCAGATAAGTTGCGATATGGTCAGGGTAAGTGATGCAGACGTTCGGCGTCGTATCGGTCGCGATATTGGTGATCACATCGTTGTAAATTTTGCCGTAATCCGTATACAGGCGAAGATTAACGGTGATGTTCGGGTATAACGCTTCAAAACCTGCAATCGCCTGCTCATAAATGGCGGTCTGCGTTTTGTTGGTATCGTTTTTGGCCCAGAAGGTAATTTCGTAATCGGTAGAAGCGTCAAATTCCGCGGGCATCTCAAAGGCCGTTAATCCTTCTCTGCCGTGACAGCCGGTGAGCATGATGCAGCAGCCGGCTGCCAGCAAAATCCGTTTATATGTTTTCATCCCTTTAAACCTCCTCTCGATACCCCGGCCATAATCTTATTGCGGAAAACGAGGAACAGAACGATTAACGGAACCGAGATGACGACGACGGCCGCCATCATCGCCGGGATATTTTCCCTTCCGAAGCCGTTCTCCCGAATTTCCTGAATGCCGTTGGAAACGAGAAAATACCGCTCGTCATCGGTAATCAGGCGGGGCCATACATAGGAGTTCCAGCATTCGATGACTTTCAGGATCGCGATGGTGATCAATGTCGGTTTCGATATCGGTATCATGACCTTCAGAAGATACCTGAGGTCCGACGTGCCATCGACCCTGGCCGCATAATACAGGCTGTCGGGAATCTGTTCAAAGTTTTCCTTTAACAGATAAATGTAGAAAACGGAAGTAATGGACGGCAGAATCAGGCCCGGAAAAGAGTTGCGCATATCCAGGCTGGTAATCGTCACGAAGTTCGTAATGATGACGAGTTCATTCGGAATCATCATCAGGGAAAGGAACAGGAGGAATACGATATTTTTCCCCCGGAATTCCAGCCGCGCGAACGCGAACGCGGCAAGCGTGATGACGAGCATCATAACTGCCGTTGTCACGACGGTGAAGACCGTCGTATTCACAAGATACCGTCCGAGCGATACGGCGGTAAAGGCGTCCGCATAGTTCTGAAGGGTCGGGGACAGGGTGTAAAATTTCGGAATATACTCCGAATTATATGCGCCGTAGCTTTTGACGGATGTTAAGAGCATCCAGTAAAAAGGGAACAGCACGATGATGGCCCAAAAGGCCAGAAAAACACAGGTTATGACAGTTCCCGCCGTTTTACGGGCGCGGGCGTTCTTTTCGATTTTGGCATAATCCATTTTAATTCCTCCATGTCATCGCAGTAAACTGCTCTGACTCAAATTGCCGGTTGAAAAATTTTCCTGCAGAGAATGACTGTTTAATAATGTACTTTCCTTTTGCTGATCAACAGGTTGACACAGGTAATCGTCAGCACGATCGCGAACAGAATGACAGCCGCCGCAGAGGCATAGGAAGGATAACCGCCGCTGTCGCCATAGAGCATATCATAAACGTAACCGACGATCGTATTCATTTCCGCCGCATTTAAGTTCGTTCCGAACAGGGCGACAACATCGCTGTATGCCTTGAAGGCGCCGATAAAGCCCGTGATAATCAGGTAAAAGATCATCGGAGAGATCATCGGCAGCGTAATGCGCATGAAAATGCGGAAGCGTGAAGTGCCGTCCACGCGGGCCGCGTTATAGTATTCCTGATTCACCGATGAGAGAGCGCTCGTCAGAATCAGGATTTTAAAGGGCATGACGACCCAGATCGTATAAAAACACAGAACGAACATTTTCGCCCAGTACGGCCCGTCGATAAAATCGACGGTATTTCCGCCGAACCAGGAGATGAGCAGATTGATAAGTCCGTCGGAATAGGCGGTCTTTTTAAACAAGATCATGAAAACGAGGCCGACGGCCAGCGTATTTGTCACATAGGGCAGAAAATAAATGGTCTGGAACAGATTTCCAAGCGGTTTAACAGAGCACAGTCCGGTAGAAATGAGCAGGGCGATCCCTGTGGAAAGCGGCACGGTAATGACGACCAGCAGAAACGTATTTTTGACCGCCTGTAAAAAATAAGGATCATGCAGGACATAGGAATAATTATAGGAACCGATGCCCCAATAGGTCTGGGACGCGGAATTATAGCCTTCTTCAAAAGAATATATAAAAACATCGATCAGGGGATAAACCATAAAGACTCCCAAAAAGAGAACTGCCGGCAAAAGATACAGCCATGCTTTCAGACCGCTGTCCCGTAATTTTTTTTTCATAAAGAATCCTCCATTCCTGCTCTTCTACAGCCTGCGGACTTTATTCAAAAGACGATCCGTTCTTCCGTTTCATGGTCGAAAAGGAATACCTTGCGGGGTACGAGAGCAAATCGGATGATGGGTTTCGACGTATCGATCCGGTTATCTGTTCCGACGATGGAGCGGACTGCCGGGTTCAGGGACGCTTTATGCCGGGATACGACGCTGATATCGCGGCCCATGACCTCCACGCCGCTCAGTTCACAGCAGAGAGGGCCGTCGTCCTGTAAAAGAAAGCCCTCCGGCCGGATGCCGGCATAGACCCTGCGGTCGGCGGTATCCGGTATGTTAAAAACGGCGTCGCCGCCGACATATAACATGCCGTCCCGAATCTGGCCTTCAAAGACATTGATCGGCGGGGCGCCGAGAAATTTAGCGACAAATAAATTGGAAGGATCGTCATAGACATCCTGCGGCTTTCCGATCTGCTGTACGACGCCCTCTTTCATGACGACGATCATATCGGAAATGCTCATGGCCTCTTCCTGGTCGTGGGTCACGAAAATCGTGGTGATTCCGGTCTCTTTCTGAATCCTGCGGATTTCTTCCCTCGTCTGGAGCCGTAAACGGGCGTCCAGGTTGGAGAGCGGTTCGTCTAACAAAAGGACCCTCGGCATTTTGACCAGGGCGCGGGCGATCGCGACGCGCTGCTGCTGGCCGCCGGAAAGCTCGCCGGGCCTGCGTTCCATGAGCTCGTCTATCTGCACGAGTCTGGCCGCATCCTGCGCTTTTTGCAGCATTTCGGCTTTGGACAGCTTGTCTTTTCCTTTCAGATTCTGCAGCGGAAAAAGAATATTCTGTTTTACGGTCAGGTGCGGGTAAAGGGCGTAATTCTGAAAGACCAGCCCGATGCCTCTGTTTTCCGGCGGCAGATCCGTAACGTCGTCTTTTCCGAAGAAAATCTTACCGCCCGTCGGCTTAAGCAGGCCGCTGATCAGGCTGAGAGTCGTGCTTTTACCGCAGCCGGAAGGACCGAGCAGGCCGATCAGCTGTCCGTCCGGAATCGTAAAGGTAAAGTCATTGACGGCGACGACGTCTTCGTGTTTTCTCCTGTCGCGGTTCGGGAATTTTTTCGTCAGATTTTGTAAGATTACTTCCATAATAGCCGGGGCCCTGTGCCTTTCTATGTTTTTCTGTTCGCATTATACTGAAAAAAGGGAGAAAGGTCAAGGTTGCGATACCCTTTAAAATAATATATAATTTATATAAATATGTGTGCTTTGGCAGAAACGGAAAGCTCATATCAAAAAATATTCTAAAGGAGGAATCGGAATGAAAAGAATCGGTATGCTGACCAGCGGGGGAGACTGTCAGGCATTGAATGCCGCTATGCGGGGCGTTGTGAAATGTCTGTCATGCAGTGGAGAGGACGTGGAGATCTACGGCTTCTTAGAAGGCTATAAGGGATTGATCTATGGAGACTTCCGTATGCTGACGGGAATGGATTTTTCGGGCATTCTGACAAAAGGAGGTACAATCCTTGGCAGTTCCAGAACACCGTTCAAGCTGATGCGGGAGCCGGATGAGAACGGCCTCGATAAAGTGGAGGCGATGAAACAGAATTATTATAAACTGAAACTGGACTGCCTTGTTATTTTAGGCGGCAACGGTACGCACAAAACGGCGAATATGCTGAGAGAAGAGGGCCTGAATGTCGTAACGCTTCCGAAAACGATCGATAACGACTTATGGGGAACGGATATGACGTTCGGATTCCAGAGCGCGGTCGATATCGCAACGGACTGCATCGACTGTATCCATACGACGGCGGCTTCCCACGGACGTATTTTTATCGTGGAAGTCATGGGACATAAAGTAGGATGGCTGACGCTGAATGCCGGCATGGCGGGCGGCGCGGATATCATCCTGATTCCTGAAATTCCATATGATATCGATAAGATCGTGAAAGCGATCAACGCGCGTATGTCCCGTGGTTCCAAGTTTACGATCATGGCCGTTGCAGAAGGCGCGATTTCCAAAGAGGACGCGAAGCTTTCCAAGAAGGAATACAAGGAAAAGATGAAAAATTATGCGTATCCTTCCGTTTCCTACGAGATTGCGGACCGCATTCAGAAAAAGACCGGGCAGGATGTGCGCGTAACGGTTCCCGGACATACACAGCGCGGCGGAAGCCCCTGTCCTTATGACCGCGTATTTGCGACACGCCTTGGCGCGGAAGCCGGGAAACTGATCTTAAAGGGCGAATACGGCTTTATGGTAGGTTATAAGAACAGAGAAGTCGTAAAAGTTCCGTTGGAAGAGGTCGCGGGCAAATTGAAGATGGTATCGCCGGATGCGACTATCGTGCAGGAAGCAAAGATGACGGGCATCAGTTTCGGCGACTAGCGTAATTTGCAGAACAAATCCTTCTTACGCTGGAGAATGCCCGGAGTACGGGCATTCTCCATGAAAACATGCTTGTCTTGGGATTTGAGAAAGGGGTATGGCTTTCGATGTCATATACGGCGCTTTACCGGAAATTCCGGCCGGATCGTTTTGAGGATGTGAAAGGGCAGGAACATATTGTAACGACGCTGAGGAACCAGATCAGAGCAGGACGGGTCGGGCACGCGTATCTTTTCTGCGGAACGAGGGGAACGGGAAAAACTTCTATTGCCAAGATTTTTGCCAAAGCGGTGAATTGTGAAAATCCCTCAGACGGTAGTCCGTGCCGGGAGTGCCCGACCTGTAAGGCGATCGCGGCCGGCGTCAGCATGAACGTCATTGAAATCGACGCGGCGTCCAACAACGGCGTGGATAATATCAGAGAAATCGTTGACGAAGTGTCCTATTCGCCGACGGAAGGAAATTATAAGGTTTATATTATCGATGAAGTTCATATGCTGTCCATAGGAGCTTTCAACGCTCTTTTGAAAACGCTGGAAGAGCCGCCGTCCTATGTGATCTTTATTCTGGCGACAACGGAGGTCCACAAAATACCGATTACGATATTGTCCCGCTGTCAGCGGTATGATTTCCGGAGAATTTCAATCGACACGATTACGGACAGACTCAGGGAACTGATGGAAGTCGAGCAGATCCGGGTAGAAGATAAGGCGCTCCGTTATATTGCCAAAACTGCGGACGGCTCTTTTCGTGATGCGCTCAGCCTGCTCGATCAGTGCATCGCGTTTCACTTCGGGCAGGAGCTTACTTACGACAAAGTCCTGGATGTTCTCGGCGCGGTGGACACCGGCGTATTCAGCCGTCTGCTTGGGCATGTGACAAAGCGGGATGTGCAGGGCTGCATTTCCCTGCTGGAAGAAATCGTCATGCAGGGCAGGGAGCTGACACAGTTCGTTACGGATTTTACATGGTATCTGCGGAATCTTCTGCTTGCCAGAACGTCTGATTCGATAGAAGATATTATCGACGTGTCTGCCGAGAATCTGGCGAGGCTGAAAGAAGAAGCGCAAAGGATAGAGACAGATACGGTCATGCGGTATATCCGTATTTTTTCCGAGCTCTCCGGTCAGATTAAATATGCGGCACAGAAGAGGATCTTAATCGAAATCGCTTTGATCAAGCTGTGCCGTCCGGGTATGGAAACCGATACGGGCTCCATGCTTGACAGGATCCGCGCAATAGAGGAAAAACTGGAAAAAGGCGTTATCGCGGCGCCCGCCACGGAAGCAGCGGCGTCCCGCCAGGAAAACACACGGACGGCAGAGGCATTGGAGAAGCGGGCGCAGCTGGAAAAGGCTGTGCCGGAGGATATCAGGGCGGTCGTTGGAAACTGGCCGGCGGTCGTCGGCGAAACTTCCATGCCGATGAAAAAATATTTAAAGGATGCAAGGCTGAGCCTTGGCGGAGATAATAAGCTCATGATCGTCGTGAAGGACGGGCCGGCATCGGATTATTTTCTGAAACAGGAGAACAGGGAGCTGTTGAAACAGCTCGTATCCAATACCGCGGGCAAAGAAATCGAGGTGACGATCCAGAGCATACGGAATGACCGTGACTTCGCACAGGATTACGTTGATCTGAGTCAGATCATTCATATGGAAATAGAAGAAGAAACAGATTAGAGCAGGAATGGAGAGGATTATTATGGCAAAGCGTGGAGGGTTTCCGGGAGGCGGAATGCCGGGAAATATGAACAATCTGATGAAGCAGGCCCAGAGGATGCAGCGTCAGATGGAGGAAAGCCAGAAAGAACTGGAAACAAAGGAATTTACGGCGAAAGCCGGCGGCGGCGCGGTAGAAGTGACCGTGACAGGGAAAAAAGAAATCACAAAGGTAAAATTGTCGCAGGAAGTCGTTGACCCGGACGATGTTGAAATGCTGGAGGATCTCGTCATGGCCGCGGCGAATGAGGCGCTGCGCATGGCGGAGGAAGCGAATGCCGAAATAATGAATAAGATGGCCGGCGGCTTCGGCGGAGGATTACCTTTCTGATGGACTTGTACGGCGGACATATCAACAAATTAATTGAAGAATTGGCCGGACTGCCGGGAATCGGGACGAAATCCGCGCAGAGGCTTGCTTTTCACCTGATCAATATGCCTAAGGAAAAGGTGGAGCGGCTGGCCGGAACGATGGTGGAGGCCCGGACCAATGTAAGACACTGTAAGGAATGCTTTACTTTGACAGAGCAGGAGCTTTGCCCCGTCTGCGCCAATGAGGCGCGGGACCATAAGACAATTATGGTAGTCGAAAATACAAGGGACCTGGCCGCATATGAAAAAACGGGAAAATATACGGGCGTGTATCATGTTCTGCACGGCGCTATTTCCCCTATGCTTGGAATCGGGCCGAATGATATCCGGCTGAAGGAGCTGATGCAGCGGCTCCAGGCGGATATCAGCGAGGTCATCATTGCGACCAATTCAAGCCTGGAGGGCGAAACGACCGCCATGTATATCAGCAAGCTGATCAAGCCGACCGGCGTAAGGGTGACAAGGATCGCCAGCGGCGTGCCGGTGGGCGGCGATTTGGAGTATATTGACGAAGTAACGTTATTGCGTGCATTAGAGGGAAGAACGGAATTGTAACGGCATAGAATGAACAAAAACGGAGGATGGAGCATGGCGGTTACGAAGGAACTTTTTGGAAAGACGAGGGGCGGAAAAGAGGTATATGCTTTTACGCTGGAAAATGAGAACGGAATGAAAGCGCGGCTGATTACTTTCGGTGCGATTCTTGTCAATTGGTATGTGCCGGACAAAGACGGCGGGGTGGACGATGTCGTATTGGGATTCGATAAGCTGGAAGATTATTATGAGAACGAGAGCTTTTTCGGAACGACGATCGGACCGAGCGCGAACCGTACCGGAAACGCCGGATTCCGTATCGATGGAAAAGCCTATCGGATAGAGGCTAATGACGGGCCGAATAATCTGCACAGCAGTATAAAATATGGTTATCATAAACGGGTATGGGAAGTCGCGGAGACGGGAGATAACAGCGTTACCCTGTTCCTGGAAGCGCCGGACGGAGATATGGGATTTCCCGGCAATAAAAGGATTACGATGACTTACAGCCTTTCCGCGGACAATGCGCTGCAGTTGAAATATCATGGGACTTCCGATAAAAATACGGTTATCAATATGACGAATCATACTTATTTCAATTTAAGCGGGCATCAGGCCGGCAGGATCGAAGACCACATTCTGACGATTCATGCGGGCTGTTATACGCCGGTTCTGCCGGGTTCCATTCCGACAGGAGAAATTGTTCCGGTAACGGGAACGCCGATGGATTTTACGAGCCCGAAACCGATTGGGCAGGATATTGAGGCTGATTTTGAACAATTGAAATTGGGGCAGGGCTACGACCATAATTTCGTTATCGACGGCGCCGACGGAACGCTTCGTGAAATCGCGGTGGTGGAAGATAAAAAGAGCGGCAGAAGGCTGAAAGCCTTTTCAACGCTTCCCGGCGTACAGTTCTATGCGGGGAATTGTATTAAAACGACGACCGGGAAAGGCGGAGCGATCTATGAGCCGAGAGCGGGAATGTGCCTCGAAACGCAGTATTTCCCGGATGCGGTCAATAAACCGAATTTCCCGTCCGATATTTTCGGACCGGACAGGGATTATGATGCGGTAACGGTGTATCGGTTTGAATAAAACAAAATTGAGGTCCTGAAAAAACCGCCGCCCGCCGGGCGGCGGTTTTTATTCCTCTACAGGAAATTCTTATAATCGTCGGTTCCACACGACGGTTTATTCCAGCATGATCTCCTTCACCGACAGCTTCTCCATTTTTTTCGTATAGCAGAACATCACCGTTTCATACAGCACGGCGAAACAGAACAGCGTCAACAGGCATGCCGGGAAATCAAAATGGTATTCCGGTATATCTTCAAAATCCGCAAAAACGACGGACACCATAATTTTCAGCAAAAGATACTGATAAGCACTCCCAAGCGCGAAGCCGAAGTATGCCCATGGACGATAACCGCCAAGGACCGCCCTGGAACAGTCCGCGCTCTGATAGCCGAATACCTTCATCATCGTAATCGTCTTTCCGTTCGCTTTGACAACGGAAGTGGACGCGAGAAAAAGGGTGACGCAGGCGAGGACGATACCGATCGCCATGATCATAACCGCCATCATCCGGCTCGCGAGCTCATCCATGCTGAAAGACATCTGCATCATCGACGAGAAACAGAACACGGCAAAAGTAATGAAAAAAAGGAGGGATTTCCGCTGGCGCACATTGCTTTTTCTCAGTTCCTGCAAAAAAGGCAGGTCGGAATCCTTTTTCGCTTTAACGATTTTTCTTAATTCTTTTCCCCGTAAGAGCGTAAGCGGGGATACCTTCAATTTCAGATAACTGTAGCAAACGGCAAGCAGAGAAAAGAACAGGGCCGGGAGGAAGACCAGTAAAAAGCAGAGTCCCGGATGAAAACGCGCGTCGAATAACGGCAGAAATCCGTCCGCATTCTGCACTTCATAAAAAGACGGCATGAGCAGATGGGCGCACAGATAGGCCGCGGCCGTGCCGGGTAAGACGCTGTATCCGAAAACCCGGAATCCTCTGGCGATGCGCAGGCGGGAATAGCCGAGCGCTTTCAAAATGCCGAGTTCCTTTTGGTGGGTATCGATATAATGCCCTACATAAAAGCAGAGCAGAACGGCCGTTGTAAGCAGAAGACATCCGCCTGACAGGCCGCTGGTGACTTTCCCGGTCATGACCTCCGCATCATAATAGCGCTGGGACACCGGCGAAGTAATTTTATCCGCCGCGTCCGCAAGATCCAGATTGAAATTCAGAAACAGTGCACATACGAGAACGGCGCAGAAGCTGATGACCGTAATGCTGGCCATTTTCCAGGTATCCTTATAATTGACGATCATAATCTTATTCCTTTCAGGGCATTCCCTCTACCATGCAATTTCATAGGCGGTTTTCGATTCCGCATTTTGACAGGTATCCACGATACGGCCGCTGTTCATGCGGATTACCGTGTTTGCCATTTCCGCGATATTCTGATTGTGCGTTACCATAATGACGGTAAAGCCGGACGCTTTCTGTAATTTGCTGATATAGTCGAGCACGAGCCTTCCCGTTGCTTCATCCAGCGCGCCGGTCGGTTCGTCGAGATACAGGACTTTCGGTTTTTTGGCGAGCGCTCTGGCGACGGAAACCCTCTGCTGTTCGCCGCCGCTCAATTCATGCGGATATTTATGAAGCTTTTGTTCAAGCCCTACGGCGCTTATTACCCGGCGGTATTCTTTGTTGCCGGCCAGGTCGGCGCCCATTTTGACATTTTTATCCACGTTCAGGTTCGGAAGAAGATAATACTGTTGAAAAATAAAGCCGATGTTCTTTTTGCGGAACTCGGTCAGCTCCTTATCCGTCATCCGGTCAAGCTGCGTTTCCCCGTAATATACCGCGCCTTCTTCCGCGCGTTCCAGTCCGGACATTATATTCAGCAGAGTAGATTTGCCGGAACCTGAGGCCCCCAGAAGAACGACGAAATCGCCGTCCCTGATTTGCAGGGAAATGCCTTTTAAAACTTCATTCCTGCTCTCGCCTGTTCCATAATATTTGTGTATATTTTCGATTCGTATCATAGCGGCTGCCTCCATAAGAACGCTTATTGCGTTTTGTTTTTTATAAGAAAAAGAAGCCCTTTGAAAACTTCCGTCATCATTTCGGAAATCTGTTCCATCGTATAACTGCACAGTCTGTTCGCGCACATCGTGGCAATTCCGTGTGTGTAGATCCAAAGATGCCGATAAAGCCTGTCGGCTGTCTGGCGGTCCAATCCGTAGGATTCCTGAACCGAATGCAGAATTTTTTCATAGCTGGCGTCGATTAGAGGAAGAATCTGTGATATATTGGCGGAAACGGCTTTTTCAGAATCCTTCTCCGCGGCGGGCGCGCTCATGAACAATAACTGGAACAGCCTTGGTTCTTCCATTGCAAACGTGATATAGGAAACGCCGACGCCTTTGAATGGCAGGTCTGCTTTCAGACCCTGCTCAATGTATTGCCTGTACAGCTCTTTGGCATATTGGAAGACTTCCTGCCTTACCTCCTCCATATTTTCAAAGACCGTAAAGACCGGCCGGGCTGAGCTGTTCAGCCGTGCCCCCAGTTCGCGTGATGTGAGCCTGTCGATTCCTTCTGTCCGGACGATTTCCAAAGCTTTCTGCAGAATTTCCTGTTTGGTGAATTTCGCTTTTGGAGGCATTGCGCTCTCCTTTCTAAAACATTTGATTTAAAACGCATGATTTAATATAGCACAGAAAAAGAAGAACGTCAAGGACTTCGCGGGATTTGATAAATTTCGCGCGGTTTTTATGCTATATTGAGAAAAAAGTATGCCCGTTTGCGGGCACAGGGAAAGGCGTGGGAATTAAAAATGGCAGCAGACATTGTGATTCACAAAGGGGAAAAAGAAGAAACATATCAGTTATATGTAGAAGACTATGTGATGTCCTATTTGAAGAATTACGGGGCCGGAGGCGGCGGAAGGATTTTTTTCTATGGAAAAAGAGAACAGAAGAATCGCAAATATTACTTATATGGGGCAGGGCGGCAGAGAGAGATTTCCCATTTTGCGCAATATGAGCTGCTGGAGGAAATTACATGCCGTCCGGCGCCGGACATGCCGGTTTTTTTCATACAAGAAGGAGAAGAGCGGTACGAGCTGGCTGGATATTATATTTTTTATCAGAGCAATGAGGCTATGCAGAGTTATATGGTCGAGCAGCAAAAAGCGGAAGATGCCGGAGACAGGCTGCGGAACAGGGAACGCGTACAGGCAGGCGGCGGTCTTTCCGGCGTAAAGGCCCGAAACATTGTCAGACCGCAGAACATAGTGAGGCCCCAGAATATCGTAAGATCCCAGAATAGCGAAGGAACGCGGAATGACGAAGGGACGCAGGATAAGGCAGAACCGCGACGGAAAATACCGGCAGGAAGCCGAAAACATTCCGGCGAAGGAGCTTCGGGAAAAAGAAAAGGCGGATTTATGGCGGTGCAGTTATCAGCGATTTTTGTCATCTTAATAGCGATTGTCATCAATTCGACCAATAGTTATACGAAGTTGGAAGAGTTGAATCAGGCTGCGGTGGAAGTTTTTTTTGCGATGGAGAATGAAGAAGCCGCAGAGACGGATGCGCAGGCGGCGGGCGGTACAGATTCTGATATGCGGACAAAGGACGGCACAGAAGCTATGGGCGAAAGGATTCCGACGGAAGGCACGGTCCTGCGGCTTGAAGATCTGGACGCGAGGTTTGAAGAAGAAAATCAGGCGGCTATGGAGGAAGAACCGGAGAATGACGAAAACGCGGCAGCGGATGGAGCCGGGGCGCAGGGCTGGGAGGAACCTGCGGCAGAGAGCGGGGAGGAACAGAGCAAATCGGAGAGCGATGTAGAGAATGAAGACAGCCAGGGCGAACCAGAGAACGGCGACGGCCAGAGCGGGCCGGAGAACAGCGCGGAGGATGAGGGCGGACAGGTCGATGAAAAGAGCGGCGGCGTTCCGGAAGAGGAACCTGCTCCTGCGGAAGAGATGGCGCCGAGTGAGCAGGCTTTTGCCAGAAATTTTGCGGAATACTATAAGATTGAAAAGGGAGATACCCTTTACAAAATCAGTATCAAAATATATGGAGATACGGGAAAAGTAAAGGAAATCTGCGAATTGAACAAGATAAAAGATCCGGATAATATCAAATATGGACAAAAAATATTACTACCCTGATGAAATATATGATACAATGAGCGTTAGCGAGAAGAATGAGCTTATTCATGATATAATAACCGCAGAGGGAAATCAAGCGCCGCAGAGAGGCATTTGATTTTCATGCGGTTATTAACGAGCAGGCGTCCGATGAAATCGGACATGGAGCGCTGAAAGCGCGAGCTTGCGAGTTTAGATGATATAATAACCGCAGAGGGAAATCAAGCGCCGCAGAGAGGCATTTGATTTTCATGCGGTTATTAACGAGCAGGCGTCCGATGAAATCGGACATGGAGCGCTGAAAGCGCGAGCTTGCGAGTTTAGATGATATAATAATGCAGAATGTTATAAAGGAATAACATAGGATGAACGTCAGGGATTACTTTAAAAATAAAAAGAAGAATAAAGAAAAAACGCCCCGTATCAGCTATCTGGAAAAAATAAAAAGTCATAAATTCATGATTTTCTACCGCAGTCTGCTGCTTTTTGCCCTTGCGGCGGCGGCGGTGGCGCTGTTGTTGATTCAATGGAAAAATAAGATATATACGGAGAGCGTGACCGTATCTTCGATAGAAATGACAAAGCCGCAGAATGGCGATCTGGCCGCTTTTTCGGAATACATACTGACCTACAGTAAGGACGGCGCGAGCTGTATGGACGGAAAAGGAAACGCGGTCTGGAACGAAACTTTTGAAATGCAGAATCCGATGGTCGATATCTGTCAGAACGTGGCGGCCATCGGCGATTATAATGGGAGAAATATTTATGTAATGAATACGGGCGGCCTGTTGGGACAGATTACGACGAACAGGCCGATAAGAAATTTTTGCGTAGCGTCCAACGGTGTTGTCGCGGTCGTTCTGGATGACTCCAACCTTACCTTTATCTGCCTTTACGATACGAAAGGGAAAGAACTGGTGCGTATCAGGACGACGATGAAGGACAGCGGCTATCCGTTCAGTCTGTCGCTCTCGCCGAACGGAACGCTTCTGTGCGTGTCCTATCTGTTTGTGGACAGCGGAGAGCTGAAATCCAGCGTTGCTTTTTATAATTTTGGAGAGGTCGGCCAGAACCGGACGGATAATTATGTCAGCGGGTATGATTATCTGGATGTAGTCGTGGGATATACCCGTTTCCTGGATGAAAAGACAATTTTTGCCGTTTCCGACGACCGGATCATGTTTTTTGAAGGAACGCAGATACCGGTTCATATCGGGGAGCGCCTGTTCAATGAAGACGTGCAGAAAATTTATTATGGAAAAGAATCTGTGGGGCTTGTTTTTAACAGCACGGACGGCAGCAGCAGATACCGGCTGGACATTTATAATAAGGCCGGCCAGCTGAGCCTTTCCATCGGCTTCGATATGGAGTACACGGATATCGTATTTGCGGAGGGCCAGATCGTCATTTATAATGAATCGGAATGTCAGGTCTATAATATGGACGGTGTGGAAAAGTATTCCGGCTATTTTGAAAAAGCCGTTTATGCGCTGATTCCGACTTCTGCTTCTTACAGATATATACTGGTCACGGCGGATTCCATCGATACGATTGAGCTGAAATAGCGGTGTGTATACACTGAAAAGTACGGTTGAAAGGTGAAAAATACAGGCTGAAAAATAAGCTTGACAGCTTATTTTTCAACCGGCAATTTGAGTTGGAGCCGGGGATATGCTGTGAGCGCAGCCGGGAATCTGAAATTCCCGGCGCGATGTCATCTAAACTGCTCTGACATGGAGGATTAGTTTGAACATAGACTTCAAAATGGTTTTTATATTCGTAATACTTCTGATGGCGGCATGGCGGATCAGAAAAGGATTTCAAAACGGGATGATCAAAGAGCTTGTCAATATTTTTTCCATTGCGGCCGCCTGTGTCTGCATTACGCTCCTTTTTTTGACAATCAGCAGCATCGTGGCCAAAACGTTCAGCGTGCTCACGGTCTGCATTGCAGGATTGATCGGAATCGGGATCGTTTATAAGCTGTGCAGCTTCATTTTCAGACCGATAACTGCTATTGTCAATATTTCTGTTATTCACGGGCTGGATAAACTGCTGGGAGCCGTGATGGGAATCGGGGAGACGGCCATCTGTGCCTACTTCCTGTATCGGGTGATAGATTATTTTGGAGTCCGATGATCATGCTTTCCCGGCTCGCGGTATTTGCTGCAAAAACGCTGACCGCTGCGACTTTGCTCTGCGGTTCAGGATAATTCAAAAAGGGCCTCTTCATAGTCTTTTACATAGTATCTGATATTAGTTTTTCCCTTCTGGATGATCGTGTGTCCCTCCGCTTCCAGTTTGTCTTTCTGCGCTTCCGCACCGCCCGGATATTTTGCATTTAATTCTCCGTTCGCTTTCAAAGTCCTCCAATAGGGTGTTTCATTTTCTGTGCGCTGGAAGCTCGCCCAGGCCGCGATCGAAACAAAAACGCCTGCGGTTATCGGATCGGTAAAATCCGCATTGTTCAGTTTTGCGAAGTACGCCCGGATCTTTCCGACCGTGATGACCTTTCCCCAGGGAATCCGCTTCATGACCTCGTCGTAGTCGATTGGCGGCGCAAAGTACATACGGCTTCCGCCATATTTTTGGATGCTCTTTTCATCTGTAATCGTCTGAAATCTGGGCATATCCTTGCTGTTATGCAGCATAGCGTTAAAATCTTTGTTGTTTTCATTTGCCATATGATTTTACCTCCTGTCCCGATTATAATATCGTTCTTTGCCGTGTGCAATGAGACGGTTTTATTTTTGGGTACTGCCGTTACGGCTGAAAAATTCCGGCAGAACTTCAAAATGGCATGAGGCAGATTTCAGGATGTAATTTGATCGATTGAACTGTTATAGTTAACGATATTGGAAATTGCCTTTTCAGACTTGTAAAAGCTTACCTATATGGCTTTTGCAAGAGCCGGAAAGAGCAATTTGTTATGTCGTCTACTATATATTTGCAGGTTACATTTGCTGGAAAAAAATGTAGAAACGGCCTTGACAAAGGGAAGGGACAGGTGATAAAATAAAACCCTACCGCCCGGAGGAGCGGCCGTCCAG